>NZ_CP009505.1:1203276-1804914 GCF_000970045.1 Methanosarcina sp. MTP4
TCTTGTTGGTGCCATTTTCCTGGGCGCAATGGGTGCGGTCTGGATTGAGCGTAAACTCTCAGCCGACATCCAGTTCAGGTACGGCCCTATGAGAGTCGGCAAGTTCGGGCTCCTGCAGCTCGTGGCAGACGCTATCAAGCTCTTTACTAAAGAAGACCTGAGGCCGAAGAACGCTGACCGCCTTCTTTTCGACAATGCCCCTATTTTCCTGATGAGCTCGGTTTTCCTGATGCTTGTTGCAATCCCCGTGGGAGCGGTCTTCATAGGCGGCGTCGAATACCCGCTGGCAGTCACCGAGATGGATATCAGTATCCTTTACATCGAGGCAATGTCCTCTATTTCGATCTTCGGGATCTTCATGATGTCCTACGGTTCGAACAACAAATATTCCCTCTTGGGAGCCTTCAGGAACTTTGCCCGGATGGTAGGGTATGAAGTCCCCCTCGGAATTACGGTTATCAGTGTTGCTGTTATGACCGGGTCCCTGAACATTGTGGAAATCGCTCAGGGCCAGGGGCTTGTCTGGAACATTTTCCTGCAGCCGGTCGGATTTGTTGTTTTCTTTATTGCCCTTATGGCTGATATGGGAAGGCTTCCTTTCGACCAGAACGAGTCTGAAGAAGAACTGGTCGCAGGATGGGTTACCGAATACAGCGGAATGCGTTTCGGGCTCGGGTTCTTTGCCGAGTATATCCACATGATCCTGGGTTCTTTCCTTGTGGCGCTTCTTTTCCTTGGCGGCTGGAACGTGCCGGCTTTTGTTGCAAGCAACCCGGTGCTGGGCCTGATTGCCCCCACAGGTTTCCTGCTTCTTAAAACTGCCCTTGTCCTGTGTACTATCGTCATGATGAGATGGGCTGTTCCGAGATACAGGATCGACCAGGTGGTAGACCTTAGCTGGAAAAGACTGCTGCCCCTATCCCTTCTGAACCTTGTTTGGGCAGTGGGCCTTGGGCTCTATCTGGGAGTGTGAAAGCATGGTTCTTAAAAATATCAAATATGCGCTAAAAAACATCCCTAAAAAACGCGTAACCAGGCTGTGCCCCGAAGTGGAAAGCCCGCTTTCTGACAGGTTCAGGGGGCTCCAGATCCTCGATAAAAGCAAATGCATTGGCTGTGGGATCTGTGCCAACACCTGTCCGAACAACGCAATAAGGATCGTAAAAGCTCCTATTGCACCGGGCAGTGGAAAACAGCGCTGGTTCCCGGAAATTGATATCGGTCACTGCCTCTTCTGTGGGCTTTGCATTGACCAGTGCCCGAAAGGTGCCCTTTCCAGCGGGAAGGAATATTGTAAGGGCGTTGTCAAGTGGACTCACAAAGACATGCTCATGACCCCTGCCAAACTTGCCAGGGAAGTCGACATTGCGGAAGGTGATGAGAGATGATCGGACTTGAAACGATCGGAGCCTTTGTTGAAATGGCCGCCTTCGGGCTTTTTTCTGTAATCACGGTCTTCTTCGCAATCTTTGTGGTTATCACAAAGGATGTTGTGAGAGCCGGGCTTGCCCTTATCATGTGCATGTTCGGTGTGGCAGCGCTCTATCTCCTCTTGAACGCCCAGTTCCTCGGAGTTGTCCAGGTGCTGGTCTATATCGGAGCTATCGGGGTGTTGATCCTCTTTGCCGTGATGCTTACCAAGCGTGAACTCGGAGGTGCTTCCAATGCAGATTAACCGGCCCGCAGCCCTTTTAGTGGTCCTGCTCTTCCTGGCCGTTGTGGTCCTGGGAACTTTCGGGACTTCCTGGAACACCGTGTCCGAACTGCCTGAAAACCCGGCTGATCCGAGTAACGTTGAAGGCCTGGGGATGCTGATCTTTACCCAATATGTAATTCCCTTCGAGATCATGTCAATCGTCCTGTTAGCCTCCCTGATAGGGGCAATCTATATGGCAAAAGGAGAGGGCAGCAAATGATTCCCTTAAACTTTTACCTTGGCCTTGCAGCCCTGCTTTTCTCTATCGGGCTCTATGGCGTAATGACGCATAAAAGCGGTATCAGGCTGATCATGTGCATCGAACTCATGCTCAACTCCGCAAACCTGAACCTGGTAGCTTTCTCAAGCTACACGGATACCCTGAACGGACAGGTCTTTGCCCTGTTTTCCATTGCTCTCGCAGCCGCAGAGGCAGCGATCGGGTTTGCGATCTTCATGGCAATCTACAGGATGCATGACAGGATCAACCTTGACGAACTTAACCTTCTGAGGTGGTAAAAATGGCACTGGAAGAACTTGCATTTTTAATCCCCGTGCTTCCGGCACTTGCGTTTGTAATCACCTTCTTCTTCGGGAAGAAGTTGCCCTCGGGAGGAGCAATCATCCCGATAGCAGCCATTGCCGCCTCCTTTGTAATCTCTTTCATGATTACTCTCGGCCTGCTGGCAAACCCGGAAGAGGTTGTCAGCCAGTCCGTTTCGTGGTTCGCAGTGCTAAACCTGGGAGTATTAATTGACCCCCTGGCTGCAGTCATGCTCTGCATGGTCTCCTTTGTGAGCCTGCTTATCCACATCTATGCAGTGGGCTACATGTCCCATGACCCCGCAAAACCCAGGTACTTTGCAGAAACCGCCCTTTTCACCGCGGCAATGCTGTCCCTGGTCCTTTCGGACAACATCCTGCAGCTTTTCGTTTCCTGGGAACTTGTGGGGCTTTGTTCCTATCTCCTGATCGGGTTCTGGTTTGCAAAACCCTCGGCAGCATCCGCAGCCAAGAAAGCCTTCCTGACAACCAGGATCGGAGATGTGATGTTCCTTACGGGAATTATCGTGCTCACCGCCGACCTTATGAAGCTTGCAGGCGGGTTCACGGAAGGCGTATACCTGCTCCGCTTTGACGAGATCTTCAGCTATATCCCGGAACTCTCGGCTATGCAGGCAAACTTCCTCGGCTTTGAAGTGAGCCACCTTACTATTATTACTCTGCTCTTCTTCGGAGGCGCAGTAGGAAAATCCGGGCAGTTCCCGCTCCATGTGTGGCTGCCTGACGCAATGGAAGGCCCGACAACCGTTTCAGCCCTCATCCATGCAGCAACAATGGTTACTGCGGGGGTCTACCTGGTCGCAAGGACCTTCCCGATGTTCATTGCAGCTCCCGACTCTTTGATGGTAGTTGCCTACTTCGGAGGCTTTACAGCTCTCTTTGCAGCCACCATGGGCATTGTGATGAACGACCTCAAGCGTGTGCTTGCCTTTTCAACCATCAGCCAGCTCGGGTACATGATGCTGGCCCTGGGTCTGGGAGCAGCCGTCGGGCTTGAAGCAGTGGGCGTGTCCCTCTTCCACCTGATCAACCACGCATTCTTCAAGGCGCTTCTCTTCCTCTGTGCCGGAAGTGTGATCCACGCAGTGGGCACCCACGACATGAGAGAACTCGGAGGCGTTGCGAAAGTCATGCCGATAACCGCGGCTACAATGACCGCTGCAGCCCTTTCCCTTGCAGGTTTCGGGATTCCGGGGACTTCAATCGGGACAAGCGGTTTCTTCTCCAAGGACCCGATAATCGAGAACGCTTACCTGCTTGGAGAACACAGCGGCAACTGGATTCCCTACATTTTCTCAATCGTTGCAGCGCTCCTGACCGCAGTCTACATCTTCAGGCTGATCTTCATGACCTTTGCAGGAAAGCCAAGGAGCAACTGCGGGGGGCACGAGTCTCCGTCCGTGATGACCATTCCGCTCAGCATCCTGGCAGTCCTTGCCCTTATCTTCGGTGGACTTACCAGGACAGGTTTCATGGAGTTCCTTGAGGAAACCTTTACAAACAGTTTTGTAAATGTGGACATCGGAAGCCTTGCAGGGCTTGGAGGAAACGAAATTGTCCATGCCGCAGGGCACGAGCCGCTCCTTATCCTCTGGATGCCGGTAATTATTGCCCTTGCAGGCCTCGGGATTTCCTTCGTGCTCTACTACCTCAGGGCAGTGGACCTCGGAGCTGTGGCTTCTATGAAGAACCCTGTCTACAAGTTGCTCTACAAGCGCTACTACCAGCACGAGATCTTCACTGAATTCTTCTCAATCGGTGTGGTCTACGGCATTGTTGCCTTCCTGGGACAGGTAGTTGACGTGATTATTGACAGCATTGTGGAAGCAATCGGAATCGTCACAGTCGCAGCAGCCGATGCACTCAGGCGGGTGCAGACAGGGGTCGTGCAGACCTATGCAACCGTCGTGATCGCGGGTGTGGGCCTGTTGATAATACTTGTTAAGTTGATAATGGAGGTGCTCTAATGCTGCCGGTAGCATCGTTGCTGATTCTGGTGCCGCTGATTTTTGCAGCAGTGACCTTTTTCACAAAAACGAAAGAACAGGCTGCAGGAATGGGCCTGCTCGGTTCGCTTGTAACGCTTGGAATCACCCTCTACGCCTACATGAACTTTGACAGCAGCACGGCTGCCATGCAGTTCTTTGAGTCGATGGAGTGGATTCCTTCCCTAGGGATCAGTTACACCGTGGGGATTGACGGCATTTCCATGCCCCTGATCCTCCTGAACGCGATAGTAATTCCGCTGCTTGTTGTTTATTCCTGGAGCGAGGACAGAGAAGCCCCTAACAGGTTCTACGGCCTGATCCTTGCCATGCAGGCAGCAGTTATAGGGGTCTTCGTGTCCCTTGACTTCTTCATGTTCTACATCTTCTGGGAACTCACCCTGATCCCCCTCTTCTTCATGGTGAACATCTGGGGAGGAGAAAAGCGAGCCCATGCGTCCTACAAGTTTTTCATTTACACGCATGTCGCTTCCCTGGTGATGCTCCTCGGGATCTTCGGGATCTTCTATGCCTCCTGGCAGCAGACCGGGGTGCCCACCTTTGACATCAGGGAACTGATCTCTCAGTACCAGTTCTTTGAGTCCGGAATGCTGAAAGACGCCATTTTCCTGGCGCTTCTCTTCGGGTTCCTGGCAAAAATCCCATCCTTCCCCTTCCACTCCTGGCTTCCGGATGCCTATTCCGAAGCCCCCACCGCAGGCAGCGTGCTCTTCGTCCTGCTCAAGATCGGAGGGTACGGGCTCTTCAGGATCATACTCCCCATGCTCCCTAACGCAGGCAGCCCTGACCTGTTCATTGTTCTGATGGGCTTGCTCGGGTCGGTCAGTATCCTTTACGGAGCTCTCCTGGCGCTCAGGCAAAAGGACCTCAAGCGTATGATCGCCTACTCCAGTGTGAGCCACATGGGGTACGTGACCCTCGGTGCTGCAGGCCTGGTTGCCCTTTCAGTCTCAGGCGCAATGTTCCAGCAGTTCTCTCACGGGCTGATTATGGCAATCCTGTTTATGTCGGCAGGCGCCATCCACAGCAGTGCAGGGACGAGGATTATAAACGACCTTGGCGGGCTTGCCCAGAAGATGCCAAAGCTGACAGTCATCATGATGCTTGCTTTCATGGCTTCGCTTGGTCTTCCCGGGCTGACCGGCTTCATTGCCGAGTTCCTGGTGCTGACCTTCACTTTCGCGAACCTGCCTGGCTTTGTGGTGATAGCTCTCCTGGCAATCGTGATTACCGCTGGCTACCACCTCTGGGCAATGCAGAGGGCAATGTTCGGTGTGTATAATGAGAAGCTCGGGGACGTGAAAGACATTAACTCCCTCCAGGTCTTTTCCATGGCAATAATTGCCCTCCTGGTGCTCTACTTCGGTCTGCACCCGAATCCGGTGCTTGATATGATGATTACTAATTCGGAAGCAATAGTCAGCCTGGCGGCTGGAGCGGGGGTGTGAAAAATGGTAGACCTTATGTTACTTGCACCTGAAATCGCAATCGCGGTTACCGGCCTCTTTGTCCTGGTCACGGGGATTTTCATGTCCCCCCAGGCAAAGAACATGCTCGGCTACCTGGCAACCTTCGGGGTCCTGGCTGCTCTCGGCCTGACGGTCGCAAGCTTCGGGACCGAAGCGGTGATGTTCTCGGGAACGGTCAGTATCGATGCCCTTTCCCAGTTCTTCAAGCTGGTCTTCCTGGCAGTCGCCCTGCTGGTCTCGGTAGCTGCCATAAAGTATAATGAGGACAGCGACCACACCGAAGAGTTCTATGCCCTGGTGCTCTTTGCAACCTTTGGCATGATGTTCGTGGCTTCAGCCAATGACCTGATCGTGCTCTTCTGCGCCTTCGAACTTGCAAGTCTCGCAACCTACGCCCTTGCAGGCTATGAGAAGCAGAACCCGAGGTCCCTTGAAGCCTCCATGAAGTACTTCGTGATTGGCTCGGTCTCGGCTGCCCTGATGCTCTTCGGGCTTACCTACGTCTACGGAGCAACCGGCACGACCAGCATCCCCCTGATCGCTGCAAACTGCGGCCTTCTCGTGGACAACCCGATCGGGCTTGTGGCAGTGGTCCTGCTGATTGCAGGGTTCGGTTTCAAGATGGCTCTTGTCCCCTTCCACATGTGGGCTCCGGATACCTACCAGGGTTCCCCCTCGGTTGTGTCTGCCCTCCTTGCGGCAGGGTCCAAGAAGATGGGCTTCGTGGCAGCTTTCAGGGTTTTCATCGTAGCCCTGGCAGCCCTCCAGCCTGACTGGCAGCTAGCCTTTACGATCCTGGCTGTTGTCACCATGACCTTCGGAAACGTGGTCGCAGTGTCTCAGACCAGTGTCAAGCGCATGCTCGCCTACTCTTCCCTTGCCCAGGCAGGGTACATCGCAATGGCTTTCGTGGTCATGACCCCGATGGCTCTTGCAGGCGGTATCCTCTATGCTCTTGCCCACGCCTTCATGAAGGCAGGCGCATTCATAGCAGCAGGGGCCGTTGTCTGGATGGTGACCTCCGAAAAGAAAGGCAACCTGGAAGTCCCCGACCACCTGGATAGCTTCAAGGGCCTTGGCAAGAGAATGCCAATCGCTGCCTTTGCAATGATGGTCTTCGTCTTCGCCCTTGCAGGAATCCCGCCAACCGCGGGCTTCATGGCCAAGTTCGTGCTCTTCTCCTCGACCATCCAGGCAGGCATGACCTGGCTGGCTGTAATCGCCATCCTGAACAGTGCCCTTTCCCTGTTCTACTACGCACGGCTCGTGAAGTACATGTACTTCCTGCCCCCCGAAGGCGAGAAGATCGGAACTCCCTTCCCGTATGCCCTCGCTCTCCTGCTCGCAGTGGCAGGCGTACTGGTAATCGGAATCTGGCCCGAACCCTTCGTGCAGTGGGCAATGGAAGCAGCAAGTGTACTGGTCTAAGGAAAATAAGGAGGAAAAGATATGGCAGACTGTGATCTATGCGGACGCGGAATCCCCACCGTTAACCCGGTGCGGGTTTTCCGCCCCCTCCTCAAATTCGCCTACCCCGAAGGAGTCTGGACAGGCCTCTGCGAGAACTGTCTCGAATCCGCCGACAAAACCCGCGTAAAAGTGGAAAAAGAAGAACTTGCAGGTACCCCCGGCAAATGTAAACTCTGCGGGACAAAAACCGACCTCTACCCCGTGGAACTGCATATCCCCAACTTCTCAAAAGGTGTCATGACTGAAAATGCCATGCTCTGCAAGAAGTGCCTGGATGCAGCCGGTGAAAGCTACGTCAAGTTCAAAAGAGAACAGGCGGAACACGGGCACGGGCATCATTAAGTGAGGTTGAAGCTGCTTTTTAAAGCGGCTTTTTTCTTTTTTTGCTGGTGCTGGTAGTTCTTTATCTCCTTCACCGGTTTCTTTTTTGCATAACTCTCAAATTGCTTAAAACCATTTGCCAAGTTTTTGTTGGTTTTTGGCTCCAATCAAAAGTGAATATAGTCAGGAACGCAATGTTTGTAACTACTCATTTTAGGTTTTTTAACCCTTAAAATTCTTTTTAGAGTTAGTTAATGACTATTTTGGCTCTTACGTATATTAACCTATTCGGTTTTTTCAATTTTTTTTGCTCCGCAAATTGAACATTTCAAATATTTAATTTTTCCAAAAATCGGTGTTTTTGCATCCCACCAATCAATAATTATATCTTTTTCTTGCGTTATGTACCAATTATGATATTCATCAAGGTCATATTTTCTTGTGCTAAATAAACATCTGAATAATTTGATAATATTTGGTATAATGAAAAAAAGAATATAGAAACAAAAAAGAAATAAAAATAAACTATATGGAAAGGTTAATATAAATCTAAAAATTGAACATTCAAGGTTTTGCGAGTCAGTACATTGTAACAAAATTACAAAAATTGAAATCGCAATAGTAAATATTATAAGATGTGTGATGCTAATAATACCATCTTTGATATCCAATGACATGCTTTCTCGTATTGTTTTAACATGGGTTTCAAGTTTGGTATGATAATCTTCAGGATTTTGATTATGTTTAATAATATCATTTTTTATTTTACAAATTTTTCTTTCAGCCACCCGACTTGCAATATTCCTAAATAACGGTGGCACTTCAACTTTACATATCATAAGTGGTTTCAGATTGTAACCTTCTTTATTTTATTAAATGTTATTAACCAATTTTGACATTCAAAAGTAATAAAATTTTCCAAATTCTTGCCACTAAATAAGCTGGCATATTTTCTTATTTGATCTCTTGATTTTTAGGATCGAGCGTTCTCTGTGAGAACTGTCTCGAATCCGCCGACAAAACCCGCGTAAAAGTGGAAAAAGGAGAACTTGAAGGCACTCCCGGCAATAAGGAATTTTTATCTTATTGAAAGTAATTGTCTGACTGTTTGTCCAGGGTGGATAGTAGCACATAATTTGATTTTTATAACTCTTTTTAATTAATCATCTGATTTTTTAAAAAATTATTTATGTATATTTGTTATAATGTGGGAGAGTCGGAAGTTCCAGTTGATGTCTATTTTGACTCCCACAAAAGTGATAAATTGCTTAAATTTCAGCGCATGATTCTACATCAAGAGGCATCTATGCGCCTGAGAATACGGAACCTGATTAAAATTAGTTTAGATATTATTTTATTATTTTTGGAGGTTTTTAAGTGAACATTAATTACAAACGAGTTTACTTAACGATAGTTATTTTCTTTTTGTTCCTTATGAGTGTTACTTCTGCAGAAGAAATCAATCTTGAACTTGTTGGAAATATAGGAGAACTAGATGGAAATAACATCCCTGTGTCTAATTCTGTTATTTCTAAAGGTAATCCTGTTGCTTCTGAAGATTTTACTGTAGTTCATTTCGCAGATATTCACATGGGGATGCCTCAAAGGTTATTTGCGGGTGAAGAAACTCCGGATGAAAAAAGAGAATTTTTTGCAGAGGGGATTCTTGCCGCAAATCAGTTAGATCCGTCCCATTCCTTAATTCTTGTGACCGGTGACCTGGTTGAGTATAATGAAGAGGAATATTTTGATGATTTCTGGAATGGAATATTTTCAATAAATAATTGTACGGAAAGAGTTCTCTGTGTACCTGGAAACCATGATCGCCGGACTAAGGCTATTATTGATTCAAATGGAAGTATAATTGATGACCTTGAAGAGTATAATGAGCGAGTAGAACCGCTGCTGCCGGAAAGAAAAAATTATCTTTCCGATGACTTCAATGATTATTCAATAGAAGTCGGCGACTATATGTTTATAGGCCTTGATTCATTGTCCGATTACGATGCCTATTATTTGACATGGGGTCAATTCTTTGATCCCACACCTGAATCATTCGGTCTCAATGATACTCAAATTGATGCTTTAAAAGAACTGGATAGAAATAAGCCTAAAATTATTTTTATGCATCATCCGGCAATTCGATGCACCTCAGTCGATGATGAAAACCCGGATGGTACCGGACTTCCCCAATCTGAGCCCGGTGGGAACGATGGTTGCATTGCGTTTAACAGAGTGCAATTTATAGATTACTGTGAAGATTACAATGTGAAACTCGTAATCTCAGGCCATACTCATCAGTCCCATATCATTGATTCAGCAGGAACGCCTTTTTTTGCAAATGAACTTCTTCTAAATGAATTTCCTTTAAATGAATTCCCTTTGTTTGTACAGACCCAGAGCCTTGCCAAACACAGTGAATATTTTGCACCCGGTTACAGGACAATAGAATTCAAAGAAGGGGATATTTTTATACAACAGCCGGTAGAGCTGACTCTTGAAAGACCAACAATGATATCCGGGTCTTTAAGTTGTCCTGCGGACTTAAACGCCTATGATTCGGAAGGCAGACATACGGGTCCTTCCTCCGGAAAAATTGACCGGAATATTCCGGATTCATTCTATTTCAGTGGCTACACTGTTACCTTATATGATACTACTAATTATAGCGCTCCTGAAACAATTTTGCTTTACAATACCGGCGAAGAATATGTTTTTGAAATCAGGGCGAATTTTTCAGAGAATGAGCTAAATTCTGTAGAAGAGCAGCACTTCAATTTCACTATAAAACAGAGATCTGATTCAGGAACTACCGAAGTATTTTATGAATTCGTGCCGTTGACTAAAAACACTGTTGCTACTATCCCGATCAATCTCACAACACAAAAATATGAGATGATGATTGATACGGATGACGATGGGACAATTGATGAAACAAAAGAGCCTGATTCTATTCAAACCATAATAATTGGCAGTACGGGGGTTAGCAATCTTGAATCAAGTTCCGGCTCAAGCTGGATCAACTTCACCTGGACCAACCCCTCAGACCCCGACTTCTCACGCACCGAAATATACCTTAACGGCATCTTCCAGACCAACACCTCTGCCGAATACTTCAATGCCACAGGGCTCGAACCCGAAACAAGTTACACAATCGGTACACACACGGTGGATATTTACGGGAATGTAAATGAGACCTGGGTCAATGCAACAGCCGTAACAAAAACAATCCCAGAAGAAAAAGGAGCTCACAGAGGTGGGAAAGGAAAGGGAAGTGCCAGGATAATTCCCGCAGAACCTGCACCGGCCTCTAATGAGATGGAAGAGCCTGAAGAAGGAGATGAATCACTTCGGGATGTGCGGAATGTAGATATATCCCCCGAAGAAGCAGAACCCGCTGAAAATTTGATGGATTCTGAGATTCCAACAGCTACTGAAGAACCCGCAACTTCAGAAACGGAGGGTGCTGCTGAAGAAAAAAAGATTCCGGGATTCCAAATCGCATTTGCGATTTCAGGACTTCTGGCTGTTCTCTACTTATTGAGGAAGCAGTAAAAATAAATTACTGGAGGTAAAGGGTCAATACCTTTCCCTCTTTTTTGTGTTTCCGTTTTTCTTTTTTGGTGGATTCTTTTTTAAGGTGTTTGTTTGTTGGTTTTTAATTTCTGGTTTTAAATATTAATTTTCAAATAGGCATTTTGAGTGTATACTTACTAAATTTTTGTATCTCACAGTATACTGTGTATTTTTCCTCTGTTGATGTCATTTCTAATTTTAGTTTCCAATAAATGTTGTTAGATCTTGTTCAGTACAGTAGTAACATTTATTTACTGTAAAAGCATCATCCTTTCTTTGTAAATATCTTTATTCATAAACTAAATAATTTAAATTACGGGGTGATGGGGCGATTAGTATGACATTTACTCAGAGAGTGCTTAGTTTATTTGTCGCTTTTGTTCTATTTGGAACGATGGCAAGTGGAATAGCTTCAGCAAATTCAGCTGCTGATAATGCAATTTTTGAAGATAATTTCGATTCCTATCCTGTTGGGGTATTTCCCTCTTCAGGGGGCTGGAATCTTAAGTATAGTGGTTATGGGGCTTCATATCAGATAGTTGACAACTCCCAATCTGTATCCTCTCCAAATTCCTTAAAACTTGAAGGGCGATCTGGCTGGGCTGCTTGTGCAGATCGCCCATTGCCTGAAACTCCTGATCAGGTTATCTTCGAAGTTGATGTAAATGTGGTAAAACCTGGATCTTCAACCGGTTGGGTCAATTCTTATGTAAGCCTTGTGGACCCCAACGTTGGATGGGGAAGAGCCTATGGTCTTGTGGGTTTCGGAGCAAACATGCTTGTTGGGCCTGGAGAAGTTCCTTACAATTTAAACCAGTGGTATCATGTTAAAGTAAAAATTGACATAGTTGACAGGATTTATGATGTATGGCTGGACGGCGAGTTGATTGGAGAAAATTTGCCACTTCCGGCAGATGGAACCTATAAGTGTGTGAGGCTTTCGGGAGATAACTGTGGTCATACCAGAGTGCTGTTTGATAATGTGCTGGTCACGGAAGTAGAAGATATCATCCCGGTTGAAGCCGAAATCAACTTCGACCCAGATACCCTTAACCTTGGCAGCGGCGGCAAATGGGTCACTGTATATATCGAACTTCCTGATGGATACGACGTCTCTGGAATCGATGCATCCGGTGTGTTCCTGAACGGTGTAGTTCCGGCTGTTTCGGACCCTCAGTACGAATTCGTTACCAATAAAAGTGAATACCTGAAGGATACTGACGGCGACGGAATTCTTGAGAGAATGCTTAAGTTTGACCGGGAAGAAGTCGAAGCCATCCTTGGAGCCGGTGATGAGGTAATCATAACTTTTGAAGGCAAAGTAGGGTATGAAAACGAGATTGATTCGGGTATGGCTGTCTTTGAGGGTATGGATACGATAACGGTTATCGAGTCTTCAAATGTTAGGGAGAACAACGGGAAAAAAGGTAATCTTTGGTCAAACACATCCATTTCTGGTTAAAAACGCGGGTTCTTTTATCCCGCTCTTGGTTTTTTTGTTTAGCTTTTTTGGGTTATTTTCTCTCTTATTTATGTTTCCTTATGGAAAAGCCGGCCGCCTTCGGCGTCCGGTGAGAGCCCGAGGTTCTGAAAAGCGACAGAAAAAAGATGATGATTGTGTTTTCATCCAACATTATTTTCTTTCTTCTCAATATACTCCAGCACTCAGGCATGCCTGAACTTGGGTAGGTGATTTTTTCTCGAGGCTTAATTTACGAAAAAAGGTTATACCTGAAAGGAAGATAAATGCATATAAAAAAGGATTTCATGTTTTTTCCTGAAAAAGGTGACTATGTGACTGTAGCGCATGAACAATACGTGGTCGATGAAAATGGGGAAAAGGTGGCGATTATTCTTCCTATCGAAGAATATGAAAAAATGAAAGAGGATCTCCACGACCTGGCTATCGTTGCAGAAAGACGTAACGAGAAGACTATTAGTTTCGAATAAATAAAAAGAAATTTGTGAAGTCGGAGCAATGGCAGCTTATACCATCGATTTCAAGGCTAGCGTAGTAAAATATTTAAGGAAAGTACTAAGCTTTATTCTGTAAGTTTCTCTGCGTATTCTGCAGCGTAAAAGGCAAATGTATCAAAGTCGTCCAGGTTTTCAGCAAGCATTTTTTTTAAGACGTCAAGGTCCACTTCCTCATATATATGAACCAGAACATTTCTGAACCCTGCTGCAAAAGCGAATTCCTCTGAGAATTCGTTAGGGATTATTTCGTGCCTGCCAAGAATCCGGAATACAGTCCTGTAGTCTTCAGGCCTTTCAAATCCCTCTTTTGAGATGATGATTTCTCCGATGTCAATGGCACATTCAATTGCCAGTTGGAAATTTCTCTCGACCGCGGAGCGCTTTTCATAATTGCTTTCAAGGTCCGTGCTTTCGAGATCTATTGATTTCAGGTAGTCCACACAGCGCTGCATAAAGTTTAGCTTTCTATATATCTTATCTGCTGCTGACATTCGGAATACCTCTCTTCTCCCTGATTCGTTTCAGCAATTCCCTGTTTAAAAAGTCTTCATGGTGCTTTCTGTCCAGGTATCTGGACATGACACGCTGCTCCACGTCCAGTTTCAGGTCTTCATTTCTAACGAATAACGGCACATTGGGCTTTATTGCCTCAAAGTTAATAACAGGTGCAGCATCGTTCATCACCAGAAGGTCTACGTAATCGGTTTTGAGGAGGGTTGCAAGCTCTCCCATTAATTCCAGGCGCTTTTCTATCCTTTCTCCTTTCGTAAGTTTGCCGGAAAGATACACAGCTATATCAATATCACTTAACGGCCCTTCTGTGCCTTCGGCTGTCGAACCGAAGAGATATGCAAGTTCCACATATTCCCTTGCCTTAAAAAATTCAGGGAGCACGGTACATAGAGCCTCTTTCCCGACCTTCTGTATTTTAAAGCCCATTGCATTTTTCTCTATGCCCTATTCTTTCAAATACATTATGTTGTAGGCAGGATCGATGTGGAAGATTGTGATCTATGAGGACGCGGAATCCCCAACGTTAACCCGGTGAGGGTCTGCCATTCCCTCCTCAAATTTGCCTACCCCGAAGGAGTCTGGACAGGCCTCTGCGAGAACTGTCTCGAATCCACCGACAAAACCCGCGTAAAAGTGGAAAAAGAAGAACTTGCAGGCACCCCCGGCAAATGCAAGCTCTGCGGCTCAAAAACCGACCTCTACCCCGTAGAGCTCCGTATCCCCAACTTCTCAAAAGGCGTTGTAACCGAAAACACAATGCTCTGCAAGAAGTGCCTGGATGCAGCCGGTGAAAGCTACGTGAAGTTCAAAAGAGAACAGGCGCATGGGCACAGGCATCATTAAGTGAGGTTTAAGCTGCTTTTTTAAGCGGCTTTTCTTTTTTCTTTTTGATTGTACTTGCTTTTTGTGATATTCTCAAGGTCGCAGACACCAAACTTATGATAGGAATAAGCCTGTTCATTTAGATTTCTTTCATCATAACGTGACGATTTTTTGGCCTGCCAAAATTAGCGCCAACTCGAGGAATTTGATTCTTTTTGGGATACGCCTTCAAGATCTGTTGAACTCGATGAATTGAGATCTTCTACTTGCTTTCGGCAGGTGGCTTGCATATTATGAATGATTTTTCCCGATTCCGTTTTTTGCCTTATTTCAGGAATCACATCCAATCTCTATAGGTTCCATACACATGCTCTTACTTATATATTAACCGAGATTCCAAGTATATGTAAACGTTATCATATGATTTCAGTTAGAGATTGTTTATACAAAAACGTCATCAAGAAAAATGTCTAAATTATTATGTCGACCTGCTGAATATAAGCTTCTAGATTTCAACTACATTGCGGGTATTTTTCCTTCTTTCCTTTTGACAATGATCCACTTAATCTTCTGACGTTAAGTTTCACAATAAATGATGATTTCCAGCAAAGTAGTTAATTCAAAATCATTTCGAGATAAAAGTACGGCTCTTATTTTCCTATCAATGCGAAATTTTGACCTGATGTTATCATTTATTTTAATTTTGGGGTCATATTCTTCTCTTTAATAATATATTGGCAAGTAATTAATAAATTTAGAATATTTTTTATATATGTTTCTACGTACGTTTTTTACTGTCTTTATTTTTGAATACAATAAAATCGGTGGGATATTCTTGAAAACTCGCGTAAGTCTCCCTTTCAGCTCCCTAATGTTTTTTTTGCTTATTGGATTCATATTGATAAGTGGTTGCTTGGAAGATGAAACGGTAAATCTAGATACCCTTAATCTATCTGACATCCCTGAAGTTTTCAGTGACGATGTTTTGATAGTTATTGGGGATAACGTTTCGGAATTGGAAAAAAGAGTAGCTGAAGATGTTGAATCTTATTTTGAAGACACATTCAGCGTTGAACCCACAATAAAAAGTTATTTGGATGTAAGTTATGAAGATAAAGTGAAAAACAACCTGATTGTAATCGGAACTCCGCAAAGCAATGGGATGTTATTGGAGATATATGGTTTAACAGATGCCGTTCCCGTCACTGATACCTTTCCAGGAAAAAGAAGAGGCATTTTGGAAATTTTGAGTAATCCCTGGAATGAAAAAAAATCCCTACTTCTGATTCAAGGGAATGATGATTTTGGAGTCAAAGCTGGCTATCTGGAGTTATTGAGAAGTAAAGAATATAACGAAGACAGAAAAATTACCAGCACTTTAATAGAAATAACGAAATGTAAGGAATCTTCTCCAATTTTTGTAATTCTGCCTGTTACAATACCAATAGAGGATAATGAAGAAATTTTGGAACTAATCGAAGCATGTACTAACAAAGATTTTTTCAATGTGGGAAAAGAGCCCATGAATATTACTCTTGAAGGAAATGAATGGATAATATCTGAGGTAAACCCTTCGTTGGGTCATCCTACCTGGGAAATAACTATCAATAAAACTACAGGCAAAACAGAATGTTCTTTGTATTTTTAAGGGGTATTTGCAATGAAAATATCACAAAAGGTAAAGAAAATTTTTGGGTACTTTTTATTAATTTCTCTTTTGCTATGCATGGTACCTGGAGCCGTAGCTGAAGAAGAAATAGGAGAAAGAGCAGTTTTTACTGTCCACTGGGAGACTCCAAGTTGTCCTGTAGGCTATCCCTGTGAAACAAAACCTCTTGTTTATGCAAATCAATTTGTCAATATATCAGGTGCTGTCAAAAATGTTGGTGATGTATCTTTAACAAATTGTAAAATTACAGTCGCTGTAAAAGACAGCAGTGATAACAGCATTGTGTACTACGCTATTAAAGAGAATACTACTGATCTTGATGTATTTGAAGTCAAAAATTTCACAGAAATTGTCTCCAATGAAGACTGGCTTAAATGGAACACCGGAATAAATACGGGTCAATACCATGTCTGGGGTGAACTGGAAGTTGGAGGCGAAACAAAAGAAGGATGGACCTCTTCCTTTGAAGTTGGGAATGAAGAAAGAGTAGCTTTCCAAAACTTCAGGACGGAAAATATTTCTTATCAGAAAAATCAAATCGTTAACTTAAACGAAAGTGCAAGTTTGCTTAACGTAGGGAATCAAGAAATAAGCGGAAATTTAGTAACAAAAATCTGGAAATATGATAACACAACCAAAACATGGGACAAGAACTTCGATGTGGTAAAAACAAGTTATATTTCTTTGAATCCTGGAGAGAGTTATAATCTTAAAGATTATTGGCCTGGTTGGTCTACAAATACGTACTCAGATGGAACATATAAAGTGTACATGGCTATTATCGATGGCACTGGAAAAGTGAAGGATCAACTGGTTGGAACCAGATCTATTGGAAAAATGGAGATCACATTACCTTGCGTAACTGTTGATAAATATGTAGACCCCGTGGATGTTAGTTGTGGAGATGTGCAGACAAAGGTGTCTCTGATAGTGGGATCTAGCGGTTGCTCTGTAAGAGATTCTGGAACTTTTGTGATAGGAGAAAATAATACCGTATCTGAACTTGACATTGTTTTCGTTGTGGATACATCTGGAAGCATGTATAACGAATGGAATGATTTGTGTAGCATAATGGGTGACATCGTCAATCAGTTATCTGATGACACTCATGTTACATACAAAATATATGGGCTCGGCAGGAATTATAAATGTTCAGATGATTATCTTGCTATGCATAGCGAGAGTTGGGGGCCGGGAACTGAATACGTCGCCAAAAATTACCCATGGAGAGCTGGTGCGACCAGGGTAATATTCCCGATATCTGATGAAGGTCCATATGCAGGTGGAACATCTTACTCAACTACAATGAGCCTTGCAGATGATGAGTCGGTGCAAAAAGCGATCGATGCATGTAAGGAGAATTCTGTAATAGTTTATCCTATGTATGGAGACAATTCCGGAATTGAATATGTAATAATCCAGATGCAAAAGTTGGCTGATGGTACGGGAGGCGAAATAGCTTATTGGAGAGATATAGAAACTGCTAAAAAATCAATAACATGCAATCTTTTCAAAGAAATAAAAATTGCAGGTAAAAATGTTCTCCTTACAGAAAACATAATAGATAAACAGGGCTCTTCAGAACCTGATTGGAATTCTTTCAAGTTTGACGGTAGCTCAATACCCCAGAGTGAGTTGAAGATAGTATCTTCTGGTGGCATAAAGAGCGTTACTTTTGATAATAGCTATGATAAAAACTATCTTGATTTGACTTCAATAAGCTCTAACCCTCTCGAGAGAAAGACCATTTCGTATGAAGTTACTCTTCCAAATGTACTTTCTGGAGAAAAAAGAGATATTACTGAAAAAGGTTCCTTCACCTATGAAGATGCATTTTCAGGTGTCAGAACCTCCCCTATAGAGATCCCGGTTGCTTTTGTTCAGGCAAGTTCTGAAGCAGATGTTCTGGTAGTAGTGGATCCATTAAGGTTGAAAGAGGTTTACGATGTAAATGAAGTAGACAGTTTAATGAATAATTTAAAAAGTTATTGTTTAAACAACAATGGTGTGCTTTATAACCTATCTGTCTATCGGCTAGAGTGGGAAAGTGACCATGGAGACGCCTATAATGGGATTTATAACCTGCCTGATCTTGAATGTACGGAGAATGGAAGATGGCAGTGGAACGGTTGGCCTCAATATGCAAGTGGTATAATGCATACTCTTGCTATCGATAGAAAAGTAGACCATGTGCTTCTTGTTGGTTCGGATATCATTATACCTTACCACAGAATAAGTAGTCCAAGTTCTGAGCTTGGTTATCGATATACTACGCAAGGTATTCATGATATCTTATGGAGCGACATGCCATATAGTGATTTAAATGGTGATGATTGGCCTGACATTTCGATTTCAAGATTGATTGGGACTCCTTCTATTATGGCTTCTACTCTGATTCAGGCCTCTACGCAGTATAAAACAGAGAATGTAACTGTTGTAAGCTGTGCGTTGGGCTTGTCTGAAACTAAACAAGTTGCGAATTTACTCAACACTAGTTGGGGATTTGAAAATGACAGTGTGTATAGATATTATGAAGAAAAAGATGACATAGCAGATATTACTGCGGGGAGATTAACATTCCTGAATAGGTTAGATGAGGAAAACACTCTGATTTACACTGTGTGTCATGGTAATAATTTTAGAGATCCTGGGTTTGATATTCATAGATTCAGTGATCATACTACCTTCGAGCCTTATAAGAAGATAATAAGAGCTGATGAGGTACTTTTATCCGAGACTCATCCTTTCTTTGCTACAATAGCTTGTCATGGAGGTTCGACATATTCTGATGATTCTCCTGATACTAATATGCCACTTTCATTTTTAGACGAAGGAGCGACAGGCTATTTGGGTTCGACTGGAGGTACTCCTTACGCTGGTAATGATTTTTTTGATGGATTTTTTGATATACTAAAGAAAAATAGCACAGGGAAAAGTGTTCTCATGGCAAAGAGAAAGATGCTTTTTGCCAATAACGATCCTCACCATCAAATGGTAGCTAAAGAGATGCATCTTTATGGAATCCCTACCTATGAAGTTTACGTTCCAAATGATCCGCCGGGTCCCTGCGGGTATGAACTCCAAAAAACAGTTAACGGTGATATCTCTATGAAGATATTTATTACCTCCTACAATAAGCAAAAAATAACTACAGCAGAGGGGGACCGTGAATTAATAACAATACCTGGCGCTGATACCGTTTCACGTCATGGGGAATACATAGTACCAGAGATAGTTGAAGTAATCACTTTACCTTCAGGACTTGATATTAATAATTTGATAAATCAGTTCAACTATGATTCGGAGATATTGGACAATATTATGCTACCTGTGGCAAATTTGGGTTCCATATCAGAGATTGATAGTGGTTATTCTGGGGAAGAGCTAAATTTATCTGAGCTATATCCTATCAAGACTGTTGAATACGAAGTTGTAAATGAAGTAAATGGCAACAAAACTGTCGTCTTTAGAATATTCCCATTACAATACAATGAAAGTGCACATGAAGCATATCTTTACAAAAATATAACCTTTGGTTATTCAACAAAAACTGAGCCTCCAAAACCACTGGTTGACCTTTCTGTGGCGAAGAGTGCTTCTGAAACATCACTGGTTGCTGGAGAATCTACTACCGTTTTCACAGAGATAAGGAATAGTGGAGATGTAGACGCAGTAAACTTAGTTATAACAGAGAGTTTACCAGAGGGATTCTACGCTTCATTAATTTCTGATAATGGTGTGTATGATGTTTCAACGAATTGTGTTATGTGGGAAATGGATAATCTAAGTTGTGAAGGTTTAGAAAACTTCAAAATTTTAAATTATGAGTTGCATACTCCTCTCTCTGCAGGAACTTATAAGATTGAAACAGCAGTTGAATACAGTAGTGAGAGTGGAATTGTTTATCCAGATAAAATGAAGGGTATAACTCTTAACTTAGTATGCCCGGTCATCCCTGACAATGTACCTCCGACAATTACCTGTGATTTGTTCCCTGCTAACACCTCGGCAGGCTCTACCATTGAAATCGGTGTAAATGCCACGGACAACGTTGGAGTCACAGAAGTAACAGCAGGCGATACCCAGCTCACAAAAACAGAAGACATCTGGCAGGGCAGCATAATCGCTCCTTCGTCGGTCGGTGACTATTCCCTGTCGATAACAGCAAGTGACGCCGCCGGCAACACCGCTGAAACTTCAGTCCCGTATCACGTTGTTCTGCTTGAAGGTGGAGCTGACATAGCTGTTTCACCAAGAGCCAGCAGTGTAGTAGCAGGAAATAACGTTTCCGTGGGTATCAAAGTGAAAAACACCCAGAACATCGACGACATCTTCAAAATCCGGATAAACGTTGATGGCGTACCTGAATCCTACTGGGCAGACCTTTCCGGCTTCGGCTGGACTGAAACGGATGTGCAGCTAAGAGCAGGAGAGGAAAGGACATTTCCGCTTGAGGTGGAGGTGCCTGCAGGCACTTCTGCGGGTTACAGGCTCTTTAAGGTGACTGTGGACTCCGGGACCTCGTCGGTTTACGGGTTTGACACAGGTTACCTCATAGTCTCATGAGGTGCTGAGTTGTCCTTTCCACAGCAGCGAGTGATTGAAATACTTTCTCTTGCTGTTTGTCAGGAAACAAAAACGTAAAGATTTGGAAAATGTTTGAAATTTGCTAAAGGTTTGAATCTCCGGTCTGGAGATTTAAACCTCCGGATCTTTTTATCTGAGTTCTTCAGGTCCCGGTGTTTTTATTCCTTTTTTTAATTCTTTTGGGACTATTTTGCCAACCTTTCGTAAGTATGTTTGATTTTCTTTTTGCTGGCAAATATATTTGCCGAGTTACATAAATACATTTATAAGTCCTTCTCCTATACTTTCTTAAAAATATACTGTTATGAGTACGAATTGAAGTGGGAATCTATGAAAGCAAAAGCGAAATTCCTGTTGATATCGGTTTTATTTTTCTCTCTGGTTTTGTCAGGTTGCGTAAGTCCTTCTCAGCCTGAAGAATCTGCCGCTGCTGGGGCAGAAAGTGAGCCTGGACAGCAGGGTGCTTCTTCCGGTTCTTTCGCCGAAGGAGAAGGTGTTTCGGAGAGCATGCCAGATGCAGGGGATAGTTCGGTTCCGGATATTAATTCAGAGTCCGGTGAAACGTCTTCCCTTATTCGTTCGGTTACCCTGTTCCCGGCTAACGCTATGCCCGGAGCTTCTATAAATGTTAGTGTGGAAGCAGCTTCAGGGGTTGAAAAAGTCGAGATAGCAGGCGAGGACGTCGGGCTTGTAAATGAAAATGGGATCTGGAAGGGAAGCATAATTGCTCCTTCAGAGGCCGGAGCTTATGTCCTGGAGATAACTGCCGGGGATGGTTCCGGAGGCTGTGCCGAAGCTTCAGTTCCTTACAGGGTGCTCTTGCTTGAGGGCGGAGCGGATATAACTGTCTTCCCGAGGGCGAATAACGTTACTGCAGGAGAGGAGATCCTGGTAAATATCAGGGTCAAAAATACCCAGAACGTTGATGATATTTTCAGGGTCTACCTTGATGCCACTGGCAGTGAAGTCCCGGCTGGTTCACAGGCAGAACCCGGCTGGTTTGAGTGGAGTGAAAAAACAGTGGAGCTGAGGGCCGGGCAGGATGTTTCGCTTCCTCTTAATATCAGGATCTCGGAGGGAATAAGTCCGGGGTACAGGCTCTTTTCTGCAAAAGTTGTATCTGAAACTTCAGAGTTATATGGTTTTGATACCGGATATCTGCTGGTGAGTTAAAACAGTTGTTTAAATGGATTCTATTTCACCTTATTACTTTTTTTATTAATTTGCCTTTCAGCTCCATGCAAGCCAGCATTTTGTTCAGTTTTACTTTTAATAATTTATTGTATAGTACTCTTTGTAATTTATTGCCTTTTATGTCATTACTATTTACACAAATTATATAATATATATTTTTCTATTGTATCGAATGCTATCTATTTTTTCTATTTAACTTCTAAAAAAGGAGGGACATTTAGAATAGTTTATTATGTACTAATTTTATCAGTAAATAGCCCTTATCCCCTAATTTATTCTCGATGTCTTCAGTTTATTCAAGCTTTGTGCTATCATTTGTAGCCTTTAATTTGAGGTGGTGTTGTGGTAAAAATAAAAAATTTGTTTTTCGGAATCCTTATTTTGTTTTTGATGGTAAATACGTGTTCTGCCGGATTTTCATTATTAGTAAGTCCTGTAGATAATATATATGTTGTGAGTCCCGGAGAGTCAATAAGTTACAATGTAATTGTAAATGATAGTGGGTTAATTGTAGGTATCCCGGACCTTTCATCTGAAGATGTTTTCTTCTCAATTAATAGGACATCTGAATGTCCTGCTAATATTGATGAAAATTATTGGAGTCCTGATTGGGTTTATACTTTCAATCCTTCAACAGTCACACTAGATGACCCAACTGAATCTGAAATTTCAATTTTAACACTCACAGTCCCCGCTGATGCAGCCCCAGGCTATTATTATCATCCAGTTGAAGCGAAAGTATGGAATGCTATTAATTATTTCTGTGGAGAACCAGGTATAGCCCAAGTATATGTGACTGGTACAGATGTCAATAACATTCCGGAGTTTCCAACCATCGTAGTGCCAGTGATTGCGATTCTCGGTCTGGTGACTATGTTTGGACGTCGAAATAACAAAACCTGATTAATATGAACAGTTATATGTTTTTAGGTTTAAATGTAAATTCTTGAAGACAGTTGTTCTTCATTCTCTATTTGTTTTTGGATACTAATTTTAACTATGGTATCCAAATTTGTTTCCGCGGTAACATTCAGTTAGCACCGCCTTTTGATTTTTCGTTTTTCTTTTCCTTACTCGTTTTCCGATTATACTAAATATATTCAAATGAATAACTTAAATGTCTTTTTTTGAATATTTATTTCAGCCGAATATACGCAGGTTGCTGCGAGGATGAAAATTTCCCCGAGAACCCTTTCCTGGCTTGAGTGGACCGAAAAAACTGTCGTCTCAGAGCCGGGGAAGAAAAATATTCAAGCTTGAGGTTGAAGTGCCTGCAGGATCCACTTCCAGATACAAGCTCTTTAGGGCTAACGTGGACTCCGAGACAATGCCCTCCTGAATTTATTTCCTTGGATATTCCTGAAGTGTCAAACCTTCCGATTATTTTGTCTTGTTGTTTTTTGGTATGTTCTTCTTTCCCAAAAATATACTTCTATTCTGCTATATATATAATTTTTGACCTAAAATAGAAAATGTTATATGGTTCTGGATAAATCCTTCCCAATTCATACTTGAATATTCTAGAGTGTTTCTAACACTGAAAAACGAGTAAAACGGTTTTTTAAATTCATCTATTTATGTGGGTTTTAACCCGCAAACAATTTCACAGAGCAGCAGTATCTGCCAGTTATTTTCAGTGGTCCCTGAGCGTAAGGAAAGAAAAGCCATCTTTTCGATGGTCAGGACAAAATCATCCGATCTCGGGTTCTATGAAAATAAGCGTTGGGGAATGAAAGAATCAAGCTATATTTGAAAATATTTATTGTTCCATATTTGTGGAGTTCGTACCGGCTTTCCCGGCCAATGAAAAAGTTGCTATCGTGCAAAAGGAAACCGGAACTCCCGAATAGCTCCTCATCAGCAGAATAAAATCTGGAGTTGCTGTTGCAATAATTCTTTACATTTAATGGGTCTGTTGTTCGATGCAGGTGTTTGATAGTAGTTTGAAAATACAAGAATGAAGATTTGAGGATCTGAATGGTTAGAGCTTTGAATTTTCTTTCTTCCTTTCGTGAAATTTATTGAAACAAAACTTTGCTAATTACTTAGAATGTCATTATGGTTTATTTCTTGATATTTTTATGATGAGAATACTCAATTCAATAATTTGTGCTGGAGATTTATTCAAGGGGATATAGAAATGAATGGGCCGAGTAAACTAATTTGTATTGGAATGCTTCTCTCTTTTTTGATAATAGGAGTAGGTATCGGATCAGCTGCAACCATCATCAACGGGGACTGGGTTGTAAATGATAATGAAGTGAGAAGCAACGAAGAAATAATCCTGTATGGCAACTTAATTATCCCTGCCGACGCCTCATTAACGCTGGATAATGTTCGGCTTGAGATGAACGGCACATCGGACAGGCAGCGCAGTATAACTGTGCAGCAGTGGGGGAAATTGTATGTTAAAAATGGGTCCAAAATTACAGGGAATTTCTATTATTATTTTGATAATTATGGCTATTTGAATTTACAAAATACTGATATAAATAGAGCCTATTCAATTCATTTTTATGACAGCAGCGATGATTCTTCTGTGATTAATGGCAGTGCAATCACAGATAACAAAGAACGGGGCGTCTACCTTGAATCCGCATCTCCTTCCATTACTAATAACAAGATAACAAGCAGTGTTCAAGGCATATATATCTACAGAAGTTCTGCATTAATTGAAAACAATACCATAAGCAATCAAACTTATGGAATCTATTCAGGAGATAATAACGGAAATTCATTGATCATCAAAAATAATTTAATCTCAAACCACACAAATTCAGGAATTTACTATAACAATAATTACTATGGCGGCAGTGCTCAAATAACAGGCAACTTCATTGAAAATAATTCCCAAAATGGATTATATCTCGGTCGTGCATCAGCAACTCTTGATGATAATCTTATACGCAATAATAAGAATTATGGTATCTCCACTTATAGTGGGAACAACATCATAAACAATTCTATAATTTCCGATAATAACTACGGAATTCGCACTTATTCCGGCAGTAACATAGTTAGCAATTCAACAATAAAAAGTATCTATTATGATTATACTACTTCTTACGGCATTATAAAATCCATAAACAGTACATTTGACAAATCAAAAGTATCTTTTTCCGGCTCGGGGTCATTGCAGGTCTTCTGGTATGATACAGTTCAAGCTAACAGAGATTATTTACCTGTTGTCGGTGCAAATGTTGAAATTTATGATAATGACGGTTTCAAGGAATCTCAGGGAGTAACAGATTCAGATGGGAATATAAAACTGCAGGTTCAGGAATATATACAAACTTCTGCAAAAAAGCTCTATTTTACACCACATTTTATAACAGCATCTAAAGATTCAGAATACGGATCTACTTATTCAAATGTCACTGAAACAAAACAAGATTTTATTGATCTTAGCTCTGAACCCATAATCCAGAATAGTTCGATTTCTAAAAATGGGGATTGGATTATAAATGATACACAATCCTATTCAAATTCAAAAATAATACTTGATGGCAATTTGATTCTCCAGAATGGAGGAGCTCTAACACTCGAGAATGTAACACTTTCAATTCGTTTACTGGGAATTAATGGATATGGCATTAAAATAGAAGACGGTGGCAAATTTTATCTCAATAGTTCTGCTGTGACTACATCATATCCTGAACTTGGCTATTCTTATACCTTCCGTAACTACGGTTACCTGAATGTCCAGAACAGTACTGTAAGTGGAGCATCTTCGATTACTTTTTACGATAGCAGTGACGATTCTTCAGTCATTAATGGTAGTGTAATAAAGGGTAACAAACAACAGGGCATTTACCTTTATTACGCATCTCCTTCCATCTCAAATAACAAGATAACAAACTGTGGTCAAGGCATATACGTCTACAGTAGTTCTGCCTTAATTGAAAACAATACCATAAGCAATCAAACTTATGGAATCTATTCAACATATAATTATGGAAATTCATTGAGCATTACAAACAATGTAATATCAAATCACACCAATTCAGGAATTTACTATAACAATAATTACAATGGCGGCAGTGCTCAAATAACAGGCAACTTCATTGAAAATAATTCCCAAAATGGATTATATCTCGGTCGTGCATCAGCAACTCTTGATGATAATCTTATACGCAATAATAAAAATTATGGTATCTCCACTTATAGTGGGAACAACATCATAAACAATTCTATAATTTCCGGTAACAACTATGGGATTTCTACTTCATATGGCAGTTACATAGTTAGCAATTCAACAATAAACAGCAGTAGTTATGATTACTCTTCTTCCTATAGCGGTACTATAAAATCAATAAACAGCACATTTGACAAATCAAAAGTGGCTCTTTCCAACTCTGGGTTGTTAGAGGTTTACTGGTATGACACTATAGAGGTTCTGAACAACTCAATTCCAGTATCTGAAGTCCTTGTACAGGTATACGGCAGAGATTTGAATAAGGTTTCAGAGGGAACTTCTGATGAAAATGGAAAGGTTACTTTTACCATAAGGGAATATTCCCAAAGCTCCACTACAAAAACAGATGCAAACCCACATGTTATCAAGGCAAGCAAACAGGGTTTCCCTGATGGTTCAATAGAATCTAACATTACAGAATCAAAGAATGACATTATAGAGATGGGGCAGGGAGAATTTACTTCTGAGCTTCCTTTAACTATCAATGGTGACTGGATTATAAACGACACACAATCATATGCAGACAAAACGATATATCTTGAAGGAAATCTGATTGTCCAGGACGGCGGCTCTTTAACACTTGATAACGTAACTTTTTTGATACAACTTTTAGGGTCTGAACAATATGGGATCAATGTTCAGAAAGGCGGAGAGTTGAATCTTATAAATTCCTTCTTGTCGCCAGCTTATACGGAACTCGGGTTTTATTATCCATTCGATGTATACGGCCTCCTGAATATGGATAATAGTACTGTAAAAATGGCAACGTCAATATTATTTGATAGTTTGAGTGATGATAACTCCACAATAATTAACAGCAAGATACTTAGAAACGAAGACTACGGATTGTACATAAAATCTAATCCGAGAATTTCAGGTAATCTCCTGCAGTACAATGGAAATGGTATAAGAATTTATTATTCAAGTATTAATGTCAGTGACACAATAGTTGAAAGATCCTCTAATTATGATTATTATATCTACAGGAATTCCGGAATAAACTCTATAAATACATCTTTTGATGAGTCTAAAGTCTATTTCTATGATTCCAGTAGCATACTCGATTATTCCTGGTATCTTGATGTCAAGACCGTTGATGCCAATGGAAATCCCATTTCAAATGCAAATATTTCTGTAAATGATTTTACAGGTACACAGATACTCAACGGTTCAACTAATGCTGAAGGACTGGTTGAAAATATTGTTGTCAAAGAATACAGGAAAACAAGAGATTCCAATACAAATTATAATCCGCATCAGATTTCAGCAATTTTCGATAATGTTACTGCTCAAACATCAGTTGATGTGGATTCAAATAAAGAAGTTAAATTGTCTTTAAACGTAAATCAGCCCCTGAAGGTTACTGTTCTTGAACCTGCAAACAACTCCATCTTTGTGCAGGATGACCCTGTATCCTTCAATGCGCTTGGATTTGATCCTGTAGACGGTATCCTTATGGGCTCGGCAATAAACTGGACATCCAGCCTGGACGGGTTTATCGGTGCCGGAGAATCATTCACTTCTTTGGACCTCGCTCTGGGGGTCCACCAGATAACCACAAAAGCAACAAGCAGCAGGGGTATGTCTGTTGAGGACTCTGTTAATATACAGATAATCGGGCGTTCAGATCTCACCATCGATGGCATAAATTGGAGCCCGACTAAGATAAATGAAGGCGAGATTGTAACCTTCAATGCAAGCATACGAAACATCGGGGACGGGTACACGCTCTCTCCGTTTTATGTGAGGTTCCTTGCCGATAATCAATACATCGGGCAGAAGCGGATTGAGAGACTAAACGCCAGTGAATCAATAGTTATTACCCAGGAATGGACTGCCACAGCTTATGCAGAAAATGTCACTGTTGTTGTAGACTATTACGATCATGTCAAAGAGCTGGACGAAACAAACAACAGGTTTACCGTTTCCCTCTCTGAAGTTGAACAGGCAGATCTGATTGTTTCAAATCTTACATGGATGCCAGAAACGTTTTATGATGGGACTCCGGTTACCTTTAAAGCCGAAATACGAAATATAGGGGTCGGGAATGCTTCCAGGTCGTTTGATGTTGGCTTCTATATTAATGAAAGTAAAATTGGCACTGTTACGGTAGATGACGGACTTCCAGTGGGAGAAATAAGGACGGTTTCGACAGAATGGGTTGCCGTTCCGGGTATTTATGTTTTAAATGTAAAAGTTGATGATGCGAATGGAATACTTGAATCCAATGAGTCTAATAATCTAGGATCAGCCATTCTACCTCCGATCTATCAACCGGAACTCGTAATTTCAAATATCACTGTTCCATCCCTAATTGATGATGGGGATACTATCGTCCTCAATGCTACGGTTGAGAACGCTGGACTTAACAGCACGGAAAACTGGTTTGGAGTACGGTTCTACCTCGATGGGAATGATATCGGTTATGCAGTTATTGATGGGCTGGTGGCTGGTGGATACGAAACCGTTTCAAAAAGCTGGACTGCTGTGCCCGGGAATCACACTCTGACAGTTACAGCGGATGCGGGTGGCTGGTACGCTTATCCATATAATGCAAATGGTCCAAGAGTGGAAGAGTCAAACGAAACAAACAACAATCTGACTCAGGCCCTTCCAGAGATCAAAAGATCCGACATAACCGTTTCCAGCCTTACATGGAACCCTTCAAACTTCAGTGATGGAGAGATTGTAACATTCAATGCCAGCATTCAAAATGAAGGATTTGGAAGTACCTCCAAAAGGTTCCATGTCCAATTCCTGATCGATGGGGTTTCGATTGCCTATAGACAGCTTGATGGCCTGGCTTCAGGATCTCATGAATTCATTTCCCAAACCTGGGCTGCAGTACCTGGAGAACATACGATACAGGTAGTAGCAGATTCTGCTAATGAAGTAAGCGAATCAGATGAAACTGATAATTCCCTGGAATTGGTTCTTCCAGAGGTCGAGCAGTCTGATTTGATAGTATCCAACTTTACATGGACGCCTGAAACCTTTTCAACAGGGGACTCCGTTACTTTCAATGCTTATATCGAAAATATTGGGAATGGAACTACGCTGAGACCTTTCAATACAGGTTTTACTATTGATGAAAACTTAGTTGGTATAAAAACAGTCTATGGTTTATTAACTGGTGAATCTGTAAAGATTTCTCAGGTATGGACCGCAACATCCGGAGATCACAATGTCAGTGTAAAAGTGGATTATTCCGGGCAGATAAAAGAATCTAATGAGAGCAATAACCTGCTGCTAACAAATCTTTCCTACATTGAAGAAAAATACCTTTTACTTGTAAGCAGTGACAGCCAGAGTTATGCCGAAAACGGTACTGCTGTATTCACTGCAAAAGCATCCAGTCTGGCTTCTCCCAACGTTTACCTGACGGATAGCGATGTAAATTTGACTCTAAGCGTTCTGGATGAAAACAATAATATTCTATACACCGGTCCGATGAGCTATACAAGCTCCGGGTTCACTTCAAATGTGGACCTGACCGGTTACCCGAAAGGAAGTTACAGTGCCAGAGTCACGTTAAGGGATATTAATGGATTAACTGCCGAAAAGACAATTTCATTCAAGATCGTAGAAAATTTCAGCGTATCCATCTCAACAGACAAATCAATTTATGACAGGAAAGAAGTCGTGCATATCACCGGCAGAGCGCAATATGAAGATGGGAGTCCTGTTGCCAATACGCCGGCTGTTCTGACCATAAAATTGAAAGGTTATACACGGACTTACAGCCTTGTAACGGATTCCAATGGATATTTCTCATATTATTTCCAGCCCGGAACCAGTGAAGCTGGGAATTTCACTGCCAAAATCAGCGTGAATTCTGATAGGCTCTGGATAAGCGCAGAGACTTCTTTTGATATGTACGGGCTTTACATGAGTCCTTCCGGTACCATAGACTATGAAATGTCTGAAAATTCATCTGAGAACATCACATTTTCCCTCAGGAATTACGGAGAAATAGATCTGCACGGTGTAACTGTCCGGCTTGACGGAGACGCAGTAACCGGGGTAGAAACTCAGCTGGTACAGCTGCCGCCTGAAACCCTTGCTGCCGGAGCTCAGGGGACGTTTAAAGTAAAAATCAGCTCTGCAAATGTGGATGTCTCCCAGGCAAATTACGTAGTTTCAGTTACTACCGATGAAGGCAGTTATGAAGAAGCTGAATTATTTGTCCACCTGGTCGATGCCAGACCTGCTGCCATTGTCAACCCGACATCGATAATAGCTGGAATGAACCCCAACAATACCCTGGTCAAAACTGTCAGTATCTCCAATGCCGGATACGAATCCATGAATGATATTAACATTTCAACGCCAGCTCTTGATTGGGTTTCCGTAAGTTCTGCAAATCTCGGGAGCATTTCCCCGGGCACGAACAAATCTTTCAGTATTTTCCTCCACCCGAGCAACGAAACTGCTGCAGGAGTTTACCAGGAAACAATTACCATCTCCAGCAGCAACCATCAGCCTGTAAACATATACCTGAAAATTTCAATCACTTCTTCCGAAAAGGGAGACCTGATGTTCCATGTTGTGAATGATATTGGACAGAACATTTCCGGAGCATCAATTGCAATCCAGAACCCGGCTGTCCTTACACAGGTATTCCAGGGCACCACAGATGAAAACGGATATTATCTCTTCGAGGATGTTTCAGTCGGTACGTATAATTATTTCGTAAAAGCGTCCGACCATGCACCAGTAAGTGGTTCTTCAACAGTTTCTCCTGAAATACAGACCCTTGTAGAACCTGTACTCTCCAAAGACATCCTCGGAGTAGAACTCACTGTAACTCCAGTACAGATAGAAGATGATTATGATATCCAGCTGGACCTTACATTTGAAACCGAGGTACCTCCACCTCTGTTGATTCCTCACCCTATGTATCTCAGGTACGGAGTAAACTTCTCTGATCCTGTATACGAAAACGACAACAACATCATAATTTCAAACCCCGGGCTTGTTTCGGTTTTCAACGTGACGGTGGATTCGTCCTCTCTGCAGGGAGTGAACATAACTTTCCCAACCGTACACAGCTTCTTTGTCGATGAACTCAAAGCTCAGAGTTCCATCACAATCCCCTATCATTTAAATGCCACTTATGTTTCCTGCGGCGGGGAATCGTACCGAAACAGTATCAGAATCCGGGGAGATTATCTTACCTTTGAGGCAAACAGTGACGTAACCAGGAAAGTGTACCTTTCGTCAGAGCTTCCTGTTTTTGTCTACATGTATAACTGCCCGGTTAGTTCCGAACCGGTCATCGATGTAATAGAAGAACATTTCAGACATGATTACAATAGTCCAGGAGGAAGCTATTCCTCAGGCAACTATGGTGGTGACTCAATTCCTCAGGTAGTGGAAACAGTTCGTGAGAGGGTCAAATTCTACATCTCCCAGGAAGCCACTCTCGAAAGAGATGCATTTGCTGCCAGCCTCGAACTGACAAATAAATTGACTGACCAAAACATCGAAAGTGTAAATGTAAACCTTGAGATAAAGGATTCAGAGGGAAACGACGCCTCGAATCTATTCTTCGTTAACCTGACATCCCTGAGCAGCATCAGTTCTATCGACGGCAGTGGGGTTATAAGTCCTCTAGCAGTTTCAAACGCAGACTGGTTGTTAGTACCCGAGAAAAATGCAGGAGGTACCAATCCCGAAGGCAAGGATTACACAGTTCAGGCATTCATAGGCTATACCGTAGATGGTGTCCCCTTCAGCATAAACAGCACAGAAGAAAGTATTACTGTGATGCCGCAGCCACTATTGGATCTGACCTACATAATTCCCGGTGAAGTCAAAGCAAATACACCCTTCAACATCACGTTGAATGTTACTAACGTGGGATACGGTACTGCAAAGAACCTTAAACTCGACAGCGCCCAGCCTGTGATCTACGAAAATAAAGCAGGATTGCTGGTCTCCTTCGAACTCATCGGCAGTGGACTTGTGGACGGGCCTGAGACGGATTCGTTACTTATAGACTTCGGAGACGTGGCACCCGAAGAGAGCAAAGAAGCTTACTGGGTAATGACATCAAGCCTTGATGGGGAATTTACCGAGTTTAAGGGGTCTTTCAGCCACAGTAATGCTCTGGGTGGGGCTGAGACTTCGCTGATTAATAGTATCAAGTGTATTATTCCAGGTTCAGTCCATAACATAAACAAGGGCAGTAGCTTTGCTTCGATCCAGGCAGCTATCGATGATGCCGATTCCGGGAATGAATTGCATGTAGATAGTGGGGTTTATTATGAGGATGTAATTATTAACAAACAAATAATTTTAAGAGGCATCAACATTGACACTGGTAAACCCATAATAAATGCTTGTTGGGAGAAAAATGCGGTTACAATTTCTGCTGATGGTGTTATCCTTGATGGTTTTGTCGTTACTGGAGCTGGAAAAAAAGCTGTAGAGGTATTATCGGATGGTAATATTATTGTCAACAATAATATTAGCTCCAATATGCAATGGGGGATTTACCTCAGTTCTAACAACAACGAAATTACGAATAATATCATTAATAACAATTATTATGGAATTTACTTATCGTCTTCCAGCAATAATAGAGTTTATAACAATAGATTAATTGAAAATGATATGAGTGCTTTTGATGATAGTTTAAACCAATGGGACAATGGGATTATAGGAAATTACTACTCAGAAACTACTGAAATGGATTATGACCTCAACGGTATTATGGATACTGATTATGACGGTATTTGCGATGATCCTTACCCGATAGCAGGAGGGGACAGTTTAGATAATTATCCTCTATACCTCCCCCAGCCTAACAAACCACCGATTGTATCTTTTAGTTATACTCCCGAAGGTCTAATTCTCATCGATCAGGAAGTAACTTTTGATGCTACCGCATCTTATGATCCATATGGTCCTTATGATGGTGGTGAAATTGTTTCATACAATTGGGACTTTGGAGACGGCTCTACTGGTACAGAATCCATAATTAGTCATACCTACTCAATGTTAGGCGACTATGAAGTGAATCTTACATTAACTGACGAAGATGGGGCTACCAGTTACTATACTGAAGTGGTTCCGATTTCATCAGTACTTGGAGAAGATATTAAATTTACAGTTAGTGAGACTAAAAAAAGACTTGACAAAATTGAAACTGAAGCTAAATCATCTGCAGAAGACGGGGATTATTTTTCGAGGGAAATGACAGATGATAAAATACAGCGTAATTGGATTATTTTTGAAGGTTTTTTGGAAGCCGGCGGGTTTATGAGTACGAAACTTGCAGAAAGTGAATATCTTGGAGATCCAGATTTTATCAACAATCCACTACGTCATGTTGGTAATACTATTAGATATATTGAAAGTTTTGCCTGGGAAAGCAAATCTGATTTGGCCATTGGATATGCTGGCGAACTTTTAAACATGGTATCTTTTGGCGAACTTTTAAAGGATAATGATGCCCTGCAAAATAACATCGCTTCACCGCTCAGCAAAGCAATAGAGGAATATAAAAATGAACTTGATAACAGTGAGAATGTCGCTTTAAGCAAAATTAGCGATATTCCTGAAAATGAAATAAATATGTATCAACAAGATTTGTCAAAAAAGAGGATTGCAAATCAACTTATGGTCAATTATCTGGAGAAAAATGGAATAATATTACATGAGTCTAAAAAATATAGAGTAGACGATAATTCTGATTTATATAATAGTTTCATGACGATCTATGCTAAATTTGGACTAAAGACAATTGCAACACTGGTTGCTGGTCCAATGGGGGCAGTTGTTGTTGGGGAAACAGCTGTAATTGGGGATGCTGTGGAAAATGAATTCAAAATCGAGCAAGACACTTATATGTATAATCTTGGATTGGGAATAAATCTCGACGCGTACAATAAATCAGAAAAAGTTTATATGAATATAAATAAAGGATTAAAAATAATCGAAAGTGGAAAAAGGCCAGAGATTGCAACTGGTGAAATCGTTTCAATAGGGGAACCTGTGGTACTCGGCGTTGGTGATTTTTTTGGAGTTGAGTACAAAATATTTCCGATAGAGGCATATACTGATGTTACCATTAAAAACAATGGTCCATTCGACACGAGATATGAATTAATCGCTGATTATCAACACTGGTTTTTCAATGTTCCTCTTATAGGAGATATTAGCTGGACACCAGTAATGAGCAATGGTAAATTGAAAATACACGCTGGACGAACTAATACAATTCGTGTGTATCATTTTAAAAATGGAGAAATTGGAGATAAGCCAGAGAAAGGAACCAGAGTTAACTTTGTTATATTTGGGGAAACTGATACTGGAATTTATCCTATTGGAACTGGTGACACTGTATTTGGTACTAAAAGAATAGTAACATCAGGCGATTTATCTGTATCTCAAGAAGTTATAGACAATGCTGAAATATTAACATATCCCATTAGAACTTCAATAAAGACTCCCATAAATAGTAATGTATATTCACTTGAAATATTGGCAGAAAATCCGTTCAAAATACCAATATCAGTCAATTTAAGTCAAGAAATTCCAAGTGATATAACAGTGGTCAGTGTAGATAATGGTACTATAGGTGAAAATGCTATCAACTGGAATTTATACCTTGCACCAGAGGAGTGTCACCATATAGTTGTGACATTTATTTCAAATGGTGAAACAGGAGTCATGGTTGAATTGCCTCAAACAGAATTGAATATCTATGATCCTGTTAATGATAAGACAATTGACTTCCTATCCAATTCAAACAACTTTACAACCCAATTTCCGATTGAGATTCATGCGTATCCGCCAACCAATGCTTCAGTTGGAGAAAATATTATTGTTCCTTTCAAGATCACTAATCTCTTGAGTGACTCACCATATACAGGGAATGTTCTTTTAGAATTGGAAAATTTTGAAGGGGCTGAAGTTTACAACTCAATAATGATGGTTACACTGGCACCAAATGAAACTCAAGAAATCAATATTGAGGCTTCGCCTGAATTAAGCCCTGGAATTTATACTATGAAAGGGATATGGCAAGGAACCAAAGCCAATATGAGCATTTTTACGAGTTATATTTCTATTGATGCTGGTGATGTTTTAGGCACTGTACTTTTGCAAAACCAATATAATAACAATGGAACTGAAGTTAAGTTGGGCAACCATAGTACAACCACAGTGCCTGATGGGAGTTACATATTTGTTGGCATACCTATAGGGAACTATTCATTGACAGCATCCCACCCAGGTTATTCAGATTATAGTGGGGAAGTAACGATTGGTGAGGGGCTTAACACAATACCTCAAATCGTGTTAGAACAAAATAATACTCTATCAAGTATCACCAATCTCCAATCTACTACAGGCAATACCTGGATCAACTGGACTTGGCAGAACCCCCCCGACCCCGACTTCAACCACATCGAAATCTACCTCAACAACATTTTCCAGACCAACATCTCTGTCGAATACTTCAACGCCACCGGTCTGGAGCCCGAAATAGATTATACTATCGGTACGCGCACGGTGGACATTTATGGGAACGTGAATGAGACGTGGGTCAATTTGACTGCAACAACCGAGGCAGAGCCGGTACTTGATGTTGAACCCCCAGTGTTTGAATCGGTAGTTATTTTCCCTGCCAATACTACAGCTGGTGCAACGATTGATATTGAAGTGAATGCCACGGATGACACTGAAGTCTCCAATGTAACAGCAGGCGATACCCAGCTCACAAAAACAGACGGCATCTGGCAGGGCAGCATAACAGCTCCTTCGTCAGTTGGTGACTATTCCCTGTCGATAACATCAAGTGACTCTGCCAGCAACATAGCTGAAACGTCAGTCCCGTATCACGTTGTTCTGCTTGAAGGCGGTGCTGACATCGCTGTTTCACCAAGAGCCAGCAGTGTTGTAGCAGGAAACAACGTTTTCGTAGGAATCAATGTGAAAAACACCCAGACCATTGACGACATATTTAAAGTCCGGATAAACCTTGATGGAGTACCTGAATCCTACTGGGCAGACCTTTCCGGCTTCGGCTGGACTGAAACGGATGTGAAGCTCAGGGCAGGAGAGGAAAGGACATTCCCGCTTGAGGTGGAAGTGCCCGCAGGTACTTCTGCGGGTTACAGGCTCTTTAAGGCGAATTTGGATTCCGGGACCTCGTCGGTTTACGGGTTTGACACAGGTTACCTCATTGTTTCATGAGGTGCTGATTTGAGCTCGTCTGAAGCAGGAGGGATTGAGATCTTATCTCTTTCTGTTTGTCAGGAAGTAAAAACGTGAGGATCTGGTAAAGGTTTAAGTCTCCGGTTCTGGAGATTTGGATCTTTACATATTTTTCCTATTTTTTCTTTTCAGCTTCAAACAGTCTGGTTTTTTATTCATTCTACTCCGACAATTTTTTATTAATTTTGCTCCGTAAAGTTTTACTTTTGGTCCTTAATGTTTGCGGAGCTTTCAATAGGATAAACGGGGACTGTTGTCTCTGTTAACTGTCTTCTTACTCACTTTTGAAAAAGAGGAAAATATAGAATAGTTTATTATTTACCAGTTTCATCAACAGTTTATATTCCCTAATTTATTTCCTATGTTTTCAGTTCATTTTTTTAAGAAGACCAGAAGCTACAGATATCTGTCCCCTTGAATAAAATCCAATGTCCCTTCCCAGCCAGCGTCACTGATGTTCTAAGATCGGCATCAGTATGGGTGCTGATTACGAAAGAGTATCTCTTTCGATGATTTGTAGAGTATTTGATAATGTGGGAGTAAAATTATGAAAATCAGACATCTTGAAAGTTGTTTTTTTTTACTAATATTTGTGCTTTTAGCAGCTGCTTCTCCGGCCCAGGCAGATGTTGAGCCATTTTGCAGCCTGGTTTCGGAACCAAACGTAACATATGTAGAGCCTGGAGATGTGTTTACTGTAACCGTAAGCATAGATCCCCACTCTGTAGAAGTTTGCGGGCTGCAGTACAACGTTTCATTCGATCCGGATGCATTTGAAGTGATGTCCCTGTCTCCGGGACCTTTCCTCTCTCAGGATGGCCAGATGACGTTTATAGTCCCTCCGCAAATAGGTCCTGAAATAGGTGAGGTTCTCTATGCAGAAACAAGGTGTGCACAGACCGGGGTTTCTGAACCAGGCGTCGTTTCAACAATCGAATTCAAGGTAAAGGACCAGTTTTCGTCCCACGGGGTAAAAGAATTCGCCCTCAATGAAGTTATAATTGTAGATTCAAATCTCCTAACTGCTGGTCATGAGCTCAGTAACGGGACAGTTGTTTTGCTGAGCTCTTCCGTTTCGAATTTTACTGCCAATGTTACCGAAGGCGAAGCTCCGTTGATAGTCGGGTTCACCGATACTTCTCTGAACGCTGTTTCGTGGTCATGGGACCTTGACGGTGATGACCTGGTGGATTCTTATGTCAGGAATCCTGAGTATACGTACGCCGAACCCGGTGAATATCTTGTTTCCCTTACCGCAACAAACGAGCTGGGTACCAGCGATACGGTAACAGAAACCATCACTGTTTACGGCGCTCCTGCTGCCGGTTTCACTTCAAGTGTTACCGAAGGCGAAGCTCCGTTGACAGTTGGGTTCACCGACACTTCTACGAACGCTGTTTCGTGGTCCTGGGACCTTGATGGTGACGGTGTAGCAGATTCTGAAATACAGAATCCAGAGTACACATACACTGAACCCGGTGATTATATTGTTTCCCTTGCCGTAGAAAACGAACTCGGTACAAGCGATACAACAACAGAAGCCATCACTGTTTACGGTGTTCCTGTCGCTGATTTCACTTCCAGTGTAATTGAAGGCGAAGCTCCGTTAAAAGTCCTGTTCACCGATGCTTCTACGAATGCTGTTTCCTGGTCCTGGGACTTTGATGGTGTAGCAGATTCTGAACTACAGAATCCAGAGTACACGTACACAGAACCTGGTGATTATATTGTTTCCCTTACCATAGAAAACGAACTCGGTACAAGCGATACGATAACAGAAGCCATCACTGTTTACGGTGTTCCTGTTGTCGGTTTCACTTCAAGTGTTATTGAAGGCGAAGCTCCGTTGACAGTTGGGTTCATCGACACTTCTCTGAACGCTGTTTCCTGGTCCTGGGACCTTGATGGTGATGGGTCTGTGGATTCTTCTGTCCGGAATCCTGAGTACACGTACACCGAACCTGGTGAGTATCTTGTTTCCCTTACCGCAGAAAATGAACTGGGTACCAGCGATAAGGCAACCGAAACCATCACTGTTTACGGTATTCCTGCTGCCGGTTTCACTTCAAGTGTTATTGAAGGCAAAGCTCCGTTGACAGTTGGGTTCATCGACACTTCTCTGAACGCTGTTTCATGGTCCTGGGACCTTGATGGTGATGGGTCTGTGGATTCTTCTGTCCGGAATCCTGAGCACACGTACACCGAACCTGGTGAGTATCTTGTTTCCCTTGCCGCAGAAAATGAACTGGGTACCAGCGATAAGGCAACCGAAACCATCACTGTTTACGGTGTTCCTGTTGCTGATTTCACTTCCAGTGTAATTGAAGGTGAAGTTCCGTTAACAGTCGGGTTCACCGATGCTTCTACAAACGCTGTTTCGTGGTCCTGGGACTTTGACGGTGACGGTGCAGTAGATTCTAATGTTCAGAATCCTGAGTACACGTACACAGAACCTGGTGAATATCTTGTTTACCTTACTGCAGCAAATGAACTGGGTACAAACGATACGACAACAGAAACCATCACTGTTTACAGTATCCTGGTTTCTGATTTTAGCCCCAGTATCACTGAAGGCGAAGTTCCATTAACGGTTGTGTTCACCGATTCTTCTACGAATGCCGTTTCCTGGTCCTGGGACTTTGATGGTGACGGTGAGGTAGATTCTTATGTCCCGAATCCTGAGTACACGTACACCGAACCCGGTGAATATACTGTTTCTCTGAACGTAACAAATGAACTGGGTACCATCGATACCTCAAGAGAATTCATCACTATTTACGGGATCCCTGTTGCCGGTTTCACTGCCAGTGTTGTTGAAGGTGAAAATCCGTTAACAGTTAAGTTCACCGATACTTCTATGAATGCCGTTTCCTGGTCCTGGGACTTTGAAGGTGACGGTTTTGTGGATTCAAATGTCCGGAATCCGGAGTACACGTACACCGAATCCGGCAAGTATACTGTTTCCCTTACCGTAGAAAACGAACCTGGTACCATCGATACGGCAACGCAAACTATAAAGGTTAAAAGTTCTTCGGTTCCTGAGCCTCCTGTAATCAATTCTGTTGATCTGTTTCCCGCCAGCACAACTCCGGGCAATACGGTGGATGTAAGTGTGGATGTCACGGGTAAGGTCGGAGTGATCGAAGTGACTGCAGGTGACGTTTCACTCGCAAAAAAAGACGGCATCTGGAAGGGCAGTATACCTGCTCCTGATGACCTGGGAGATTATTCTCTGTTGATAACAGCAAGAGACGCTGTTGGCAACATCGCCGAAACTTCAGTCCCGTATCACGTTGTCCGGGTCGAGGGCGGTGCTGACATAACCGTGTCACCAAGAGCCAGCGATGTTGTAGCAGGAAACAGCGTTTCCACCGGTATCAAGGTGAAAAACACCCAGAATATTGACGATGTCTTCAAAATCCGGATTAATGTTGATGGAGTACCTGCCTCCTACCTGGCAGACCTTTCCGGCTTCAGTTGGACTGAAACGGATGTTCAGCTCAGGGCAGGTGAGGAAAGGACCTTCCCGCTTGAGGTGGAAGTACCTGCGGGAACTGCTCCGGGTTACAGGCTCTTTAAGGCGAACGTGGACTCTGAGACATCAGCTGTTTACGGGTTTGATACGGGGTATTTAATAGTATCGTGAAAAAGAAAATGAAATCCTATTAGAATGAATTTCGTAGATAGGAAGTTGTGGCTCTTTCACAACTTCTTTTATTTTGTTTTTATTATTTTGTTTTCAAATCTCTTTTTTGACCTTTATCGTAAAAGTTCACAAAATTTATTATGTGAACAGTTGATTCTGTACCCATGAACCGCACTGAGTTATTTTCCACTTTAGCTGCAGGAATTCTTATAGGTATTATCGCCGGTGGTGTTTTTTCAGGTTTCATTCAGGAAGCAGGCTCCGAAATGAACCTGAAAGTCGATGCATCCGATGCTGTAAAAATCGTGCTCGATAACTCAAGTGCCAGGGAGTATATTTCCGGGTATTATTCCGTTCCTGACTGGAGGGTGTTGAGGGTCACGCTTGTCTCCGGGGCAACCTATGATTTGAATGGCACTGAACTTGATGGAGGAGAAGCTGTCTGGAAGGTAGAAGTCCTTGAACGTACCTGCGCGTGTTCGAGTGTTAGCGATCTCTATGTCCTTGAGGGATACGTCTCGGCCGACACGGGTGAATTGCTGGATGTATCTACAAGGCTGGTTCCTGAGTACAAATACGAAAAAGCAACCTGTTCATCGACGGTATGCCATTGACAGTGTACCATTAAAAGTTTGTTCGGTTCAGTTAGTACGCAGGTTGCGTGTGGAACATGAAGCTAATACGTGTATGCTTTACGTGTGGTTTTTTAACCTCTTTTTTATACTCCCATCCTACATTTTTTTCGTGAAATAGCTGGTCGCACAGGTGCGCCCGGTAAGAGCCCGGGGTCCTGAAATTCAGTGAACCCCGGAGATGCTGGCTGACTGAAGCTGTAATAAGGCGGGTTTAATAATATCTCCTGAAATCTCTCTTAAAACACAATCGTCCAGCCGGGCCTGGTAGCTTCCTCTTTCGTATATTTTACCCCGTGTACTTTTATGCCTCTGTCATCAAGCAGGGTAATTATCCCGTCTTTATTGGACAGCTGTACGCCCTCACCTGAAAGCTTGATTCTTTTTGCTTCTCCCGGGTTGATAACGCCTGATATTTTTTCCTTCTTTTTGTTTTTGTCTGCAAGAGCCCAGCCTGTTAGGTCTACAGGATCCGGGGTTGTGTTCAGGAGGATTACGCTTTCAAGGCCGAGGTCCGGGCCTTCCGGGTTCACGAGAGCTGCAATTATCTGCACTTCCTTTTCTCCTTCTGCTTCACCGTCGCAGACTTCGGGGAGCTTGTTTCCGGTTATGTCATCCGTATGGAAGCACTGGGACTGGAAGGCAAGGTATATGGCGACCCATTTCTTCTCATCCGGGAGGTGGATTATCAGGCCTCCGTCTTGCCAGACGCCATTATCCCCCTCCCATTTTTCAGAATTTCCCTGGTTCATGTGGATATCATGAATCCCGTTTCCGGGCTCGAAGCCGAAGTACCTGTCTCGCTCTTCTTCGGGCTCCCACCGTTCTTGCTCGCAATTCTGGACCATGTACTTTCTTTTATGAAGGGGAGTATTGAATAATTCAGCCTTGTAAATATATGAGCCACAAATGCGAGATTTTTTGTGAAACCCGAAAATATGCCAGCTTCAAAAGGATTTAACTACTTAGTTTAAAATTTAATCTGAATTTTGATCCTTAGAAACCGAAATAAATCCCCGATTGAAAGTTAGCTTATTGAAAAAGAAAGCCAGCTTATTGAAAAAGAATGTCATGTTATTGAAAAAATGAAAAATGGTTGTGGAAATGCCTCCACAACTTTGATTTTTACTTTTATTTATAACTTTTCTGTGCTTCATTATCTTTTCTTTCTCATGGCTATGTTCAGGAAGTAAGCCAGGCTTCCGTAGAGGAATAAAAACCCGAAGACAGCCATTGCGATACTGCTTGTGGACAGCATTTTACTCGACCTCCTTCTTGAGAAGGGGCAGCATGAGGGCTATTACGGCCCCGAGTACGATCACACCGAACCCGATCAGGAGTGCATTTGTATCATAGCCTCCGTAAGGTTCGTTGATGCCGTTGAGAGTCTCCTGGGCCAGGCAGATGACCAGGACAATCGGAATGACAACTTTTGCGCTGACGTCCCACCATTTTCCGGCCATGATGTCCGAGTAGGTATTGACCCATTCTTTGATCCTGTCTCCTCCATAGACCCATCCGATTGCAACGACTTCAAGGATTCCGACAACCATCAGGCCGTAGATGTTGACGAAGTGGTCAACGATGTCCAGCCAGTAGAGCCCTCCTTTGGTGGCAAAGATAAGGCTGCCAATTAGGGAAACTCCGATTGCAACATCCACTGCCCTGCTCCTGCTCATATCAAACTTGTCCATAATAGCTGCAGCAAAGCCTTCCACTATGGAGATCGGGGAGGAGAGCGCCGCCACTACTATACTGAGGAAGAATGCTACGGCTGTAATTGCTTTTAAGCCCGGGAGCATGTTCAGGGCTTCCGGAAGCACCACGAAAGCGAGCCCGACTCCGCTGGCAACCACTTCCTGGAGCCCGACACCTTTGGAAGAAGCCATGTACCCAAGGGTCCCGAAGATTGCAAAACCCATGGTGAAACTGAAGGCACAGTCAGCAAGGCTTACGATAAAGGCGTTGTTTACGATATCGCTTTTCTTCGGGAGGTAGCTTGAGTAGGTGATCATTATGGCCATCCCGAGACTCAGGCTGAAGAAAGCCTGTCCATAGGCCGCGACCCAGATATTCTTGTCCAGGAGCATGCTGAAATCGGGTTTGAGGTACCACTCGATCCCGTCAAGAGCTCCCACGAGGGTGACTGCCCTGAAGACGAGGACGAAAAGGAGGATCCAGAGGAGGGGCATGAAGATCTTGCTTGCCTTTTCAATTCCTCCCTGGACCCCTTTCTTTTCGACAACCCAGATAATAGCCCAGGTAGCAAGCAAGCCTAGCAGAACCTTATGGGCAAAGCCTCCGAGCACCCACGGGGAGTCGGAAAGCTCGAGGACTTCCCCGAAGAGGAAGCCGGCAGTGTCCGTGCCCCAGCCGAGAGTGAACGCATTTGCCAGATAGATCAGGCTCCAGCCTACGATTACCGAATAATACGTCGTTATGATAAAGCCGGACATAACTCCTAACCAGCCTATCCATTCGAATTTTTTATCTGCCCTTTTGAGGGACATCGGAGCAGAGCCTTTGAATTTGCTGCCCAGCCCGAATTCAAGGATCATGAGAGGGATTCCGGCGGTAAGGAGGGCAATGAAGTACGGGATCAGGAATGCTCCTCCTCCGTTTTCATAGCAGGTGTAGCTGAACCTCCAGATATTACCGAGGCCCACAGCAGAACCTACTGCCGCAAGTATGAATCCAACTCTGGTATTCCAAACTTCTCTTGCCATTAAACCACATCACTTATTTTAGACCTTTTTTAAGTTCCGCATCCTGAAGAGGTATTCTGTTAAGATGAAACAGTGAACTCGGTAAGATATTGCGATCTATGGAGAATTATGCAGGGTTTTTACCGTTTTTGACTGAAATCATAATCCTTAAACTGCCTCTTTGTAGGGTGCAAACCGAAGGGTTTTTTCTGTTTTTTCAAAATTTCCAGGTTTTCTTAACTGAAATAAGTAACTATAATTACTGATTTTCAGTACTACTTTATAATGATAATATATCTATAATTTAATTATTACTGTTTTACATAATTATTCATTCTGATTAATAATTATTTATTCACCTGAATTTTTTAGATGAAGTACTTTCTAAACAATAACTTCATGTGTAAGAAAGTCCTCATTATAAAGTAGTATGAAGCAGTCATTGGGAATACGGTTAGTTTTCTTGCTGGGTCTGGTATTCTGCCTGCTTTCGAGTGTGGCAGTAGCAGGTTCGGAAAGTTCGGAAAACGAGGGAGTAAACGCAGCTGAAATTGAAGCTTTCGACCTTATCTGTCGGTGTAATACCAGTAGTATAGTCAATTCCGTTTCGCTATCCTCCGGGGGAAGTTACGTAGTGGTCGGAGGATTTGACAACGATGTCTCTTTTTTCGATTCCGAAGGGACAAAACTCTGGAATTATAGCACCGGGGATATAGTGTATACAGTGTCCATTTCTTCGGATGGGTCAGGCGTTGCGGCAGGAAGCAATGATAATAATGTGTATTTCTTTAACCAGAGAGGAAAGTTGCTCTGGACTTATGAGACAGGAGGAAGCCTTAACAGTGTAGCCGTTTCAGCAGACGGTTCCTGTATTGCTGCAGGGAGCGACGACGGTAAGGTTTATTTCTTTGACCGGGAAGGAAAACTGCTCTGGAGTTTCGATGCAGAGGATGAGGTACGGAGTCTTGCGGTTTCAAAGGACGGCTCTCATGTGGCTGCCGGAAGTGACAACCATTATATCTACCTCCTGGGCCGGGACGGGAATAAGGTCTGGGACCAGAAAACAGGCAGCGTTATCAACAGTGTGTGCATGACCCCCAGGGCTTATTACGTTGCATCCGGAGGTTCCAATGGTAATGTCTACTTCCTTAACCGGAAAGGGGACTTTTCCTGGAGGAATAATCCGAGCTACTGGATCAGCAGTGTATCGTTAACCGCCAACGGTTCGCATCTGGCTGCAGGAAGCTTTAACAGTAAGATAGGAAGTTCTGACAGTAAGATCCATCTTTTCAACCGCAGTGGGACTGAACTCTGGAGCTATAAAGTGGGAGATACGGTTTACGATGTTGAGGTTTCTCCGGACTCTTCCTATATTGCCGCAGGAAGCTGGGATGACAAAGTTTACGCCTTTAGCCTGGAAGGAGAAAAGCTCTGGGAAAACAAAACCGGCGGAAACATTAACAGCATTTCCGTTTCCGGGGACAGCAGCACGATAGCCGCAGGAAGCGATGACGGAAGGGTATACCTTTTCAAGCGGAACGGCGCGGTTTTTGCCCTGCTGCTGGGGGATGACAGTTTCCTTCCTGAAGAGCCCGAAGAAGACGCCGAGCTTGTGGAAACGGAAGACGCCGACCATCCTCTTAAAGAAGCCACTGCAGAAACAGGCGGGGTTGAAAACAAATTAGGGGTTGTTTCGGATGCTTCCGCGGAATCCCCTGAGGATAAGCCTGCTTCGGAAAACGCGGATTCAGAGGCTTCATCTCCCGAAGGCGTTTCGTCCGAAGATTCCGGAGTAATGGGCCTTTTGACCTCCTTCAAAATCCCCCTGTCCCTGGGGCTGGCACTTTGCGTGGGAGTGGTTCTCACCCTGAAACTACGGAAGCGTAAAGGATTGGTTGAAACTGAAGACCTGGGTGATCTGGAGGACTTTGAGGATCTGGAAGATCTGGAAGACTTTGAAAATAGCGACTATGAAGACCTCGAAGATGAGGACCATTCTTAAAGAAAAAATGTCATGTAAATTGCAGGATTGTGAATACCTCGTGAAATAAGCCGGGGAAACATTCCCCTGTTTTTTTCATCTGGATTTTTCATTTTAAGGTTTTTTAAATGTCGTTTGATTTTTCGGGTTCTTTCTTGATTTCTTTTTTGATTTTTTACAAGATTTTTTTCTGTGTTCTTTCCTTATTTCTTTTTTCGAGTCCTTTTCTTATTATCCTCTTTTCCGGGTAAATATTTTTATTATTTCAACTCAATCTAATTGTAGGCAAAAATCTTATTGCAGGCTATGTCCGGATTTTTGACCGGATCCTGGCTTGTACCTTGATTATTGATTAAAGTTCACATTATTGAGCTTCATGGTTATGAAATCAATTATTTGATTATTGAATCTGAGCCCTGGATCTTGAATATGAGGGATCTGAAATCAATGTCCGATTGTGGGTTTAATGCCATGTTTATGGGATCTGGGTCCTGGTTCTGATATGAAAACAAAGTTCTGAGCCTGATGACTTTTATGAGCCTGAAGACGTAATCTTAAAAACGGCTTGAGAATTCGCGATTTGCCATGCCTGGAATTAATACCAAATCCAACCATGTTGAACAGCTTCATCCGCGTTCCCTTAAGCAGCTCAGCTACCATATGCGTGACCTCCTGAGGAAAAGGCTCTGGCTCCAGATCATGATCGGGATGGCGCTGGGGATTCTAGTCGGGCTGATACTCGGGCCTTTCGGGGGGCTGCTTGAAGAACAAACAGCTCATGTAGTGGGAGAATGGCTTTCCCTTCCGGGGTATATTTTTCTCCGGCTCCTGCAGATGATAGTGGTGCCCCTTATCTTTGCTTCCATTATCCGGGGGATTGCCAGTGGTTCGGATAGGGAACATCTCCGGAAAATAGGGGGGAGGATCCTTGTTTACTTCCTGTTTACAACCAGCACCGCTATCCTGATCGGGCTCGGGATTTCCCTTTTTATCAAGCCGGGGCTTTATATCAGTGGGGAACTCGTCCAGAGTACTCTCGGAGCTCCTGCGGTAAATGTTGTGAATAACCAGACAGTCCCTGAACCTACCTTCGGCAGCGTACCCATGCTTATCGGGGACCTGGTCCCGAAAAACCCTCTAGATGCTATGGTTAGCGGGCAGATGCTCCAGGTTGTTATCTTCTCCATCATTGTGGGAGTAGCCCTTGTTTCCATGGTTCCCATGCAGGCAAAGCCCCTTCTTGACCTTATGGGCTCGATCCAGGAAGTGTGTATGACCGTTGTGAATTGGTGCATGCTCATTGCCCCTATTGCCGTCTTCGGGCTGCTTGCGACTTTTACTATGAAGCTTGGAATCGACACGCTTGTGGGCATGGCGCTGTACGTGGTCACCGTACTTTTGGGCCTGTTTTTCCTGCTCTGTTTTTATCTTCTGATTGTGACCTTTATTTCAAGGCGTAACCCTATCTCGTTTTTAAAGGACGTGCGCGAAGTTATGCTTCTGGCTTTTTCGACATCCAGTTCTGCAGCCGTAATGCCCATGTCCATCAAGACCGCTGATGAAACTGTAGGGGTCAGACCTTCGGTTTCCCATTTCGTAATCCCCCTGGGTGCGACCGTGAACATGGACGGGACAGCTCTTTACCAGGGAGTTGCTGCGGTCTTCCTTGCCCAGGTCTTCGGGATTGAACTGGGGTTCTTCGAATTTGTCCTGATTATGATAACAACGGTTGGCGCTTCTATCGGGACTCCTTCCACGCCGGGGGTGGGGATTGTGATCCTTGCTACGATCCTTGGCAGTGTGGGAATTCCCACGGCTGGAATCGCCCTGATCATAGGGGTTGACAGGATTCTGGACATGAGCAGGACCGCGGTTAACGTGACCGGTGACCTTGTTGCCTGTACGGTAATGGATCGGTGGGTAGGAGGCAAGCTGAGCGCAGAGGCCGAACTTGCAAGGGAGTCCAGAAGAGATTTCAGGAGGAAGAAGAGCGGAGAGGATGTGCTGGTGGATGAGGTTGTCGAAAGCTCAGAATGAGTTTTTTCAATAATTTCTTCCAATAATTTCTTCCAATAATTTCTTTCAGGAATCTTCATCAAGCTGTTCTTTTGCAGTTTCCGATAATTCCCGTACATGAAAATCCGCGCCCAGATCCTCTGCAAGCTTCCTGCATTTTTCCACATCAATCCCGGGATAGTCGACAACCGTTGCCCTTACATGAATTCCGGCTTTTCTTGTCTCGCTGATAAAAGCCAGCACTGCTCGGTAAGCATTTTCGTGTACCGGACGGCAGAGTTTATTATATGTATCTTCGGATTCGGCGTTCAGGCTGACGGAGATTGAATCGATTCCCGCAGTTTTCAGTTCAAAAACCACGTCCCTCTCAGGCCAGATAAGTGAGGCATGTCCGTTTGTATCGAGCCTGACCTTTATCCCTTCCGGCCGCCCCTTCAGCCAGCTGGTCACTGCAAGCACGGTATCGAGCCTGAGCATCGGTTCCCCGAACCCCGTGAACACGATTTCCCTGTATTTTGCAAGGTTGAGTTTTCCAAGGGAATCAATTATTTCTTCTTTCGAAGGTTCCTTTGAAAGCCTGAGGTCATACCCGTAGACTCCGTCCGCAAAGTTCCGGACGCAGAAGACGCAGTCTGCAGTGCAGCGGTTTGTCACGTTAAGGTAGAGGTTATTGTGGGCTTCGTAGTAGAGGGTATCCATATGAATCTATCATTTACTGGTTTATGGTTAATAAGGACATATTTACTGGTTTTTACTGGTTTATGGTTCTAAGGACATATTTACTGGTTTCTACTGGTTTATGGTTCTAAGGACATATTTACTGGTTTCTACTGGTTTATGGTTCTAAGGACATATTTACTGGTTTCTACTGGTTTATGGTTCTAAGGACATATTTACTGGTTTTTACCGTTTATGGTTATAAGGATATATTTACTGGTTTATGGTCACAAGGACATTTTAAAGATATTTTTTCGTTGCTTCATTGTTAATGTGAATCTATTTATATAGGGTCCTGGTTAGATTCTGTCCGTATATTCAGGGCTTAAGCCGCTTTTCAAGCAGAAAGTTTATAGGCAATCATGTACTTCTAAGGTTCTGTTTGCGGCATTTAGCTCGCAGCATCTGTATTTCAACTAATCTTCTTTGCGCATTGAAGCACTTCAAGTTCATTTTTCGGATTTGATTTTCAATGCTAAAAGAATCTGTGTTAAAAAAACCAATGAATGATGAAAAATTGCGGAAACCGCAATTTCGAAGGAGACTATTACATGGCACAATTCGTTAAATTCGATGTTCCAGAAGAACTCGCAAATAAAGCTCTGGAAGCTCTTGAGCTCGCCAGAGACACCGGAAAGATCAAGAAAGGCACCAACGAGGCTACAAAGGCTATCGAGCGGGGCAACGCAAAGCTTGTTTTCGTCGCAGAAGACGTCGAGCCCGCTGAGATCATTGCTCACATTCCGCCTCTTTCAGAAGAAAAGAACGCACCGTACATCTATATTAAGAACCAGAAGGAACTCGGTGCAGCAAGCGGACTTGGTGTGGCCTGTGCAACTGTTGCAATCACTGATGCAGGAAAAGCAGCTGAAATTGTTCAGGACATCGCTCAGAAAATTGATGCTCTTAAATAAATTTGAATGAGCTAATTAACGGGGTGCCAAGAATGGCTGAAGAAAGTACAATTGGCGGCTTTGCCGCAGAGGTCATTGACGTAATCGGGAACACCGGCATGCATGGAGAAGCAAGTCAGATCCAGTGCAGGGTTCTTGAAGGCCGGGACAGAGGCCGTGTCATTACAAGAAACTGTGTGGGTCCTGTCCGGATCGGGGATATCTTGATGCTTCTGGAGACCTCAAGAGAAGCCAAGAAACTTACCACCAGGTAAAATCGGTGCGGTGAGAAAGTATGGAACAGAGAAAATGCTATTTTTGCGGTGAAATGCTGGAGCCCGGTACCGGTAAGCTCTATGTCAAGAAAGACGGCTCTACCTATTACATGTGCTCTTCCAAGTGCATAAGCAACTTCAAGCTGGGCAGGCTTCCGAGACGTACTGTGTGGACCGAAAAAGGCAGAATCCAGTTGAAGAAGGCATAAGAACAACCAGGATAGCCGTATTTTATAAGGCATACAAGGTGTACACATGGAACAGACATACGTTATGGTAAAGCCGGACGGAGTCCAGCGCGGGCTCGTAGGGGAAATTGTCTCCAAAATCGAGAAGCGCGGCCTGAAAATCATTGCCATGAGGCTAAACGTGATCGCTGAGGCTACTGCAAAGGAACACTACGGTGAACATGCAGAAAGGCCTTTCTTCCCTTCCCTTATCGAATTTATCACCTCCGGTCCTTCGGTATCGATGGTAGTTGAAGGCAAAGACGCAGTCAAAGTTATGCGGGCCGTAAACGGGGCTACAAACCCTGTGGAAGCCGCTCCCGGGACAATTCGCGGAGACTTTGCTCTGGATGTAGGAAGAAATGTGGTTCACGCCTCCGATTCTCCTGAAGCCGCTGCAAGGGAAATTGCAATCCACTTTAAGGATTCGGAAATTGCGGCATATTCCAGGATCGATGAGGTCTGTCTGTACGAGTAAAACAGGTTCATCAAAGCCTTTCGTGTCCCGGAGCCTTTCGGGCACGAATCCATGCCTTTGCCTGTAAGATACCTGCAGAACGGGTCCTTTCAGGATAAATCCGGGACCTTCCGAACCTGCAGCAGCTGGATGCCAGAATGAGGAGGTTTTTGCACATGACTGATAAGAAAAACCTGAGAACTCCTATTGTCTGCGTAATGGGGCATGTTGACCACGGGAAGACAACCCTGCTGGACAAGATAAGGGGGACCGCGATTGTTAGCGGAGAAGCCGGTGCAATCACCCAGCATATCGGGGCAACGGAAGTCCCAATGGACGTGATTGTCGAGAAACTAGGAGACCCCAGGCTTCGGGACCGTTTTATGGTGCCGGGTTTGCTCTTTATAGATACTCCCGGGCATCATGCCTTTACAACTCTCAGGAGCAGGGGCGGCGCGCTTGCAGACCTTGCGATTGTGGTTGTGGACGTGAATGAGGGCTTCAAGCCCCAGACTTACGAAAGCCTGCAGATCTTGAAGCGTTTCAAGACTCCTTTTGTCATTGTCGCAAATAAGGTTGACAGGATCAACGGCTGGAACCCTAACAGGGACATGCCTTTTGCTGCCACTTTCAAAAAACAGAGCGAACAGGTTCAGTCCTTGCTTGACAACAAGCTCTATGAAGTCATAGGGGAGCTTTACAACCAGGGTTTTGCCGCAGACCGCTATGACAGGGTCACGAACTTCCAGAAAAATCTGGGGGTAATTCCCGCAAGTGCTGTCACAGGTGAGGGCATCCCGGATGTCCTGATGATGCTTCTCGGGCTTGCCCAGAGGTTCCTGGAATCAAACCTGGAGTACAGTGCAACGGGCCCCGGAGTGGGTACCGTGCTTGAGGTCAAGGAAGAAAAGGGCCTGGGTGCGACGGCGGATGTAATCCTTTACGACGGCACTCTGAAGAAAGGTGATACTGTCGTGATCGGAAGTCTGGGCGAGCCTATCCAGACCAAGGTAAGGGCTCTGTTAAAACCCAGGGAACTTTCCGAGATCCGCTACGAAAGCAAGTTCCGGCAGATTAAAAAAGTGACTGCCGCTGTGGGTGTGAAAATCTCGGCTCCCGGGCTGGAAGATGCCCTTTCAGGCTCTCCCCTCCGGGTGGCTGATGAGGAAACCCTTGAAGAAATCGTTGAACAGGTAAAGTCCGAGATCGACGAGGTCAGGATTGACACGGATTCCATGGGGATCATGATCAAAGCTGATACGATCGGGTCCCTTGAAGCCCTGGTACATGAGTTCCAGCAAGAGGAAGTTCCTATCAGGAAAGCCGAGGTCGGAGATATATCTCACAGGGATGTGGTTGAGGTTTCAACGGTCGAAGATCCTCTCTATTCGGTACTTATCGGCTTTAATGTCAAGCTCCACGCAGACTCTAAGGAGTTTTTGCAGGGAGCCCAGGGAAGCAACGTGAAGGTGTTCACTAACGATGTGATCTACCGCCTGATCGAGGACTACCAGGAATACGTGAAGAAGCAGCAGGAACTGGCCGAAAAGAAGATTTTCGAAACAATCATCCGTCCGGGCAGGTTCAAGATCCTTCCGGGCTGTGTCTTCCGTCAGAGCAAACCCGCAGTAGTCGGGGTCAGGGTGCTCGGCGGGGTTGTTAGGACAAATACCGACGTCATGCTTGAAAACGGAAATGCCGTGGGCAAAATAAAGGGCCTGCAGTCCGCAGGGGATAATATTTCCTCTGCCAGGGTAGGCATGGAAGTTGCAATGGCAATTGACGGGGCAACCGTGGGTCGTCAGATCAAGGAGGAAGATTACCTCTTTGTCAACGTACCTGAGAGGCATGCAAAAGTCCTTGAGCATGAGATTTTCGAGTCCCTGTCCTCTGATGAACAGGAAACCCTGGAGCGTTTCCTTGAACTCAAGCGCAAAGGCAATCCTTTCTGGGCGAAGTGACGGCTGGGGATTTGGATTCCCGGTAACAATTCAAAATGCAGGATAATATAAGGATGCAGGTAAAGGCAATTTAAGGCAAAGGAACCTGATGAACTATTAGATAAATCTGATATTGGAGGATTCACATGGCAAATTTCAAAGTTGTAGTTTCAGATCCGAAGGAGGCGCGTGCTTACCAGGTCGATGTGAAGGATGCTGAAGCAAACGCACTTATCGGAAAAGCAATCGGTGATACCGTTGACGGCTCCCTTATGGGCCTGACCGGTTACAAGATCAAGATCACAGGCGGCTGTGACGGCAGCGGTTTTGTTATGAAACCAGACCTTCCCGGACCCAGGAGACAGAGAGTCCTTGTGGCCGTAGGCGTCGGCTACACCCCGAAAACAAAGGGGCAGCGCAGGAGAAAGATGATGCGCGGCAAGGAAATCGCTCCGGATATCGTCCAGATCAACGCCAAAATCGTTGAATACGGCGAAAAGTCTGTCAAAGCTCTGCTCGGCCTCGAACCCGAAGTTGCCGAAGCTCCTGCAGAGTGAACCGGATAAATTTCGAAGTACTTTAGTTTAAACAAGAAAAAGAGTGATTTTCAGGTCACTCTTATATTCTCTTTTTATTTCCGTTCTTTATTTCCGTTCTTTATTTCCGTTCTTTATTTCCGTTCTTTATTTCCGTTCTTTATTTCCGTTCTTTATTTCCGTTCTTTAATTTCGTTTCTTTCTTCAATTCCATTTCTGAAAGCATGCTCAGAACTCGTAGATTAGCGGGGTGAGCAGGATCACGGCAAGGCTCACCAGAATAGTGAGGGGAAGCCCCACCTTGATGTAGTCCTTGGCAGCATATCCCCCGGGCTCAAAGACCATGAGGTTTGTCTGGTACCCGGCGGGGTTGAGGAAGGAATAGCTTGTCCCGAGCATAAGGGCAACCGCGAAAGGCATGAAGCTGGTCCCGAGGTCTCCTGCAATAGAGAGTGCAATGGGGAACATGAACGCTGCCGCTGCGGCATTTGTGATGACGTTTGTCATTATGATGCAGCTAACGAAGACCACTGCAAGTGCCACATACGGGTCGCTGCCCCCTATACTCGAAATCAGGTTGGCGAGAACGTCCGCAAGCCCGCTTTCCGTAACCGCCGCCTCAAGCCCGACTGCGCATCCGAGCACCACGACCGTATTCCATTCGATGCTCTTTGTCGCCCTCCTGATGCTCATGCAACCGGTTGCAAGCATGGCAAAGGTTGCCAGCAGCGCGGCGTTGAAGATCGTCAGCAGGCCGAATGCAGCCGCGGCAACCATCGCTCCCGTGATGACGATTGCGGCAATAGCCCGGTCCGTCCTCTTTACCCGGTAGCCTCTAAGGCGCTTGACAATGATAAACTCGGTTTCGTTCCGGTTGTGGTAGAAAAATGAGTCTTCCACCTCAAGCACGGCGCTGTCCCCTGCCATGATCCGAACTTCCCGGAGTGGGAGATCCAGTGGTTCTCCTGACCTGGATATTGCCACTATTGCTGCCTCATAAGGTTCTTCGGTCTCAGGGAGGTCTTCAATGCTGCGGCCGACAAGCGAACTCCTGGGCGAAATAACCACTTCCACAAGCCGGTGCCGGTGCCGCTCGGCCTGTATCGGGAAGAGGGTGTTTAGTGGGGTTAGCCCGATGGTTGCCCAGAGCGCAGGCAGCCCGTCGGCGTTGGTGAAAAAGGTCAGGATATCCCCCGGGTTGAGCACGAAGGAAGGATCTATCAAGTGCTTTTCTTCTTTTCCCCTCCGGACTGAGTTCAGGGAATATCCTGTAGGAGAAGCGAAGCCGGATTTTTCAAGGGTTTTTCCCGCAAGGTAGGAATCTTCCTTGATTAAGAACTCAGCCCTGTAGAGCCGCCTTTTTATCTCCTCGTCTTCCTTTATGTCGTGTTTTGGAAGGAGTTTTGTGCCGATGAAGAAGAGGAAGACAATGCCAGCGATAGCCACCGGAAGTCCCACGAGAGTCGGCACGAAAATGGTTATCCTCTCCAGCACGGGGGCTCCGGGGTCGTTTTCGGCAATCTGCTCAAGCACCAGGCCTGCAATGATCAGGTTCGAGGAGGTACCGATGAGGGTGGAAGCCCCTCCGAGTATGGAAGCGTAGCTCAGGGGGATATAGATTTTCGAGGAATCGAGGCTTGTAGACCTGGAGAGGTCCCTTACCACCGGGATCATCATGGCAACCAGCGGCGTGTTATTAAAAAATGCGCTCCCGGCTGCCACGGGAGGCAGGATCTTGAACTGGGCTCCAAGCACCGATTTTGGCAGGCCCACGATCCGGTCCGAGATCATCGTGATGGCTCCTGTGGAGTACATCCCCTCGGCAATCATGAAAAGTACGGCAACGGTCAGCACACCCTGATTGGAAAAGCCTTTCAATAAATCTTCTACCGGGGCAAGTCCGAACGTTATTGCGGCTGTGAGGGCTCCAAGGAAAATCACGTGCGCTGGGAGTCTGGATAATAAGAGCAGTGCAAAAGTAGCTGCAAGAATCCCTGCGGTAATCCAGGCTTCAGTCGTCATCATAAATGCTCACCCCCCCATTTTGCGTCTGTGCAAAGAATTTGTGTTTGAAGCAGCTCACGTCAGCCCTTTACTTTACGCCAGCCTGCCACTTCATAATGATCCTCCTCTTTTATTATATACAATCTTTTATATTAATGTATACACCAGGGTTCACATTTTTCACATCTTTTACATCTTTCTTCTTATTCCTCAATATCTTCTCATTACTTCCCTGCCAGGCATGACGGCGGAATACCCGATGGTGAGTCAGAATCAGAACCCTGTTTAGGGACAATAGTTGCCTTTCTGCAGTGCTCATTTTAGCAGTCTACAGAAGGCGTGTCTAAAAATTAGTGTATCTAAAAATAAGGTGCTTCCTAACTTTTCGGTTGATATTGTTTTCGTTAGTCCAGAAACTGGTTAGTCCGGGAAACCTTTAATTTAACCGATCTCACCGACCCTGTTAACCTTTTTTTCTCGTGAAGAGATTCGAAAACCTCCGCCAGCTTGACTGGCGGCTCTCACAAAAAAGGAACAAAAGTAAAAAAGAAATAAAAATTAATGTTCTTTTAGTTGTGTTTGAAATTCTCGTATTTGTCTTTTCTTCCTTTTATCTTTTTTAACTTTTCTTTTGTAAAAGCCGGGCTCCTTCGTCGCCTGTGGACAATAACGACGTGATACGGCGATTTATGGTTGTACGGGGTCTTGCTCAGGGATTTAGAGCCAGCCATTGCTTTTATTCAGCTTACCAAAATTAACTGAATAATGCAGGACTATCAAAAATAAGTGCATCTAAAATAAGGTTCAATAACCGAATTCGCCTGATAAACTGCTCTGAACCGGAAAAACTCTGAGCTGGGCAGTAAACTTCTATTTTTGAAAAATTAAAAATTAAGAGAATTAGAGGGTTCAAAGCAGCTGCGTTCCCGCTTCATCCTCTGATTTGCACTGGTATAATTTGATCTGTGAATTCATCCCTGTATTACTTTTTCCTGATCCGCCAACCTCCATACAGGCAGGTCAATCCTCCCAATAATCCGAAACCTGGGGCAGAGTTGTTTTCATTCGATTTCTCTTCACTTGAGCTACTTTCATTATCAGATTCTGAATCATTGTTGCTTGAATTATTGGTTTCCCCAGTGCTTTTTTCTCCGGATGCCAGCATATTTGTTTCTTCTCCAGCTGTGCCCTCGTCTTTCATCACTTCTTCGTCAGGTACATAATGTCCACTCTCTTCAAAAGCAACCGGAATATCAGTCATATTTTGTTTTCTTGCCTCTTCATCAATTATCTGGTAAATCTCTTCAGCTAAGGCAGCTTTTTCTTCAGAAGGCAAGCCATCATAAATATCTACATGCAATCTGGTGAGCTGCATTCCATATGCTACCACCTGGCCTTTTTCCAAGTACGGTAAAATTTTTTCCCTTGTGCCTTTTTTAATCGAATACAGCTTGTTCCACCAGGTTTCTATCTCTTTCTTGTCTTTTAATAGGGGAACTTCTCCATAATTTGCGAGATTTCCGTCTCCAAATAGCTGTTCAGGCTTTTCCTTCATGTGTTCTTCAATAGCCTGTATCTCCGATTCAGAAAGTTTTTCCACGTTTTCTCCATAGGTATGATAAATGCCCTGTTCCACATCCAGAGGGATTTCCGATTGATAGATGCCATACCCGAATTCTACTGGAATGTCCTGTATGTCCATTTCTTTTGCAGCATTATCTACCAGAACATATATCTCATTCATCAACGGCTCATCAACATTACCGTACTGAAATAAAATCACAAAGTAACCTTCGGCATTAGCCCCACATGTTACTACTTCTCCATGAGGATACATGTATCTGGAGGCAAGAGTGTCTTTCATTTTATTACCGAGTTCCTCAAGAGTAGAATCCCAGCTTTCTTTTTGATTTTCAGTTTCCAGTTCAGGGAGTTTGCCGTATTTTGTAATTACAGTATTCCCATGTGATTCCAGACCAAAAAAATAGTTATAATAATTATAATGCACATTGCTGGTTTCAGTATTCGAGCTGGCAGATGCCGGAGCCGTAAATACTACTCCGATGAGTAAAAATGCTAAAATTAACGCTCCTATTCTAAATATTTTATTTGTTGTCATGCTTTTACCCTGCGTATTTTACTCCATAGGCAGAATCAGGCAAGCGTAAGTCTTCGTAAAATTAACATAACCCTGTTTCTGGGTATGAAGTTCAAATTTTTCCCGGAAAGTACTTTTGAACTCCATAAACTATTTTTCACCAACTCTTTATATGTTTTCTGGCCAAATCATCAAACTATCAAAAAGAAGGTTGATTTATGGTTTTGTTTTTCTGTAGTATTACTCTTTCTGACAAACAGTTTGATAGATTGGATAGAAATTATATATAGATGTGAAAAAAAGAATCATCTGAATCTTTACTCCAGGGCAAAATCGCATTGACTTTATTTTTTACTGTACTCAATGTTAGCTAATTTTGCCTTCTGGAAACAAATATGAAAAAACGAACATGAAGTTGGGGAAATAAATAATGATGGAAAGCAGAAGAATACGAATAGGAGAGCTAATTGTTGCAATGATGCTTGTGAGCATAGCATTCATGCCCGCTGTTAGTGCAATGGAAGTTGAAGTTGAAGCGCATCCAGTTCAAGCCTCGGGTATGGTCATGATTGATGAGGTGGTAACAGCGAGCTCGGATTCCGGTTTCAATCAGGATGTGGATTTTGCAAAACTCCAGATCAACCCACGTCATTCAAGCACCCAGTTAAAACCTGGAAGCAGTGACAAAATTACTGTGACTGTCACAAACAAGGACAATAAAACCATTACACTGGAACCCGGGGTTGTGCCGTCCCCGTACGCGGAGAATATCTTTGAAGAAAGCTGGGTCACCGTAACACCTTCCAGCAAAGACCTCGAACCGGAGGAAAAGCAGGAATTTACTATTGAGGTGAATATCCCGGAAGATGCTGATATCGGGAACTATGGCGCTGAGATCGCATTCACTGATGATGTAATGCAAACCCCCTATCCAGCAACCTATCCCCAGTATATCAATACCATGAACCTTTTTGTTGATGTCTGGACCCCTCCGAATATCCAGATCCAGACGTCATATATCAGGGACCGTGTCAGGGCAGGGGATGAACATGACTATGAAATCAAGCTCAAGAACGTAGCTGACAGGGACATTGCTATCGACCCGAAAATAAGTGATGACAACCAACGGTATTTTTATGATCCATATGGCACGGAGGGTCCTGCATTTGATGATGATGCGATCACCATTATCGCCCCTTCAATCGTAAAAGCAGGTGAAACAGCTGTTGTCAGGGTGCATCTTGAAGTTCCCGATGATGCAAAAGGCAGATATAACGGAGCCCTTGACCTGAACATTGATGATCCGTCCATACGTGAATGGGATGGTCAAATCCAGATGGATTTCGAAGTGTGGACCCAGCCCAGCGGACCTTACACAAAGGCTTTCACTACCAGGACCGAGGGTCCCATTACCATTGAAGTGTCATCCAATGACCACAATTACGGTATGTGGATGGGTGCAGGCAGTCAGGACGAGAAAGATGAGGCCTCCTTTGACCTGGCCCTTGAAGGTGAATCAGGTAAGGTCGAACTGAACCTGGTTAAAACAACCTACAGCGGTACTGTCAGTCTTGGAGCATCTGACTTTCCTCCCTGGGAAGTGGATGGAGCAGGGATCTATCGAGATGCTGTCGAGGTCTACACGGAGACTTATGAGGCACCAGGTGCCATCGGAGACTGGACTCTCGGCATACTTCCGACAAATACGCAACAGTTTACTTATTTAATTACGATCGGGGCTGTTGAATGAACAAGCGGATACGGGCGGAGTAACGCCCTGCCTTTCTTTTTCAGGTGACATTTATGGACCATTTATCTAAATTGTTCACGGCTGCATTGGTCGTAATGTTCCTCATAGCCGGTGTTGTATGCACCAATGACTCTGAAAATTCGTCCTCTAACTATGCGATTACATGGGTGGGCACACCCCCGGCAGAAAGTGCCATGATCGAGACAAAGCTCAAACAGCAAATAAGTCCCTACCCTGGTATGGAATATGATAACGTTACGCTTAGCGCATCGAGAGAAAATGATAAACTCCGCATACATGCGATAGCTGAGTCATCAGGTTCCAGGTATCCTGACCTGTATGACTTCACGTACCGGGACGGTGCCCTGATACAGGTCGGATATCTCCTTGAAGCCATTCCTGAATCTGTCCGGTCCGAAGCTATTGGCGTGGCTATGCAAAATGAAGGTATTGCGAACGCTCTGAGTACCGATACGAATGCATACGTTGTTTCATCCGTAAAACGGATCCTACCTGAGACCTCGGAAAAGTTCTATTCCGGAAAGACCCTGATTAGTGTGACATGGCTGGATTATTCGGTATCCGCATTGATTGACATGGACACAGGGGAAGTGGTCCAGGTCTGGAACGGACAATGAGAAAAGTAGAGCAGAAGTTTTTAGTGAACTATTGATTAGTCTCATGAACTTTATCCTTTTAACTCAATTAACTGATTTTGATTGTTGAAAAAAGATGTCAACTACCTTTGTCTGATACATTTTGTTCAAAAAAGTAGAGGTTGAAAGGACGTTTTTCCGTCCTCCCGGTCCGTATAAAATCGTAAATTTTATATCTCAGTTCCCAAGGGCTTCAGAGAAGCTGCGTTCCCGCTTCATCCCCTGACTTGCACTGGTAAACTTCCGTGATCTTCATTAAGGCAAGGGCTTTTGCGGGATATTTGTCTCCCATGGACTTGACCATTTTGTACATCTTCTCGTATTCTTCGCCTTCGGTCTTGATCTCAAAGTCACCCTTGATCTGGTAGCAGCCCTTAATTTCGGGTCCCCAGAGATAGATTGCTCCCCTCGGGTTTTCGTCGAGGTTCTTGCGGGTCTTGTAGAAATAGTTGTCTGCAATCCAGATGGTCTCGTCGTCTTCCTGGAGCTTGCAAAAGCCGATAGGTACGACATTCGGGTCTCCGCTTTTTGAGGCGGTTGCAAAGGGGAAAATTCTCATTCCTGCAAAAGCTTCTTTCATTTCTGCTGTCAGTTTAACCATATACTTCACCTGCATCTGATCTTTTTTACTAATATACTCAAGCTCCTGATATAAATATTCAGGTATGAAAAATATAGTGAAGTAATGGTGCAGTAAGCGGGGGAGAAAATCCTGTTGTCCTGAGTTATTCAGTTGCTGCTTTTGAGAAAATAGAAAACGATGGCTGGCTATAGACTTTATTCATGGACCCCGTGCAACCGGAACTAACCTTATCGTGTCTTTTTTGTCCCCGGAAGCCAAAGGCTTCCGGCTTTTCCAGAATAAAAGTTAAAGAATAGAGTGAAAGATAATAGCAGAAAATAAAATAGAACGGATAGTTATAAAAAACGGGCATGAAATTCTGCGAATAACAGGCACAAAAAATGAAAGTACCGTGGACTTTCATGCCAAATAAAAGAAATTAGGACTGTATAACTGGTCTAAAACCTGTATTGATGTCAATAAAACAAAAACAAAGACAACCTGCTAAATAATTCTTTCAATTCTCTTTTTGCATCTTTTCGGGAAGGGCCGCCAGGCAAGCTGGCGGAGCACTCTCCATTCAATCAAATTGAAAAACGGTTGCCAGGGTACTTTTTATCTTAAAACTGAAGAACTGGCTCTGGATCATATGGCATGTTTCCATGACAAGGCAGGTATTCATCCGATTAAAATAGAGAAATGACCGCAGAAAGGGTTTTCATATTCAAGGCCCTAAATTCCTTCCCCAATCTCAAGTGAAAGTTTAACCACCGAAAGTACGGAATACACGGAATAAAGAAAATAAGGCACAATCCTTCCGTGCTTTCCGTGTCTTCCGTGGTTTTAAATTAAGTACAAATATTTACTTTCGGGAAACTTTCGGGACTATATTCCGGTAAATTTCAGTTCTCTGGATTTCAATTCGGCTGGACATACCTGAAGACCTTATCCAGGAAGTACTGGTGGATGCGCATATCCTCAGTCAGTTCCGGGTGGAACGAAAGCGCCATTACATTGTCCTGCTCTGCTGCGATTATAAAGCCGTTAAGCCGGGAAAGTACTTTCACATTGGGCCCGCAGCTTACGATTGCAGGAGCCCGGATGAAAATACCGCTATAGGGAGAACCAAGAATCTCTATTTCAAGTTCAGCCTCAAAGGACTCTCTTTGCCTTCCGAAAGCGTTCCTGTTTACCTTTGTGTCCATGATGCCGAGCAGTTCCTGGCTGGTTTTTTCCACCTGTTCGTCCCCTTCCTTTGCAAGAACGATCAGGCCTGCACAGGTCCCGAGGATCGGAACTCCCTTTGCAGCCGCCTCTTTCATCTCTTCTGCAATTCCCTCACGGGCAAGCAGCCGGCAGAGTGTCGTGCTCTCCCCACCCGGGATCACAATCCCGCTGCACTCCGGGACGACGCCTTTGTGCTTGATCGTAACAACTTCAGCGTACTCACCCCTTTCGGAAAGGGCTCTTTTCAAAGCCTCAACGTGTTCGGAAACTGCTCCCTGGATCGCAATAACACCGATCTTCATTAAAAACACCATTTTGTGAAAATAAGTCTGTTATTTATTGAATCAAAAGTTTTTCTAAAATGAATTGATTTGAAAACCGAATTAGTTTAAAAGTTGAATTAATGTGAGTTTCCTTCCGGCTGACCGGAAGAATACTCATTTGAATAAATAATGTAATTAACCGTTTAGTCCGCTTGAGCGAGCGAAGCGAGTGAAACGGACCTCGTGCTCCCGATGCGAAATTCGGGTTACCAGCCGCGTTCCTGAAGGGCTTCTTCCCTGGGAATCGTGTCGACGCTGATGCCTTTCATGCCGCTTCCGATGCCTTTGGAGATTTCGGCGAGTTTTGCGGGGTCGTCATAGTTGTTGACGGCTTCGACTACTGCTTTTGCCATCTTCTCGGGGTTTTCGGCTTTGAAGATCCCTGAGCCTACGAAGACGCCGTCAGCACCGAGGCGCATCATGAGGGCTGCGTCGGCAGGGGTTGCAACTCCGCCGGCTGCAAAGTTTACGACCGGGAGGCGCTGCATCTGGCCGGTTTCGATCACGAGTTCGATTGGGGCTTCGATGTCCCTGGCAACCATGATCAGTTCTTCTTTGGTCTTTCCGGCAAGTTCCCGGATTTCGCCCTGGATCTGCTTCATGTGCTTGACAGCCTGGCTGACGTCTCCTGTCCCGGCTTCTCCTTTGGTCCGGATCATGGCTGCACCTTCGTTGATCCGGCGAAGGGCTTCTCCGAGGTTCCTGGCTCCGCAGACGAAGGGTACGGTAAAGTCGGTCTTGTCGATGTGGAAGTAGGGGTCGGCAGGGGTAAGGACTTCGGACTCATCTACCATGTCCACGCCAAGCGCTTCAAGGATTCCGGCTTCCACGAAGTGTCCGATCCTGGCTTTTGCCATAACAGGGATTGTGACGGTATCGATAATCTGCTGGATGATCTCAGGGTCTGCCATCCTGGCAACGCCGCCTTCTTTTCTGATGTCTGCCGGGACAGCCTGCAGAGCCATGACAGCAACTGCGCCTGCTTCTTCTGCGATCCTGGCCTGCTCGGGGTTCGTCACGTCCATGATCACACCCCCCTTCTGCATCTTAGCAAAGCCCCTCTTGATCAGTTCAGTCCCGTGTCTCAATTTTTCAAAGTCCATGAATGTCATCCTCTTGGGTTTTAATATTAACAATAAAATTCATTCTACTGGTGGAAAAGCTATCAGGTATATATCTTCGGTATATTTATCTTCAGGTATATTTTATCTGGTATATCCTGGAAATTGCAGGCTTTCGACTGCAATTTTTATTTTGCTGTTTCTCCTGTGAATTGTGAATACGCTCAATAGTTAAAAGCTTTATTTAAGGATTCCTTCATCCGGCGGATAAGGATAAGAAAAATTCCTCTTGTAAGCTTAAATTGCGAGCCTGGAGTTTTCCTTTTCCGGAATTCCTTAGGGAATTTATATGGTGTTATTTTCGGAGACGTTATTTCAGTTGGTAAATTAAATATGAGATGGGAGTGATCAATTTTTCGATTGTTTTTCCTGAAATTTACTTCCTCACATATTTTAAAATTTAATATATGACTCAGGGTTTCCGGGAGCAAAATCTCATTTTTTTATGATAGGGCTTCTGCAGTATCAAAGATTTATAAGATTGGATCATATAATCAACTGTTTGAATTATCTATTTGATTATTATGTTTTACTTCAGCTTTTTATTTTTAGGGCTGGATAGATCATTGACAGCTTATTATTTGCGGGGAATGGAGTATGAAAATGAAGTTGAAAATGAAACGCTTAGATATATCTGTATTTTGTGTCCTCTTGATTGTGGTCCTTGGAGCATCTCCTGCCCTTGCCCAGATGGGTCAGGGTGGAGGGTCCAACGGTGGCATGGGTCCGGGAATGGGCCAGGACATGATGAATGGTTACGGGTTTGACCGGTATGACAGCAGGTTTACAGGGTTCGGGTCAATGACTTTCGAAGAAGTCTGCAACAATTTCGGAATTCCGATTGAAGATGCGGTTTCCGACCTTGGACTGCCCGAAGATCTGGACACGCAGCTCACGATTCTGGAGATTGAAGAGGAGTACGGGGTTTCCGGGCAGGAAATTGCCAGCTACATGGTCATGAACATGCAGCAGACCCAGACCTCGCTCAATGCGCGGCAGCAGCTCCTGATGCGCCAGCAGGCTACGCAGGCTGTAAGAGGCATGGGCACAGGCATGGGCACAGGCATGGGCACAGGCATGGGTATGGGCTACGGACTCCATTTCATGCAGCAGGGACGCTTTGCATATGGGAACTTTACGACCTTCAGCTTTGATGCCGATTCTGGCGAAGTAAGCAACTTTGCGGTTGGTGGGGACCTGATTTTCGATTCGGTCACGGTTTCCGATTTTGCCTTTGAGGATGAGCAGGTAGCAGGTACAACTGCCTTCTATGAGGGCGCTGACAGCCAGATTTTCCTTCACGACAACCCGATGGGAGTCATGCAGGTAAGGGCCTTTGCCGACAAAACCGTTGTTTTTGAGCTTGCAGAAGAAGTGGAAGCAAGCCTGGATGCCGAACTTTCGGATGAGCAGGAAGATGCAATTATTGTGAAGATTACTAAAAACAATTTCGAGGGATACCTTACAGTCTTCAAGAATTACCTTGCTTCCGGCATGGACGACGAGCCTCTCGAGGGGCTTGATGTTGAAGTTTCGGATGACGAGGTCACGGTGACCCTTGTTGAAAACAGTGTGGTCATGTTCCGTGCAACTCCCATGGAACCCGCTTTCATGCAGACCGAGTACCGTTACGGTACCCGGGCAGCGTACATGCACCAGGTGCTCAACAGGGAAATCGCAAATGGCAGGGTTGGAGCCGAGGTCGCCCTCCGCGCAGGCGGGGATAATGCGTCTGTGGTGAGCTACACCCCCATGGGCGTGCAGGTCAGGGAAAGGGACAGGGACCGTATCGTGCTCGGGGTAGATTCGGAACTTCCCCAGGGCAGGGTCATAACTGTAAATGTGGATAACGAGACCATCAACCTTTCAAACCCCGACCGCCTCAGGCTCCACTTTGACGGGGAGGATATCGAAAAAGCCGAAAGCATCGACGAACTCTTTGCCGGCGGGGACCGCCCGCTCTGCTATCTCGCGCAGGAAAACGGGACCGCCACAATGGCAGTCTATATCCCGGAATTTTCGGAGCACGAAATCGTAATTGACCTCGAACCCGAAGCCGGAGAGGAAGCTGAAGAAGCAGGGGAAGAGGAAGCCGCTGAAGGAGAAGCCGCTGAAGAGGAAGGTGAGGCTGAATCCACACCAGCTTTCGAGTTCGGACTCGGAGTTGCGTTGCTGACTTTTGCATACGGACTGAGGCGCAGAAGCTTGTAATGAGTTTCTTGCAAAAATAGCCTGATTCCTCTATTTTTCCTTTTCCTCATTTTCTATTTTTTTTATTTCAGTCGAATACCCCGTAGCTTGCTGCGGGGATGGATACTTCCCCGGGAACCGTTGATGATAATGCTAATTCTCAATTCCACTTTTTGCTTGTTAAGTCCTGCTCAAACTAAACCGTATTATGTTTAATGTCTCATTTTACGGAATTTTCAGCGGTGGCGCGAACATACCCCGTTGCTTGCAGCGGGGTGCGCCAGCGCAACTTTGATTTTTGCTCTTCGATACTTTTGTATGCTGATTCGCTGCTTTTTTAAGATAAATTTTCTTTCCCGTACAGTCCGAGCCTGAAACAGATCTCCACGGAAACCCACACAGTGAACGCCGGGACAAAAGCTTCTGTAAATTCAATCATATCGGGGCCCAGAAAGCTGGCAGCTCCTGTAATATCGATCGCAACAGCTGTTATTAAGGCGGCTGCGGCAAAGTTTAGGAGTGCAACCAGTACGCGTGAGACCCGCTTTCCTCTGCTGCCCGCATCGCCCGGGAGCCCTTTTCTTATGACCAGGAGGTATGCTGCATTTGTCCCTGTGAGAAAGCCAGCCAGGTCCGGGCCTATCAGGGCCGAGGCTGTGAGGAGTAGGGGGATGATGAACATGAAGGTGTAAAAAAGGATGCTCGGGAACAGAATGTCCAGGGACAGCATGTTCGAGGACAGCATGTTCGAGGACAGCATGTTCGAGGACAGCATGTTCGAGGACAGCATGTTCGGGGACCTGGTTGCGGGAAAGAAACTTTCCTTCCTGAAAAAAGCTTTACATACAGGGCTCTGGAGAAAACTGGAGAATGCGAGTAGCAGGAGCAGCCCCAGGAAGGCGCCTCCGATCACGTCTCCGAGGAAATGCCTGCCCAGGTACATTCTTGTGAAAGCCATCAGCAAAATAACTGCCGGGATTATTTTCCAGATTACCTTCCTGCCGAAAACCAGGGCAGTTCCTCCCCATAATGCCGTGGTTGTGGAAACGTGTCCCGAAGGAAAACCGTAAAAGGAGTAGAAGGGATGTGAACCGCCAGTCGTAACCTCGGCCCTGAAAGTTTCGAGCACCTCTTTATCCGGGAGCCCGAAAAAACTGTTTGCCCCTTTCTCGGTAAAGGGAGAGAGGTTCGGCTCTCCGCTTTCAAGGTTCAAGACCCTCGAATCCACATAATAGGGCCTTGGCATGGCAAAAACTACCTTTAGCACCTCCGTGATTGCACCTGTCCAGAGCAGCAGCTGGAAGAGGAGAATACCCCTGCGAAAATCGATTCCGAATGTTATGGCGATTATTATTGCTGCATAAAATGAGGACGAACCCATGGAAGTAATAAGGACCATGAGGAAGGTTAGCCAGTCGCTTGCCAGCGATTGCAGGTACAGTATCGGTTCGGTCTGGAACAATTAAGAAACTCCTGATCCTGTTAAGGAATTCCTGATCATTAATTAAAAACGACTTTTGTTCCAAAGTCTGCAACTGATAAAAAAGTTTCTGATCATAGTTCGTGAAATTGTAGTTTGTGAATACTGGTGTTCGAATGTTCATTTTGTTAGATTCATTTTTTACTATGTCAGGGATCTAAACGGTTTTTGCCTGCGAGATCAGCTTTATATTCTTCCTGTGTGCAATATACTTTGCTCAGTAGAATAAGCTCTATACTAGTATATTTCATATTTTCAGGCTTAATATTCTCAGGCCTGGAAACTCGTTACCTGGTAATATTTCATTGCTTTTCAACAAGAACCGAGGTCGATTGCTTGAAACTTAACCAGATAGACGACACCCGCAGGAAAAGAGCAGTTATCATTTTCATTGCAGCCATTCTTTTCATCTCGGTTAAGGGTTTTTTGTCCCCTGTAGTGGATGTCGGTTTTGTCCTTCAAAAAGAAGTCGTCGGAGTTGAAGAGGGAGAAAAGGTAATCATCTTCCGGAGTGGCTTTGAAGGGGTCTCGGTTCAGGATCTAGCCTGCGGACAGTTGCTTCCCGGGGATTCCGAAAACCTCCGGATCAACGAGTCCATGGAAACCGAACTTAAAACCAGGTATCCTGAAATCGAGTACGTTGTCCTGATGCGCCTCTGCGTGGAAGACGAAATCCGGGAGTGCAAGGTAAGCAGAGAGGACTTCAACAGGCTGGATATAGGGGTGGTAGCCAAGTATGAGGTCTACAGGTCCGAGAGGAATGTCATAAAACGGATAATCGAAATCTGAACTGCCACCTTACATTTCCCCAAAGCCGGAACTTTCGAGTGGGGCCTGATTTGTCTATGGGGGGCTTCTCGCCTGTGTAGCTAAAAACAATACGAATAAGCATGATTTTTAAATATTTTCCCGACAATGTGTAAACAACCATGATTATTCTGCATGCAGCATGGCTTGAAGGACAGTTGTTTGTCTGGGGAGAAAGCCCCCTGGTGGATGAAAGCAAACTCCCTTCTGTCAGGGGTGCGGTCCCTGTCATCCCAAAAGCGAAACCTTTTCCTTACGACACAGGTCCTGAAGAGCTCTTAAGAGCCCTGGAATCCCTGGGCTTTCCGGTTGAGGTGAAACGCCTGGAAAAGGTCAGGGCCTGGCTTCCCGGGCTGGGAAGGAATCCACTTCCATCAAGTCCGATAATAGCTGAAAAGCCGGCTTCAAAGGCACAGCCAAGCCTCATGCCCTGGAACGTGATTGCCTGTCCCCTGGACATGAGCGAAACTGTAGACCTGCTCTGCAGGGTTATGGGAAAGAAGGTTCTGGCTCAGGGGCTAATTCCGGGAAACGACTTCCTCTGGTGGGCTGATGCCTTGAAGTTTGCCGGGGCCATGGCCGCAGGACAGGATTACCTGCCAGACGTCCGGCTCGAACGCGGGGAATACAGGGCTTGCTGGGCTCCCGTCTTTTCCGGAAAGTACGCCGGGGAACTGGCTAAACACTCAAAAACAATGCCTCCTGCAGCCCGGGCTCTCCAGATTGAAGATGTGAGTCTGCCTCCCGAAACTCCGGCAGTTTCCGTCCTTAAGGAATTTCTCTCAAAGACTCTGGATTATATGGTACGTTCCTCTATTCCCCGGGGACCGGGGGTGGGAAAACCAGAGGTCAAGAAAAGAGGCCGGAAGAAAAAACCTTCTTTTGACAGCATTCATGAGGCCTGGGTTTCGGCCCTCAGAAGTTCTGACAGCCTTATTTATGGCGAGGAACACGAGATCCTTCAGCTTTCTTCCTGGATCAGGGAATGGCAGCGTCCCATCACTGTTCTGGCCACTTCTCCTCTCAGGCTCTGTTTCCGGCTGGAAGAGCCTGAGGAGCTTGGCCTTGAAGAAGGAATTGAAGAAGGTCTTGAAGAAGGAATTGAAGAAGGTCTTGAAGAAGGAATTGAAGAAGGAATTGAAGAAGGTCTTGAAGAAGGAATTGAAGAAGGAATTGAAGAAGGAATTGAAGAAGGTCTTGAAGAAGGAATTGAAGAAGGTCTTGAAGAAGGTCTTGAAGAAGGAATTGAAGAAGGAATTGATAATATTGAGCTGGGCGAAATTCTCGGGGAAAATGAAATCCCGGAAGGCGGGAACATTGAAGTTCCAAAAAGCCTGTGGAATGTCCGCTATCTCCTCCAGCCTTATGACGACCCGAGCCTCCTTATCCCTGCAAAAGACGCCTGGAAACTGAAGAAAAGCAGTCCTCTGAAGAAATACGATGTGAAGAACATTCGTCAGTTTCTCCTGACTTCCCTGGGGCAGGCTGCAGGTATCAGTCCCGGGATTGCGCTTAGCCTTGAAAAACCGAACCCGGAAGGTTGCGAGCTGGACACAGGTGAGGCGTATGATTTTCTTACCGCAAAAGCAACTGCCTTAAACCAGGCAGGTTTCGGGGTCCTGCTCCCGGCCTGGTGGACCCGCAGGGGTACGAAAGCCCACCTGCAGACCCGGGCAAAGGTCAAGAGCAAGCCGACACAGATCGGAAGCGGGCTGACTCTTGAAAAGGTAATAAACTTCGATTGGGAAATTGCGATCGGGGACAAAAAACTGACAGTTGAGGAGCTTGAAGCCCTCGCAGAACTCAAAACCCCGCTTGTAAAGGTCCGGGGAGAGTGGGTTGAGGTAAATGATGCGGAAATCCGGGCTGCCATTGAGTTCTGGAAGAAGAACCCTGCGGGCGAAGTCAGTGCCTTTGATATTGTGAAAATGGCTCTCGGGTCCCCCTCAGATACGGGGAAAACAGGCGGTCTTGACTTTGAAGGTGTGGAAACTTCCGGCTGGATCGAAGAACTCCTCAGGCAGCTGAAAGAAAGGGCCGGGTTTGAAGAACTTGAGCCTCCGGAAACCTTTTCCGGCACGCTTCGCCCTTATCAGCTGCGGGGCTACTCCTGGCTGGCTTTCCTGCGGCGCTGGGGGCTTGGGGCCTGTCTTGCGGACGATATGGGGCTTGGGAAGACCGTGCAGACCCTGGCTCTGGTCCAGCAGGACCTGGAAAATGGACCGAATAAGAAAGCCAGAAAACCGGTCCTTCTGGTCTGCCCTACATCTGTTATCAACAACTGGAAAAAAGAAGCTGCCCGCTTTACCCCGGAAATGTCGGTTATGGTCCACCACGGAGTCACCCGGAAAAAGGAAAAAGAGTTCCGGGAAGAATCCAAAAAGCATTCCATGGTGATCTCAAGCTACGGGCTCCTCCATCGGGACATCGACTTTCTTAAGGGTGTACACTGGGCGGGGGTGGTTCTGGACGAGGCCCAGAATATCAAGAACCCTGAAACAAAGCAGGCACGTGCGGCCAGAACATTGAATGCTGGGTACAGGATTGCCCTTTCCGGAACCCCTGTGGAAAACAACGTGGGAGACCTCTGGTCCATCATGGAATTTTTGAACCCCGGTTTCATCGGGAAGCAGGCCGAGTTCAAGCGAAATTTCCTGATTCCGATCCAGGCCGAGCGCGATCAGGAAGCGGCAAGGAGGTTGAAGGAACTCACCGGTCCCTTCATCCTCAGGCGCCTGAAGACCGACAAATCGATCATCTCCGACCTGCCGGAAAAGATGGAGATGAAGACCTATTGCACACTTACAAAAGAGCAGGCTTCCCTCTATGCCGCCGTGGTAAACGACATCGAAGAAAGCATGGAGGAAGCCGAAGGCATCCAGAGGAGAGGTATGATCCTCTCAGCCCTCTCCCGGCTCAAGCAGGTCTGTAATCACCCGGCCCAGTTCCTGAAAGATAACTCAAGTATTCCGGACAGGTCCGGAAAGCTTGCCAGGCTTACGGAAATGCTGGATGTGATTATAGAAAACGGGGAAAAAACCCTTATTTTCACACAGTTTGCCGAGATGGGCCGGATCCTGAAAGAACAGCTTCAGGACACTTTTGGCTGTGAGGTCCTCTTCCTGTACGGCGGAACTTCCCGAAAACAGCGGGACCGGATGATCGAGCGTTTCCAGGCCGGAGAGGAATTCCTCCCGATTTTTGTCCTTTCCCTGAAAGCCGGGGGCACGGGCCTCAACCTGACTGCGGCAAACCACGTCTTCCATTTCGACCGCTGGTGGAACCCGGCTGTGGAGAACCAGGCAACTGACAGGGCTTTCAGAATTGGGCAGGAGAAAAACGTAGAGGTACATAAGTTCATCTGTGCAGGGACCCTGGAAGAAAGGATCGATGAGATCATCGAACGCAAGATGGAAGTTGCCGAAAACGTCGTGGGCACGGGTGAGGAATGGCTTACGGAACTATCCAACGAAGAACTGAAAGACCTGTTTGCTCTTCGGGAAGAGGCTGTGGAAGAATAATACGGAACAGAAGAGAAGAGGGGAAGGATTCAGTGAATGATGCACGAAGCAGCCGAAAATACAAGTCTGCAAAAACACATGTCAGCGGGAATACATGTCAGCGGGAATACATGTCAGCGGGAATACATGTCGGTGAGAAGATCATTAAGTTAAAGCAGGATCGGAGAAAAAAATGACACCTTACTGGGATTATTATGCTCCCTCCAGGCCAAAAGAGGTCAAAGGCGGCATTAAGGCAAAATCAAAACGCGGTAAGTTTGGAGAGAACTGGTGGGCCAGGCGCTGGATCGAAGTTCTTGAGAGTTTCAATATAGGAGCCCGGCTTACCCGTGGGAAGAGTTATGCAAGGAAAGGGCAGGTACTGTCCATCAAAATAGATACCGGACTCGTTAGAGCTAAGGTCCAGGGCTCAAGCTCAACCCCTTATTCCGTGACAATAAAGATCCGGACCCTGACAGGTTCGGAGTGGGACCTGCTGGCCAAAAAGCTTGCCCAAAAACCAATCTTTGCGGCAAAACTCCTGGCAGGCGAGATGCCTGAAGAACTCGAATCCGTTTTTATGGAAGCCGGCCTCTCTCTTTTCCCGGAAAAAATCGATGACCTCGATACTGACTGTTCCTGTCCGGACTGGTCGGTCCCCTGCAAACACATCGCCGCAGTCTACTACCTGATGGCAGAAGAATTCGATCGCTATCCTTTCCTGCTCTTCAAATTGCGGGGCGTGGATATGGACGACTTCATGTCCGTCCTTGGTCATGCAGAGCCGGAGGAAGACTTTGAGGAAGAGCCGGGGGAAGGGGCGAAGTTGGGTGCAGAAGCGAGAGCAGGGGCTGAGTCAGGTTTCCTCTCTCCCAAAGCCAGAGTTGCCCCACTTCTCGTCCTTGAAAAAGAGGAAGAGGCTTATACTCTCTCCTCGGAACCCCTGCCCCTTGATCTGGAAACCTTCTGGGGCAAAGTTTTTGAAAGAACTGATAAAGAAATGGAAACCCGGAGTAAAGCCCATATTCCCTCGGTCCCGGCTGCCCTGCCAAAAAGTCTCGGTAAATTCCCTTTCTGGAGGGGGGAAGAGGATTTGCTTGATGAGCTGGAGGAAATCTATAGGCAAGCTTCACCCGTGGGAATGAGGGTTTTCCTGGGGGAGGAAGCGAAGGCTGAAGGGGAATAAGGTGAAACTATATTCCTCCGGAATGAATTCCGGGCTTTTTGTTTCGAAAATAGGATACAGTATCCGGAGTAATTTCCGGGATAAGACTGGAGGGATTTACTTCGAGATTAAGCACGATGTCCTTAATTTTTATAGAAATTAAGCACAATGTCCTTAATGTTTAATTTCTTCAGCTGTCTTTTCTCTTATCGTTAAACTGTATGCTATTATTGAATATGCGAAATCATTTGAGCATATAATTACAGACTATAATACAGGATACAGAAGGGGGGTTTATATAAAGAGTGCAAAAATATTTGCATGTTTTCTGATGATTACGGTTCTGTTACTTTTCTCCGGGTGTACGGATTCTTCTGACTCAGATCCTTCGGGAATCGATCCTTTGGAAACCTTAGGTAACATTTCCGGGAGCAGCCTTGATGAAACCCAGAGCTATGAATCGGTGCAGGAACCGAGGACCGTTACGGTTGAAACCGCTGAAGGGGAAACCCAAATCCGGATCGTTACTGTGGATATCATAAGTGAAGGCAGGAACTATCCCGCTTATACTGCCGCCCCGGCTGAGGAAGGCAAATACCCGGCTGTGGTCCTGCTTCATTCTTTCAACGGTTTCGTGCCCGGTTACCGGGAAATGGTAGACAGGATGGCTGCGGATGGCTTTGTGGTAGTCGCCCCGCAGTGGCAGACCTACTCGATCTCCCCGACCGATGCCGAGGTGGAATCCGTGGTAAGGAACAGCACTGAATATCTGCAGAGCAGGGATGATGCGGACCCCGGGAGGCTGGGCCTGACAGGTTTCTGTGCCGGGGGCAGGTATACCATGCTCTATCTTCCCAAAATCAAGGAACTCAGTTCAGGAGTTGCCTGGTATGGTTTCCCTTACACCAGCGGCTCGATGAGTCGCCCTGAAAAGCCCGCTGACCTGATCAAAAGCCTTGAAGCCCCGATTCTGGTCATCCACGGCAGCCGGGACCTTGCAAGTGACATCTCCAACATCTACAAGTACGCCGGGGAACTTGACACCGCTGACAAATATTTTGAACTGAAAGTGTATCAGGGAGAGCCCCACGGCTTCATGATCGGTGACAGCGGGAGTATGTCAGAAAGCTCCGTCGCGCAGGACGCATACCGGGAAATGATTGAATTTTTTGAAAGGACGCTTTGAATCGGGAGTTTCCCGATTCTTCTTTTTCAGGATCCTTTTTGAAGATTGAGAATTTGATTTTTTTGAAGATTGAGAATTTCCGGGGACAAAGGTTCATTCGTGGACGGCTCATTTTAATGGATTTCATTCTAATACACGGGTCATTCCAATAGAGTTTAAAGTTTTCAGACTGACCCCATAAGCTTAATATATGGGTATTGATATTTTTATTCTCGCTCTATTATTTAAACTGTTCATGCTTTTTTGTGCCTGCACAATAAACTTTGAACCCCGGAATGAAAATACATGGTAAACACCATCTCCCACCTGGGGATTGGCTTCTTAATCTCCCTCACCCTCGGCCTTAAAGGAAAGCGCCGCTGGACAGTAGCGTTTCTCTCAATCCTCCCTGACCTCGACTATCTTAGCTATTCGGCTTTTACACTTCTCAGCGGCAGCTTAAGCCATGAGGCCCGAAATCAGCTTTTTTACCTGCTGGGCCACAGGGAGTTTTCGCACTCAATCTTTTTCGCCCTTATGGTGATGCTTCTCGTCTGGCTCAAAACAAAGAACAAACGCTTTACTGCAGCAGCTTTCGCAGCCATTTCCTCTCATATCTTTCTGGATTACACCACAAGCGCGAAAATGCGCATATTCTACCCGCTTATTACCGATGCTTCGGTCCTTAGAAGCACTTATTCCTACGACCCCCTGGTAAACATCCTCCCTCTGCTGCCTCTCCTCCTCTTAGCGGCGGAATATCTGAAAAACAGGGGCAAATGGAATGGGAAAGTCGATGACTTTTCCTCTTTTGCAAACCCGAAGGGGAAAAAGTTCTATGCATCCCTTCTCGTAGTCCTTCTTGTCTGGGTTATGTTGTTCCCGGCTGCAAAAGTCTTCCTCATCGACAATATCTCAAAAGCCGAAGGAGCCGAGATTAGCTACAAGGAAACTTACCCCATATCCCCAACCAGATTCCTGGCAGCATATTCCTATAACGATACCCACTACAAGCTTATGGAAGTCAGCTACCTCTCAGGAACCGAAAAAAGCTTCTATGTCGAAAAAGTCTCCGTGAACGGCGACATCCCTGACGCCGCAGCCTACGTTGAACGAGCAGCGAAACTCTACAATACAAACCCCTCTCAGGAGATCGATTATCCGGTCTACACTGTTTCGGAAGAAAAAGGTAAGGTTACGGTTTTACTTAGTGATGCCAGGAGCCCGTATGTTGAAAACTGGCCTTATTTTGATGTGGTTTACAGGTTCGTTTTTGACAGGGAAAGCGGAGAGTATGAGGCGTATTTAAGCAAATACGGAAGAAAGGAAACGAAGCTTGGCGAGAACCGGTTTGAGTGATCCTGAATATAGTGGGCAGAAAAAGATCCGGGCTATTCCATAAAACCACCGATTTTTCAAATCTTCCTCTTTATTCTTTTGGCTGTTTTTGGCTGTTTTCGGCTGCTTTTGGCTGGTTCGGGCCATCTGAATATACTCCCTCCGAACAACCTTAATTTTTTTCTCCAAAATGGTTAGACCTGGCATTCCCGCCTTCTCTGTCCGGAGCAATTTCTCCATAAGCCCCGGTTCCTTTTTGCTCCTTATTTCAGAACCCGAACCTTTGCTCAAGCGGACTGGATAGAGGGGTATTCTCAATAAATATAATATAGTTTCTGCCCCCTTCTTTATGAATATAAAACAACTGTAATTGGGACTGGGACAAGCATGGTAAACACGATCTCTCACCTCGGCGTAGGCCTCCTGATCGCCCTCGCTCTTGGCTTCAAAGGAAAAAAACGGTGGACAATAGCCTTCCTGTCCATCCTCCCCGACCTTGACTTCATCCCGCACATGATCTTTTTCGCGGTCAGCGGGGCCCTTAGCCATACAGCCCGAAACCAGCTCTTCTATATACTGGGCCACCGGGAGTTCATGCACTCCCTGCTCTTTATTTCCCTTGTCACGCTTATCCTCTGGTTCAGGACAAAAGACCGGCTCCTGACCGCAGGCGGGTTTGCAGCCCTTATTGTCCACTTTTACATGGACTACGTCACAAGCTGGAAAATGCGCCCCCTCTACCCTTTCAGCACCGACTCCTCAATTCTGGGAGCCATTTATTTCTTCGACCCGCTGCTTAACCTCCTCCCCCTTCTGCCCCTTTTCATAGTGCTTGTGGATGAGATGAAAACCAGGGGAAGATGGGATGGGAAATTCAACGGGTTCTGCGCCTACGTGAGAAGAAACGACGATAAGCTCTACGCCGCCCTGATCTTCGTGCTCACCCTCTGGTTAGCCGTAGCCCCGGTTGCAAAAGTCCTGGTGGTGCAGCACATTTCCGAAGCCGAAGGGGCTGAAATCAGCTACCAGAACAGCTACCCCGCATCCGCAGGCAGGTTCCTCTCAGCCTATTCGTTTAACGACACCCACTACAGGATCCTGGAAACAACCTACTGGGGAGGGATTGAAAGGAGCACTTTTGTCGAAAAAATCTCCGTTTCGGGAGATGTCCCGGACGCTTCCCTCTACGCTGCAAAAACGGGGAAACTCTACTATAGTGGGGTCCCCCTGGATATTGATTATCCTGTCTACAACGTCTCCGAGAATAACGGCTCTGTTACGGTTGTGCTGAACGATGCCAGGAACCCGTATGTCAATTTGTGGGCTTATTTCGAAACGGTTTACAGGTTCGTTTTTGATGAGGAGAGCGGAGAGTATGAGGTGTATGCGAGCGTGCACGGGGAAGAGGAGGAGAGGCTGGCAGAGAACTGGTTTGAGCGGGAGATCGTTAAGTTGATTTCTTGAAATTTCAACTCTTATTTTTTATTTTTAGGTTGTATTGGACCGCCGGAGTGCACTTCGCCAGAAGATCTCAGATCTGTTTGAATTGAGAATAATTGTCCAACCTTCGATTGCTGGCATTGCGTTTTTTATAATTTACAGTTCAGGGGGGAGTATCATAAAATTGCATCTCATTTTTAAACTTTACATTGCAATTTAATATCTGCTTATAAACATTTGTTAAATGCCAACGAAAGCTATATAAATGAATTTCCTGAAGGCCGACGTTCAATTTTTTCCAAAAACAAGATTTAGAGGCTTGAATATTTCGATTGATTGTGGTTTCTTAGAGAACTATAAGGCAGATGTGGAAAGAAAGTAGCCTTTTTCGATCTGAAAGAAGAAAGAGTGGTTTGTGCTTAGCAGCCTGCTGGATTTAAAAAGTTCCTGAAAATGCCGGGCACAAATATTTAACCGAAGTGCACTTAAATTCACGGGAGAGAAAGGAAGAGAAATCATGTCCATCCTGAAACTTCTCGCATCCCCCGAAGGCAAAACCCTGGAATTCAAGGAAAAAATGCCGACTTCGCTTGCGATTGCAAAAACAGTCTGCGCTTTTTCCAATGGAGCCGGAGGCTCAATCGTAATTGGGGTCAGGGACAGGGACAAAGCACTCATCGGTATTGATGAGCTGGAGATCCCTGATACGGAAGAACAGGTTGCAAGCATTATCTATGACAGTATCGAACCAATTCCTTCTTTTGCGACAACAATCCATAACATCGAAGGAAAGCTGCTCCTTAAAGTCGAAGTTTACCCCGGGAGGCTCAAGCCCTATCACCTTAAAAACAAAGGCGAACTCGAAGGCAGCTTTGTCCGGGTCGGGTCAACCAACAGGAAAGCTGATCTGGAAATCATTGAAGAGCTCAGACGCCAGCGGATGAACGTGAGCTTTGATGAAACTGCAATTCCGGATGCTGCAATGGAAGACCTTGAGCCTGAAAATCTTGACTTTTACCTCAGGATGAGGGAAAAAGTAAGGGGAATTCCCGGAAGCGAGATTAACAGCAGTTTTTTGAAAAAGAAACGCTTTGCTCTTCAGCTAAACGGCAGCATCTACCCGACTGTTGCAGGAATCCTTCTCTTTTCAAACGAACCGGATGTCTATCTTCCCGCCGCAGTGATAAAATGTGCCCGCTTCAAAGGCAACGAAATGGACGAATTCATCGACCAGAGGATTATTTCAGGCCCCCTCTACAGCCAGGTCGAAGAAGCAGCCTCTTTTTTCAAAAGGAACATCCGGAGATGGGCAAAAGTGGAGGGCCTCTACCGGAAAGAAGCCTACGAATACCCCGAGCAGGCGGTAAAAGAAGCCCTGGTAAATGCCGTCTGCCACCGGGACTATTCAAGGAAAGGCGCAAGCATAAAACTCGCCATCTTCGACGACCGGATTGAGATTACAAGCCCCGGCTCCCTCCCTGCCAGCATCTCCCTCGAAGACCTCGGAACCGGCGTCTCGGAACACCGGAACAGGATCATAGCCCGGACCTTCAGCGAACTCGGCCTGATCGAAGGTTTCGGTACCGGCATCTTCCGGATGAGGAAATACTGCCGGGAATGGGGAATTCCCGACCCCGAGTTCAGGGAAGAAAGCGGTTTTTTCAAGACAACCTTCTACGGAAAACCGGCTGAAGCCGTAAAAGAACCGCCTTTTGGTTTCGAGAAACTCGACGAAGATGAGCAGAATATCGTGGATTACATCCGGGAACATGAAAAAGCCAATATAAAAGAACTTGAAGGCGTCCTGAATAAAAGCCGGTCCACAGTGAAAAGGAAAGTAAAGAAACTTGTTGAGCAAAAATACCTCGTTTGGAAAGGTAAGAGACAAAACGATCCGCACGCATACTACGAACCTGGGAATGAAAAATGAAACAATATGCTCTGGTTTGAGCCAGTATTGAACCAGTAATGGACCAGTATTGAACCAGTAGTGACCAGTGACTGGGTTTCACATTCAGCTTCTTTTTTTGCTGGAATTTCCTGGAATAGCCGCACTTCGTGCGGGACAAGAACGGTTGGATGAGGTATTCCGGCCGCCATGTTTTTTTAAATTTCAATCTGAGAATCCCTGCTACTTTTTTATTTACATTCATCAGGAGCCACGGCCTTCATTGGTTGGCAGTTCCCGGCAGTAGCTCACGCAAAGCGAAGCTTTGCGGCTTTTCCTGAAAAATTAAGATTAAGAGTAAGCAGATTACACACCTGCCCACACTTTTTCTTCACATCACTCGATCAGAAAAATAACTTCTTTTTTATTTTTCGCTGGTGGGCTCCTCCTGCTCATCCCCCACGAACCGTTTGTACCACCCGAGTTCCGCTTCGGGAGCACGGTGTCCTTTTCCCTCACTTCGTTCGCTCAAGAGGACTGCTTCAGGTGGATTTTCTGATTTTTGAGGCGGAGGTCTCCTAATAGCCCTCACCCTTTCTTCAATGGAAATAATGGTGGGCGGGGAGAACGGCTCGGTTACGATTGTGCTAAACGATGCCAGGAACCCATATGTCCGGTACTGGGCTTATTTTGAAACGGTTTTCAGGTTATTGTTAAGTTGATTTCTTGAGTTTTGTGTGGGGGCGGGGAAGGATAGGGAAGAATAGGAACTTGCAGGTATAGTGCTCCATACCGCGGCTTTAAAATCTTATTTTTTATTTAAATAATCTCTATGCAAAACAGATTAAATTGTATATAATATCAAAAAAGGAAAAGTAAATGGCAGAATAAAGCCATATCATCATTCGATTATAACAAACCTTTTTTGCATTACAGTGGGTTCCAATATTTCGGGGGGGTGAGAGAACTTCACACTACGGAAAGTAATGTTGCCTTCACCTTTTTCGACTGCAACAAATTTGAACAGGCTAGTTCCCGGACTTCCAATCCCGATAGGCTGATTGGGTGTGTACGTTGACTCCACAAAATAAACACAACTGGGCATCTCTGACAGTAAGCAGCTATAGCCAGTCGTTGGGTTCGAAGGTATTGAAATTTCGATAATGTCTCCAACTTTTGCATTCATTGGAGGCAATAATTCCACTTCTTGCATTCCTTTGTTCCTCCTTTATGTTTAACTCTCTCACCAGTGTTCGGAAAATTACGGTCCATAAAAGACACTGGCAATTTTTTTAGCGATTGAGTTAAAAGTTAGAATGTAGATCCATGTATATATAACTTCCCAACATTATTTATTATTAGACAATGTATATCGGATATGTTTACCTCTTTTTGATTTTGGTTTTCGTTATTACGCAACCCTCTTTCTAACAGATTTTTTAGGCGGATGCCGGGCTTTTTTCAGAGGAGTAGAAGGTGGAGGGGCGGCTTTTTCTCGATCTGAGGATCTCGTTCGGCGGATTAAAATAACTACATTTTTATTTTTCGCAGGCGGGTACCTCCCCCTCATCCCCCACGAGCCGTTTGTACCACCCGAGTTCCGCTTCGGGATCACAGAAAATCGGAGATTTTCTGGGAGTTGCACTGTAAGTGCAACAGCACGGTGTCCTTTTCCCTCACTTCGTTCGCTCAAGAGGACGATTTTAGGTGGTTTTTCATGATTTTTGAGGCGGAGGCCGGGATTTTTTTAGAGGTCAGACAGTACAAAAATAAAGGTTTTGTGATTATTCTATCCCGAGAACCATTTTCCAGACCGGGACGTACCTGATCCCTCCTTCTTCCTTTTCCAGGTTTTTTGTGAGAAGGATGAGTTCGGATACTTTTTCTCCGAATTTCTCCTTGAATTCCAGCAGGGCACCGGTTTCTCCGGGTCTTATGCGGTCGGTGTATGTGCAATTTATTCCTGTGAGGGTTCCATCCCTGTTTTTGACTACAAAATCCACTTCTCTTTTTCCTTTCCAGTAAAAGAACTCGACGTTTCTTCGTTTCAATTCCAGGAAGGCAAGGTTCTCTGCAAGCCGCCCTTCATCTGCAGAGAAGGTGAAAGATGCCGCATTACGGAGCCCGTTGTCTATGCAGTAGATCTTCCTGGGCATCTGGGCTGAGATTGAATCCTTTACCGAATACGAAAAGAAATTCAACTGGTATATCAGGTAGGCCTGTTCCAGATAGAGCATGTATTCTTTCAGGCTGTTGATGGAAAGCCCGGTCGCCTTTGAGATTTTCGAATAACTCATCAGGGTTGAAACGTTTGAAAGGGAATAGTTTGCAAGCTCGATCAGCTTTGCGCTTTCCCTTATCTTCCTCCCGGCTACAATGTCCCGGAGGAGGATGCTGTTGAAGTATTCGTTAAGCCGCAGGTGATTGATCTCTTCATCTTCTTCCAGGACGACTTCGGGAAAACCTCCTTTGGAGAGGTAGTTGTTGAAGTGGTGCAGGATTTCATTTCGCTGGGTGTCAGTGTCCTTTATTTCGAACCCCTCAAAATCGAGACACTCCTTAAATGAAAGGGGAAAAACGTGCTGGGTGATCATTCTCCCTGTGAGGAGGGTAGAAAGCCTGTCCGAGAGCATCGTGCTGTTCGAACCCGTGAGCACGAATTTGACTTCTTCGCCGTAGAGGTCATAGAACTTCTTGACCCACTGCTCCCAGTTTTCGATGTTCTGGATCTCGTCCAGGAAGAGGTATTTTCTTCCTTTCGGGGCGTGCAGTTCGATATATTCGTTGAAGATTCGGTCGAGCAGCCCCAGACTTTTGTCCTCGAAAGGCTCGTCAAGGTTGAAGTACAGTATATTTTCAGGCGCAACCCCTTTTTCTATCAGGTGGTCTACCGCCTGGTACATAAGCGTCGATTTCCCGCACCTCCTGACCCCCGCGATGCAGACAATCTCCCTGATGTCCAGGATTTTCAGGATATTTTCAAGAGTATCAGGCCTGGAAATCCTTTTCCTGGAAGCAGGGACTTCTCCCTCCACCCACCAGGGGTTCCACATCTTCATGAGCTGCTTCATGGAGAAATATTTGCTTTGTGAGTATTTATACCTTTCATTATAATGCAAGGTTTTGATACAAAAGTAATCATTATAATGAAAGGTATTTAAAAGAATTTACTTCAAATTCTTTAACATTAACCACGGAAGACACGGAAAGCACGGAAGGATTGTACCCTTATTTCTTTTATTCCGTGTTTTCCGTGCTTTCAGTGGTTAGACTTTCAATTGAGATTGGTGAAGGAATTTAAGTCCTTGGCTATAATATAACTTCTTTTTTATTTTTCTTCGGCGGGCTCCTCCCGCTCATCCCCCACGAACAGTTTGCAATCTGAAGTTTTTACTCGCCCCTTTCAAGACCTTTCATCTGCTTCCTAAAAGATTATTGAGGTAGAGGCCGGTATTTTCATGTTTGGACACGAAAAATCTGGCTATTTTTGTGGGAATCTTTGTGAATAGTTAGATATTTATAATTTTTTTATTAATATATTATCAAAACATAGACAAAAACACTATAAATAAATACCTAATAGTAGAATAGCTTTCATGAAATTTTTTGCAAAATACCGTACTTTTTTAACTCTGTTTTTAATTTTAAGCTTCTTGCTGCCAGGCTGCCTCTTTGCAGGTTGTATCGGGGAAAGGAGTCCTCCGGCCCCCGAGGAAATAGAACTTCTTATCCAGAATCTGAAAAACCCGGACGGTCGGGACTTTTATGAATCCAGAGAGCGGCTGATCGATGCGGGAAGCCTTGCTGTTGATCCTCTCATCCTGGCCCTGGAGGAAGATGATAATGATTTCAGGTTTGAAGTCCTTGATGTCCTCGCTGCCATAGGGGACGAGGGGGCTGTTGACCCTCTTGTCCTGATCGTGAAAGATAAGGACGAAGACCTTGAGCTAAGGGCTCATGCGCTGGGAACTCTCGGTGAAATCGCGGCTACCACGGGAAACGAAAGGGCTATGGATTCCTTCACTCAGCTTATGGAAGATGAAGATGTAGAACTGCACCTCAAGTTAACTGCGCTGGAGACCCTCGGGCTAAATGTGCTGGAGGTGTCTGTGGGTAGTGGAGATTCTTCGGTAGAAGAAAGGGTAGTGGAACTCCTGGTCCGGAGCCTTCGGGCTGAAAATGAAACAGTTCGCAGTGTGGCTGCAATTTATCTTACTGAGGGTGGTGAAAAAGCCGTAGAACCCCTTATACAGGTCCTGAATTCGGATGAAAGCGAGTCTGCAAGAACCGCTGCTGCAGGTTCCCTTGGAAGTATCGGTGGAGACAGGGCTTTCGAGGTTCTCGTAAACGCCCTGGAAACGGATGAAAGCGAATCTGTCCGAGGTATTGCAATCCATTCCCTGGGAAGTGAGTATAATGAATTCAACGAAAGAGCAGTGGAACCCCTGGGAAATGCCCTTAGATACGATGAAAGTGCAAAAGTCCGGAAAACCGCTGCAGAAACCCTTGCTAACTTCGGAAACGAGGAAGCAGTCGACTTCCTCACAGAAACTCTGGAAGATGAAAACGAAGCCCTGGAAGTCCGGGAAGCCTCCGTCTTTTCTCTTCAGGCTATCTATTATAATTTTGGAGGGGAAAAAGCAATCGACACCCTTAGAAGGAACAGGGACTGTGAAAATGAGACCCTGAGGCAGACCATTGAAGACGTCCTTTCTGAAATTGAGACAGGAGAGATCCCGAAACCGCTGGAGGAAGGGAACGAACCGCTAGAAGAAGTTGAGGAACCACTTGAAGAATTCTGAGATCAAATGCAGGGGGTCCTTTTATAGGAAACCTTGCTTCCTGATACATTTTTGAGTTTTTTGCTTTGCTCACTCGAGCGGATTAAAATAAATATATTTTTATTTTTCACAGCAGAGTTACGCATCGGGAGTATGCTGTCCTTTTCCCTCACCCGAGTTCCGCTTCGGGATCACAGAAAATCGGAGATTTTCTGGGAGTTGCACTGTAAGTGCAACAGCACGGTGTCCTTTTCACTCACCCGAATTGCGCCTCGGGAGTACGCGGTCCTTTTCGCTCACTTCGTTCACTCAAGAGGACGATTTCAGGTGTTTCTTCATGATTTGTGAGGTGGAGGCCGGGCTTTTTTCAGAGGAGGTGTAGAAAGTGAATGGGGGCGGCTTTTTCTCGATTTTAGGATTTCGTTCGGCGGACTAAAATAACTTCTTTTTTATTTTTCGCCGACGGGCTGCTACTGCTCATCCCCCACGAACCGTTTGAACCACCCGAATTCCGCTTCGGGAGCACGGTGTCCTTCCCGAATTCCGCTTCGAGAGCACGGTGTCCTTTTCCCTCACTTCGTTCGCTCAAGAGGACTGTTTCAGGTGGATTTTCATGATTTTTGAGGCGGAGGCCGAGCTTTTTTCAGAGGAGGAGTAGAAAGTGGAGGGGCGGCTTTTTCTTGATCTGAGGATCACGTTCGGCGGACTAAAATAACTTTATTTTTATTTTTCACCCGGGGCTCCTCCCTCTCATCCCCCACGAACCGTTTGTAACACCCGAGTTCCGCTTCGGGAGCACGGTGTCCTTTTCCCTCACTTCGCTCGCTCAAGAGGACGATTTTAGGTGAGTTTTCATGATTTTTTAGGCGGAGGCCGGGCTTTTTTCAGAGGAGGATTGGGTGGCAGAAGGGGCGGCCTTTTCTCGATCTGAGGATCACGTTTGGCGGATTAAAATAACTGTATTTTTATTTTTCGCCGGCGGGCTGCTACCGCTCATCCCCCACGAACCGTTTGCAGTCTGAAGTTCTTCCTCGCCCCTCTCCTCCGAGTTTCATTTTCTAACAGATTGATGATGCGGAGGCCGGGCTTTTTTCAGAGGATGAGGAGTAGAAGGCCGGAGGGGCGGCTTTTCTCTATCCGAGGATCACGTTCGGCGGATTAAAATAACTTCTTTTTTATTTTTTTTCAAGGGGAGAGCAGTAAGCTGTATGTCAGATACTTGGATTATTTCAAAGAGGTCTAAGGTTTTGCGTTTGGTGGGAAGTGCAGGGAGTATGAGGTTTAAGGGTTTGCGTAGGTTTCAGGAGATGGGTTGGTAGAGAATTATTTTGTGTGAGATTGTGTTTTAATTTTCTAAAGGCTTAGCTATTTGAAAGTCTTTTTATTGTTTGGAATATTATTCCTTTTTAATGGTTACATGTAAATACATCTATTGGGTAGGTAGTGAAAATTACACATTAATTGATTTTCACTGCCCTTTTGAAGCAGTGGAGGGGGATGAACTTTGTTACTGGCATCAGGCGAAAGATGGAAAGAAACCCTCTCAGGAGCAGTTAGATGAATTGAAAAAAATTGATTTTGATTTTGTGGGTATTTACTTGAAAAGAGCTGAACTGAAAAATGTTAGTTTAGATGGTGTCAAGTTACCACTGGCAAATTTTACTGAAGCCAAGTTGAATGAAATATCTCTAGAATGCGCTGAACTTTCTAATTCAAAATTTGAGGATGCTGATTTAACAGAGGCTAATTTGCAGAGATCAAAGTTGGAATCAGTTGACTTCGAAGGGGCAATTCTACGTTTTGCTAATTTGACTGGTGCAACATTAACAAAGGCTAATCTTACTTGTGCAAATCTAAATCATTCTAAGGTAAGTAACGCAGATTTGAGCTATGCTACGATGGAAGGAATTAAGTTAATCGAGATGACACTGAGTGGATCTAAATTAGATAATGTTGTACTAATAAACGAATGGCTTGATCATGTTGATTTGAAAGATGCAGATTTAAGTTATTCTACCCTTTGTGGAACACAGTTTAATAAATGTAATCTTCAGAATGCTAATTTGAGTCACACGGATTTACGAGGCGCCGAGCTTTTAGAAGTAAATCTGCAGAATTCTGATTTGAGTGATAGTCTTCTACAAGGAGCGAATTTATCTCTTTCAAATTTGAGAGGATCTGATTTAAGCCGAAGTAACTTACAAGGCACATTTTTAGGGCTAACTCTTTTTAATTCTGACTCATGTTTAAACAATGTTTCTTTAGCTTATTCTAATATTCACCGTTCGTACATAGATGAATCAAGAACCTTGAGAGATTGTGTTTTTTTTGAGAACGGTGTTATGGACATGAAGGAAATTAATGAATTTGTTGCAGATAATTTGGCCAAAAAACTTATACTCGATGCTGAAGCCATTAGAAAATCTGATTTTAAATTATTTCACGACTTTGAAATGAAAGGTCTTTTGAGATATCCAGGATCTTTCCCTGATAATTCTGTAATTTTTTATGATGATCTGACTGACAGTCCTATTAAGAAGCGGATTGATAACATAGTATTCAAAAATACGATACTTGGAAAATCACGAGAGTTAGAAAATTTTGTTCCGACCTTTTATGTATCTAGGAAATATCTTTATAGAGGAAATAAAAAGGATCTTTATAATGTTTCGCATGAAGTATATAACAAGTTGTATAATTTTTATTCCTCAAGTGGAGATACTCTCCGAGCAAGGCAAGTACATTATCGCCGAGGTGAGGTTTATAGAAAGCTTTTGCTTGCCAGAGGTGGTTACAAAAATAAATTAAGAGCACTGGCTTTTGACGGTTTCATTCTAAAAACTTTGGCAGGATACGGAGATAAAATATGGAATCCTATTAAGTGGTCATTCTTCATTATTGGCTCATTTTCCATTTTGTTTTGGTTAACAAATGGTGTTTCTATTGAGGAAAGAAGTATTCACTGGTATGATTATTTGTACTTGAGCGTTACAGCTTTTACTGGTCTTGGTTTCTCGAATGTACAACCTAATATCTCTGAACTTGTGACGTTTATATTTCCATTGGTTGGAACGATGACGATTTCTATTCCTCAGATACTTGTAATGGCTGAGTCTGTCTTAGGCTTCACAATGGTGTCATTGATCATTTTTGTTATTACTTATCAGATTTCGAGATGATTTTTTTCGGGCTCAACCGCCCACTTTGTGGGCGTGTGGTTGCCCTGTTTTCTAGTAAGCATTAATACTCCAAGGATCTTGAATTCAGCAAATCCTCTAAAAACCGCCCAACAACTCTCCAAAAAATACTCTTTGACGACGGGCGTGATTTTGGAAGAAGGGTAGAAGATGGGAGATGAGGCTCTTTTTGAGTTTGGGAATGAAAACCGGGAACATTATAAAAAAATAGATGGAATATGCCTGTTCATCCTAATAATTTGAAATCAATATTTATTCTCAAACTCAAAGATGCTGTTGATCACTTTTTTGCTATTTTTGTCCAGATTCTTATCTAATTTCCTCCAGTTCTCAATTTTCTTTTTGAAATTAGCGCAAACTCTTATTTTTTCTCTCTTGATCTCTTTCTTTTTTTCATCGCTAACATCGGAATAGACTACAACCCAGGGAATTATCTCTTTTTTAGAGTCATTTAAAGCTTTTATTTTGTTTTTAACTTGTTTTGCAACTTTTTGTGAACTGTGTATAGCTACCTTACATTCGAATATGTAGACATATTCTTCATTTTCTAAATAAACATCAATCTGTTCATTTTTTATTTTTACATCAGAATATATCATGTCTCCTGCTTTCGACTTGTTTTCAACTAGCCAGTTGAAAAATAAGTACTCAAAGAATTTTCCTTTTGTATCACCTATAAACCTATCCTCTTGGGTTTTTATAGATTGAATAATGTACTTACTAAGCTTGTATGAGGATTCTGGAATTGATTTGCTACCTTTGATTCCGGTTTTATTGAAAGTGAATTTGTCATTTTCATGCAAAAGTTTGGAATAAATATCATTATTAGAGTTGTGAGAAGCACTTTTATCAGTTAGGTATTCGATAAAAATATTCTTATCCAAAATAATTTCTTTTACTTTTAAGGACCCCTCTTCCACAAATTCTTTTATGAACATCTCAGCTTCGCGGTGCAATGAGCCCCCAAAACCAGAGTAATCTGTTGCACAATCTAAAAAGATCAACCACCCAGAATAATCTGAAATACCAGTGTTTCCAAATGCCTCAATTAAAATTCCATAACTATAATCAAAACCTTTTACTCCCCCTACTGGATGCTTAAATCTCGAAACTAATACTTCGTCATCGTTTCCAAGATATCTTTTCCTTCTTATGTTACCGATCAATGTGGAAGTGAATGCAGGAACTCCATTGAATACTGGAGTTTTACTATTGTCTAATACATCTACTCCATACCACAGGAAATAAGAATCAAGTTTTTTGTGTGCTGATTCTTTGTCTGTTTTAGTGAGGTATTCCGGGTCTTTGAGTGTATGTTTTGTTAGATAATTTTCGATTACATTTTTGTCGAAGTTTTCACAAAATAACATCGAGTCAAACTGAATTTTGAATTTAAATTCTTTTTTCAGTTCATCTTCAAGTGGTTCAATTATTTCCCTTTTAATTATCCCAAAAAATGTATCTAAATAATCCCATTTGTCAATTTTAGATCTTAGAGGGTTTAAATCCAGCCATGGAAATTCATCCTCGGCTTCTTGAGGATATATTTCATGTGCTCTATGTAAATTTCTGATTGATAATTCCTGAAATTTCTGTTCCCCAAGCAGAACATACCACAAATATTGCAATGTGTATGTGTACCCTATATATGACTTTTCAGCTTTTTCTTCTGTTATATCTGGCTTCAAAATCGGAACCATATAAGCTAATGGAACTCCATGTTGAAGATCGTTCAAGTACATATGTGTTTTGAAAACTGTCGCTGAATTTAAGGCAAAATTTTTGGGAAGCTCATTGGCAGGAACTATGTTACTTTCATAAATTTTCTCAAACACTTTTAATAAGTCCTCAATATCATTGATAGAGCCAGTTATTTCTTCCCAGCTGGTCGAGTTTCTTATTCTCTTTGTCTTCTCCCAGACATTTTTCATGAAAATTGTTTTTTCGCATGTATTCGGTATATCGTAAATATCAATTCCAACGAACCTTGCCCTTACAAAAGTAAAATCTTCTTCTACATCTAAGGAATTCTCCAAAATGATTGTATCAATGAGTCCTCTAAGACAAGTATTTAGAAAGAAAATGTATCCATCCAGTAATTCGTTATATTTCTCTAAACCGTGATATTCTTTCAACCACTTTTCGAAAGAAGTTATATCAGTTACAATATTCAATATGTTACAGAATGAGCAAAAATCATCAGCATTTCGGCTTTCAAATTCCATATTTTCTTCATTTACCACTGACTTACACCAATGATTCTAAATAACCGAAGGTTTAAAATCATTTTCATAAAATCTTGTAAGTAAGAATTTTAATTAGTTAACTTTTCAAGCACATCTTTTCTTCCAATTTTTAAAAGATAATTTTTAACTTTCTCAGACAAACGGGTTGGGAGTTGAGACAATTTCTCTATACTTTTTCCTTTAATTCTCTCCAAATCCTCTTTCAATTCTGAATAAGAAATCTCCTGTAGAGGTATTGTAACTACATGTTCAGCACTCAACCCCGGCAATTGAATCCCTGATGAAATGACAAATTCTTCGCTGATTCCGGGTTTTGAGATGATTATTAATTCATCTACTTTTGAATTAACTTCAATAACTAATTTTTCAAGATTGTTTAGTTTATCTGATACCATTTTTAACGTAGGTATCGATCCAATAAAAGTAGAGGTTATTGTGAATAGATTTACGAGATCTCTTTCAGCTAGGGCTTTATCTATCTCATTATGAATGAATTCATTTTCCGGGATCTGGGGTATAATTAGTTTTAAAGCACGACAAAGATTTTTTGCGTAGAAGGTCATTTCCTCTTGGTTGCTTATTTCCCATCTTTGAACTTCTTCTTTGACAGCACATGCAACTTTTTTGACTTGTCCCTTCGAAATCTGGCATGCGGTATCAGCTTTTTGCTGGATTTCTTCGAGGAGGGATTTTAAGTTTCTATCGAGAATAGGAAGCCCTTTTCTCATCACTATTGTTGCAGATGGTGCTTTTTCTTCGGTATTTTTCATCAACTCTGCGGCCTGTTCGCAGTATTTCCTGTAAAAATTAAGCTCTCCTTTCTTGGCCTCTAAGTCCATATTTTCAAGGTTCTGGACTTCTTTTAATGCATTGGAAAGATTTTCAACCGCTTCAAAGAGTAATCTCTTATTTTCTGATCTACCAATCTTGCTTTTTGCCTCTGAAAGGTATTTCTCAACTTCATCTTTTGCCTCTTGTTTTTTAGCAGAAATTATTGTGTAAAATGAACGGTAAAATGGGAAGCAAAATTTAGATGGGTTATACCAAGTGGGCTCTTTAGCTGCCTTTTCAAAGAATTCAATCGCTGTTTTCAGTAATTCTAAGTATGATTCTTCACTCCCTGATTGAGATGCTTTATATATCGAAATTCTTCCCAGAGAGTGATATGCATTGACTCGCACAAAGCTGTCTTCGTTTGAAGTCAGTCCGTGTAAATCTTGGCACGCCTGTTCTTTGTCCGGCACATCTCTAAAAACAGTTCCAAGTAAAGCTGTCGCTTCCAGTCGCACATCTTTATCTTCATCTGAAGTCAATCTGTGTACATCTTGCCATGCCTGTTGTTTATCCGGCACATCTCTAAAAACAGTTCCAATTGCTTCTGCCGCTTCCCTTCGCACCCTGCTGTTTTTATCTGAAGTCAATCTGTGTACATCTTGCCACGCCTGTTGTTTATCCGGCAAGTCTCTAAAAACCCTTCGAAGTGCTTCTGCCGCTTCCCTTCGCACCCTGCTGTTTTTATCTGAAGTCAATCTGTGTACATCTTGCCACGCCTGTTGTTTATCCGGCAAGTCTCTAAAAACCCTTCGAAGTGCTTCTGCCGCTTCCCTTCGCACCCTGCTGTTTTTATCTGAAGTCAATCTGTGTACATCTTGCCACGCCTGTTGTTTATCTTGGGCATCTTTAATATTATTCATAAGTGCATTTAATGCTCTCCATCGCACATCTTTATCTTCATCTGAAGTCAATCTGTGTACATCTTGCCACGCCTGTTGTTTATCTTGGACATCTTTAATATTATCAATAAGTGCATTTAGTGCTCCCCATCGCACCCTGCTGTTTTTATCTGAAGTCAATCTGTGTACATCTTGCCATGCCTGTTCTTTGTCCGGCACATCTTTAAAAAAAATTCCAAGTGAAGCTGTCGCTTCCAGTCGCAAATCTCTTTTTTTATCTGGATATTCAAAACCACTTAAAAGTGCTATTCCCACGTGCCATAGAACACTTTTGTCTTTATCTGAAGCCATTCTGTGTACATCTTGCCACACCTGTTCTTTGTCCGGCACATCTTTAAAAATAGTTCTAATTGCTCCTGCCGCTTCTATTCGCACCTTTCTGTTTTTATCTGAAGTCAGCCTGTGTACATCTTGCCACGCCTGTTCTTTGTCCGGCACATCTTTAAAAATAGTTCTAATTGCTCCTGCCGCTTCTATTCGCACCTTTCTGTTTTTATCTGAAGTCAGCCTGTGTACATCTTGCCACGCCTGTTCTTTGTCCGGCACATCTTTAAAAATAGTTCTAATTGCTCCTGCCGCTTCCCTTCGCACCCCGCTGTTTTCGTCTGAAGTCAGCCTGTGTACATCTTGCCACGCCTGTTCTTTGTCCGGCACATCTTTAAAAATAGTTCTAATTGCTCCTGCCGCTTCCCTTCGCACCCTGCTGTTTTTATCTGAAGTCAATCTGTGTACATCTTGCCACGCTTGTTGTTTATCCGGCACGTCTCTAAAAATAGTTCTAATTGCTCCTGCCGCTTCACATCGCACCCCGCTGTTTTCATCTGAAGTCAGTCTGTGTACATCTTGCCACGCCTGTTCCTTGTCCGGCACATATTTAAAAACAGTTCCAAGTAAAGCTGTCGCTTGCAGTCGCAAATCTCTTTTTTTATCTGGATATTCAAGACCACTTAAAAGTGCTATTCTCACGTGCCATAGAACACCTCTGTCTTTATATGAAGTCAGCCTGTGTACATCTTGCCATGCCTGTTGTTTATCCGGCACATCTCTAAAAACAGTTCCAATTGCTTCTGCCGCTTCCCTTCGCACATCTTCATCTTCATCTGAAGTCAATCTGTGTACATCTTGCCACGCCTGTTGTTTATCCGGCACATCTTTAAAAATAGTTCTAATTGCTCCTGCCGCTTCCCTTCGCACATCTTCATCTTCATCTGAAGTCAATCTGTGTACATCTTGCCACGCCTGTTGTTTATCCGGCACATCTTTAAAAATAGTTCTAATTGCTCCTGCCGCTTCCCTTCGCACCCTGCTGTTTTTATCTGAAGTCAATCTGTGTACATCTTGCCACGCCTGTTGTTTATCCGGCACATCTTTTAAAATAGTTCTAATTGCTCCTGCCGCTTCACATCGCACCCCGCTGTTTTCATCTGAAGTCAGTCTGTGTACATCTTGCCACGCCTGTTCTTTGTCCGGCACATATTTAAAAACAGTTCGAAGTGCTTTTACTGCTCTCCATCGCACCTTTCTGTTTTCATCTGAAGTCAGTCTGTGTACATCTTGCCATGCCTGTTCTTTGTCCGGCAAATATTTAAAAACAATTCGAGGTGCTTTTACTGCTCTCCATCGCACCTTTCTTTTTTTATCTAAAGTCGGTCTGTATAAATCTTTCCACGCATTTTTTTTGTCATAAAAATCTCCAAAACTACTAGATAGTTGATCCACTGCCTTCATGCGTTCTTTTGGATCAGAATCATTACATTTTTTGTGAATTTCTTCCTGATTAACCAATTCCCTACACCATGGCCTTCTAACACTTCAAAATTAATAAATCATTCTTATTTTTCCCCTGTCCTATCTTCTCTCACTCCCCTTCTCCATAATCTCCCCAAGAGCCTACCTGAACTTCCGGGCAGCTGCATTGACATATAATCCCCATCCCATTAACCACAACCTTATCCCCTTTCCCGACAACGGCATTTCGAAAAAATCTATAAAAATCCTCCAAAAAACCGGCACCTCCCCTCTCCAAAAAATCAATTCGAAAAAACGACCCCAATAAAAACCAATCTCTCGCCCGGCTTCTCCCCTCAACCGAACGAAAACCCCACCGCCGGAAATCTCCCCTCAAACAATCTCCGGCGGGGGCCAAATTACCATTCGATTATTCTTCTTCGATTTCTCCTGCCACGGGCAGTTTCATCTGTTTTTCATCATCACCGTTTTCGGTTTTTATTCTTGCCATTCCCACGACTTTGTCGCCGGATTTGAGGTTCATGATGCGGACGCCCTGGGTGTTCCTGCCCTGGACCGAGATATCGGTGGCAGGGATGCGGATTATGATTCCTTCGGCGCTGGTGATCATGAGTTCGTCGTCGTCGGCGACGGATTTGACGTTAGCTACGTAGCCATTCCTGAGGGTCGTGTTGATGGTGATTACACCTTTTCCGCCGCGGCGGTGGGCGGGGTACTGGGAGTACTCGGTTCGTTTGCCGTAGCCGTTTTCGGTGAGAGTGAGGAGTTTTGTGCTCTCATCGACCAGGTCCATGCTGACCACCTTGTCATCGGAACCGTCAAGGGTCATGCCGCGGACTCCGCGGGCGGAGCGGCCCATGGAACGGACGTCGGCTTCGGAGAAGCGGATGGCTTTTCCTTTCTTGGAGACCATTACGATTTCCCGCTTGCCGTCGGTCAGGAGGACTTTTACGAGCTCGTCACCTTCCGCAAGGCCGACTGCAATGATGCCTCCTTTGCGGGGGTTTTTGAAGTCCGAGAGCGGGGTCTTCTTGATCGTGCCTGCCTGTGTGACCATCAGGAGGAAGCGGTCTTCCGAAAACTCCTTTACCGGGATCATGGCGTTTACCATTTCACCTTCCCGGAGTTCCAGGAGGTTTACTATGGCTTTGCCTTTGGACTGGCGGCTGCTTTCGGGGATCTCGTAGACCTTTCGCCAGTGGACCCTGCCCCTGTTCGTGAAGAAGAGGATGTAGTTGTGGGTTGAAGAGATGAAGAGGTTTTCAACGAAGTCCTCGTCCTTGGTCTCCATGCCGATTATGCCTCTACCTCCACGGCGCTGGCTGGAGTAGGTTTCCAGGGGAAGCCTCTTAATATAGCCGCTGTCAGTGATCGTGACAACCACGTCTTCTTCAGGGATCAGGTCTTCGTCCGTGACCTCTTCGGCAAACTGCATGATCTTTGTTCTGCGCTTGTCCCCGTACTTTTCCCTTATCTGGGTAAGCTCGTCCCGGATGATCCCGTACTTGAGCTCGTCGCTTGCCAGGATCTCCCTGAGTTCGGCAATCAGCTTGATGAGGCTTTCCAGCTCGTCGAGGATTTTCTGGGTCTCAAGGCCCGTCAGGCGCTGCAAGCGCATGTCCAGGATGGCTTTTGCCTGGATTTCGTCAAGTTCAAAGTTTTCGACCAGCCCGCTTTTTGCCTCCTCGGCATTTTCCGAGGCGCGGATAAGGGCCACAACTGCGTCAATGTTATCTAGGGCGATCCGGAGGCCTCTCAGGATGTGAGCCCGGTCTTCGCTTTTCCGGAGGTCGTACAGGGTCCTTTTCTGGATGATTTCCATCCTGTGGGCCAGGTAGATTTCCAGGAGCTCTTTCAGGTTAAGTTCCTTCGGTTTCCCGTCCACCAGGGCCAGGTTGATGATCCCGAAGGAGGTCTCCATCTGGGTGTGCTTGTAGAGCTGGTTCAGGAGAACGTGGGGGTTTGTGCCCCTGGAAAGCTCGATCACGACCCTGATCCCGTCCCTGTCCGACTCGTCCCTAAGATCGGAAATCCCGCTGATGACCTTATCCCGGACAAGGTGGGCGATGTTCTCGATCATCCGGGCCTTGTTCACCTGGTAGGGAAGCTCGGTTACGATAATCTGTTCCCTATCCTTCTTCATTTCCTGGATCTCGGCAACCGCCCGGATCTTAACAGGGCCTCTCCCTGTCATGTATGCGGACCTGATCCCTGCAGTCCCCAGGATGTTTGCGGCTGTCGGGAAGTCGGGACCTTTGATGACGCTCATCAGTTCCTGGATTGTCGTTTCGGGCTCGTCGATAAGCATGAGGGTCCCGTCGATGACCTCCGTGAGGTTATGGGGCGCCATGTTCGTTGCCATCCCGACGGCTATTCCCGTGGACCCGTTAATCAGGAGGCTTGGAAGCTTTGCGGGCAGGACTTCAGGCTCTTCCAGGGACCCGTCGTAGTTGGGCCTGAAAGGCACGGTCTCCTTGTCGATGTCTGCCAGCATCTCTTCCGTAATTTTGCCCATCCGGACTTCGGTGTACCGCATGGCGGCTGCCGAATCCCCATCAATGGACCCGAAGTTGCCCTGCCCATCGATCATGGGATAGCGTAAAGAGAAGTCCTGGACCATACGCACGATACTGTCGTAGACGGCCGAGTCCCCGTGGGGGTGGTACTTACCAAGCACGTCTCCGACCACACGGGCGGACTTCTTGTAAGGCTTTTCATGAGTGATCCCGGACTCTTTCATGGAATAGAGGATCCTGCGGTGGACAGGTTTTAGCCCGTCCCGTGCATCGGGAAGCGCCCTTCCCACGATCACGCTCATGGCGTAGTTGATGTAGGACTTTTTCATCTCGTCGTCGATAAGGACCGGGACGATCCCCTGCCTACCTTCGGAATTTTCTTCAGGATCTCCTTCAGGATATCCCACCGTTTCTCCTTCAGGATCTTCTTCAGGATCTTCTTCAGGATCCACTGGTTCTCCCACTGGTTCTCCCACCGTTTCTCCTTCAGGTTCTCCCACTGGTTCTCCTACCGTTTCTCCTTCAGGTTCTTCTTCCGGCTCTCCTTCAGGTTCCTCTTTCGGCTCGTCCGGGATCAGGGTTGCCTGGAAAGAGTTTTTCTTTTCGGCTTCGGTCCTGTTTTCTTCGTCGTATTCTGCCATTTTTTCCACCACCTTAAATGTCCAGGTCCACGACTTCTTTTGCGTGCGTTTCAATGAAGTTCCTGCGCGGTTCCACATCGTCTCCCATCAGGACCCGGAAGATCTCGTCGGCGTGGATGGCATCTTCCAGGGTAACCTGGAGCAAAATTCTGGTGTCCGGGTCCATGGTGGTTTCCCAGAGCTGGCCAGGGTTCATTTCCCCGAGACCCTTGTAGCGCTGGACGGCTGCTCCCTTTTCCCCGATCTCCGCAAGTTTTGCATTGAGTTCCCGGTCCGTGAACATGTAGTGTTCGGCCTTCCCTTTCTTTACCTTATAGAGGGGAGGTTGTGCGATATATACGTAGCCGGCATCGATCATAGGGCGCATGTAGCGGAAGAAAAAGGTCAGGAGAAGCGTCCGGATGTGCGCCCCGTCCACATCGGCATCGGTCATGATGATGATTTTGTGGTAGCGGGCACTGTCAAGGTCAAAGTCCTCGCTGACACCCGTGCCAAGCGCGGTTATAAGGGCAACAATCTCGTTGTTTTTCAGTATCTTTGCAAGCCTCGATTTTTCAACGTTCAAAATCTTGCCACGTAAAGGCAGGATAGCCTGGAAACTCCGATCTCTTCCCTGTTTTGCCGAGCCTCCTGCCGAATCTCCTTCCACGATATAGATTTCGCAGGCTTCGGGGTTCTTATTCGAGCAGTCCGCAAGCTTGCCGGGCAGGGTGCTGATATCAAGGGCGCTCTTTCTCCGGGTAAGCTCCCTTGCCTTTTTCGCAGCTTCCCGGGCCCGCTGGGCAAGGAGGGCTTTTTCGAGGATTATGTTTGCAACTTTAGGGTTTTCTTCAAAGTACTCGGAAAGCCCGTCGCTTACCATGGAGTCCACGATCCCCTTTACTTCGCTGTTTCCGAGTTTGGTCTTTGTCTGCCCCTCAAACTGGGGCTCCATGAGCTTGACGCTGATGATTGCGGTGAGACCCTCCCTTATGTCGTCACCCGAGAGTTTTGCCTCGTCCTTTGCAAGCTTGTTTGTCTTTATATAGTCGTTTGCAATGCGGGTAAGGGCACTCTTGAAGCCGATGATGTGGGTCCCGCCTTCGTGGGTGTTGATGTTGTTGGCAAAGGAGTACACGTTTTCGGCGTATGAGTTAGTGTACTGCATTGCGATTTCCACGACCATGTCGTCCCTTTCCCGTTCAAAGTAGATCGGATTTTCATGCAGGGGCTGCTTTTTCTTGTTCAGGTACTCCACGAATTCCACGATCCCCCCTTCGTAGGAGAAGGAATTCATCTGGCCTTCCGGACTTCTCAGGTCCCTCAGGATTATGTTGATGCCCCTGTTCAGGAAAGCTAGTTCCCGGAGCCTGTTTAAGAGGATGTCGTACTGGTATTCCGTGGTTTCGAAAATTTTAGTGTCGGGTTTGAAGGTCGTCTTCGTCCCCGTAGTTTCCGAAGTGCCTGCTTCGCTTACCGGGCCTTCCGGGGTCCCCCGGGCGTAGCGCTGGACATACCTCTTCTCGTCTCTCCATACCTCCACTTCCAGCCATTCCGAAAGCCCGTTTACCACGGACACTCCTACCCCGTGCAGTCCCCCGGAAACCTTGTAGGTATTTTTGTCGAATTTCCCTCCCGCATGCAGTACTGTCATCACTACTTCCAGGGCGGATTTCTTGTGTATGGGGTGGGGGTCGATAGGGATTCCCCTCCCGTTATCCGTGACCGTTACGCTCCCGTCAGGGTTGAGTGTGACTTCAATACTGTCACAGAAACCGGCAAGGGCTTCGTCAATGCTGTTGTCCACAACTTCGTAGACAAGGTGGTGGAGCCCGCGGCTGTCCGTGCTCCCTATATACATGCTGGGGCGTTTCCGGACAGCTTCCAGACCTTCCAGGACCTGGATGTGCGAAGCGTCATAAACCTGTTTATCACTCATCTGGGTTTATTCTCCATGAAAATCTAATAAAAGTAATTATCTTATGTGTTGAAACGTATTTTTATATTTTTCAAAATTCGCGGGAAAACTCTGCCCAAAATAAAACCTAAAAATCGTGCCAATTTTGTAAGCCTTCAATTTTTATTTTGTAACTTTTATATTTCATATTTATGTTTATTCCACGAACAAATTCAATATGCGTTCATATATTTTAAGTCTTTAGCTTCCCCGGATTTCCAGCCCTTTTTCTTAATGTTTACGTCCCTGAAAATGAAGATTTTTCGGGACTTTCCATTTAAATATTTTCCCTTTGTAAGCGGATTTTCCACGCATTAAAATACGGGATAAAATATTTCCGAAGATTTAATGTAAAAACTTTGAACTGTATGGGCACGGAGCAGCAGTCAGGGCGCTCCGGGATACCCCTGACTCACTCAAGGTGTCCTATGGACCCCGCTCATGAGTGCACACCCATGAGTGCACACCCATGAGCAGTTCCTGAGCCACAACTCTGAGCCACATCCCGGGCACACTTCATTACTCTCCGGGATACTCCGGAACATCCGGGTTATTCCAAACATCCGGACTCACATCTGGAAATTCAGTCCGGAACTCATTCAGGGACTGATGGATTCCGGTTACTGATGAATTCCGGTTACTGATGAATTCCGATTTCCGGGGCATGCTTCTTGAGGCATACTATCTGTATATCAGGCTGTGTATCAGGCATGTCCGGGAAAGTCATCCCCGTGTTCAGGCCATCCCCATCTCATTGAGCCGGTTCGGGAGATAGGTCTCTGTCACGAAGTCCAGGCCCTTTCCGGCAAAGGCTTGCTGTTCGGCCTTCTTCCCGATCTTGAGCTGGAGTTCTATTTGCTCTTTCCAGTACTCGGACTCAAAACGGGGGTCGGAAAGTTCGCTTCTGAGAGCACTTATGTCCTGTTCGGTGAGCTTGTCAGTGGAAAGTTCGTATTCCACGATATCCGAGGGCTGGACTCCCAGGAACCTGGCTTTCGGGGTTGCCATGTATTCCGAGAGGTGGGCGCTTTTGATTGCCCCGTAGGCAACAGAGGCGAAAATCCTGTAAGACCAGGGGTCGCCGTCAGTAAAGACCGCTACCGGGATGTCGAGTTCCTCGTTCATGCGCTTGATTATGCGGCGGGTGGAACGGGCGGGCTGGCCTTTGAGGTGCACGAGGATGGCGTTGTAAGCCTCGTCAAAGCCGTTTTCGATCAGCCTGGCGTACATACCACCGGTTTCGACAGCCATTATCATGCTGGCGTCGTGCTTTTTGAATTCGATGTTTTCCACGTTGAAGGGGATCTGGTACCCTCCTTCTCCCACGTCCTTCTGGCAGTGGATGGTCCTCTCCCCGCGTTTTGTTTGCTCGGTAAGCTCTATCGGGCCGAACATGGTTGCCCCGTCTTCTTCGGGGCGCATATGGAAAAATTCCCTCTGGAGGGTTGTCAGGAGTTCCAGGTCTTCGATCAGGCGGTCGCTTTCGGCCTGTTCCTTGAACTTGGCGGCATCCCAGCCTTCCGAGATATAGTACAGTTCTCGAAGGGTTGAACCGCGGTTCTGGGTAAGGTGCTCGTTTATTATGAAGTCCGTGGCATAGGTGGTTTTCAGGAGCTGGAATGCCCCTTTCACGGTCTTTGCGCTCCTTTCGCTTTCCCGGCCCCCGTAGACCCAGACATCGCTCCGGTCGCAGTACTCGATGTTCGCCTTGGTACGGCTCGGGAGGCTGACACTCGGGACAGTCTCGTTTTCGAACTGGGTGTAAATTCTTTCCACAATTTCCAGCAGCTTTGTCCTGGCGAGGGCGTCGCTTGCAGCTCTTTTATTATCCCTGCTCTGTCCTTTTTTGCTCATCTCATACCCCCTTCACGGCTTTTGCCCCGGTTACCAGTTCTTCTTCAATCCCTTCCACAATCAGGGGTGAGAGTTTCCCTAGTTCCTCATCAGTTATGGAGTCCATCCGGTAGGTAAGGGCTCTGGAAGACCCGGCTGCTGCTGACAGGTCCCAGATATAATCGTAATCGTTCCCCATGGTGACCACTTTTGGTTCGGGCTTTGCCTCGCTGATTTTGCAGGGGAGCATGTCATGGACCCTGAGGGAATGCGCCGACCCGCCGAAGTTCTTCACCTTTATTGCAACCTCGGCTGTCCCGTTTCCGTTTTTCTTCACGTTCCGGCTTACGAGTACGTTTCCCATGATCTTTGCGACTACGGGGTTGATGTCCGGGATTTCCCTTTCCAGGATGCTTGCAACCTTTACGGCCATTTTCGGGAGTACCCTGGTGATGATAATTTCCTTTTCCCGGCGTTTCTTGAGGTTGCTCTGCTTGCTAAGGTAGTGTTTCAGTTTCCGTGCAACCTCTTTTATGGCAAGTTCAACTTCGTCCCTGATTACCGGGATCTCGGCAATTGCGTCCTTTGACTCCGAGGTGAAGGGCACGTTCGTGGAAGCTACATGGATCAGGAGGAGCATGGGGCCCGAAGGAATCCCGCCTCCAGGCTGGTTCAGCCCATACTGCTTCCACTTGATGTTTTCCACGGCATGGGTGGTCACGCAGGCGCCCTGCTGGTAAAGCAGAGGCACCCGGTTTGCAAAACGCATTATTCCTGCTTTTTCGTCCTTTAACAGTTTCCCTCCGTACGCAAGCCCCACTTCAACCACAAAGGGGCTTCCGGAATACACAGCCGGCTTTCGAGTGGTCGTTGCGATAAAGTCCACGTTGACCTCTTTTTCAAGCCCCCTGTAGATCAGGTCTTCTCCTATGGGAGAGAGGCAGTCGGTAGGAGGGGCCATGATCTTTACTTTATGGAAAGCCTCTATGAGCTTTCTTGCCTCGTGACGGGTGAGGGCATGAGGGTCAAGTTCGGTGTCCAGGCCTGCCGCCTTGCAGATTTCCTCGGCGGTGAGCAGCCCTATCTTGGAAAAGGAGTAACGTAGGAAAGGTGCAAGTTTCTGCCGCTCGGTGTAGTGGAGCATCTTCATAAGGGTTCCGAGCTCGATGCCTTCGGGGTGGGGCAGGATCTCTTCTGCCGGCTCAGGCATTTTGTCCGTGGCTCTCTCGAAGACTTCTTCATTCCCGTCCGGTTCGATCAGGGTGATCCGGGCATGGGGGTTTACAATGGCCGTTGCCTTCAGGTACTCATAAATGGACTGCCGTCTTCCTTTCACATAGGACGCTTTCATTTCCAGCTCTATCTGGGTCCCATGGGGGCGGAACCAGTCCGTAACCTCGTCTTTCAGGATATCGGGCTCGTTCGTGCTGGTATTGATCATGAGTTCGTAGTAATGGGCAGGGGCGTCTGAATTGATCTTCGAGAGGATCTTCGTGTGCCTGCCCGCGGTCATCTGGGAATAGAGTACCGCTGCGGAAATTCCTATCCCCTGCTGCCCCCTGCTCTGCTTCAGGGCATGGAACCTGGAGCCGTAGAGGAGTTTGGCAAAGACCTTCGGGATCTGTTCCTTGATGATCCCGGGCCCATTGTCTTCGATGATGACAGTCACGTAGTCCTGTCCTATCCTTTCGATCTGGATAAGGAGGTCCGGGAGAATTCCTGCTTCCTCACAGGCGTCCAGGGAGTTGTCCACGGCTTCCTTCACCGTTGTGATAAGGCTTCGCGGGGCAGAGTCAAAGCCCAGGATGTGCCTGTTCTTCTCAAAAAATTCTGCGACACTTATCGATTTTTGTTTTTTGGCTAGTTCTTCTGCAATGGGGGCTTCCATAGAATTTTCCCTCTGGGCTGAAAAATCAATCTGATGTTTAATTAAGTCAAGTACCCTAATTATTTCACCAATCTCAAGTTAAAATTTAACCACAGAAAGCACTGATAACACGGAATAAAGGAAATTGGGGCACAATCCTTCCGTGCTTTCCGTGTCTTCCGTGGTTATAAAGTAAGTGTAAATATTTACGTTCGGGACTATAATCTGGTTTTTTGATCAATAAGATTTGGGTGAATAAGATTTGTTGAATAAGATTTGTTGAATAAGATTTGTTGAATAAGATTTGTTGAATAAGATTTGTTGAATAAGATTTGGGTGAATATTTTTTTAAGCTGGTAATGTATGCTCTTCTATTAAATATCCTGATGCATTGTCTATCATAATAAATGTCCAAGGTAATAAAAATAAGTTCATGGTAAAAAAGGTATCGGGTTTTTTGTGTCCGGTATTTCCGGATCTTCGGATCTGATGCCCTGATAACAAGTCCGAGATTTTTCAGAGTTCGGCTCCGACAATTGTCTGGGTTGCGGTCACCGTATCGCTTTCCCGGATCTTGTCCACTACGGTATTTAGAGTTGTCAGGTCCCTTACTTCTATGATAACGACGAAGTCATATTCTCCGAAGACGTGGTAGACGTCTTTGATCCCTTCTATGCTCCTCAGTTCTTCATATGCCGCCTTTTCGTGTCCTGGCAGCACATTTGTCATTGTAACTCCTATAACCATATGTCTCAATACGTAGGTAACGGCTACAAGTTATTTATTTTTTGTTAAGGATTTTTGAAGGTGAGTTGACTGCCGTCGGAAGGTTTTTGACTCCGGCTTCCGGGGAATTCCCGATTATTTTGATTATTTTGATTACTTTGATTCCCCGATTTTTTCGGGGCTTTGATTAGTTCGGGTCCCCGATTTATTGGTTACTTTGAATCACCGATTGCTTAAATAGTATCAATGAATTAATACAGGCACATGTCCCACGAGTCGCACAGGGTGGAGGACACCTTCGAGTCCCAGTTTATAGAAAAATACCTGAGCGAGTACGCCAGTATTTCCTCCATTGTAAGGGAGGCGCTGCCTTTTGAACTTGTTGCGACTGTAGGGGGCGTTATTGCAGGTGTCATTTTTTCCGGTATGACCGACGAACTCGAGATGATCCCTGGTCTGATTGTGATCTATCCCGGGGTGCTGGGGCTTCGCGGAAACATATCTTCCACTCTTGGTTCCCGGCTTGGAAGTGCGATCCATATGGGGCTGATTACTGACATTGACAGGAGCAACCCCGAACTTACTAACAACATAAACGGCTCCCTGCTCCTGGGTTTTATCATGGCGGTCCTGCTTGGGCTGCTTGGGCACCTTTTTACCCTGGCCCTGGGTTTTGAAAGCGCCGGGGCGTTCAAACTCATACTTATTTCCGTTATTGCTGCGGTCACTTCGGGAATAATCCTCTCCGTAGTTGCGGTCCTGCTTGCTATCGGGATGTTCAGGTTCGGCTTTGACCCTGATAACGTGGTTACGCCTTCTATAGCCACCATAGGGGACATTGTTTCCATGTTTATGCTCTTTGTTGCGGCAAAACTGGTGGTGATGCTGTGAAAAGAAAGGCAAGGGGTGCTACCAGTTACTATACAGTGGAGGGCATTGTCCGAAGGGGGCTTCCGGTCCTTTCGCTTACCTGTGTGATCGGGATAATTGTGGGACAGATCCTGAACTCGAAAGAAAGCAGCCTTATTTCGATGCCTGCGATCCTGATCCTTATTCCTGCCCTTATCAAAATTGGGGGGGATACCGGAAGCATGCTGGGCGCCCGGCTTTCTTCTGCCTTCCATATGGGACTTGGGACCCACATCCGCAGGAACCCCGTGGTTTACAACAGCCTCATAGCTGTAGCCATAGTAGGCCTGGTGTCTTCATTTTCGGTCAGCGTACTTGTCTGGTTGGCCAGCAATTTGATGGGATTCGGGATGCCTTACCTGACCCTTCTGGAAATTAGCCTGATTGCTGTATCCATCGAGCTGGTCGTGGTATACTCGGCGACGATCGGCATTGCCTTTGCTTCCCACCGTTTCGGGATCGACCCTGACGATACCGTCATTCCCTTGATCGCGACACTCGGGGACCTTGTAGGGGTTACCGGGATTTTCGTAGCCCTGAACCTGCTAAACCTGGTGTGATTTTCATGAACAGCTTTAAAAGGGAAGCTATGAATCAGTTGCTGTCCAGACCTATAATTACTTTTATTTTATATTACTTAATCTCTAAAATATTAATCAGTTTGAAAATTAATAATTACTATGAGGTAAATACAGTACACATCAATAATTGTGTAGAGTTGATACAGAGACCATGTTCCCGAAAGAATTCAGGCACACTCCTAGGAATATCTTAGATTTGTTGACTGAGATGAAGGATACCTCCGAACTCATGGTGGACCTTGCATACTCTGCAATGATCTACGATGATGAAGACGTTGCAGAAGAGGTGCTCCATCTCGAAGATAAAATGGACACTCTTGATTACCACATGAAGATGGCTGCGATGCTGAGCACGCGCCGGGTTGACGAAGCCGAAGAACTCCTGGGAGTTTTAAAGGTTGCCGCCTCCTCGGAAAACATTTCAAATGCTGCAGGCGATATTGCCAAGATTGTCCTCATGAACATGGGCATCCCCATGGAACTGAAGGTCGCCCTGCGCGAAGCCGAAGAGACTGTTGTGCGGGCAACCGTGGCTGAAGAATCCCCCATGGCCGGACGGACTCTGGGCGATCTTGAGCTGGACCTTGAAACCGGGATGTGGGTGATCGCAATCCGGAGAAGTGAAGACTGGATTTATGACCCTGACAAGGAAACCCGGATCCGCCAGGACGACGTGCTCATCGCAAGGGGGCATGACGATGGAGTGAACCTTTTCTTCGAGATGGCAACGACCCGGGAATTTGTCCCGAAGGAGATCGAGCATAACATCGTACTGAAAGACCTCGAGCATGCCGTAGACATCATTGTGGACATGAAAAACATGTCCGAACTTTCGGTAGGACTCGCATACTCTGCTATTCTCTTTGACAACGAAGACATAGCATACGAGGTCAGTGCCCTTGAATCGGAAATGGATTCCATGAAGTACGAACTCCAGCACTGGGTCCTTGAGACTGCAAAGCATGTCGAGGATGTAAACCAGCTCCGTGGAATCCTGCACCTGGCAAGTGCCTCCGAGGCTATTTCCGATGCAGCCTACGGGATTGCTGACACAGTGCTCAGAGACATTGAACTTCATCCGGTCATAACCCTTGCTGTCCGGAACTCCGAAGAGGTTATCACCCGACTGAAAGTGGAAAAATGTTCCCCCATTGTGGGCAAGACTTTCTCCGAACTGAATCTCGAAACCGAAACCGGGCTGCATGTGATGGCAATCAAGCGGGAAGAACGCTGGGTCTATGCCCCAAAGGGCAATACCGTGATACAGGCCGGAGACCTGCTGATCGCCCGCGGCTCGCGGATCGGAGAAGGGGCACTTATCGATATGTGCGAATGTGAGTTGCACAAGTAAGCTGCTCCAGTAAGCTGCTCCAGTAAGCTGCTCCAGTAAGCTGCTCCAGTATTTTTGAATTAAATCCCTGGGACAGGGAAAGCCGAACCCGGAAACCCCGGGTCGGATAGCTCTGGCTTTTCGGACTTTGATTTTTATGTTTCTTTTTTGTCCTGATTTGTCCTGTTTTTTATATATTTGAGGCACCAATTACTCCATGGGAGTGATTATGGTGTTTGTTGGAGTTTCAAGACATGAAGATATCCTGAAATCCGTAAAAGTTGCCGTGGAACTGGCAGGAGGTCTCGGGGTCCGGAAGGGTTCCACGGTGCTTATCCGGCCCAATGCTAACACAGGAGACCTTCCCCCTGGGTCCACAAGTCCGGAAGTCCTGAGGGGGGCTATTCGGGAGGTTCGGAAATACAATCCCGACAAAATCATCGTCGCGGAAAAATCCATGACCTCACTGGACACGGAAAAGGTAATGAAGAAGCTGGGGCTCTGGCAGGTTGCGGAGTCCGAAGGAGTGGACGAGGTCCTTACTTTTGACCACATGAAACGCTGGCACATGAAACCTGACGGGGCTTCTTCCTGGCCCCTGGGATTTTACGTGCCCGAAATGCTGGCTTCTGTTGATTATATGATTGCCCTTCCCGTGATCAAGACCCATTGGACGGCAACCTTTACCATGGGGCTGAAGTCTCAGATCAGTATAACTGCAGACCGGGACAGGATGCGGCTTCCCCATGGAAAGCACAGGGACCTTCTTTTCGGGAAAATGATCGCAGAGGCAAACCTTGTCTTCAAGCCCGATTTCTACATTTCCGATGCCACTAAATGTTTCGTCACCGAGGGCCCTAACATCGGGACCCTGAAGGAGCCGGGCCTCATCATCGCAAGCCCCGACGTGATAGCCAATGACGTGGTGGGCCTGGCCCTCCTCAAGACGCTCGGCACCATGCCGGAAATCCAGGAAAGTTCTGTCTGGGCCCAGCCGCAGATCGAAAGGGCTGTAGAACTGGGGCTCGGGGTCCGGAAAAGGGAGGAAATAGTGATTGAGAGTTCCGGGGTCGAAGAAATTGGAGCTATTATAGCCAATACCCTTTGATTCTTTCCCGGTATCGATGGGAAAAAGGAAGACCTGTAGCGAACTATGCTTATCATATTCGCCGGGGAATGCCATTCCCTGTTAATCGATGGGAAAAAGGAAGACCTGTAGCGAACTATGCTCTGGATAAGGGGATTTTTCAGGGTCAATAGGCTGTGTCCTTAACTATTAGGTAGATGTTTGTCTGGTCACTAGTATATGTTCTTTGCCAGCAAGTAGATTTTCGAAAGGTAAATTTTCAGATCCATCCGGGACTATTATGTTCAAGGTGACGCAGAGAGGCTTTTCCAGCTGATTCTTTGGTATTATAGGCCGCTACATCTTTATTTTTTTATATTTTTGATCCTTTGCCCTTCTCAGGGCTACTATTTTTATTTTCCTTCTTATATCATAACTGTGTGAACTTGGTCATACATCACCAAAATTTATTTATTTTCAATTGCCCCATAGATTATTGGGTATTTTCTATGAAATGTGAAATTTGTGAAGCAGAAAGTGACGCAAGATACTGCGAGAAATGCGGCGAAATCATGAATGAAGTCGTCAGGCAGGTTGGGGAAGCCCGCTGGGCTGCAATGGATGATTGTGCTTACATCTATCCGCTGGTCCGGCGCGTGGGCAAAGGCGAACTGACCGTCCACGATATTATCCAGTCTCTTGATGTCGAAGACTGATTTTTGTTTTCCGAATTACAGGAATCCGTTTTCGCACTTTGGGAAGCAGTCTCGATAAGAGGCCGTTTCACTGACATTCCATTATCTCCTGCCTCGTCGTTCTGGCTTTAATTACCGGAGGTTATGGAATTACTGCTTTGAGGACCTTGAACTTAAGGACCTTTCACCGAAGTTCCGGTGTAAAACCCTGGTTCAGGGCCTTAATGTCTAAAAATTAACTGGATTATTAACTGGATTATTAACTGGATTATTAACTGAAAATTAACTGAAAATTAACTGAAAATTAGTGCCTGAAATTAGTGCCTGAAAAACCTTTAACTTGCAAACATCCCTAAAATTAATATCTCTTCAGCCTTAATATTAAAGTGTTGAAGTGAAGCAGTAAAGTTACCAGAGTAATAATTAGAGTTTCAGATTTAGAGTTTCAGATTTAGAGTTACAAAACAATTTTTGGATTAATTACAGAGTGTACAGGGGAATTCCGGAAAGTGGGATTCCGGCATGAATTTTCGAACCAGTTCAGGAATCGGTGCAGTATATGGACAGAAAGGCCGGGACAATCTTTTTGGTTTTCCTGCTGGCGGCATTGCTTGTGCTGTCGGGATGTACGGAAAAAGAAGGGACAGGTGAGCAAGATGAAAACCGGGAATTTCAGGATTCCGAAGGGGATGAGAATGTGAACATCCGGGATATCAGGGTTTTTAGTGATGCATTCGAACCAAAAGGCATTATCCCCAAAAAGTATACCTGCAACGGGGAAAACGTCAATCCCTCGCTCGGATTCGAGGGGATACCCGAAGAGGCGAAAAGCCTTGTGCTTATCATGGACGACCCGGATGCGCCAATGGGCACCTTTACACACTGGGTAATCTGGGATATCGAACCTGTTGCGGGAATTGAAGAAGACAGCATCCCCGGAGTTGAGGGGATGAATGATTTCAGGAAAATAGGGTATGGAGGTCCCTGCCCTCCTTCCGGCACCCACAGGTATTTCTTCAGGGTCTATGCCCTTGACAAAAAGCTAGAAATAAAAGCCGGAGCCGGAAGGAAAGATGTAGAGAACGCAATGATAGGGCATATCCTTGCGGAAGGGGAACTGGTCGGGAAATACGGAAAGGCCTGATTTTCCCAAAAATCCGATGAGGGGGGAGTAAAATGTCTGAAAAAGAAAAGAGTGAACATAGTCCTGACTATTTTGAAAACCCGGGGGGTCCCCTGCAAAAAGCCACTTTTGCCGCAGGCTGCTTCTGGGGTGTTGAGGCGGCTTTCCGGCAGGTCAAAGGAGTGGTCGCAACGGCTGTTGGGTATACCGGCGGGCACACTGAAAATCCTTCTTATGAGGACGTCTGCACCGACAGGACCGGACATGCGGAAGCTGTGCGCATAATCTTTGACCCGGCGGTTGTTTCCTATGAGACGCTGCTGAATATCTTCTGGAAGATTCATGACCCTACAACGGAAAACCGACAGGGGCCGGATGTCGGGTCCCAGTACCGCTCAGCTATCTTTTACCATAGCGAGGATCAAAAAGCCACAGCTTTCGCCTCGAAAGAGTGGCTGGAAAAGTCAGGGGGATCCAAAAATCCGGTCGTAACCGAGATCGTCCAGGCTTCCGGTTTCTACCTTGCCGAAGACTACCACCAGCAGTACTTTGAAAAGAAAGGGTTCCTGAAGCAGATTATTCACAGCCTGAAAAAGTGAGATGTGCTGGAGGATTTGAATAAGCCTGTAGTTTGACGTATAAGTTTAAAGTGTCAGAAGTGTCAGTTTTACGTGGGTTGCAGGCACGTTTACAGGCACGTTTACAGGCATGTTCACAGGCATGTTCACAGGCATGTTTACAGGCATGTTTACAGGCGGTTAGCTGTGAGCCTGCGGATTTATGAAAAATCCATTTAAAAAACATATAAAAAGATTAATTTAGATTGATTCCTAAAGTAGTTCCGAATGGAAAATGCGGTCTCAATACGGAATCTATCAAAAACCTTCGGGAAAAACCCTGTCCTGAAAAACCTGGACCTCGACCTGAAAAAAGGCGAATTTACGGTTATTTTCGGCCCCAACGGAGCCGGCAAGACCACTCTTTTAAAACTGATCGCAACCCTTATCGAACCCGGTGAAGGTTCGCTTATAATAAACGGGTTTGACTCGGCCGAAGAACCGGAAAAAGTCCGGAAAGAAATCGGGATGCTTTCCCACGAATCCTATTTATACGGTGACCTGACCGCGGAAGAAAATCTCTTCTTTTTCGGAAAGATGTACGGGCTAGGGAAGCAGGAACTCGAAATAAGATCCGAGTACCTCTTAAATGAGGTGGGGCTCGAAACAAGGGCCGATGAGCGGGTCAGCACCTTTTCCAGGGGCATGAAACAGCGCCTTTCCATCGCAAGAGCTTTGATCAACGAACCCTCCCTCCTCATTCTGGATGAGCCGTACACAGGCCTGGACCCCAGGGCATCCGAGGTATTCGAGCATATCCTTAAAAGTCCCTCTTTTGAAGCAAGCAGTAAAATAATGGTATCCCACGACCTTGAAAGAGGCTTTGCCCTCTGCGACAGGATACTTGTCCTTAAAGCCGGCAGAATTGTTTATGACGGACTTAAAGGAGATTTCTCAGGGTTTTCGGAGTTTAAGGAGGCGTGTGCCCCCCTGCTGGCCTGACCAGTTATTTCTGACCCTTTAAGTTGAATAAAGTTGGATAAAACAGGATAAAACAGGATAAAACAGGATAAAACAGGATAAAACAGGATAAAACAGGATAAAACAGGATAAAACAGGATAAAAAAGGATAAAACAGGATAAAAAAGGATAAAGAGGAGATTTAAAAATATGATCCGGAGCCTTTACATTGCCGCAAAAGACCTGAAAGCCGAGTTCCGGACCAAGCAGATGTTCAACTCAATGCTTATTTTTTCCCTGATCGTGCTCGTAGTATTCAGCATTTCCTTCGGGGATTTCCTGGGGGATAGCTCTAAGGTGGAAAAGCTTGCTCCGGGCGTGCTCTGGGTCGCGTTCACCTTTGCAGGCATGCTCGGGCTTTCCCGGACTTTTGTGATGGAAAGTGAAAACGGCTGCCTTGAAGCTCTCAAACTCTGCCCTGTTGACAGGAGTACAATCTATACCGGGAAGGTCTTTTCGAATCTGGTAATCGTTTTCCTCATGGAAATCGTAACCCTTCCTTTCTTTGTCGTGCTCTTCAACTACAGCCTGGACTCCGGCACCCTGCTGCTGCTCGGGCTGGTCCTCCTGCTCGGGACCCTGGGCTTTATCGTTGTCGGGACCCTGCTTTCTGCCCTGACCCTCAGCACCCGCACCCGGGAACTTCTTCTTCCCGTCCTGCTCCTACCTGTGCTCCTGCCCGTGCTCATCCCCGGGGTGGAGGCAACAGCGGGCGTCCTTGCAGGAAACGGCCTTTCCGGCATATCTTCCGAACTCAGGCTGCTTGCGGTCTATGACCTCATTTTCTTTGCGATTTCCCATCTGGTTTTCGAGTACGTGATTTCGGACTGAAAAGCCAGCCAGGAGTCAGGTAAGGGTTCGGGACTGCCCCTCAAGGTTTGAGCCTGAACCGGTTAAAAACGAATCAATAATAAACAATGTGAAATGATTATAGTAGCAGGTTAACCTTTAAAAAATAATGATCTGTATGCTACTGGTTAATTATATTTATATACTAATACATTTATTCTTCAGATTAATTATTCCATTTAATTATTCCAATTACCTGATCACGTGAAATACAATGGCAGCAAATTCCAGAAAAACCGGATTGTTGGCGGCTTTGGCTGCCGGTGCAATGCTTCTTGCAGTCTACATGATCTTCTTTTACCTGCCCCCCATAAGGGATGAATCCGGGGCGGTCCTGAGCGGCAGTTTCAGGATATTTTTCTTCCATATGCCAATAGCCATCACTGCCTACCTGGCTTTTGTCGTTGTGTTTGTTTCAAGTGTGTTCTATCTCCGGGAAAAAGCCCTCAAGTGGGACATCTATGCCCGCTCGGCTGCCGAGATCGGAGCCCTTTTCTCTTTCCTTGTCCTGGTCACCGGCTCGATCTGGGCAAAGGACGCCTGGGGCTGGTACTGGATCTGGGACCTCAGGCTGACGACTTCCCTGGTCCTTTTCCTGGTCTACCTCTCCTACCTCATGCTCCGGAAGTCCCTGGAAGAGCCCGAAAAAAGAGCGCGTCTAGCTGCCGTTTTCGGGATAGTGGGCTTTGTATCCGTACCCCTGAGCTTCCTTTCGATCCGGCTCTGGCGCTCGGCCCACCCCCTTATGTTCGGAGGCAACAGCGGAGGAAGCGGGGGCAGTGGGCTTGAAGGGACTGTCCTGCAGCTGACCCTGGCCGTGAATTTCATCGCTTATATCCTGCTCTTTGCAGCCCTCTTTGCAGTAAAAGTGGAGAACGAGAGGATGCAGGAAGCTGTTGATGAAAAAAGGTACGGGGAATTTGAAGAGGGGATTTAAGAAAAGCAAATGTCCCTCTTGTGAACTCCTTTCTTATACATTTTCAGCTTTTAAATCTCTTTTTCCCCTGTTTTTCCTGATTTTCACGTTGCTGTTACTTTAAGTCCCCCGTGAACAGATAGTCATTACCCGCCTGTCTCGTATGGCAGTTGTAACAGCTCAGCACCTTGCCTTCAGCTATTATTTCGCCGTCTGCGTCATACTCCAGCCAGAACCAGTCGTTATGTTCCGGATCAAAGCCTTCGACCTTATGCATCACCACAACTGCTATCAGTTCGCCCTCGGAGCTATAGCCCTCTTTTAAAACTGTGCTGTTCTCAGGCATAACGCCGGCTTTTTCATCTATAGCTGAAAGAGCGCTGTCCGAGACATAGATGGTAATCTGATCTCCGTGCGGGCCTTTTCCGGGGTCAAGCTCTCCGGTACCGGGCCAGAGCTCCCAGTTTTTGTAGTTGTTTTCTTCCATCACATAAGCCTGGATATCTTCTCCCGTAGGCTCGGGTGCGGCTTCGTCTTCCGGAGTTTCAGCCGTTGTTTCCGTTTCGGCCTCTGAAACCGGTTCTTGCTCTGTTTCAGCTGGCGTTTCTGTTTCATTCGGTGTTTCCGCCGGGGATGTGCATCCGAAGCACAGGGACGCACAGAGGATTAGAAGCATTGTGTACACGAAATATTTTGTTTCAGGAATATACCTTACCCCCTTGTAGTTTTCCTGTCATCTGCTATTCAAGCAATATTAGGGCTCAATCACTATTATCCCTGTCTATAAAATAAATTCAGGCTGAATTTTTCCTTCTTTTTTGGAAATTACTATTTTTTCCCTCTGAATTTCAGGAAAATTATATACCCTGCCCTTTCCTATCCTCTTGCATGATTTTTGATCCGATCACAGTCTGTAATATGAAACTTCAGAACCGTTTTGTCAGGTCTGCGACCCAGGAGTTCATGGCCGAAGAGGATGGGACACCAACCGAAAGGCTCGGGGAACTCTACGAGGAGCTTGCAAGAAACGAGGTTGGCCTGATTGTTACCGGTTATTCGTACGTGCTTCCGGGAGGAGAGAGCGACCCTCTCCAGCAGGGCATCTATGACGACCGTTTTATCGAACCATACAGGGAGATTACCGAGTGCGTGCACCGCTACAAAAGCAAGGTCGTACTCCAGATCGTCCACGGGGGGAGGCAGGCTACCGTTTCCAGGGAGCACCCTGTCCCGATTGCTCCTTCCCCGGTCAAGAACGGGCATTCTTCGGTGCTGCCGAGGGAGATGACCGACACGGAAATCCTGGAGATGATCGAAGCTTTCACCCGGGCTGCGGTAAGGGCAAAAAAGGCGGGTTTTGACGGGGTGCAGCTCCACTGTGCCCACGGTTTTTTGCTCAGCAACTTCATCTCCCCCTACACGAATACGCGGGAAGACCGCTGGGGAGGTTCCACGGAAAACCGGACTCGGATCATCACGGAGATTGTAAGAAGGATAAGGGAAGACGTGGGGGAGGATTTTCCCATTCTTGTGAAGCTGAATGCTACGGATGGTTTTCGCTCGGGTTCGTCGAAGGCCGGGCTGGGGCTCAATGCTCCGGAGTCCGTAGGAGTCGCAAAGCTCCTTGAAAAGGCGGGGGTCTGTGCAATCGAAGTCAGCGGCGGGATCGGTGAAGCTGGCGGGGTGACCATCCGGACCGCGATCAATTCCCCTGCCAAAGAGGCGTATTTCAAGAATTATTCCAAAATGATAAAGGAAGCCGTGGACATCCCCGTAATCCTTGTCGGGGGCATCCGGTCTCTTTCGGTCATGAAGTGCCTGGTCAAAGACGGCTGTGCTGACCTCATATCCATGAGCCGGACTTTTATCAGCGAACCCGACCTTATCCCGAAGCTCAGGTCCGGGGAAGTGGAAAAGGCCCGCTGCGTGTCCTGCAACCTCTGCTTTGACCCTGAGGGTATCAGGTGCAATTTCGAGTTCGAATGATAGTTTGATTGATTGGTAGTTTGATTGATTGGTAGTTTGATTGATTGGTAGTTTGATTGATTGGTAGTTTGATTGATTGGTAGTTTGATTGATTGGTAGTTTGATTGATTGATTGATTGGTAGTTTGATTGATTGGTAGTTTGATTGATTGATTGATTGATTGATTGGTAGTTTGATTGATTGGTAGTTTGATTGATTGGTAGTTTGATTGATTGGTAGTTTGATTGATTGATTGATTGGTAGTTTGATTGATTGGTAGTTTGATTGATTGATTGATTGATTGATTGTTTGATTTATAAGGTCGGATTTGCCCTGAAAATTCCTGATTTGTTAGGAGTTTTTGCAAACTTAACATCCGGTCCCGGGCTTTATTCAATTTTAAGTTTCAGGCGGGAATCCCCTTCCTCGATCCCGAAGGAGGTGGGGAGGGGGAGTTCACTAGCAATAGAGTTATATTTTTGGATTGTGTAACCTTTTCAGATATTTTTATGAGCACGATCAAGCGGCTTGCCAGAAATAGCGGGTATTTGTTTTTTAGCGGCATAGCGACGAAATTACTCGGTTTTGTTGCTTTGCTCTACATTGCCCGTTATCTGGGGCCGGAAGACTTCGGGAAATTTTCTTTTGCCTTTGCTTTCATCTACTTTTTCAGCTTTATCCCCGACCTGGGGATTCATAAAATCCTCGTCAGGGAAGCCGCAAGGGAACCCCGGGAGGCGGGGAAACTTATTGGCAACGGGACAATTCTTAAAGTCTCTCTTTCGCTGGCTGCGCTGGCTTTAGCTTTTTTTGTCATAGCTATCCTGGATTTTCCCCCTTCCACGAAAAATGTGTTGTACATAGCTTCTTTCGGGCTGCTTTTGAGCGGGGCCAGTTGCTACGGGATTATATACGAGACAAAATTGAGAATGGAATACTCCTTATTTTTCAACCTTGTCAGTAAACTCTTCTTCCTTGCCCTTGTTTTCCTGGCCATTTCAAGGAATTTAACGCTGCCTTTTTTCGTTTTTGCTTCGGTTTCAGCCACTTTTGTGCATAATTTCCTGATGGTCTTCTTTTCAAAGAAACTCGTAAATGTATCTTTCAATGTAGATCCGGATTTAATGAAAAAAATAATACGGGAGACAATTCCGGTTGCAATAGCCTTGGTTTTTTCCGTGATATATTTCAGGGTCGACGTCCTGATGCTTTCCTTTTTGAAAGGGGATCTCGATGTAGGTTTTTATTCTGCAGCCTACCGGTTAACAGAGGCCTTTGTTTTTTTACCCACGGCATTTACAACTTCCACTTTTCCCCTGATGTCAAAATATTTCAAAGACTCTTCCAACTCCTTCGGATTTACATATGCTAAAGCTTTCAAGTACCTTTTTTCCACAGGCCTGCTGCTTGCTGTCCTGGTAACCTTTAGTTCGGAAAAAATCATTCTTGCGATTTACGGGCCGGAATACCAGAGTTCAGTAGCTGCACTGCAAATCCTGATCTGGGCAACCGCTTTCATGTTTGTGAATGTCCTTGTCAGTTCCACCTGTGTTTCGAGCGGAAACCAGCAAATAATCTCAAAAATGGCAATCCTGGCTACATTCCTGAACGTGGTTTTAAACCTGGCTTTAATCCCCTCGCTCAGCTACACCGGGGCTGCGGTTGCTACCGTATTTGCCGAATTCGGGGCAATGCTGTTCGGCATGTTCTGGATTCAGAGAAACCTTTTGCACAAAAGCTTATTTCGTGAAACTGTTTCTCCTCTCATGGGGGCAGCCGTAATCTCCCTGCTCATTCTCCTCTTAAGACCGTATACGGGTATCTTATTCCTGAGCATTCTCTCCATACCCCTGTTCGCAGCAGTGCTTTACATCACAGGCTGGGTGGATGCCGATGACAGGGATTTATTCTCAGAACTGATTTTTCGGAGCTGATTTTTCCGCAGCAGGCTTTGATCTCAAGAAGTAGAAATCGATTGCAGGGTCAGAATAAAAAAGAAACAACAAAAGAAACTGTATAAAAATAAGAGGTTCCGGGTTTAGTATTTTACCCGGATACGTATTTTTATTCTGAATAATTTGGTTCAGCTTTGATCTTTATTCTTCCTTCTTTTTTTCAATATAAATCGCAGGCCTCAGCGGTTCGGCAAACCTGGTCTTCTTTTCGGGGTCGTATTCGGGGTTGTCGGCGCTCTGGACATTGACATGGCAGCCGATTTCGTGTTCCAGGAAGGCGGTGGCTTCTTCGAGGAGGGCCTTTTCTTCCATTTCCGTTCCGACTACGGCTTCGTAACGTTCGGCTCCGCCGCTCTTTAACTCGGGGATGAGTTTCTGGACGAATTTGGGGATTTCCTTGCCGAAACGTTTCATTTCCGGGTTGGACATGAGGGCCTTGATAAGGGTGCCTACTTCCAGGGAGCCTTCTGCCTGCATTTCGCAGGCGCATTTCACGGCTTCGTTCTTCCAGGCAGGGGCGGTGTAGAGGTAGACTTTTTCCGGGTTCATCCTGGTGACCCTGATGATCTCTTCGACGTCACCCAGGGTGTTTTTGACCAGTTCCTCGGCAAGCTCGGCACCTTCGTCTATGAGGTCTTCGTTGTAGAGGGGGTACTGGGCAAAGGAGATCGGGTCTTCATGGCCCATGGCTTCCCAGATTTCCTCGCAGAGGTGCGGGGTGAAGGGAGCCATCAGCCGGACCCAGTTGTCCAGGACGTAGTAGAGCAGGGCTTTTCCGCCTCTCCTCTGGTACCAGCGCAGGTCGTTAAAGAGCAGGAAGAAAGAGTTCTGGATGGCGTTTCTGGTCTGGATGGCGTCCAGGGCGATATTTGTCTCCCGGATATGGTACTGCATCCTGGAAAGCATCCAGCGGTCAATCTGCTTGAGTTCGGTTCCGATATCCGAGCGTTCCTCACTCCGGATCAGGTCCCTTGCAAAGTAGTAGAAGCGGTCCACCTGCCTGCGGGCGGAGTCAACCCCTGCAGTCTGCCAGTCCGCGTCCTGCGTCTGTTCGGCGGTGGAGAGGATATACATCCTGGTGATGTCGGCCCCATACTCGCTGACCGCGCTTTCCAGGGTCAGGATCGGGCCTTTGGACTTGCTCATCTTCTGGCCTTCCAGGGAGACAAAGCCGTTTACTGCAAGAGCTCTTGGCCAGAGTTCCTCGTCGAAGAGGGCCACGTGGTGGAAGAGGAAGAAGAGCAGGTGGTTCGGGACCAGGTCTTTTCCTGAGGAGCGAAGGTCCACAGGGTACCAGTAAGTGAAATCGCGGCGGATTTCCTCAAGGACTTCGGGGGCTATGCCGGTTTCTTCCGCAACCGCGGCTGCATCACCTTTCCCAAAGAACACGTAATCGAAGAAGGACAGGTTGAGCTGTTCCTTTTTCAGGTCTCCCCTTTCGATAAACTTGGCGGCAATATAGTAGCACATGTAGATTGTGGAGTCACCCAGAGACTCGATAAGCCACTCCTTGTCAAAGGGCAGGAGGGTCCCCAGGCCTTTCCTGCGGGCACAGGCTTTGTCCTTGAGCCAGTCGACCTTGTTCTCGAACTCGACCCTGTACTCCGTGGGAATGATCCGCATCTGGCTCAGGCATTTGTAGACCTTGGCCTTCCACCCGGGGTTCGAGTAGTTCAGGAACCACTGGCCTTTCACCATGTTCACAACACAGGGGGTCCCACAGCGGCAGACCACGGGTTCACTGAATTCGTAGAAGACTTCCCCGACGTTTTTGCCTATGAAGTCCTGCGTAAGCACGTCCTTGATCTTCGAAACCGGGTAATCCTTGTAATTGCCGGTGATTTCTTTCAGGACCCCGCCGTGGAACTCTCTCCTGTAAACGATTTTTGTTGCTTCCTCGGCTTTCGGATCGGTCTGGGACTCGATTCCCATATTCTCCACGATTTCCTTTGCCGGGAATTCCCCGAATTCCGGGACCTTGATAAGGGAGATCAGGGCGATTTCCCGGAGGTCCTTTGTGATCCCGAACTCGCTCAGGTCGGCGTCATAGAGGTCGCGGAGCGCCAGGTAGTCAAAGGGGGCGTGGGCAGGCACACTCATGACGATTCCGCTTCCGTTCCCCGGCTTTACGAATGAGGCCGGAAGGGAGATTATTTCATCCCCGGTGACCGGGTTTGTAAGCATGATCCCTATGATGTCTTTTGCGGGCACGTCTTCGACGTATTCGACTTCCCGGTCCGTGAAGGTAAGTTTCCTGTATGCTTCCTTGCTTACCACCCAGTACTCGACTATTCCTTCTTTTTCAACCCTGGCCTTGACGTAGTCAACATCCGGGTTTATCCAGAGGTTGGTCACTCCGAAGGTGGTCTCGGGCCTCAGGGTTGCGCAGGGGAGGACCAGGTCTTTGTAGCGGAACTTGACCAGGGTGTAGTCCACGATTGTAGCTTCTTCCCCGTGCAGGATGTCGTGGTCTTCCACAGGGTTGTTGTCGTTCGGGCACCATTTCACGGGATGGGAGCCTTTTACGATCAGCCCTTTTTCTTCCAGGCGGGTGTACTGCCACTCGATGAACTTCTTGTAGGTGGCGTCCGTGGTCGTGAACTTGCGCCTCCAGTCAATTGAGTAGCCGATCATGCGCATTGCTTTCTCGGATTCTACTTTGAAATAGTCCACGATTTTTTCGGGGGTGTCCAGGGTGGGCAGGATGTCTCCTGGAATCCCATGCAGGCGCTCGTAGACATCCATGGTCTGGGGGTCCCGGCTTGCGATCAGTTCCGCCAGCCCAACGATGGGCGTGCCGGTCACGTGAAAGCCCATGGGGTAGAGCACGTTGTATCCGAGCATCCGCTTGTGCCGGGCTACCACGTCCCCGATTGTGAAGGTCCGGGTGTGTCCGGCATGCAGGTTCCCGTTCAGGTAGGGGTAGGGGATGGTGATAAAGAACTTTTCCCGGTCATCTGGCTCGGCTTCGAAAACCCTGCTTTCGTTCCACTTTTTCTGCCATTTCGCTTCTATTTCTTGTGGTTTGTAGTCCTGCTCCATTCGCGTTCACGCCCCTGGATGATTGTGATAAGAAAGAAGGTGCAATTTTAATGGATGTTCGATTTAATGGATATTCGATTTAATGAATGTTTGATTTTAATGAATGTTTGATTTCAATGAATGTTTGATTTCAATGAATGTTTGATTTCAATGAATGTTTGATTTCAATGAATGTTTGATTTCAATGAATGTTTGATTTCAATGAATGTTTGATTTCAATGAATGTTTGATTTCAATGAATGTTTGATTTCAATGAATGTTTGATTTCAATGAATGTTTGATTTCAATGAATGTTTGATTTCAATGAATGTTTGATAAAGGATATAGCTGTCAGTTTATAAGAGTCAATTCGGGAGAACTGTAAAAATACAGGAAGTCCCGGAATCCGTTTCAGTTCCCTTCCTTTCGGCCAGCCCTTTGGGCCTTTCGGGCCTTCAGGTTTGCTTTTTTCCCAGCCAAACTTCCAACTGTTTACGGTTCCGGCACCTAAATACTCTTCAATATGTATCTTCGGGATATGCTTTCTCTTCAACCGGTTATTTTTTCCTTCTCCGAAGAAGGTTATTTTCTTATTTGAAGATGGCTTTCCGGATGGATTCTATATTCGCGTCCACGACAATAGGGTCTTCGCAGACTTCGATTACTTCTTCCGGATCCTTGAGGAGGTGACCGGTGGTTATGCAGACGACGGTTTCGTCTTTTCCGATGACTCCCAGGTCAACCAGTTTCTTTAGGCCGGCAACCGAGGTTGCGCTTGCGGGTTCCACACCTATGCCTTCGAGCCTGGCAAGGTCTTTCTGGGCTTCTACGATTTCCTCGTCGGTCACGGATTCGGCAGTGCCGTCAGAGTCCCTTATAGCGGTCAGGGCCTTGGTTGCGTTTACGGGGTTCCCGATCCGGATTGCCGTTGCAATGGTTTCCGGGTTCATTTCCGGTGTGATTGCCGGAGCTCCGCTCTTGATGGCTTTTACGATCGGGCAGGAGCCTTCGGCCTGGATCCCGGTCATTTTCGGAACCGCATCGGTTATGCCGAGCAGCCTGAACTCTCGAAAGCCCTTGTAAATTGCGGTAATGTTCCCGGCGTTTCCTACCGGCAGGACCACCCTGTCCGGGACCTTGAAACCGAGCTGGTCCACGATCTCGAACCCGATGGTCTTCTGGCCTTCCAGCCTGTAGGGGTTGATGGAGTTCAGGAGGTAGATCTTTTCCTGGGAGCAGAGGGTACGCACAAGAGCAAGGGCGTCATCGAAGTTCCCACGGATGCTGAGGACTTTTGCCCCGTGCATGAGGGCCTGGGCGACCTTCCCGAGAGCGACCTTTCCTGCCGGGAGCAGCACGACAACCGGAATGCCGGCTTTTGCCCCGTAGATTGCCAGGGCTGCGGAGGTGTTCCCGGTAGATGCGCAGGCGACGGTGTCCATCCCGAGTTCCAGCGCCTTCGAGACCCCCACGGTCATACCCCTGTCCTTGAATGAGCCGGTAGGGTTCATCCCCTCGTGCTTTACGTAGAGCTCTTTGACTCCTATCTTTTCAGCCAGGCGGTCGCATTTGTAGAGGGGGGTCCCGCCTTCCTGAATGGTAACGGGTTCCCTTTCTATGGGGAGGAGTTTTGCGTACTTCCAGACGGAAGGGCACTCGGTTTTTAATTTTTCCATATCAAGTTTGATTGAAGAATAATCATAAATGACATCAAGCAGCCCGTCGCATTTTCTGCAGGTGTAAATTACCTCGTCCTTTGAATACTCCGCACCGCATTCGATACATTTCAAATGATACATTAAATTGCTCCTGTTTCTGATGATTCTGAATAAGTGGGATTTCTGATTTGTTCCGGATCTGTTCCAGTCCTTTTCGGATCTGTTTTCAGTCCCTCAGGACCTGTTTTCCAATCCTTTTCGGATCGCTTTCTGATTGTTGTCCGGGGTTTCGGGTTAGTATATTATTAGAGTTTAATAATATTTTGTATCCTAAACACACTACTTACTTTTAAATTATGCTGTTTTCAGGGTGTGGTCCGGATGGAAACGCTGTTAAGAGATGTGTTAAGAGTGTGTTCTATGAGCTTTAAAGACTACGTTCTCTAAAGGCTATATCCTTTTAAAGAATGTGCTCTAAAGGCTATTCATCAACACTAATAATATTAAAAATAAGTTGGGCCGGGTTGGAAACAAGTAGAACCGGGTTGGAAATAAGTTAAACTCTGTTTAATATAAATTATACTGGGTTTAAAACAAGTTGAAAATCAATAAACAGGTAAAGCTATTGATTACCGCCGGATTACCATTGTCTGAAGGGCGTCGGCGGACCTTACGGCCTTGTCCGCAAGGTCCCCTATTTTTTCCACGAGTTCGAGCAGGTGGCAGACCCCGGCTCCGTGAAGTTTTTCCTGTTCTGCAAAAATGTGTTTTGTGAGTTCGGATTCTATCCTGTCTACTTCGTGTTCGAGCCTGTCTACTTCGGGAACGATTTCGAAAGCAGCTTTTATTTTCTTCTTGCTGAAGGAGAGTTCGACCAGTTTGTACAGTTTTTCTATCAGGGTGTAGTATTTTTCAACGGTTTCCTTCGTCTTTGAGACCAGTTTCAGGAAGCCCTCCTTTATTTCCGGGGCGATTTCTTTGTATTCCCGGAGTTCCATCCAGTAGGCGGCGTTCCGGGCATCGTTTACTATTTTGTCCTGTTCGGTGAGAAAATCAAGGAGGTGTTTCGGGTCCACCGGGAGCTTTACGGAAGCCGAGAGGCTTGCCTGGATCTTTTGCTTGATGTAGTCGGCTTCTTCTTCGATCCTGTCTATCTCGACACTGAGTTCGTGGAGCGTTTCCATGTCTCCTTCAAAGTATGCCTCTACGGCCTCGTTCAGTTTCCTGGCCGCGGTCTTTGCTTTTCCGGCATGTTCCTCGAGAGGAATAAACGGAGGCGTCCCGAAAACCTCGATTACCGTGCGCTGGTATTTTCCTGGCATTATATTCCGACCCCTTTAAGCCCGAGAAAGATGAGTGCTGATGTCGCTGCTGCCACGGGGACAGTCACTACCCATGAAAATATTATCTTCCAGATCACACTTAAATCCACGGATGAAAGTCCTCTTGCAAGCCCGACCCCTATGACCGAGCCTACCAGGATGTGGGTGGTGGAAATCGGAAGGGCGATGTAGCTGTGGAGAAGGACCACGGAGGCTGTTGCAAACTGAGCGGAAAAACCCCTGGAGGGGGTAAGTTCCGTAATCTTCGAGCCGATAGTTTCGATTACCTTGTAGCCCCAGGTAGCAAGACCGAGCACTATTCCCAGGCCCCCTAACACAAAAATCCAGTCCGGGATTTCCTCGCCTATAATCCCCAGGGCCGTGAAGGCGGCCGAGATCGGGCCGATGGCGCTTGCGACGTCATTGGAACCGTGGGCAAAGGCGATGTAGCAGGCTGTAAGGACCTGAAGGGGAACGAAGTACTTTTCCACGTCTCCTTCCGCCCTGTGCAGGACCAGGGTCCGGATCAGGACAAAGATGGTGAAGCCGAGACCGGCTCCCATCAAGGGAGAGATGAACCAGCTCAAAACGATTCGCAGCATGACAGGCCAGTTGATTGCGGAAAAAGGGATGATTCCGAGGTAGGCAACGGAAATTCCGAAACCCAGGACCCCGCCTACGGTCGCGTGGCTGGTGGAGACCGGCAGGTTGTAGAAGGTCGCAAGAGTAACCCAGAGCCCGGAAGCCAGGATTGCGGCAAGCATCCCTGTTACGACTAAATTGGGGTCGATGCTCCCTACCAGGTCGATTGGCACGATCCCTTTTGCGATGGTTGTTGTGACCCTTTTCCCGAAGAAGACTGCTCCCAGGAACTCGAATATGGCAGCCAGGACTATGACCTGCCGGAGTGAAAGGGCTCCTGTCCCGACAACCGTCCCCATGGCGTTTGCCAGGTCGTTTGCCCCGATGTTCCAGGCCATGTACAGGCCCGCCAGGCCCAGGGCCGCTATTAAGTACATTTCCATTTTCAAGCCCCTTCCTGCGAAAAGATGGAATGGAGGAAAGATAAATAAATGGTCTCGGAAAGACGAATAGTCTCGGACTGAAGGGAAAAGGACGGATTTGTGGGGGAAGGACTCTTTACCTGCTGGAAAATCCGTTTTTCTTTATCCCTGAGACCTCACTACCTCATCGCCTCAAATAATTTACATATTTCCTTTCATACCTCTGGTGCTTTCCCGTTGTGCGCTCTTCATGGCTCTTATGCACTCGAAGTTCTATACACACTATATAAGGCATATTATAATACCCTGTCTTCGGGAGGTTTTTCAGTCCGAGAAAGGGAAATGAAACATGGAATAACTAAATTTTAGATAATTTATGAATGTATTACGGCAGGTCAAAATGTTTATTTCAGCCGAATACCCTGCAGTTGCTGTGGGATGGACACGTCCCAGAAAACCGTTGATGATATATGATTTATCAAATCCGTTTTTGTTTGTTAACTTCTACTCGAAATAAACCATATTAGGTCTATTGTCTTCTTTTACGGAATTTTCAGCGGTGGCGCGAACATACCCCGTTGCTTGTAGCGGGGTGCACCAGCACAACTTTGATTTTTGCTGCCGGTTAACTTGCCGGCGGTAGTACTTATTGGCTTAGTTACTGGCTGACAGACTGCATACTGAGGTTCCAGGTGATCTCCGAAGGTGGATCTCCAATTGATTGATCCATTGCAACAACCTCTTGTGTCAAAAGGTATTTAAAACTGCCTTTCAAGGGGGAGAACGTTAAAAGCTTATGCGCCGAGGATTCGGGGGAGGGAAAGGAAATAGGAGTTATGAAAAGGTGCGGGTCAGGGGATAAAACCAGGCATGTATTCAGAACTTTACACTTGACTTTAGTAGGAAATTTGTGCATATTCACAGAAGTATGGGCGATATAAATAAATTAATTATGTGCATATAAATAAATTTTATGTATATGTTAAACGCTAATGGTTGCAACAGGGTAAAAAAGCTGAATGACTAAAAACGATCTTTCTGGAGAGCGTCGGAAAAGTTCATACTTGCCAAAATTTTGGCACATTTAAGCAACGAGACTAAATTTCAAAAGTTTGCATGGTCCCTATTTTTTGATTGGATTTCTCGGTACTATGAGAATATAGGTGCAAACTTCCGGTTTTTCGGCTCTCTGCTGATGTGATACATAGAAAAAAGTTACATTTATTATTTTTAGAGAAGTGAGATGATTTTTAGAGATATAAATATTGTAATCGTTTCTGACAAACATAAATTTAAGGTGGGAAATAAAAATGAACAAACATAATCTATTTTTTCTAATAGCAATGACAGTGTTACTTGCCTTTACAAGTACTGCGGATGCAACCGAAATGCAAAATCCAGGAACGATCGATGGCAAGCTTGCAATAGGCCCCGACGATACTCTTACAATTAAATCGGGTGGTACCCCGATCTTAGCAGGCGATCTAATCATCGATAACCCCGGCACCATCGTAGCCATCTCCCCTGGAAGGAACAACATAACACCTGGTGAAAATTTCACAGTCGATGTTTTAATATATCCATCAATATCAATCATCGGAGCCCAGTTTGACCTGCTATTCGACAGTTCAATGGCAACAGCAAACAGTGTGACTGAAGGAAACCTTTTCAACCAGGACGGGGCTGGGACCATATTCAACAGCGGGACCATCAACAACAGCGAAGGAACAGTTACAGATATCTACGGCTCAATCCTTGGCAAATCAAATGTCTCTTCAGAGGGAGTGATGGCAACAATCAGCATGACTGCAGGAAGCGACACAGGCATGGCAGAACTAAAACTCTCCAATGTAATTGTTAGTGACAGCAGTTTAAGGGCGGTACCAATTACCATTAACAATTCAACCGTGTTGATCGACACTGTACCTTTACTGAATTCGATTGGTTCCAAATCGGTTTCTGAGGCGAATCCCCTGAACTTTACGATATATGCTAGCGATGCGGACGGCGATGACCTGACCTATTCAGCCGCAGGCCTTCCGGAAGGAGCAAACATTGACCCGGCAACAGGAGGGTTTGCCTGGACACCAGCCCCCGGACAGTCCGGCATTTATACAGTCACATTTGAAGTCAGTGATGGGTACCTCAACGATTCGGAAGATGTCTTAATAACCGTGAATCCACCAAATAATGTTCCGGTTATTGATTCTTTCGAACCGGAAAACGGATCGAGTTTCAATGAAAAAGAAGAAATTAACATTTCAGTAAGCGCATTTGATCTGGATGGACAGTTCCTGAATTACATCATCAGGATCAATGGGGTAACATGCAGCACTGATCCGAGCTATATCTGGCAGACCGACTACTCGAGCAGTGGAGAACACACGGTGGAAGTAACGGTAAGCGATGGAATCGATCAGGTAACAGAGCAGCACACCATCTACATCAATGACTACCATCCTGAATGGGACATCGTCGAAGATGGAGAAGTGAATATCCTGGATATAGCCACAGTCTGCCAGAAAATTGGAACCACTACAACTGAACCTTATCCAAGGTGGGACGTAAACCAGGACGGGAAAGTCAATATTCTGGACCTTAGCATTGTCGGGTTCCACTTCGGAGAAATAATAGAGTGAAAGGAAGCGGCGCAGATATGGGGGACCTGCGTCAGAATTACTTTTTTCAACACATATCACCTTAGACATATTATTACATTAAGACATTGTTATTTTATTTGTAATTCCAACGTACTGTTAAAACAAAGTTACTTATGCCCGGTCCAGCTAATTATAGATGAAGATACAGCTACGGTGGCAGTAACAATTTCCAACGGGGGCGTTCAGGAAAGTATTCCAGAATTCCCCACAATCGCAATCCCGGGGATTGCGATACTTGGTCTGGCATTCATATTCCAGCACAAGGAAGACTAAATCAGCCCGGAGGTCTTGAGCTTCTTATAATCAACCTCGTTGGCTCACTGGCTGCTCGACTTATCGGCTGGGTGGCCGGCCGACAGACTGCAGGACTTAAGAACTTACTTATTAAGCCCCCGGTGACCGGTTGACCTGCTCATTAGCTGGCAGCCCGGTTTCAATCGAGCTGGTATTCCGTAACTTCTTTGCTCAGAAAATAGCCGAGGACCGTCCGGATCAGTACGACTGTCCCCAGGAGGAACAGTTCATCCCGGGACGGGTTCAGTACGGTCTGCAGGACATCCGCTGCGATAAAGAACTCCAGTCCGAAGACTATTCTGTTTGTAAGTTCTTTTCTTATATTCTGGTATTTGTACGGCTTCTTGAAGAGTTCAAAAAGGATGATCTCGGCAGTGGCCCGGAGTCCTCCATAGATTATGAGCAGCGAGCCCACTATACTGAATAAAAAGGAAAAAAAGTTCAGAAACAGTTCTTCAAATCCCTCTGACATTCCCCCACCTCTAAAGACTCTGGCATTCTTCCTGTTCCGGATTTTTCCTATTCCGGATTTTCCCCCTCCGGAAAGTGGACGGTTTCCACCTGCTCCCATCAGGTCCCGCGACTTCTTGCTAATATTTATTTATTATGAATATATATTTCTTCTTATCTAATTTTTTTCAAATCAGAATTGCTGATCAAAATCCCTTATCGAAATCCGTTTCGGCATCCTTTATCTGAACTCATCATCTAATCTCATTGTCAGAATCCCCCATCATGATTCACGGAACGTTCCTGGAGGAAGAAAAATGCCTGAAATCGAGCTCGAAAAACTTGCACAGGAAAACAATAAAGTTGCCCGCCAGCGTGCCCTGCTGGACAGCGAACGCACTTTTAGCGCCTGGCTCAGGACGGGACTTGCTGCCGTGATTGCGGGGTTCGGGGTTTCCATTTTCATGGCTTAAGGCACTCATTCCTGGCTTGCTCCCCTTGTTGCTTCCATCTCTATTCTTACCGGTTCGGTGGTACGTGCTTGCTTTCTGGAGCTACCAGGAGGCTTACAAAGAGCTGAGAGCCGAGGATTTTTCCCTGATGTCTCTCTGGGTCCCCAGCCTGCTGGTCTCTATCCTGCTTGTGACTTCCGGGTTCTCGTTTTTCTTGCTGATCTGATCTTTTTTGGGATTCTTGTTTTGCCGCTCTCCTATAAACCCGGGGCAACCATCAACTCCCTTTTCCCATGCCCACCCACGCTCGCAAGCAGCGCGAAGCGAGCGGCTTTTCCCTGAAAATTGCATAGAAGGAGCATTTGCCTTTACAAATTTGCCTGTACTATCTTTTCTCTCATTCTTACTAATGGTTTGGCTTATCGCAATCGCTGAGAAATAAAAGTCGCATGATGGGGTGAATCACAATCTCTGAGAAATAAAAATCGCATTATCGGGTGATTTTTCAATTCGTCTGTCTTTTCCATTTCCAGGGAAAAGCCGTTCCCTTCGGGAACGGGATGAGGCCCGGGAACTTTGAAAGCTGTACGAAAAAAGGAGATCCTGCCTGGAGTTCGGCAGGAAAATGAAAAAAAGTTGACCCGGGAAACATTTTGTTTTGTTTTTTCGTTTCTACCGGGCCCTGTGAGGTTTTGGGTTGTGACGTTTTGGTACTAGACTTTCCCGAGTTTACTTTTTTTGTTTTTCAGGTCCGAGGGCGGGGTTTTTCCCGTATTCGGATTCGTACTCTCCCAGGGACCTGGAGTTCCCTAGCAGGAGTTTTCTTGCCCTGTTGTAGACGCTCGGGACTTTTTCGGGGTCCAGGTCGGCAAGGAGGTCGGCAAGGAGTTTTGCCAGGGGGAGGCGGTACTCCTTTTCCATCATGTCGATATCCGCGAAGGTGTTTAGCATGTGGACGGTGCTGTATTCGTTGACCGGAGCCAGTTTCCTGAGGGCTTCGGCCATGAAGCGGCGGCCTTCTTCGGTCTGGAGGGACTTTTTCCGGTTGCGGGCAAAGTTTGCGTAGAGGGCGCGCTGGTCGTTGGCCTGTTCGATCCGGAAGGCTTCGGACTTTTCCATTTCCCGGACGAGTTCCACGGCGTCGGCGCTGCTGCTCCGGGCGATAACTCCCAGGAAGGCTTCCCAGGCGACCAGGTTATGCTTTGATTCTGCTTCAAAGGCCCGCAGGATATCCACTTTGTCCGGGGCGGAGCTGTCCAGGTAGGCGGCAAAGGCAGAGAGCCTGTCCGAGGCACAGCTTGCGGCTTCGAACTGCTGCTTGATAAGGCCGTGGACTTCGGGGGTGTCCAGGGACGCCAGGATGCCGAGGCAGACGTTTTTGGCCTGCCGGTTCTTGATGACCCGGGCTTCTTCTTTCAGGGTCTCGCCTTTTGCGGCCGAGGCTTCCTCGAAGTAGCGGTAGGCTGAGAGCAGGGAGTTCGAGTACTTTGCGGCAACCGCCCTGAGGAGTTTTTGTTTCACTTCATAGAGGGCCTGGTAGCGGTGGGCATATTCCTCCTCTTCCACGGACTCGAAAATAGCCAGGAACTGCCCGCCGGCTTTTTCGAGGAGTTCGCGGTCGTTGAGCAGTTTGTAGTAGAGGGAGACGAAGTCTTCGGTGGGTTTTGCTTCAGGGTCTTTGAGGAGGCGCAGCTTTTCCCGGTCGACCAGGGTGTAGAAGGCGGTGAAACGGCCTATGATGTCGCTGTCCTTCCTGACCTGGAGCAGGAGCTCTTCGGGGCTTGCGTCGTAGACGAGTTTCCCGTAGAAGGAATAGTCCCGGTTCAGGGAGAGGAAGGCGGGCTTTGCAACGTTTTCCACGGTGATTTCCGCCTGCTTGCCGCTGACCCGTTCCAGGACTTCGGCAAGGTCGTTTCCTTTCTCGTCCACGAGGGCTGCCCTGAACGGGAAGTCCCAGGGTTTTCCTCCTTCGGGGACCCGCTGATTGAGCCTGAAGGTGAAGTTTTGGGAAGCTTCGTCGTATTCCGTGGTGACGTCCACTACAGGGAACTTTGTCTGTTTGAGCCAGACCTCGGCCATCTCTTTCAGGGGCTGCCCGCTTGCTTCTTCCATGGCCTCGATCCAGTCGCCGGTGCTGGCGTTCGAGTGCCCGAATTTCTTGAAGTAATTGTCCAGGCCGCGGATGAAAGTCTCCTTTCCGATCAGGGTCTCGACCATGCGCACGAATTCCGGGGCTTTTACGTAAGTGACGGCTGTGATCAGGTCGTTGGGGTCGTTGAAGCCGTCAGGGATGATGGGCATGGAAGCTGCGCCGGAGTCCAGGGCAAAGGTCCCGTAGCCCGGAGCGAGCAGGTCGAGCACCCGCCCGAGCCTCTGGTATTCTTCCCCGAAAAGGAAGGCGTGGTACTGTTCTTCCACGTTTACGGTCACGGCTTCGTTGAGCCAGATCTCGAAGGGGCTCTTTCCGGTCACCTCGGACCCGTTCTGGTTGTGGTAATACTCGTGCACCTTGACCCTGATCATGTACTCGAATGCGGGGTCCGTGATCTGTGTGAAGGGCATGATTCGGTTGGTGGTAATCGTGGTGTTCCCGACGTTTTCCATTCCCCCGAAGTCCGAGTTCTGCATCCCGATCTCCCGGTAGACGGTCCCGGTGTATTTGTATCCGGGGCTGATGCTGCCGACAAGTTTTGCGAGCTCGGCCCGGATTTTCCCGAGTTTCTGCACTGCGGGTTCCGGTGCTTCCGTAGCTTCTGTGGCTTCCGGTGCTTCCGTGGCTTCCTCGGCTTCCCCGGCTCCCTTGCTCGCCCATGCTCCGGCTCCGTACTTCAACCGGTCCCGCTGCCGGACAAGTTCCCAGAGCTTTTGCCGGACGGCAAGCTTTTCGGGGTCGTACTGTTCGGGGCCCGTGAAGAGGTAGACCCACATCACGGAGTCGTAGAGGATGTCAAGAGCCCTTCCTGCGGGCCCGTCCTCGGATTCCGGCGGTACCAGCAGTTCCAGCATGAAAGAGTCCCCGTCCGGGTACTCGAACTCCAGCCTGAAGGTGGAATAGGTCCCGACTCCGAGGAAAAAGAGGTAGGTCGCCATGGGCGTAACCGAGTTGTCGTAGACGATTTTGTCCCTGCCCGGCTTTACGGTGTGCCGTTCCTCGACAACGTCCCCGTTGGTGATCAGGTTGGTGTAGCGCGAGTCCGCTATGATAGTTGTCCTGTAGGTGCACTTCGCACACATATCGTCAATGCAGGGCACGATCCTCTGGAAGCCCCACTGCTGGCACTGCGTGATCTGCTGCGGGGGAGCCCCGGCGGGCGTCTCGTCATAGTAAAGCCCTTCCAGGATATTCTTCGTGGGCCTGCACACCGTATCCGTGACAACCGTAATTTCGGTCTCAGGCGGCACCGGGTCCAGGAAATTGACCTCAAGGATGGCGTCTGCCTTCCTGTACTTATAGTGTACCTCGTACTGGATACAGCTAACAGCCCTGACCTCCAGGTCCCTGCAGTTCAGCTCCAGCTTCTCAACTGGCTCGCCCAGGGTCTTCACCCTTAACATGGACTTCACATTCGTCCGGTCATCAAAGACGTCAAACACCAGGTCCATGTGCAAAACGTCAACTTTGAGTTCCCCGAAGTCTTCGGGATAATATTTGTAGAGTCTTGGTTTCATCTTACCTCAGCAGGAGACTCTCTCCTCGGCATTTCCGGCTTGCCGGAAATGGCAGGTGGGGGAGGAATGCGTCAACTGTACCATCTGAACTAATGTAGTACTTCTCGCACTCAGTCTCCTATATTTTTTCTTAATATTGACACTATCTGAAATTTTGTTTCCAAATATATCTGAGATCGAAAAATACCCGCTTGACCGTTTTCCTCGAATGAATCCGATCCCCTTTTCCGTATTTACAAGATCGAATTTCCTGAGGCCAAACAACTTTCCGGTAGGTATTTTCTTCTCAGACCGTTTCCCTTTTCTTTGCTGATAATCTCCCGCAGGAACGTGTTTTTTGAAGTAGACCGTATCATCCGGTTCTACCTTCTGGTTATCCCGGCAACAGATAGCAACAGCATCAAAATAATGCGTTTTTTCGAGTCCCAAAACTTGTTCTCGCCGGAATTTTGTTTCGTAGCCGAAAACGTTCTCAAAGTTCCAGCCGGATTTCTTGATTCGGGACTTGACAATGCCAATTTCGGTTGCGTGTTTCGTGTTTGACCTTCTCCCTGAAAGCTCAAAGTTCCCGGCATGAAGGGAGCCGTGACAGGTTTCACAGAGCACGATCATGTTTTCCGGGGCATCTGACCCCTGCTTTGACCTGAAAATGATGTGATGGCAATTTAGCCGGGAATCCTTTGACTTTCCCTTGCAATGCTGGCAGGTGTACCCATCCCTGTACAGGACGTAAGCCTTGGCATTATAGAAGCCTTTGAGATCCCCTTCCTGATATCCTTTTCCGGAAACTTCCGGGTTTTTGATTTTGTGGATATCAAAGGAGGCAAGTTCTACCTTCCACTTCGTTACCGGGAGAATGGACTCCACAAACTGTTTTTCCCTGAAATGAGAATCAAGTTTGCTTTTGATGGAAGGAGCCAACCTTCCTTCTCTCCTCGAATTTCCCCGGTTATTGAACCTTGCTGGCCTGTACCTTGTCTTCCGGCTTCTCCGGGTTCTTCTGTACATCTGCCTTTGTTGCATCTTTTTCGAAACGTTTTCTCTCAGGTAAATTTCGGACTGATACAGCACTTTTTCGGAAGCGATAGCGGCGCATCCTACGGTTTTCGATCCGGTATCCATTCCGGCAGTTACGGGCTGAGTGTAGCTACTGCTTTCGAAAAGTAACTTGATGGTGAAGGGCGTGGTTCGGACCACTTTTGCCTTTCCTGTTTTGAGCAAGATCCTCGCTTTTGCCGGTTTCGTGGGCATGAGCGGGGTTCCATCTTTGTTTAGTACGAATACAAACATTCGTAATTGCTCCTATTGAATAGGGTTATGCATATCCGGGTTAGTGGAGACAATCCCGGTTTCCGGCTTCCTCTCGATCAGATATGGAATGGTTTTATGATGCAAGCACTGTCCCTACCTCTCAGGACTGATTAACTGGCATCCTTAGAGCCTGAAACTGAGGCGGCATTCCAGGGTAACTATGAATTCGTTCCTATCGTTTCCCGATCTTTCCTAAGCTCCTAATCGGGGATCTGGTCAACCAGGGCTTGTTAGACAAGCCCCTTCCTAAAACCTGAGCCGTTAGGCGGGTTTTAGGGAGGGGCAGTTGACGAAAATGTCACCGATGGAAGTTATGAGGGTTATTTTTTGGATAGAAAAGGTAGGGATGGGATTTAAAGGTGTTTGGTTTGGGAGGGGGATTTTCCTACCATCTATAACTTAATTAATATATTTCACCTGGGGGCTGCTCGGATAGGTTCCGAAAAACCGGTGAACGGAACGATGATCCAAAAAATAATCAAAAGATTGCTCAAAAAACTACTTTCCGATATACTCAAATAAGTAAAGGAGTCAAGTATTTATTGTTTAAAAAATAATGAAATGTTGCTATTGTTTGTTGAGTTTTAAAATAAGATGATCCATATGAATAAAATTGAAAAGGCTATTGAATTCGTACAAGAATTAGCCGCTAATTTCGGGGCGAAAAGTGAAGAAGGGGCAAATGATTATATTTTCCGTAATAACACATCAAAAGATTCATTAAAGCAGGGTGGTGCGTTTTTTGGTTTAATATCTCCGGAGGAAGAAGCTTCTGGTAAATATCACGATTTTTCTCTAGTCATTTTCCCTGCCGAAGGGGGAGAACCTTGGTTAATATCCATTGTTGCAGGCTCTTTGGGGTTTAAGAATGATTATGAGCTAGCTGCTTTACCGGGTGTTAGGAGGCTCTTTTCTTCTATTATTGATCAGGATGGATTCAGCAAAACTTCTTTTTTGGATATAGAAAGCAATCTACCCAAACAGTTTATGGAAAAAATTCCTCACTTGAAAAACTCGTTAAAGAATTATTCTAAACTGATAACAGCTTGCAATATTATTCGAGATCCATCATCTGAAAAGGATCAAAAAATGATTGCAGGATTTGTTGCAGCCTATGCTCAGATAAGGAATTTTGCAGGAAATGATCCGGCTAGGAATGCGATCAAAAAGGCGATATCAGAAGTTGCAACAAAGATAGATGTGGATGAGGAAGAGGAGGTATTAAAATTAGTGCAAAATAGAAAATTTGTGATCCTTCAGGGAGCACCAGGAACTGGAAAAACCAGATTAGCAAGAATTATTGCTCAGAAGCTTAATTCAGAACCTTTCTTTACTCAGTTCCATGCTGAAACCAGTTTCAGTGATTTTATGTATGGGATAAAACCTGACCTTGATGCTGGACAGTTAGCTTATGAGGAAAAAACAGGAATTTTCTATGACTCTCTTAAAAAAGCAGAAGAAAACCCTGAAAAAAACGTTGTGCTAATTGTTGATGAGATCAACAGAGCAAATTTATCCAACATTCTGGGACCGATTTTTTACCTATTTGAGTATCAGCTAGAAAAAGAAAAAGTAGCTGTAAAAATTGATATTGGTGGGGGCTACGAAATAAGTAAAATCCCTTCCAACTATTACGTTATTGGTACGATGAACACTGCTGATAGAAGTCTTGCAGTAGTCGATTTTGCTCTTCGGAGGCGTTTTGCCTGGTACACATTGAAGCCTAAGCCAATCAAACCTGCTATTGGTTTGAAATTTTTCAAAAAGGACTTCTCAGAACTTAATAAAATTTTTAGTTGGTATGCAAGTAGTGAAGAACTAAATTTGCAACCGGGGCAAGCCTATTTCATAGCCTCAGACGAAACTGAGATGAAAGATCGAATAAAATACGAGTTAATGCCCTTAATAAAAGAATACCTGGCTGAAGGTCTTTTAACAAATGCAAGAGATGAGTTCTCGAAATATTTCTATGAAAGACTGGGTGAGGTTTTGTTTGAATGACTTCCCCACAAAATGTTTTTTTCGAAATGCCTTGCTTGATTGAAAAATCACAATCTCTTTCTGGTTTTCTTCTTTCAAAAAAATGGTTTAAAGGGGCAGATCGTAGATATTTAGCTGAATCTCTACAAAAATTCGTTGAATACAACAAGGAATTGTTTGATTTCCTAGAAGTCACTCCAAGAATTGAAGGTAGTGGAAAAAGTGCCAGCTTAAATTTTAGATCCGATCGTTTTATCGGAGCGATTCCACTTCGAGCACCTGATACGGGAAAGCAAATAGGAGATTTTGTAGTTCGACCTCGTTACACTTCTGCAAACGACCAGTTTTCAGAGTATGTTGAAATCGTAAATCTCCTTGAATCTGAAATACTTCCTGAATTCAAAAATTCAATTCCGCTTCTGTCGCATAGGAATCTTAGACCGCCTATCTATTTGGAAGCAATAAAGTTCGTAAAATTGCTTGAAAAAGCGGTAAAAGCAAAGTGGAATAAATTCCAGAACACTGAGAGGATACACAGATATCCAAAATCTGAGGTGAACTGGAAAAGATACGTTGAAAAAGAGTCTGATCCTGCTAAGAGATTACTTTTTCCCTGCCGTGATAACACTCTGAGCACATTTCATAGCGAATTCTTCGAGTTGAAATACGTTTACAGCATTTCGAAAAAGGAGATAAACTCGTTTAAAACTCCCAGGCATATCAAATATCAATTTCAGGATACTTTAACATATTTGGATAATGCTTTGTACGAATTTCCCGAAAAATTCACAAACGAGCTCTATATTCATAATTCAGATTCCGTTGTCATTAAGAAATTGAAAGTTCAAGGGAACAAGATTTTAACCGGGAATTTTGAAGAAATCACTGCCTGGAGAATCGATTTTTCACTTTTATTTGAAAGGTATGTACAATTTATATTCAAGCAAATATCCCTAGAGATTGGAGCAAAGCAACTAAATAATTACAAAATCAGACAATTTTCACGTTTTAACCCTCCCTGGGCTCTTAATTATCTGGAACCTGATGTAATCCTTGTGAAAAATAACCTGGATATTGTAGTGGATGCAAAATACAAGTCTCACTTGTTCAATCTGAAAAGTAGTACAGAGGAGTTAAAAGAGGAACATAGGAGAGATTTGCATCAGTTGCTTGCTTATACTGCTTTTAGTAAGAACAAGAATAAGGTTGGAATTTTATGTTATCCTTCCAATGAACAATTTCTTTTGGAGTTGGATTATGTGTTTCCGCATTCCAATGTTGAGAGTAAGGTAGTTCTTTTAGGGATTCCCTTGAAAAAATCTGAGCTTTTTGGATTGAGGGAGTCGATTATTGATTTTATTTCGGGGATTGAGAAGGAGCGTTTGGTTGGGGTTGTTTGAAATGTGGATTTATGTTCTTTCTTAATTTTCATATTAATATTTTTTATATGTAGGTTAAAAATCTGATAATTGTATACAAAATATCAATGTTATGGTAACAAAGCTGAGAAAGGATGTTAAATGAAGACGAACAACATGGAAACATTATAATATTCGATGTAGAGTTTTATGACAAAATCCATGAAATGATGATTCGTAATAATTTGCCAGGTTCAGTAACTATAAAAAAACTGGAATATTTATTGGAAACCGGTTTAGAAGTTAGTAAAGAAGAGTTTTGGACATATGGTATTTTTACTGAATGGAAAAATAAGCCCGGATGGAAAACTTTTGATGATTTTAAACGTAGATTGCCAGATAGGATTGGAATCTATGAAAATTACTTTGGTTATTGCGATGGGGTAGTGATTTCAAAGTATAAAGGTATAAATGAATCATTGCCTTTTGCGACCGAAAGTTGTGGAGTTGCTGGTTCTCTTGTATTAATGAACAGATTGTTTGGTTTTCATGAAGCCGATTGGGAAAAGATTAATGTCAGTAAATCAAAAGACTTGGATTTTAGAATTGCTTCAACCGGAGAATACTTTATTGAAGTGGAAGCTAAGGGAACTATTGTTGGAGATGACGGAAAAAGTGCATCAATATACGGTCAGAAAAAAGATATAGAAGATAAAAAGCGAATCCAAAGAGAAAGTAATGATATTATTCAACGAAGCTCTCTTTTTGGAGTAATTACTTGCATTCCGTTCAAATCTGATGATGACCACGAATGTAATCTAAGGGCAAAGTGCTTACTTTTAGATCCAGCTCCTGAAGAAATAATTGAAGATCCCTTAAAGTTCAAATTGCTGTCTCGCCTCAAATTCTACCAAAAAAATTTAGGTATGATTTCAGATTCTAAAATAATTACAGTTCTAAATAATAGAATACGTGTTATAGAGCATTCAACTAATTTTTGGGATTTCCATCAATTACATTTAATCAACAAAACGGGAAAAAAGTTACAAATAAACTCTAATTCATTTGATAGGAAAACAGTAGTTGATAGAGATTCAATAGTTGGGCAAGTGTTTCCAATTAGCCAAACTCTTTTTTTCTTCTATGGATTTGAAAGCGAATTATTTAACGTTATGATTGACCAAGATTTCAATGAGATTTTAAATTACAAAAAAGAAATTGCAAAATTTTATAGATATGTTAAAGCAAAAGTGGATATTGAAGACTTAAAGAGATATGGTATAAATTATGAAAAGTTCAGAAAAATCAAAAATTCAAATAAAGTAGAAGTGCTAACAAAAGGAAATCTATTTAGAAGTAATTCTGGAAGAGTTGTAGGATTTCTAGAACATTCTAACGAAAGTTTGGAAAATTTCTACTGAACTTTGAATCATAACTTCAATAGCTATCATATTCAGCTTCCTTATAGTATTTCTAACAAATCTGTATCTTTAAAGTGTTTTCTGTAGCGCATGGGCTCCGGCAGCGCCGGTTAAGTTCCGAGCAGCCCGCACACTCACGAAAAATAAAAATTGAGTCTTGATCTTCAAAGCTTTCAAAATTCCCAATTATGTAGGTCTCACTGTCTGCTTTTGAGGTCGCTTCGACCCCGTAAGAGTCGATGTATTCAAAGTACTCCCCTGAGGCCGGGTTTTTCTCGTTGCCCTCTCCACGCTCCCCCGGAGCCGGGTGCCGGGGCTTTTCATCTCCATAGGCAGCAGCATTCGGGTTTTGTCCGGCTTCTTCTCCCGGTTCCTTTTCCAGCAATTCATCCAGCCTTTCGTAAATAATGAACCTTTTGAGCATCAGGATGATTTTTGCTTTCGGGTTTTCGGCATTGAGCCGGTAAGACCGGGTCTTCCCTGCCTTGCTTTTCTCTTCGACAACCCCTTCCGCAACTAATTTTTCCAGGTGCTTGTAGACAGTTGATTTTGAAACGCCTGTCATCCGGACGATGTCGGTAGCATACAGTTTGTTTTCATAGTTCTCTGCAAACGCTTCGACTATTTTTACCTGGGGGCAGTCTTCGAAGATCTCAGATAAAACGAACATGGTTTTGCCTTTGGTACGTTATATGATTGTTAGATGCTGAATTTGCTTTTTAGCTTTTCTATGAATTTTCGCATAATATTAACGAAGGCAGTTGTGGTTAATTTATGAAAGCTTGTCACGATCAAAAATAATATTTTCAACTAACTCTCTAAATATATTGATTTATATTATACTTATTTATTATTTTTAGAAAGATTCTTATATGTATTGCATCATACCTCTAAGGGAAGTTTCAGTATTAAGAGACACTAAAATCAACTTTTGATTCACAAATTTACCAGTGGTTAATTATCAAGTTTTTCAGTCATTACAATAAAAAATTGGATTCTTATAAGGTGTCCTTCTGAAACGAAAAATTAGAGGCTTTAAAAAACAAACTGTCTAAATGATTGTAATTTTTTATAAATTTGCCTGTGCATTATTTTCTCTTTCCGGATTTACTCTGTTAGATAGTCCCATTAAAGGAACTTGAAAAGGTGGCGAAATGTCTAGAGTATCTATTATATCAATTATATTGTGTTGCCTATTAATAACTATAAATGGATGTACATCCGCTTCAGCAGCCGAATCTTTACCAGAGTCTGATCATCCCTATTCAAACAATTTTGAAGACACATGGCCTGATATAAGCAAACCCGGTGCAACTGAGATAAGACTCCACTTTGAAAGTCTTGATCTTGCTTCTTACGATAAACTAATTCTTTATGATAAATACGATAATAAACTTGTGACTTACGATCGTGGGGATTCAAATAAAGATTTCTGGACAGCATGGTATACAGGAGATACATTAAAAGTCAAACTTGTAACAGATAATTCAGATACTGATTATGGGTTCAAAATTGACAAAGTAGAAAATAGGTCGGATGTTTGCATATCTGGTAACTCTTTAGCAGAGTCATATCACCCTTATTCAAACAATTTTGAATACAAATGGCCTGATATAACCGAGCCTGGTGTCACTGAGATCCGCCTGCATTTTGAAAATCTTGATCTTGCTTCTTACGATAAACTAATTCTTTATGATAAATACGATAATGGACTTGTGGTTTACGATTTCCATGATTCAAATAAAGATTTCTGGACAGCATGGTATACAGGAGACACATTAAAAGTTAAACTTGTAACAGATAATTCAAATACTGATTATGGGTTCAAGATTGACAAGCTAGAACATAGATCGGATGTTTGCATATCTGGTAACTCTTTAGCAGAGTCGTATCACCCTTATGCAAACAATTTTGAGTACAAATGGCCTGATATAAGCAAACCTGGTGCCACTGAGATGCGACTTCACTTCGAAAATCTTGATCTTGATCCTTACGATAAACTAGTTCTTTATGATGAATACGATAATGGACTTGTGGCTTACGATTGCCATGATTCAAATAAAGATTTTTGGACAGCATGGTATACAGGAGATACATTAAAAGTCAAACTTGTAACAGATAATTCAAATACTGATTATGGGTTCAAGATTGATAGAGGGGAAATTAGAACAGATGAAAATGTAACAACTGTTTTTTTTGAATCTACGGAACCAGTATATCCTTATACTAGAGGATTTGGAGACGGAATTGAAGAATTATATCCCGCTGCTCCAAAAGAAATGCCTGAATTCTTCCAAAATGCCTCTCTTTACTTTGATGCCTTCTGTAAACAAATTATCGAAATAGGAATTACTTTGAATATCTTAGAGGCAGAAGATCAGTCATGGCTTTCCAAGAATATAGGATGGATTTTTAGTGGAATAGGAATAACTCTGATTGGAGTTGTGTCTAAATCTATAAGGAATGTTCTGAGAAATAAGAAAGATGAAAAGTCGGAAAACGATTGACTGTCGAAGTATGTTGGGTAAATTGTTTAATTAGTTATGTATACAAGCGTGTTGCAAAATACAAAATAAAGAAGTAGTCGGGGATTTGTGAGGATTTTGAGATAAAATACTGGATAGGCTCCGGCCTTTTTATGGAAAAATTTGAGAGCGGAGAATTTGGAGATGATAAGATTTTTTGATGGTATGCGGCAAAAAGGTGGCTTGAGTATTAGGTGCGGGAGCCGGGTATTATTGCGGGGCTCGTTTTCAAAGGTGTTGTCCTGGCGTTGTTCTCTTCGGTGCATGGACTCCGGCAGCGCCGGTTGAGTTCTAAGTGTCCCGACACTGGCAAAAAATAAAAATTGAGTCTTGGTTATCCCCCCTCTTCTCTCCCCATTCTACCTTTAACCTCTCTAATTTCCTCTCCAACCCGTGCGTGAGACCTCCCATCTCACGCTTGAAATCAAAAACCAGGTCGCAGAGCAAAAACCAAATGAGTTCTCAAAAGTATGCCGGGTATTTTTACGGAAGTACGATCTAAGGCCGGGAGCCGGGTATTATTGCGGGGCTCGGTTGAAAAGGCTGTTCTGGCGCTTTTCTCTTCAGTGCATGGACTCCGACAGTTCCGGTTAAGTCCTTAGTGTCCCTACACTGGCAAAAAAATAAATATATGCTGGAACTTACAAACTGTCATTTAATATTAAATCTGTATGAATGTTAAATCTTGGGGACTGCTTAATAATGAACTCAAATATAATCCAGAACACTGCTCTATTTTTAGAACTTGAGGAAAAAAGAGTTCTAACGTATAAGGGGTGATAAGCAACGAGCTTCGAAAGTTTCAAAGCCTGGGGTATGGCAAATCCGAATCGTTTGTATTTGGCATCCTGGTTTGGTGCATTTGTACTGGTGTTTATGCTCTGTGGGTTATTTGGAATATTGATGCCTGCAGATACTAATTTTGATGATCCGGTGTTTGAGCCGATATTTACAATGATAGTTGTGATCCCATTATTGATTGTTGTTTTATCAGTCTCTATTGCGGTTCTCAAGATTAAACATAGAAGTATGTGGTGGTTACTATTGTTTTTATGGTATTCGCCATTGTGGTTATCGGATAGCAAGCAGCAGTGTAAAACAAACTACATTTACGCGGTGTTGGCATTCGATGTCATATTTTTGGTAGATGGTTTGACATACTTTTTTGAATGTGTGAAAACAAATCCACTGGACGTAATACTCTGGTATGGTTTCTTCACATATTCCATATCGATGTTATTAGCTGGCATTGCAAATCGTGGCCTCGACAAAGATAATAACCTCTCATTGGAAGATCTAACGATTCACGATGCCAAAGATCCTGAGGTAAAGGAATGAGCGATGTGTATTTTTTAGGTTTCGAGAGGCTTTGCCTTCCTCTAATTTCCTTTCAAATCCATAAGCACTTCCCCCCTTCTTTCTTGAGATCAAAAACGATCGCAGTTCTCAAAGTTATACCGGGCATTTTTTCGGAAGTACTATCTAAGGCCGGGAGCCGGGTATTATTGCGGGGCTCGGTTTCAAAGGTGTTGTTCCGGCTTAGCTCTCTTCGGTGCTTGAACTCCGGCAGCCCCGGTTAAGTTCTGAGCCGTCCCCCCACTCACAAAAAATAAAAATTGAGTCTTGGATGTCCTATGTCCCTCTTCTCTCCCATTCAACTTTTATCTTTCTCAAACTCCTTCTCCAACCCGTGCGTGAGCCCTCCCATCTCACACTTGAAATCAAAAACCAGGTCGCAGAGCAAAAACCAAATGAGTTTTCAAAGTTATGCCGGGAATTTTTACGAAAGTACGATCTAAGGCCGGGAGCCGGGTATTATTGTGGGGCTCGGTTGAAAAGGCTGTTCTGGCGGAGTTCTCTTCAGTGTATGGACTCCGGCAGTGTCGGTTAAGTTCTGAGCGACCCGGCACTGGCAAAAAATAAAAATTGAGTCTTGGTTATCCCCACCCTTCTTCTCTCCCCACTCGACCTTTAACTTCTCAAACTTCGTTTCTAATCCGTGCGTGAGCCCTTCAATTATACGCTTGAAATCAAAAAACAGGTCGCAGAGTAAAAAAGAGTGAAGTTTTCAAAGGCATGCCAGGGCTTTTAATATTTTTTTTCGTTGCTTTTTGGCTTCCTCATTTTGCATACTTTCCGCTCGTTTTGATTTTCTTTTAAATTTATATAGCAGTCTTCGCAAAGGACCTGGTCGTTTTCCTGCATACTTTCGTCTTCGGGTATCGTGGCTCCGCAAAGTTGGCATGTCACTGATTTTTCATCATTTTCGGTCATATTTCTATTATTCCCTTTTCTTTTTGTTTTTTTGATTTGCTTTTTACTTCTAAAACTGATGATATTTATTGATCTTGATTTGAATTTGTAGAAATTCTGAATTGCGGCGGTATTTGGGGTTGAGGGTTGTTCCGGCAGCGCCGGTTAAGTTCCGAGCCGCCCGCCCACTCGCAAAAAATAAAAATTGAGTCTTGAATATCCCGTCATTTCCCTTCTCTCCCCCATTCGACCTTTAACCTCTCAAACTCCCTCCCCAACCCGTGCGTGAGATCTTCCATCATACGCTTGAGAACAAAAAACCAGGTCGCAGATCAAAAACGATCGCATTTCTCAAAGTTATGCCGGGTATTTTTACGGAAGTACGATCTAAGGCCGGGAGCCGGGTATTATTGCGGGGCTCGTTTTCAAAGGTGTTGTTCTGGAGGTGTTCTCTTCAGCGTATGGACTCCGGCAGCGCCGCTTAAGTTCTGAGCGACCCGTCACTGGCAAAAAATAAAAATTGAGTCTTGGTTATTCCCCCTCTTCTCTCCCCATTCAACCTTTACCTTCTCAAACTCCCTCTACAACCCGTGCGTGAGACCTTCCATTATACGCTTGAAATCAAAAAACCAGGTCGCAGAGTAAAAATGATCGCAGTTCTCAAAAATATGCCGGGAATTCTTACGGAAGTACGATCTAAGGCCGGGAGCCGGGTATTATTGTGGGCTCGGTTGAAAAGGTTGTTTTGGCGGTGTTCTTTTCAGTGCATGGACTCCAGCAGCGCCGGTTAAGTTCTGAGTGACCCGAAACTACCAAAAAATAAAAATTGAGTCTTATATATCTCCCGCCATCCTTTAAAATTAAAATCTGACCTGAAAAGCGAAAATGCCTTTCAGACAACCTCAACGGTAAGTTTAAAAGTCTTCTCCCCGTCGCTTGAACTTTCCCATGGCCGTTTGTATATGCCTTTTATCTCCTGGCTGCCCGTCTCTCCGGCTTCGATTACCCATGAATGGATTCCGCCAGCACCTGCCTCACCTTCATGATCCGGATCCGTGGAATATTCGTCGCTGAGAATGCTGAGGCCGTCGCTCAGGTCAAGTTTCCAGGAATAGCCTGTTGAAGGGTTTCCCTTGAGGCTAAGGGTGAAATTCTCTCCTTTTTCGAGAGTTAAAGTTTTTCCGTTGTCAGCTTCGGTTAATACCTGGCCTTTTTCTATGGGCTCGCTATTTTCGGTACAGCCAGCTGTAAAGAGAAAGGCAGCAGCGATAAGGAGTACTGCTGTGGCTTTTAATATTTTCTTCATAATATCCCCTCAAAAATTCTTTTCCTCTACGTTAAAATAAACATTTATTTTATTGCTTATTGATGCTACTGACTATTGACACTACCGATGCTATTGATCTTTCAATATTTACCTTCGAGAATAAGCCCCGGATAAACAATTGGTCCCGGTATTCCTCAGTTTGTCGAGAACCGGCAGCGCCGTTAAGTTCTGAGTGACCCAGTACTACCAAAAAATAAAAAATAAGATTTGAAATAAGATTCGAATTTTCCCGGCTTCCTTCCTCCTCCGGGTCCGATCATCCGGAAATCTTCGTAAGTTTTATATATTTTCCGTGCTAATAATAAATTGTAATTAAGTCTCTATATCGGAGAGTGTTTTTTCCATAATGCTGCACCAAAGGATCACAAATTGCGAACCTGCAGATTTTCCCAGGGGGAATTTTCAGCTTTTAGTCTGATTTTTCAGGGTTTTGTATATTTATCTCTATACTCTGGAATACCTGACATCATAGTTTTTTAGCGTAGTTGAAAACAGCCTTGCGAAACAACAATCCAAAAACCGGGAAAAGCACTGAGCATAGAAAAACGAATTTGAACGCAATAAAACTAAAAACGAACCATAAATAGCATCCTTAAAAACCTTTCTTAGGAGCGGTTTGAAACAATATGACAGAAGAATCAGATGATTCAGACAGTAGTGATAGTAGCGATAGTAGTGGTAGTAGATGGCCTAAAACGATCACAACCCTGACCAGGGTCGTGCTTTGCGGTGTACAGGTATTATTCTTCGTGTACATGGTCGCAAAGTTCATGGAACTGGATTTCACAGAGGGTTTCAAGTTCATGACACTTGCGTATTCTTCAGCGTTTGCGTATTATGTGTTTGAGCATTCCGATTTAAATCCTTCAATTATCAAAAGCTAATCCGATGGGAATGTGGATTTTCCCTTTTATCCACATTTTTCCCTTCTTTTTTACTGTGTTTTCCTGCATTTTCTTGTGTTTTCCTGCGTTTTCTTGTGTTTAGAATGTGTTGAATTCTTCCCGAATACCGAATATCAATACCCTGGGGTCACTTTTTATAAAATGAAAACAATTTTTCTTTGTGGCAGTTATGACCCAATCTATTGAGATTAAAACCGATTCTCCGGGTGACGAAGCCAGAGAGGTTTTAACTTCAGCTCTCAGGCAGTACAAATTCATTGCGGAATACAAAGCAAAGAGGTACGTGGAGAAATGTGCTATTTTTGAGGCGAAGTACGAAATGGACTCTTCCGTTTTCCTTAATAAATTCGAAGGCGGGGGAATTGGGGACGAGGACGATTTCTTTGACTGGTACGCTGCTAAAAGGGGTCTCGATATCATGAACAGGAAATTAGAGGTCATTAAAGGAATTAAGGTCCGGGCCTGACATTCGGTTTTTTTCTTCTCTTTCTCTTTTTCAGGTTCTGGGGCCAGCTTTTAGGGATCATTTCTCTTTGCCGAAGTCGCCGGTTTGTATTGATCGTTTCTCTTTGCCGGTGCAGTTAGTTTGAATGGTTTGTTTCTCTTTACCGGGGCAGCCGGAATATTGTATCCTGTGGAGCTTGTCCGCACGCAGTGCGGCTTATCCCGTTTTACACCCGGGATGATTATTTGTTTCAGTTCTCAGTGGCCCTGAGCAGTATCAATACAAAAATTAGCCCCTCGTTTTTTTGTGTGTACCCCTCACAAAAACAGATTCGGTCTTGAATTGAAACCTGTCTACCCGTGAGAAATGGTGAAGAGCCCTAAAAAGTATTGGTCAGCAGGTCATCAGGGGTTCGAGCTGGCGAAGGAGATATGTGAATAACACAAATTCTGAAGCTGTGTTTTATTCGCTTTTTTTTGATTTCAGGAATTTCATGCTCGGGCCTCACTTCGTTCGGGGGAAAACGGTTAGGGACGGTATTCCGGAAGTTTTGTTTTTTCGTTTCCTCTCTGATCCCGGTTTAAACCCGTTCTCGGAAAGTGCTCTTTTTCGTATCTTTAAACCGGGAGCCGGGTTTGAGATCTGGCAGGCCGGCAAAGCATGAAAATAAAAAATGACTGCTAAAAACCCCGCCTTCAAACCATCTCGAAGTAATCCCTCAGCGTCAGCAGCAGGACGCCTTCTTTCTCTGCCACCTCCCGCAGCTCCTCCGTAAACCCTTTCTTGCTGATAATTGCGAAATAGGCTTTCCTGTCGGGGAGCCACTGCACGTGCCCCGCTTTCTCCTTCAGGGCATAATATACGTTGGCGCCCACGGGGCGGTCCTGCCATTTGCACTCGCAGAAGAGCAGCTCACGGGTCTCGGGGTTGAGGGCGCAGAGGTCGATTTCGTAGTCGTTTTTGCCTTTCGGGGCTTTCGGGATCTTGCCCCACTGGCGGCCTATTTTCTTGAAGCGGAAGGGGAGTTTCCCGGCGGTGTTTAGGGCCAGGAGGAATTCCCTGGAGATTTGCTCGAAGGTCTCGCCCAGGAAGCCGGGGTAGTTTCCGGCAAGGTCCTCAAGGGCCGGAGCCCTGTCGTTTATTTCGAGTTCGTCCCTGTGGGCGAGAACGAAGCGGAACCAGAAGCGCAGGAAGGGGTCGTCTATCCGGTAGATGGTCTTCTTTGTCGTGGGTTTGTCGGCTGCAGGGTGCTCTTTCCTGACAAAGCCCAGTTTCATCAGGACGTCCAGGTAATAGGGGAGGTCTTTTGCTTCCAGGAAGGAGCGATCCGCGATCTCGGTTGGGCGGGTCGCCCCGCTGGCGATTGCGGAGAGGATGTTCATGAAGGTCGAGGGGTCCCGGAGCTCTTCTTTTAGCAGGAACTCCCCCTCGGCATAGAGGACGGCTTCTTTTGAAAAGAAGGCTGTTTCCAGGTTCTCCCTGAACGAAAGGGCCGGGTCGAAGAAGCGCAGGTAAAAGGGCACGCCTCCTGCCGCCCCATAGGCCTGCACAAGCTCTTCGGGGGGCATTTCTGGGAAAAAGCCCGGGAGGTGGCGGAAGCGGATGGGCTCTATTTTCAGCTGGGAAGTCCTCCTGCCGTAAAGGGGGCTCGAATAGGCGAGCACGCTTTTTTCCATCATCGAAACCGAAGAGCCGCAGAGGACCAGGTGGAAGGGACCGTTTTTCAGTATCTCGTCAACGATTAGCTGGAAGACGGATGGAATGGACTCGTCCTCTTGGGCAAGGTAGGAAAACTCGTCGATGGCGATTACCAGCTTCTCCCTTTTTTCCCTCCTTTCTCCTGTTCCCTCTTTTCCCGTTTTCCCCTGCTTTTCCCGGCTCTCCCCTGCTTTTTCCCTTACAATTTTCCAGTCGGACCCCTGTTCCCATTTTGCCTTTATGTACCCGAATACTTCGTCAAATGTATCGAGTTTCGGCTCGTAGTCCCCGAAAACCTCTGCCGCCCTTTTCCGGAACCTGGCGAGGTTCGCCTCCGTCCCTCTCCTGTCAGCCAGGAAGTAGATATGCGGCCTGTCCTTCAGGAAGTGGCTGATGAGCTCGGTTTTTCCCACCCTGCGCCTCCCGTAGACTACAGTAAAAGAAAAGGGCTCGGAACCATACTCCTGCTCCAGCCGGGCCAGTTCCTCTTTGCGGTTGACAAATTTTCGGATCATAATCATTATGATATAGGTCCGTATATTTATCCATTTGCATTTTTACGGAATAAAATCATTATGATTTACATCCGTATATTTTTTCCAGTATTTTTTCCAGTATTTTTATCATAGCCGCCATTGCGTCCCCTGTCATGGCTTCCCGGATAGCTCCGCAGTTTTTCCCGCTCCGATTAAGGCCAAATCTTCCGTGTTCCGGGGCTCCTTCCGGCAGGCGGCTTTCCCTTCCCGGACCTGCCCATCAAGTCCCGTTTTTTTTGAATGATGTTAAATAAAATGAAAGACTATCCCTTTCAGGGGATAGCTATGAGTTTCACGATGGAAATTAAAACCGATTTCTCACCCCAGGAAGTGGGTGAGGCTATTCGCTCGGCAGTGGAGCATGAGAAGCACGTCGCAAAATACAAGATCAAGCGGTATTCTATGATCTGTGATGATTTCGAAAAGAAGTTCGGCTGCGTCTCCGGTGAGCTCAGGGAAAGGCTCGAAGCCGGGGACCTGGGCGATGACACTGACTTCTTTGAATGGTATGCTGCGAAAAGAGGGCTCGACCACTGGAGCAAAAGGCTGGAGGTTCTTTCGGGGACTTCTTTTTAAATATGTCTGTATATGGGTGCATTTGGAATTCGTTGAGTGCCTCTCAAAAGCAATTAAGAATCATCTAAACGATTTGGGTATTGTGGGGAGTGCTTGAGAATCATCTATACTGTTTGGGAATTTTCAGGAGCGCTTGTGACTTTTCGGGAAAAGTTGAAGATTATCTGGGCAGTTGGACATTATCGGGCATGGTTGAAGATTATCGGGAACAGTTGTGATTATCGGAAATTGTCGAGGATCATATCATGAAACTTACTCCGGACCTGGAAATAGAAACAGAGGTATTCCCACAGGAGGCCGCGGACGTCATCCGTTCGGCCCTGGAACATGAGAAGCACCTTGCAAAAAAGGCTGGAACTCCTTGAAGCCGTAAAGCTTTAAGGATATGCTGTCCCGCCCTCTCAGGTTTACGGTAATGTATAAATATTTTTACTCCTATCTATTTCTACTTCTATCATTTTATTTTTCAGTTTTTTCCCGTGGGGTCGTGTGTAGTGAGAAAAAGCCTTGTTGATCTGGTACTTCGGTCTGAAAAACGTCGGAATCTTCTCCTCTTTATCAAAGAAGAGCCCAGGAGTATTGAAGAGATCAAAGAATCCTTTTCCTTACCTGCCATTTCTATCCTGCCCCACCTTAAACAGTTAAAGGAAGGCAAACTGGTAGTTCGAAGAATATGGCCTAACGATAAGGTCTGGAAATATGAACTTACTCCGGTCGGTGAGGCGATTGTTGAAAATATGGAGGCTCTACTGGACACTCTGGAAACCCTGGAGAATAATTCGGATTACTGGACTCTGCGGAACCTCGAAGGAATCCCTCCTGTTCTCAGGGGGAGGATCGGAGAACTGAAATATAGCAAACTTATGAAGCCCGACCTCAACCACATGTTCGAGCTTAATCCGGAATTTGTGGAAAGCCTCCTCCAATCGGAGCGTGTGCTCGGATGTGCTTCTTACTTTCATCCCTCATTTACAGGCCTCTATCTTGACCTTGCAAAAAAGGGTGCAGATGTTTGTTTTATGTTGACTGACCCCGTGTTCGAAAGGTTCAAAGCCGATTTCAGGGAAGAAATGTGCAGCTTACTGGGGTTTGAAAATGTAAGTATTTTCGTTTTTCCGGAAGATTCTAAGGTCGCAGGCCTCACAGTAACGGACAGGTTCTTCCTACTCGCCCTTTTTCCGGAAGGAGAGTTCTTCGACAATGAATGTCTGATCTGCTCCGAACCAGCGGCGATGGAATGGGGCAAAGAGCTCTTCTTTCACCTCCAAAAACAGGCTACCGAAGTACTTGAAATTTGAATAAGGGGCGTTTGAAAAATCCTTTCGTTTTTTGGAACCGTGTTTGTTGAGCAGGGTTTATTGTCCTACTTATTTTTTCTCGAACTTTTCAAAGCCCCGGTACATCCTGAAAAGCACGCCTATCGATACCAGGAGAATCAGTTTTCCTATCCAGGCTTCCAGGTCGGGCACATACCCTACCAGGAGCTGAATAAGCAGGAGCAATAGCCCCAGAAGCATAATGTTCGAGCCGCCCCATTTTGCAAACCCTGCTTTGTCCCTGATCTTTTTCGGGTCGTAAGCCGTGAGCAGCCCTGCAAGCTTGAAGTGCCAGACCAGAAAGCCGAGTGCAACGAAGAATATGCCGAGGTAAATAAGAGGTTCTGCCGTACTTTTCACCTACCTGGGATTTTTTGATATAGGGGTTTTACAACTGCAGGATAATAAGTCTACTCATTTTTTCATTCTGGCTCGCAAAGCGGAGCTTATGTCCTGATTCGTGAGATAATAGTCCATTAGAGACTGATCCGTGAGATAATAGTCCATTAGAGGCTGATCCGTGAGAAAAACAAAGGTATGTTATGAAAAGCCTGGAATTTCCTGAAAAACGCCGCCGAAATAAACATTTGAGTATGGAGGAAACGCCCGAGCGGCGCTTCTCCTGCCCCGGGCCTTTCACAGTTTCGCAGGTGTAGGAAGCAAATTTGTAGGAAGCAAATTTGTTGGAATCGCATTTTATTGGAAGCGTTTGGTTTTGCGGAAGCTGAAAGGCCCGGACTGGCTACTCAATGTTTTTTCTTCTACATCCTGTACTTAAAAGTTACCCTGCATGCTGCACGGAGAAGACTAAAAGGTCATTTACCAAGCTGTCTCAAAACCATTTTGAATTCTACAATTGGGTAATATCCATTTCCATTTCAATTTTTATTCAAAAAAAGATCAGTTTTCATTGATCAACGTACCATACTTGCCTTTCTTGCAGTAATTCCCCCTTTATTCCTACATTCATTTCCTCTCCCGGTTATCATATTCAGTATTTCCTTCAGGCTTTTTCCTTCTCTTTTCATGAAATCTGCTATTTTCTTTATGTTGTGTACAGTACACATCATAAGAAACTCAATTTTTGTCTTCCTTTTCCCTCTCAAAAGAAATTCCCTGAATCCTCTATCCTGTTTCATCTGGCCAAACACAGGTTCTACAGTACACATTCTTTTCTGATACTGTTCCGTTCCTTCTTCTGTATTCAGTTTAGCCCTCATATTCTCCATGAGGTACTCCCTTGGATCTCTTGATATTGTCCTGTTTTCACTCTCAGTACATGCATTTTTTAACACACACAAAGAACAATACTTGCAGACATAATACCGTAAATCTGGCTCATCATTCCTTTTTTGGATTCTTGTAAATGGGATTTCAAAAGCAGCAGGGCAATAATAACAGTCCTTTTCCGGATCATATTTAAAGAGAGATTTTCTGAACTTCTTTGTTTTTCCCCTTTTCTCTACTTCATAAAAGTTATCAGGAATATAAGCATCAATTTCTTGATCGAGTAAAAATTTCACATTATCATATGAAAAATAACCTGCATCTGCCAGCACTATTGTCGGCTTGTATCCCAGTGTTTCCTTTACATTTTCTATCATTGGTACAACTTGATGCAAGTCATTTTCTTCATCGACAACGTCTGATGCAACGATTATTTGTTCCTTTTCATCAACAGCAACCTGACAATTATAGGAAGGTTTCTTGCTTCCATCTTTATGCTTCATAATTTTAGCATCGTTGTCTGTGATGTTTACTTTTTTTAACTTTTCTTCGTCAATTTTTTTCATAGCAGCTTTGATTTTCTCTACTCTTTTCTGCTTGTTAACCAGTTCTTCTGGCACCTGGTACGGTGTCGAATCACCATAAATTTCGTCTTCCTGTTTATCGATCTCAATGCTTTCTTTGAGTATCTTATCGATCTCTTTTTTGAGAGCGTCGGAACTTTTACTTTGTCTTGGTGAAGCGTTTGCCTTAACCTTTGTTCCATCGATCGAAATACTGGAACCAATCATATCCATTTCCTTACAAAACGTGACAACCTGTGAAAATATTTCTTTAATAGAGTCAAGATGAGTTGAACGGAATCGACAAATAGTGCGGAAATCAGGTTTTTGCATAGCTGCAAGGTACATAAAAGCAGTATCAGTTTGTGTCATTTGCTCTATCTTGCGTGAACTTCTAATGTTTATAAGGTACCCGTAGAGTAAGATTTTTAAAAGAAATCTTGGGTGATAGGCAGGACAACCTTCCTCAGAGTAAGTGGACTCAATATCACTGATATCAACGAGATCTATGAGGTCGTTTAACACTCTGGCAATATGGTTTTCAGGAACAAACTCTTCCAGGCTTAATGGAAGTAAAAATTGCTGCTTTTGATCGTACTTTTTGAACATGGTGAAACACTGGAATTAATTTTCTCAAATAGTGTACTTAGATGTAATACATATTTTTAAAAAGATAAATATTCCTAATATTTCTTACCCAAATGTACGATCAAGCATAGTTTTGAGACAGCCTGTTACGTTCATTTTTTCTCATACCTGCCGGTTCCGAGGGCCGTCAGGACAGCCATTGCAAAGATGATAAGGAAGTCTAAAAGAACCGATTTTTCGACAGTACTGGACCCTGTAATGTCTAAGCTGGCGTTAAGAATGATGAGTACGCCTGTCAAAAGAAGGTTTCCGCTTATCCATTTTGCAAGGCCTTCCTTATCCAGAACTTTCTTTTCATCATATCCTGCGAGGATATTTACCGGCTTCAGGCGCCAGAATACAAGCCCCAGCAAAATGAAGAATGTCCCGTAAATCAGGCGGATAAGGATCAGGGGTTCCATTTTTTATTCCTCCTTTATTCATGTTTTCTGAATTCCTTTTTCCTGAATTTCTGCTTTAAGCATTCATGGTTTCCGTATTCATATATCTCGGAAAAATAAGGGGAAAGGGCTTGAGGTTCACATTTCCTGAAGCTTTTCGTAGATCCGGTTAACGTGTTCCGAGCGCGTTATTATGATTAGCTCGTCTCCTTCTTCCAGCTTTGGGTTTTCCGAAGCCAGGATAAAGTCTTTTTTCCTGTAAAGGCCGATGAATTCGGTTTTTTCCGGGATTGGGAGTTCGTGGATTCTTTTCCCTTTATGCCGTTCTCCTGCCAGGAAGCTGATAAAGCGGACATCGGCCCGGACCAGGTTGCTGAGCTGGATGGTGTCCACGTCACGGAGGGCGTCAGTGATGATGGTGGAGGAAATGTGCGGGGGGTTGATAAGGTAGGTGAACCCGAGTTTCTTTGCGACCTGCGTGAACTTTTCGTCGTCAGTCTTGATGATGGTTTTTTCTATCCCGGCTTCCCGGGCAATAAGCCCTATGAGGATGTTGTCCTGGTCGTGGTTAGTGCAGGCTACAACCGCGTCTGCCGCCTCAATTCCTGCCTTTTCCAGGATGTCCGGGCGGGTCCCTTCGGCATTTATCACTGTGCAGTCGAGTTCTTCCGCCAGGTCTCTTGCGAGTTCTTCGTCCCTTTCGATAAGGACCACTTCATGTCCCTGCCTGATCTGGCCGCGTGCAAGGTGCGTCCCCAGGGCACTTGCCCCCACAATAATCAGTCTCATTTCCGTGTTCCCCTTTTCATGCTTCTTTTTTGCGCTTCTTTTTTATGCTTCCTTTTTTCCTATGCTCTTCTTTTCTCTCATTTTTATTTATCTCTACCGCCCTTCAAACATCTCCTTTTCGGATTTAGCGCCTGCTCTCCAGCCAGGTGCGGGGTAAAAGCAGGATGCAGAGCGGGATTACTTCTACCCTTCCGAGCAGCATGTCCGCACAGAGCACGAGTTTGAGCAGGCCAGGCATTGCCGGGTTCGTAACCCCCACGGACAGGCCTGCAGTTGCAAGGGCGCTTGAGGTTTCGAAGATGGCGTCTCCCGAATCGATGCCGTAAAGCATGAAAATAAAGGCCGAAAAGACCAGGACCCCCGAATAGAGCAGCACATAGGTCATGATGCGGTAAATCTCTTCGGAATCAACTACCTGCGCCCCCACTTTCAGGGGGGTAACCGCTTCCCGGGGGAGGAAAAAGCGGTAGAAGACCAGCCTGACCAGCTGCACGATTACGATCAGCCGGAAAAGTTTAATCCCTCCCGTGGTTGAGCCGATGCTGCCCCCTATGCACATGAAGGTGCTGAGGAAGCCTTTTGATGCATCGGAAACGGGGGCAAGGTCTATGGTAGAAAATCCCGTGCCTGTGAGGGCCGAGGCTGTCTGGAAAGCGGCGTCCGGCAGCATCCTGAGGAGCTCGAGTCCCACGCTGCCTCCGGAGAGGGCGAAAGCGAAGACAGGGGTCCCCAGCAGGGCAAGCCAGAACATATACCTGACCTGGGAGTCTCTCGTGAGAGTCTTCCGGTCCCTGAGGATTTCGGGGTACAGGGAGAAGCTGATTGCCCCCATGAAGCAGGAGATAGTAATCAGGAAAGGAATGAGAATACCTCCGTACGCCCCGATGCTCTCGGGCCTTGTGGAAAAACCGCCTGTGGAAATGGCGCTCAGGGTGTGGCAGAGGGCGTCATAAAAAGGCATCCCGGAAAAGAGCAGGAGCAGGAGGGAGAGCAGGGTCAGGCCCAGGTAGACCGCCCCAAGAGCCCTGGCTGTTGCAACGACGCTCGGCCGGATCCGGCTTTCCCCGAAGTTTACTCTGTAGAGCCGGAAAGCCGTGGTCCCGGGTCGGATAAGGACTCCGAGTACGAGCACGATGATCCCTATCCCGCCCACCCACTGCAGCCAGGAGCGTGTGAAGAAAAAGAGCCTTGTCGGGGAAGCCGGGGCCAGGCTAAGGCCTGTCGTGGTAAGCCCGGAGACGCATTCGAAGTAGGCGTCCAGGAAAGGCATCCCGGCAGACAAAGCCATGGGAACCGCGCTTACGAAAGAACAGAGGGGAAAGGTGATGGCTGCAAGGATGACTGCCTCTTTTACTTCCAGTTCATAGTCCGGGAGCGCTTTGTAGAGCCCTATGCCTATAACCGCGCTTATGAGGACGGTTACCCCGTAAATGGAAACCGCGTCCGTCTCTCCGAGTACCAGGGCGGCGAACATAGGTACAAGCAAGACCCCTGCAAAAACCAGCAGGAGATGCCCCGTATACCTGAGGACTGCGACCGGATTTACAGGGGAGACGAGTTCGTACATAAGAGCTAATAGCAGTTTTTTCTTTAAGTCTGTTTCATTGAAAACAAGCAGTTTTTTCTTTAAGTCTGCCTCACTGAAATAATTTTGTAAGGATGCCCTGATTTTTTTATGATGGGACCCAATTTTTAAAGGGTAGAACGCCTGATCAGCGAGGAGAGAGCATGGGGGATGATATAAGACATGAATTCTGGCCTGACACCTGATATCCTGCTTGTGCTGCTGGTCCTTGCCGGCACAATCGTTCTCTTCGTGGGGGAGTTTTTCAGGGTGGATGTGACCGCGGGCCTGGTCATGTTGACCCTTGCCTGGACAGGCCTGGTAAGCCCCAAAGAGGCTTTTTCAGGCTTCGGGAGCAATGCCGTTATGTCCATTATCGGGGTGATGATCCTGGGCAGGGGAATTGACAGGACCGGGCTCATGAACCGGGTGAGCCGAAAGATCCTTTCCCTTGCTGGTTCCAGCGAAAGGAGGCTTCTGGGGGTGATCTGCACGGTTGTAGGCCTGATTTCGGCTTTCATGCAGAACATCGGTTCTGTTGCCCTTTTTTTGCCCGCGGTCCTCCGGATTTCCAGGGCTGCAAAACTCCCGGCTTCCCGGCTCCTCATGCCCATGGGCTTTGCGGGGATCCTGGGAGGCACCCTTACCATGGTGGGTTCCGGGCCCCTGATCATCTTGAACGACCTCCTCCGGCAGGGCGGACAGGAACCTTTCGGGCTCTTCAGCGTAACCCCAATAGGGCTTGCCCTGCTCTTTTCCGGGATCGCATATTTCCTGCTTTTCGGGAAATACGTGCTCCCTTCAAAAACCCCCGAAGAGGAAAAAGCAGGGGGAAGAAGCTCCCAGCAGCGCCTGATAGAGACCTGGCAGCTCCCTTCCGCAATTTCCTGTTTCAGGGTCCCTGACGGATCCCCTCTTTCCGGAATGACCCGGGAAGAGTCCGGGCTCTGGCGGGACTACGGGCTGCACTTGCTTGCCCTTCTTGAGGGGGATGAACTTTCCTATGCCCCCTGGCGCTACACCCGCTTCGCTTCGGGGCAGGTCCTGGCTCTTCTCGGGGAAAAGGAGGATATCGGACGCTTTGCTTCGGCGAACGGGCTTGAGCCTGTGGAGCGGTCCCTGCTCTGCACCGAACTGTCGGGGGAAGGGGCTGCCGGGTTTGCCGAAATTATAATCCGGCCCAGGGCCTCCATTTCCGGAAAGACCCTCAAGCAGATTGCTCTGCGCAAGCACTTCGGGGTAGACCCGATCCTGCTCCTGAGCGGGGTAGAGGAAGTCCGGGAGGATTTCTCCGACCAGGTCCTGCAGGCTGGGGCTACGGTGATCGTCTATGGGCCCTGGAACGCGGTGAGGGCCCTGGGAGAAACTCCGGACTTCGTACTCCTGACCCCCGTGGAAGAAGAAAAAGCAAGGGAGGGAAAAGTCGGGATTGCTTCCCTCTGCTTCCTCGGGGCAATAGGCCTTGCTATCTCGGGCTTTACCCTTTCCCTGAGCCTGCTTTCGGGAGCCCTGGCAATGGTCCTCTTCCGGGTGCTCTCCATTGAGGAAGCATACAGGGCGGTGGACTGGAGGACGGTCCTCCTGCTGGCAGGGCTGATCCCTCTCGGCATTGCCATGGACAGCAGCGGGGCTGCAGCCTTTGTTGCGGGGGAGCTGATGAAGGTAGTTACGGGGAGCCATCCCCTGCTCATCCTTTTTTCCATTGCAGTCCTTACAACCCTTTTTTCCCTCTTCATGTCCAACGTGGCCGCAACAGTGCTCCTGGTCCCCCTGGTCCTGATCATAGGGGAATCTACGGGTCTGTCCCCGGGAGCCCTTGCTCTGCTTGTGGCGGTTTCGGCTTCAAATTCCTTTGTGCTCCCCACGCATCAGGTCAATGCCCTCCTAATCGGGCAGGGGGGGTACCATAATACGGACTACATAAAGGCAGGGGGGGTAATGACACTTATTTTTCTCCTGATTGCGGTGGGTATGGTTTATTTTTACCTGTAAATCAGGGAGCCCGTTCACAGGGGGCGAAAGTGAGGGTAAACTACAATCCCTGAGCCGAAAACGGACTTAAAGCGCCATAGAGCCATAAACAGGTGAAGGAAATGAATGTAAAAAATGGGAGTAAGCAAATCAATATAATATAAGTTACAAAATAGTTACTGTTAGTTACAAAATGGGTAGTTGTCAGAAGGGACTTTAAAGGTAATCTTATTGATCGACCGGTCAGCAGTTGAGCCGGCAGGTTATATAGTTTAAATGTTTGGGGGATCTTGTATGTTAGTACAGCAATTTTTTGTAAAAGGCATAGCGCACAGTTCTTACATCCTTGCCGGAAAAGAAACCTGTGCAGTTATTGACCCGCGCAGGGATACCGACATTTATCTCGAGGCTGCAAAGGCTCTCGGTGTGAAAATTACCCACATCCTGGAGACCCACCTGCATGCCGATTTTATCTCGGGGCATATTGATCTGGAAGAAGCTACCGGGGCAAAGATTTACGCCCCGAAATCCGGGAACTGTGAGTTTGAACACGCAGGGCTTTCCGAGGGGGACAGCTTCGAAATCGAGGACATGGAAGTCCGGGTGCTGGAAACTCCCGGGCATACGCCCGAACACATTTCCTACGTCGTTTCGGACAGTTCCAGGGGGTCTGACCCTGTGGCTCTCTTTTGCGGGGACACGCTATTCGTGGGGGACGTGGGCCGTCCCGACCTTTTTCCCGGGAAGGCGGAGGAACTTGCGTCCCAGCTTTACGACAGCCTCTATTCCAAACTGCTTTCCCTTCCCGATTCCTGTGAGGTCTACCCGGCCCACGGGGCAGGGTCGCTTTGCGGGAGGTCCATGGGGGCCAAACGTTCAAGCACCATCGGATATGAACGCAAGTACAACTACGCCCTGCAGATCCCTGACAGGGAGAAGTTTGTAGAGGCACTTACGACCTCCATGCCTCCTGCCCCGGACCATTTTTCCCGCTGCAGCAACGTGAACCGGGAAGGGCCGGCAAAGCTTGGCACCCTGCCCCAAATCAGGGGAATTCCTCCTGCAGAATTTTTTGAGCTTGCGGGAAGGAATGATACCCTTGTCCTTGACACCCGTTGTTTTGAGGGCTTCGGGGGGGAGCATGTGCCCGGCTCTTATAGCATCGACCTGGGAGGTAACTTCGGGACTTTTGCGGGCTGGCTTTTGCCCCCCGAGCGGCAGGTCCTGCTGGTCTCGGACAGCGAAACCCATGCCCTGGAAGCCGTGGATTGGCTGCACAGGGTCGGGCTTGATAACGTTCTCGGCTATCTGGAAGGCGGGATGTTTGCCTGGGTTACCTCGGGCCTGCCCACAGCTCATGTCCCGCAGCTCTCGATTCCCGAACTCCATGCCAGGTCCCGGGAGGCTGAACCGCTGGTAATTCTGGACGTCCGGGCCCCTTCCGAGTACGAAAGCTTCCACATCGAATATGCTCTTAACATCCCTGTCCCGGAACTTCGGACGCACTACCCCGAACTCGATCCTGAACACGAAACCGTACTCATCTGCAGCACAGGGCACAGGTCGAGTATGGGCTGTAGTATCCTGAAACAGCACGGGTTTGAGCGGGTTTACAATGCTGCGGGCGGGATGACCGGGTACAATGCTGCCGGTTACGGCCCCGAATGTCCCATGTGCTCCCTCTCCTGGGCAGGGAAATCCGGCAGGAAGGAAACCTGAGCCTGTAGCAAGCCGGGGGGAAGGGCAGTGGACATATTTTCCATGGAGCAGTGGTCTCCTTATGCGGTCGGTATCGGAATAGGAGTTTTGAGCTGGTTTACCTTCTTGCTTTCGGACAAACCCATCGGAGCCTCAACGGCGTATGCCAGGACAGCAGGGATGCTTGAGAAGCTTTTAAGGGGGGAAAAGGTCGGAGAGATGGCTTATTTCAAGAAGTTCCCGCCGGTTGTTGATTGGGAAGGGATGCTTGTTGCGGGCATAGTGCTCGGTTCTTTCCTTTCGGCCTGGCTCTCCGGGACTTTCCGGCTTGAGTGGGTCCCTTCAACCTGGGCTGTCAGTTTCGGTTCCTCTCCCCTTCCCCGGGTGCTTGCTGCCCTTGCAGGCGGTTTTTTAATCGGCTTCGGGTCCCGCTGGGCCGGGGGCTGTACAAGCGGGCACGGAATTTCAGGGACGTTCCAGCTTACCCTGAGCAGCTGGATCTCGGCGATCTGCTTTTTCATAGGCGGCATTATAACGGCTTTTCTTCTCTTTAGCTTCGGGACATGAGGGGGTAAATGAGATGCGGAGTAGAATCCAGAACCGGGAGACAGGCCGGATTGAGAGCCGGAAGAGACCGATCGGGGAGCCGAAAGTCAGGGCGGATAGAAAGCCTGAAGCTGATCCTGATGGAGGGTAGAAAATGAGTACGCAACCCCGGAAACAGGTCAATGCGGGGTGGGTAAAGGAGCTCCATTCCAGGAAAGGGCTTCAGCTTGGGCTGGGCTTTTTTTTCGGGATTATCTTCGGGTTTTTGCTCCAGAAAGGTGGGGTTACCCGGTACGATGTGATCATCGGGCAGCTCCTCCTTTCCGATTTTACGGTGGTGAAGGTCATGCTTTCGGCGGTCATCACGGGCATGCTCGGGGTCCGTTTCCTGAATAGCCTGGGTTTTGTCAGCCTGCACCCGAAACCGGGTTCCCTGGGGATGAATGTGATCGGGGGGCTTATTTTCGGCATGGGTTTCGGGATTCTGGGTTATTGCCCCGGCACGATTGCAGGGGCTGTGGGAAACGGGTTCCTGGACGCACTTTTCGGGGGACTTGTAGGAATCCTGCTCGGGGCTGCGGCTTTTGCCGAACTGTACCCGAAGTTGGAGAAGGACGTCCTGAAAAAAATGGATTACGGGGATATAACTCTTCCTGAACTTTTAAATATCAGCCCATGGGCTGTGGTTTTTCTGGCCGTGCTTCTCCTGGGAGGGGTGTTGTGGGGGCTTGAAAGGCTCGGGTTGTGAGTTCCGGTTTTCCCGGGATTCTTTCCTTTCTGTATATTTTGGGCTTGTTTCGTGGGCTTTCAGGGAAAGAAATGTCTCCGAACTTGCTAAAAAAAACCGCCCGTGGCAGATAAATATTTATAACAAGTAAAGGATTTAATATTAAGTAAAAACGTAAAATAATATTTTAGTGGGGGAAATTTGTATGAAGATACGTGTAGTTAGTTCCAGAGAAGAGATTTTTACGCTCAATCCCAATGAAAGAGTTGTTCATCTGGCTTTCCGCCCTTCGAACAAGGACATCTTTGCGCTGGTTGAAACCTGCCCGAAAATTGAAGTTATCCAGCTTCCTAAATCTTACAGGCGGACGGTTTCAAAGTCAATCGAAATGTTTCTTGAAATGCAGAGAATCCAGCTTATCGAAGGGGATGTATGGGGTCACAGGAAAGACATTAACGAATACTACAGCATCCCGTCCTCCGTGCTTGAGAAGATCAGGGAATTAAAGCTGGAAGGCACACCTGCCGAGCGGATAGAAGAAAAGGTTTCAAGGGAAAGCAAGCTTAATCCCGAAATGGTCGCCTACATCCTTACCAAGGAAACCACAGCCTGAGTTTTAGCTCCTTAAACAAAATGGCTGTTAAAGTAAATAGTTAGTACAGAAGTTTTATCAACTTAAAAATTTTAGTTGCCATTTCCCAGCTCCTTTTTTTATAAGGAGGTCTGCAAAAACTTCATGTGTTAGTAGCTGAAGCTTTATCGATAACTAAATTCTGGTTGACAGGCTAAAATCCTGATTTGTAGCCTGAATTCTGACTGGTGCTCGAGATTTTTATCGACAGCAACTTTATCGACAGCAACTTTATCGACAGCAACTTTATTGACAGCAACTTTATCGACAGCAACTTTATCGACAGCAACTTTATCGACAGCAACTTTATCAACAGCTAATGATGCTTGAGCCCTTTACAGATCGCAGCTTTATCGATGACTAAATCCTGGTTAACAGCCGAAGCTTTCCTGAAGCTTCGGGCCTGTGAGGGCATGGACTGTTGCAAGCTTGTGGTTTGATGACTTTTGCTTAATAGTAACAACTATTTTGCTTAATAGTAACAACTATTAACAAAAGTTTTTTCTTATTGAGTTTATCCCAAAACCAATTTTTTAATTAGCTGTAATTTTTTGAGATTCTTTTTCGTGATCCGAACCCAGATTACTTATTTAAAATAAGAGATTCAAAGGAACAAATATTGAGTTTTGGGATATGCTCATTCATAAAAAATCATTTCCGGCCTTCCGAAATCTGTTGAGTTTTTGTGGATTGTGGGTTGTGCGGGTTTTTATGAGAAATGGGAAAATTGTGACTTTATTGGGGCCTATTCATTATAACTTTTCCATTTCCCTTTCATCCTTTGTAAACTTTTATATATCATCAGACATAAAGGCAAAAATGCGGGGATGAATAGTGGAATCATTTCCTGATATGCAGGTATTTTGGGAGTAGCAACAACTTATATAAACTTCCTTCGTAGTTTATTTAAAAAATTATTGAATTGATATGGGGGCCTAAGGGTGAAGTCCGAACTGATGGATATGGTTTTTCTTTCGGAAAAGAGAAAAAATCTTCTTCTCTTCCTGAAAAGCGGGCCGAAAAACATAGATGAAATCAAGGAAACCCTTCAGGTTAGTTCTACTTCTATCCTGCCTCAGATTAAAAAGTTGAAAGAACAGAAACTGGTGCTCCAGGAGGACAAAACCTACGAACTTGCCCCTATAGGAAAAGTTCTGGTTGAAAAAATGGAGCCTATTGTAAGCACCCTGGAACTTTTTGAGGAGAACTTTGAATATTGGGCTGAAAGGGACCTGTGTGGAATCCCTCCCGAGCTTCGGAAGCGGCTGTGGGAACTAGGGAAATGCAAACTGATAAGGCCTGACCTTGAGCGGATGTTCGAATTTGACCCGGAATTCATGGATAACCTCAATAGAGCGGATCACATCTTTGAAAGCATAGCCTACTTCCACCCTGCTCTTATAACCCTCTGCCGGGATATTGCAAATAAAGGGGTGGAAATCTCTCTTCTTGTGGCAGAACCGGTGCTTCAGCGCTGCATAGACGATTACAGGGAAGACCTCCTGCACTTTTTGAGCCGGGAAAACGTAACGCTTTTCCTGTATTCCGGAGAACTGAGAATTGCGAGCCTGACAGTAACCGACGACTCAATGAACCTCTCTCTTTTCTCCAGAAAAAGACACTTTGACGGGGAAAGCCTGGTAAGTTATGACTCATCCTCCCTTAAGTGGGGAATGGAACTTTTCAAGCACTTGCTCAAAAATGCGGAGCAAATCACGGAAATTCCTGAAGGAACCCCCGATAAAGTCCCTGCTGAAAACTCCGGATTCGATTCCTGATAAACCTGATTTGATTCCTCATGAAACCTGATCTCAGGCAAGGTTGACAAACCAGTTTACCCTGTGACGCTGTCCGCAGTTCGGGCAGATGAGTATGACTTCAAAAAAGTCAGCCTTTTTTTGGAAAGAAACGTGAAAACCCAATCTGTACCCGCAATTTTCACAGATGTGGAACTCTTCTTCAATTTTCTTTTCTATAATACCTTCCGAGACGTCTTTCATTTACATACCCCTCCTAAATCATACAATATTAACAAAGTTTATCTACTCCCTGCTTAATTTTATTGCACTCTTCAAATTACTCTTCAAATTACTCTTCAAATTACTCTTCAAATTACTCTTCAAGCTGAAGCAGGAGGAAACCTTATACCGGGCTTTTACGAACAGCGAGCTTCTTACGACACAAGGGTAAAAACTCTGATTATCGCCATTTTTCTGTCCATCCTGGTTTTTTACGTACTTTCCGTTTACGGGCTTTTCGGCTTCGGGGCGGATCCCGGAGAGAGGCGTTTCCTGCCCATTGTCCTGCTCCTCTTCCTTTTTGGGATGTGGGGCTTTTTCGGGATGAAATTCAGGATCACCTTTGACAGTGTGGCTGTAACCTATCCCCCTTTCAAGTACCACATTCCCTTTTCCGAGATCCGCTCCGTGGAACTCATGGGAAAATTCCCCTGGTATACTGGATGGGGCCTCAGGATTCAAGGGCGCAAACTGCTTTTTGTGGGAAAACACGGAAGGTCCGTGGTCATCACAAAAGAAACGGGGTTTTTCAGGACAGTTGCCCTGGTCCCCGAAAATCCCGAAGAATTCAGGAGAAGGATTGAAATTTCCATTGAGCAGGTTCCGTAACCTTTGAATGGCTATGTCCCTGAAACAAATTGTTCATGTGGAGTAAACCGCACAGCTCCGGAACAAACTCATGGCAATCTGTTGAATCGCAAAGTCACAGGATAACCGTTTATATTTTTTTACGATCATGCCGGTTTAACCTGCTGTTTCAGCGTTTCAGCCATATCTACCCCCAGTCTCTTGCATTCCTGGAGGTCCTTGTCCGTGGGCTTGTGCAGGATACGGAGCACCGGATCGATAACGTGCATTCCCATTTCTCGCATCTGCTCCGCAATCACGATGGGCGCTTCTCCGCTCCAGCCGTAGGACCCGAAGGCAGCTCCGACTTTTCCTGCAGGTTTTATGCCGGCAAGGGTCTCGCTCATGAATTTCTCCATGGGAGGCAGCATTTTGTAGTAGAATGTAGAAGAACCGACTGCTATTGCATCCGCTTCCTTCAGTTCCTCGGGTTTTGCGTCGTAGAAACTGACGGCTTTTACATCTACATGCATCGCTTCAATCCCTTTAGCTATGGCTTCTGCCATCGCTTTTGTATTTCCGGAAGTACTGAGATAGACAACTATTGCTTTCAACTGGTATCCCCCACTCTAATGATATTACTATTAGCTGACATCACTTCGCTAACTTCACTTCGCTAACTTCACTTTAGCCGATATCACTTCGCTAACTTCACTTCGCTAACTTCACTTTAGCCGATATCACTTTGCTGACATCACTTCAGCCGACATCACTTCTGGCATCACTTTAGCCGACATTATTTTTATATTTACATGCTTTAACCGGACAAATATGGTGCCCGGGGTAAACAGGAAGTAAAAATTTACAGCCAGGCGTATTCCCTGGTTTCAGGTTTGTTTCCCTGGTCTCAGGCTTATTCCTGAAATTAAGTGAATTTCCCGACGAAGACTCCCTCGCATAACAACTCATAATAAAGGGGTTCTTGCGTTTTCACTCCCCGATCCAGCATTATTTATAAAAATAATTTTAAATAAGGATTTCGTCTGCTTTTAGAGGTATTCGGGCAGGTCCGATTTGTCTCCGGTCCGGAGCTTATGCAAGGTCCGCTTCGATACGGATCGGAGCAATATAGTTTACCATCTGGAGGGCGATGCTTTCGAGGAAATTCCGGGCATTCCGGGGAATCTTATCCAGGGTATGGGAGGCAAAGTTCAGGCTGCCTATGATTTCTCCCCTGTATTTCAGGGGGACTATCGCAACTGCCTTGATTCCTTCCTTCCTTATCGCATCAGTCATTTCTTCGGAGTAGAAATCCATTGTATAGATTGGCTTTTCAATCCAGATCTGCCTTGCTTCCCTGGAATTGGCCTGATACCTGCCAACCTTTTCTTTGAACTCGGGGGAAATCCCCCTGTGCGCTACCAGGTTTATCTGGTCCAGGAGTTCGTCCTTAAGGTATATGCCTCCCGCATCAATCCCGTTTACCCGGAGGCAGGCTTCCAGGACCTCATTTAGCATGGCCTGGAGGCTCCAGGTCGAACTCAGGGACATCCCGAGTTCCCGCTGGATGTCGAGCATTTTTTCAACTTCCTTGCGCTCGGTTGTGTCCAGAACTATGCCCTGAAAATGGGTTGCTTTGCCTTCCTGATCCCGCTGGATAAAGGTCCTCTCTTCAACCCATCGCAGATTTCCGTCTTTGGTGAAGATCCGGTATTCCATTTCAAAAGAGTCGCGCCCTTCTCTTATGCAGTTTTCAAGGGCTTCGGTGACCGCTCCAATGTCGTCTTTGTGGACAGTGTTTCCGTAGAGCACTTTTCCCGAACTGAAGTCTTCCACCGTGTACCCGAGCTGCACCACGTTCTGGGAGACAAATTCCACAGGCCAGTTCTCTTCATTTCTCCAGAGGAAAACAACCGCAGGGTTGTTGTTTATTACGGTCTTGAGGGCTTCCTGTGTTTCAAGGGCTTCCTTAAGAGCTTCTTCGCTCTTTTTCCGCTCGCTGATGTCCAGGACAATCCCCTGGAAATGGGTTACTTCCCCGTCCGAGTTCCGCTGGATAAAAGTCCTTTCATTCACCCAGCGCAGGTCCCCGGCTTTCGTGAGGGTCCTGTATTCCATGTTAAAGTCCACAGCCCCTTCCATGATCCTCTTCTCGAGCTTTTCCTCCACTTTTGCCAGGTCTTCGGGGTGGATTATATCCCCGTACAGGACCTTTCCGGAGATGAAGTCATCAACCGTGTACCCAAACTGGATCACGTTTTCCGAAACGAACTCCGCAGGCCATTTCTTTTCGTTTTTCCAGAGAAAGACCACTGCCGGGCTGTTGCTGATAACGGTCTTGAGTATTTCCTGCATTTCAAGGGCTTTTTTGAGGGCTTTTTCGCTCTTTTTCCGGTCGCTTACGTCCTGGATAATCCCCTGGAAATAGCTGACTTCCCCGTCCGAGTTCCGCTGGATAAATGTCCTTTCGTTTACCCAGCGCAGGTCTCCGGTTTTTGTTCGGACCCTGTACTCCATATTGAAGTCCTTGCCCCCTCCCATGATCCTTCTTTCAAGCTCTTCCTCCACTTTTGCCAGGTCGTCGGGGTGGATTATGTCTCCGTACAGGACCTGTCCCGAGATGAAGTCCTCGACCGTGTACCCAAACTGGACCACGTTTTCCGAAACAAACTCCGCAGGCCACTTTTCTTCGTTCCTCCAGAGGAAGACCACCACAGGGCTGTTGTTGATAATGGTTCTTAGGGCCTCTTCCCTTTCCATGGCTTCCTGAAGGGCTTTTCCCCTTTCGTTCGGATCGTCATCTCTTTCAGGATGGCCTTCATTCGGAATTTCCTGGTTATTTTTTGAATTCTCGCTGTCCATTTCCTCCCCACCGCCTGCGCATAATTTCCGTACTATCTTGTCGGTCCCTTTGAGGCTTTACCCTTCTTTATATAATTGGGTTTTTATCGAATATCAGTTTTTTTAATGCTAAATATCAGTTCTATACAGGTAACAAGACGAAAATTATTTATATTATTAAAAAGGTAACAAGATTCCGTGTTCCTTTATTGTCCTACTGGTTACCGGGTAGGAATAAACATCCGGTACTCTCCAGCAGTATCGTGCCTTATGGGAAGCCTGAGCCACTCATGAACTCCTATTACCGGGTAAATCCAAAAAGTACTTAATACCGTTAAAGCTCCCGAAAATCGGGAGCAAGGTGATAAAGGTTAAATGGCAAAAAAATGGCGTAATCAGTGGAATGGAATACCGGAGAAAATGGCATAAGAATGGCATGAAAAACGGAAAAAAATGGCAAAAACAGAAAATGGCAACAAAAGAACAAGGGCAAAATGTAGAAAAAAGCAGAAAATGGCAACAAAAGAAAGAGTACAAAAAAGCAAGAATACAAAAAAGCAAGAATACAAAAAAGCAAGAATACGTCCAAAAGCATAAAACCTCCAGAAAGATGCTGCGATGGAGCCCCATGACCGGCTTTGTCGCTCTTCTCCTCCTTTTCATGATTCCTTTCCCCTTCCTTTCCCCTTCCCTTCTTTTCCCGCTCTTTTTGCTTCATTCTTCCAGATACGCTTCGATTTCCAGCCTTACCATCCTGACATGGACAGCTCCTTTGGCATCCGGGGATGGCTTTTGATATAATGCTCTACCAGTTTGGATATGAATTCCTGTTTCAGGCTTTCGGGGATTTTTTGGATGAAGGGGTACCAGGTCGAGGCTATCCAGGCCCTGAGGCCTTCTTCTCCTCCGAGCAGCATGTCTTTCGGGATAAGTTCCATGCGGCGGGGGAAAAGCCTGCGTCTTCGAGCCATTTCCCATATTCTTCCGGACCGTAGAAACCGTAGGGAAAAGTGAAATCACTGAAATTGGGGCTCCATTTTTCGTTATTGAGCATCGAGTCCAGGACTTCAAAAATTTCTGAGGCGTTTCCCCTGCCGCCCAGATGGACCAGTAGCCTGCCAGGACCGAGCTTTCAAAATAAGTTTATGGCCCCAGCGGTACATGGGAAGTAAGCTGTCCGGTTTCCCGATAAATGTTTCCCGGAAGCCGGGTGAAAAAAAGTTGGTGAACAGGTACGACCATTTTGGGGTTGTAAAAGTTGCTAGTAATCTGTTTGTTAAATGGAGTGATCTTGTAGATGCAGGTCGGAATGACCCGTTCACCAGGTCTGTTCAATCCCTGAGGAACTCGGATTGGCTATATAAATATATGTGTATTATTATATTTTATTTCCTTTTTGTGCAAGTATCTCTCATTCAAGCGGACAAATGAGAAAAATTTTAACGGGTTTTTATCTTTTTTACTTCCTTTTCAGGAAACTACAGCTTTCCTTTCCCCTAATCTGCTTTCCACCAACCTGTTTTATACTATGAAGTTTTTTCCTATTCTATAACACCGTCAGATCATAAGGAGATTCACAATGAGAAGTTCCATCGTCAAAGAGGGCCCTGAAAGAGCCCCTAACCGTTCACTTTTGAAAGCAACCGGGGTTACGGATTCCGAAATGAAGAGACCGTTCATCGCCGTTGTAAACTCCTGGAACGATATCATTCCGGGGCATATCCACCTGAACAAGCTGGCTGAGGCCGTGAAAGCCGGGATCCGGAATGCCGGTGGGGTGCCTTTCGAATTCCACACCATCGGAGTCTGTGACGGGATCGCTATGGGACACGAAGGCATGAGATATTCCCTCCCGAGCAGGGAAGTTATCGAGGACACCATCGAGCTGATGGTAAAAGCCCATCAGTTTGACGGGATGGTCATGATCCCTACCTGCGACAAGATCGTGCCCGGGCACCTTATGGCAGCCGGCAGGCTTGATATCCCTTCCATTGTGGTGACAGGAGGGCCCATGCTGCCCGGCTACGTGGAAGACCAGTACACGGACCTGATCTCTGTGTTTGAAGGGGTCGGAGCCTACAAGGCGGGCAAACTTTCCGAAAAAGAGCTCGAAAGGCTTGAAAACCTTTCCTGTGCAGGTGCAGGGTCCTGTGCCGGGATGTTTACGGCAAACACCATGGCCTGCATGACCGAAGCGCTCGGCCTGAGTCTTCCCGGCTGTGCAACTGCCCATGCCGTTGACGCAAAGAAGGTCCGCATCGCAAAGGAGTCCGGGGAACGCATCGTGGAACTCGTAAAGGAAAACATCACCCCGAGAAAAATGGTTACACTCAAGTCTTTTGAAAACGCCATCATGGTAGACATGGCAGTCGGGGGCAGCACCAATACGACCCTGCACCTCCCGGCCCTTGCCCACGAGTTCGGGATCGACCTCCCGCTCGAAGCCTTTGACAAGCTGAGCAGGACAACTCCCCACCTGATTTCCCTCCGCCCCGGCGGCCCGAATTTCATGCTCCACTTCGACCGGGCAGGCGGAGTCCAGGCAATCCTCCAGCGGCTTGCTCCTAAACTCAACAGGGACCAGCTGACAGTGAACGGAAAGACCATCGGGGAAAACCTGGAAGAGTACGAGATCGTAAACCCGAAGCTCAATAAGGAAATCATCACAACCCTCGAAAACCCGAAACATGCCGAAGGCGGAATTGCAGTCCTCAAGGGCAGCCTTGCCCCGGACGGCTCGGTTGTGAAACAGGCTGCAGTGGACGAGAAGATGCGCGTCCACACCGGGCCTGCCAGGGTTTACGAGTGTGAAGAAGACGCCATGGAAAGCATCCTTTCAGGCGAGGTAAAGCCGGGGGACATCGTGGTGATCCGCTACGAAGGGCCGAAAGGTGGTCCGGGTATGCGGGAAATGCTCGCTGCAACCGCCGCCCTCGTGGGCATGGGCATGATCGATTCCGTGGCCCTTATCACGGACGGCCGTTTCTCGGGAGGGACCCGCGGCCCCTGCATCGGACACGTTTCCCCCGAAGCCAGTGAAGGCGGTCCGATCGCCCTCGTGAAAAACGGGGACCTGATCGAGATCAATATCCCTGAGAGAACCCTGAACCTGAAGGTTTCCGAGGAGGAACTGGAAAAGAGAAGGGCTGCTTTCGTACCCCCTAAAAAGGAAGTAACCGGCTACCTGGCAAGGTACCAGCGTGCCGTGCACTCCGCAAACACGGGCGGAATCGTTGACTGATTAAAATTTCAACTGATTCGAAATAAGTCCGTCGGCTAAGAACCGCATTGAAATTCAATCCGGGAGGGGGGCCTTCTCCTTCCTTCCTTCCTTCCTTCCTTTTTCTTTCTTCCTTCCTTTTTCTTTCTTCCTTCCTTTTTCTTTCTTCCTTCCTTTTTCTTTCTTTCTTCCTTCCTTCCTTTTTCTTTCTTCCTTCCTTTCTTTTTCTTTCTTCCTGCACATCTTTTTTTCTTAATTCTTTCCTGTTCGGTGCAGTGACTTTTTTCTCCAGGGATTCCCTGAAACTTCTATCCGGAAACTTTTATGCCCTGAAACTTTTATGCCCGGAAACGTTTATGCCCTGAAACTTTTATGCCCGGAAACGTTTATAGTTCCTCAAGTTCATTTTTTAACCGGAATCATTAGGAGGTTGGGATTCTGGAAGTAATGGGTTTATGTGCAATTTGTGGGAAATCGGCAAAACTGTATACCTGTCCCATTTGCGGAAAACTTGTCTGCGGAGAGTGTATGGATCACAGGAAAGGCATGTGCGTCCGCTGTGCTCGCGGGAGAGGAAGCCCCGCGGGAGAGCCCGGAGGTCCTGGGATTTATAAATAAGCGGGCAAAAAAAGGGTCTGGGCAGGTGGGTTATAAGCAAGCAGGGCTAAAGCGGGAAAAGATACTGTAAGGACCAGGTTGAAAAAAGGGGGTTTGGGAAGAAAACGGAACGAAAAGGTATTTTTCCCTGTATTTTTCTGAAAACGATCAGGGCTTACCAGCCGTGGATCTCCTCTTCTGGTTCGTTTTCATCATGGTAGAAGCGGAACTCTTTCTTTTCGGAATCTTCCGCAAAGACAAATTTTTCTTCTACTCCCACCTTGGCAAAGGCAAGGGCATCGTCTGCGTCCCTCACGGCTGGCAGGAGGTCCACGTCCACATGGTCGTAGACCTTGCTCTCTGGCAGAAAAGCCGTGACGATGAACCAGTCGATGTCCCCTACGTAATCCTTGCTCACATAGCGGCTCTGTCCCGGTGGAATTTTGGTCGCCTTCTGGTGCATCTCGGTCCCGTCAGCCCGGTAAGCCACAAAACGGATGGTATGGTTGGTTTTATTCTTGATTATAGCCAGTTTACCACTCCCCTGAATTTCAGTGCTATCTGGAATTGACTCTTATGGAATAGACTCTTACTGGAATTGACTCTTACTGGAATTGGCTCTTACTGGAATTGACTCTTACTGGAATTGACTCTTATGGAATAGACCCTATTTCAGGAAAATTATACTATGGATTTCTAATTCAAAAAAGTAAATACTTATGGAAGCATAATTTCTGAAAAAAGATTCCTTTCTGGCCGCGGGGAGGCAGCCGGAAAGTTTTATTTGAACTGGTTAAAACTATCTCTGAAATTTTACTCAGGTCTGGAATTTTGCTCAGACCAGCAGGTTAATGGGGTGCCTGCCCGAGGGTTCGATGTCAAGGTCCGCTACGGCTTCTGCGATCATAATATCGCTCATGGCAGCCATGGGGAATACGTACTTTGCGTATTCGATAGGGCCGTAGAGGATGAAGTCCCCTGCGGCTGCCTGCTGCAGGCAGGTCGAACCTATGTCGCAGACCCTGTACACAATGGGGTCTTCTTCTTTTTTCCGCTGCAGCCAGTTCCAGGCCGAGGGAGCGTTGTGGATCCCCGAACCTGTGGGGTGTCCCCACTTCGCCTTGGCAGTGATTGTCATCCTGAGGGCGACCCCTGCCCCGTTTCCCATGGGGGTGATGCTCGGGTCGATCAGTTTATTGACGATGCCGCAGCTGTCGGCAATTGAAAGGAGTCCTTCCTCGAGCAGCCCGGCTCCGTTTTCGAGCATGTCCATCCTTCCTTTCAGGGAGGAGTCCATGGCATTGAAGCCGAGGATAACGGAACTGTCAATATCGGAACTTGCCAGGGCTTCGATTTCTGCTTCCGTGATGCTCATGTTTATGGAATTATAAACAGCCCGGTCCGCAAGCCCGATTTCGCTTACGTATTTTGCAGCGTGTGCCCGCACGTTTCCCTCGGAGGAGTCAATGAGGAATGGGGCATCCGAAACTTCTGCAATGAAGTCGATATAACGGGTGATGCTTTCGGGAGTGGTCCCGTAAATGTGTACCATGTGGGGGTTTCCGGTCTCTTCAGAACTTGCTTCCTGCAGGTTGACCACCTTTTCGGCTGCTGCCCTGTCAAAAAGGCCTTTTGCCGCGTCCTCCACAATGCCGTGTTTGTTATAAAAAATGGTTCCTGCAAGCACTGTCGGGAGTTCTCCGGGCTGCCCGCCTACCTTTACCCCTGCAATGTTAACGATTTCCTGTTCGTTCTGGAACTTAAACATTTTGAATCCTCAAAATTAGCCTGTTTAATATAATTATATTCAACTTTTATCGCTTCTGTACATTTGCTCTGTTTCAGAGGCTTTCAGCCGGGCAAATTATTCCTGCCTCTGCATCCATAACAAATTCTTCAGAAATAATCACGTCCCCGTTAACGGGAACTGCAAGAGAACATTGTTTTTTCTTCGGGGAGCAGACGACGAGGGGCTCTTCGGGATATGCTTCGTTTTTGTTTCTGTACTCATCCACGATTTTCCGGATCTCTTCCGTATCGTTAAGCCCTATTCGGTCCAGCATGATAACCTGCTGCTGGAAGCGCTCGACTGCCTCTCCGGGGACGTTTTCTATGAAAGGGATTGCCCCTTCGGACCTGATTATCCTGCCCTGTTCATCGATACCGCCAGCATGGATTGCAAGCAGGGACTGGCCTGCAAGGTGGCCTCTTGACTCGGTCCCGCAGACCAGGATGTACCTGATATTCGAATTCGAAATAGTGTTAACGATTATTTTTTCGACCCCGAGGTTTTCGGTTTTGGAACTTCCCCAGAGCGCAGCTTCGGGATATGCTTCCAGGTGGCTTGCAAGGGTTACTACCGCAATCCTCGATTCAGGATTCCCTACCCTGTAGTCTCCTTTTACCACCGGCCAGTTTTCTGCAACCTTCAATTAATCACCTTTATTTAATAAGCTAAATTAATTACTTTCATGAATCGTCTTTTTCAATTTTTTTTCATGAATCCCCTTCATTAATTTCCTTCATAAATCCTTCACGAATAGCCTTCAATAAATCTCCTTAATGGATTCCCTTCACGGATTCTCTTCATTAATTCCCTTCTTTTCTTTCCTTGTTCAGGTGGGAAAGCGCACTTGCAAGCATGATGGCTTTTGTGAAGTGCCCGCCTACCCTGGATGTATCCACAAAGACGTAGTCGTCCATCAGCACGGGAGCCCCGAGCCCGTCTCCTCCACCCAGGAAAGCGATTGTCCGGAAGATGAGGTTTCCTGAGATGCCGTCAGGGGCCATGATGAAGTTAGATTCCTTTATGGCGTCTTCGATGAGGATGGTATGGTGCTTAACCTTAATCCCGAGTTCCGCTACCTGGCTGCTTATGAATTCCCCGTCCGCAAGGGTCCGGTCCACACGTCTGTCCCTTCCTATATCTCCCATCCTGCCTCCGGAAAGCACGCCAACGACCGGTTCTACCCCAAACCTTCTGATGTGTTCTGCGCCCAGGGTAATCATCCGGATCTTGTCCGCAAGGGAGTTCCCTTCGTCAATTCCCACAGGGGCAAGGAAAAAAGGCGTTCCGTCAACCGTCAAAAGCAGGGCTAGCCTGTAGATCTTCCTCATGCCCAGGGCCAGCTTCAGGTTGGTAAGGGTTCCGGAAGCTTTTGCAGTCCCCCGGATCGCAGCATCGACCTTCCTTGAGATGAGGAGTTCGATGAGGGTTTTTTCGGGATCTTCGGTATCAACTACCTCAAGCTCGGTCCCGATTTCGTCAATTTCCTTTTTGTTTCCCACCAGGACGACCTGTGCATAGCCCAGCATCTGAGCCCTCCATGCACTTTCAAGAAGCTTCGGGGTGGGTTCCCTTATTCCCATAGCCACCTTAGCCCGCTTTGCCCGGGCCCGTATTTCGATGGCCTCCAGGAGGGTATTCATGCCATTATTTTCCATATAGATCAGTACTGTAGACCATTACTTTTTGGTAAGATTTAAGGTAGTCCTTTGAAAATCAACACAAACATTAATTAACTTTCCCTTTCAACCCGACTTCTTATTTTTGACTTGAGAGCTTCGTAGGGTGCCGGTAGCTTCCGGAATTCCCGGAACTTCCGGTTCGGAGTTTTAGAGGTTTCGGATTTTACTTCATTCTTTGCAGCAATTTCTTGAGATAGCCGCCTTTGTGCGGACAAAAACGGTTAAAGACGGTATTCCGGAAGTCTCTGTTCAGTGCAATTTATCTGCAACTCTTGCCGGGTCGTTTTGCTCGTTTAAATGGACTTTAACCGGGACAGCGTTTATACTGTATTTCTGTGTTTATTATCAAAAACAGTGCCAATAGGCATTGTACCCAAATCCTTATACATGAAAAATTATTTTAACATATAAGGTTATGAATGAGTATCCTTTTTACTGGTATGGTTGAAAATGACGGCAGCAATCGAATGGGCTGAAAAATACCGCCCCTCGACCCTCGCGGATGTCGTGGGGAACAAGAAGGCAGTGCATGATTTCCGGAGCTGGGCCGAGGAGTGGCTCGAGGGTATCCCTGAGAAGAGGGCTGTGATCCTGTACGGGCCTGCAGGGATAGGGAAGACTTCCAGTGCTCATGCCCTTGCCCGGGACTTTGGCTGGGAGGCGATCGAGCTTAATGCAAGCGACCAGAGGACGGCAGGAGTCATTGAGAAGGTTGCGGGTTCTGCGGCTTCCATGAATTCCCTTTTCGGTGGAAAGCGCCTGATCATCCTGGACGAGGCGGACAATATCCACGGGAGCTCGGACCGCGGCGGGATGCGGGCGGTCTCGGGGATAATTAAAAATACGCAGCAGCCGATTGTGCTTATTGCAAATGACCTCTACGGGCTCACCCCGACGATCCGGAACCTCTGCCTGGAAATCAAGTTCCTGGGCGTGCAGAGCCGGTCCATTGTCCCTGCCCTGAGAAGGATCTGTGATGGAGAGGAGCTCCAGTGCAGCCCCGAGGCTGTCCTGAAGATTGCGGAAAGTGCCGGAGGAGACCTGCGCAGTGCCGTAAACGACCTCCAGGCCGCGGCCAGCGGCAGGGAGATTATCGAAGCCGAGGATGTCAGCACAGGCGAGCGGGACGTAAAGGAAAATATTTTCAAGGCGATGCAGAAGATCTTCAAAAGCACGGACCCGAAAAAAGCCCTTGAAGCCACATATGGCCTTGACGAGAGCCCCGAAGACCTGGTGCACTGGATCGATGAGAACCTGCCTGTCCAGTATGCGGGAGAAGGTGGGGACCTTGAAGATATCAGGACCGGTTACAGCTACCTCTCAAGAGCCGATCTCTATCTTGGGCGCGTAAAGAAGCGCCAGAACTACCGGATGTGGAGGTATGCCAGCAACCTCATGGTCTGCGGGACTTCCCTTGCAAAGTCGAGGTCTTACAGGGGCTTTATCAAGTACCAGCAGCCTTCGGTCTGGAGGCGGCTTGGACAGACCCGGGCGACCAGGAACATGCGGGATAATATTGCTTCGAAGATAGGGGAACACTGCCTGGAGTCAATGCACTATTCCAGGAGCAACCTGCTCGGGCTTTATTCCATGATGGCAAAAGACGAAGCCTCTGCCGTGGACGTGACTGCCGGGCTTGGCCTTGAAATCGAAGAACTGATGTATCTTACCGGAAGCAAAAAAGCAAGCAAAAAGCTCCAGAAAATTTATGATGACGCCCGGGAACTGCAGGCAGCCTTCGGGAGCCGGGAAGAGGCTGAGTTCTTCAAACCCCCGGTTGCTGCAGGAGGCCGGCAAAAAAACCCTGCATTCAAGCCTGCCGGAACCAAACTAAAAACTCCCGGTTTCTTTTCCGAAGCCGAAATATCCGGAAAAGAGGCTGTTTCTTCCGAAACAACCGAAATAACCGAAACAACGGCTCCCGTCAGTTCGGATAGAAAGCAAAGAACGCTGGATTTCGGGTTTGATAGTATTCAGGACAGTGCGACGAAGTCCGGTAAAATAGAATCAGAAGTGCCCACAGAGGTACCCGCAGAAGTACCCACAGAGGTACCCACAGAAGTGCCAGGAGAGGTACCTGCAGAAGTACCCGCAGAAGTGTCCACAGAAGTGTCCACAGAGGTACCCACAGAGGTACCCACAGAGGTACCCACAGAAGTACCCACAGAAGTACCCACAGAAGTACCCACAGAAGTACCCACAGAGGTACCCACAGAAGTGCCAGGAGAGGTTTCCGCAGAAGTGCAAGCAGAAGAATCTCAAGAAGAAAACCTTCCCTTAGATCCTGTCTCTTCGGAAGAAGCAGCTGAATCTAAAGGGGAGCCAAAAAAACCTGAGCAAAAAACTCAGAAAACGCTTTTTGATTTTTAAGTCGTTTTTATGCCGCTTTTTAAGCGGCTTTATTCTTTTCCTTATGGGTTTATCTGTATTTATATCCGGATTTTTAGTTTTCTAACTGTTTTCTCAACCCGGATTTTTACAGGTTTGCCAGCAGCTTACTGACAGCTTGGGGGGCCGGGAAAAAGTTTTTATTTATCATTTCTACCCTTGATGGACTACTACCCTTGGTGGACTACTCCTCCTTGCTTCTTTTGGAGTCGAGGAAGAATACTTCTCGCCTGAAAGTTAAAAACCACATAACACCGACATGGATAATAAGTGAGCGGATTTTTTGGGGGTTGACTTAAAAGAAGAAAGAAGTTTGGGGAATTCTTGGGAAGTGGGGGTATGTTCTCCGCTCACTAATATGGTATATCGAAACCGACTTATAAATACTTTTTTTATATATTAAAACATATTTTTGGCTATGCAGATAATGTATTGTATACTTAGTTGATTTCCAAAATGGTGGATAACCATGATGTCGGTTTTCATGGGTCGTTTTCGAAAAATTTCAGGATTTGGATTGCAAATGAATGATTCCGAGGGTTCGGGAAATATTCGGAAATCGAACATAGCTACTTGTGGGTATAAGGGAAGAACGAGGGATAAATTGAAAGAGAGATTAGGAAGAGAAAAAATGAAGAAATGATGCATGAAGAAGAGATTTGTGAATAATGGAAAGAAATGAAAGGGATTAGTGAGCGGGCTTGGTGTTTGGGGGAATAGTTGGGGAATAGTTGGGGGATATGAGTTGGGGGTTATACTGTAAAAACAGACCCGCTCACTAAGTCTTCTGTAATATCTCATCATATATATAGTTTTCTAATATATATGCCTTGATTTATACTAACTGGCGATATATCGAATATTAATGAAATTCCGTTTTTCATGAGCTCTTTTTAAGGTGATCCCATACAAAATCTCTTATTAATGGAACTGGCAGTCCTATTTTAATATATATATTTTTTCTATATTTCCTCCTTCTCTTCGGTGACATACTTTCCTCACAGTCTTTATGAAATTCTGTAGGGCACGTACTCCTGTGTTTATCAGATCTGACAAGCAGAAAACACGCCAGGAGTGGTAAAAGGTATGTAAAAGTAGTAATATGCCGGGAATGTTTACAGCTATATATCCGGATGAATTTTAAGGGACGAACAGTAGGATAAATAGTAAGGGTAAATAGTAAGGGTAAATAGTAAGGAAACAAACTTATGTGTGAAATGATGCGTGAAGATTGCAAAACGGTATATGGTCCGATAGCACATGTACAAAATAAGCTATGGTAAAAAGTATTTTATGCAAAAGAAGGTTTTTTCCGTAATAATAATCAGTGTGAGCGGGTTGGGGAGTATGAATTGGGGGTGTTGGGGGGTTGGGGTTATCTTACAAAATTAGAGACCCGCTCACAATTATCCTTTCACGCAATTCTGATATAAATATTTTATGGTTTAATGCCTGAGGTCGATTGAACTTACAATCTCAATTTCTGCTTGAAAAAATAGATTTTTCCGACTTTAATATGCTGAAATTTTTTCAAATATTTTTCAGGACTCACGGTTTAAACGTTTTAGCCTGTTGAATGTGAGACGGGCATCTCTTTGAATTAATTTTACTGAATATCCTCGGCTATCAAAACACATATATATAACTAATGACATTTTGGAGTTGCATTTGAGGAGTAATCTTCCGAAAATGATTCACACTCCAGATGGGCTCGTGGTCTAGACGGTTATGACATCGCCTTTACACGGCGGGGATCCTGAGTTCGAATCTCAGCGGGCCCATATCCTTTTAAATATGTACGTTTTTTAATAGAGTGTTCTCTTCCTATTGGTTTTTTTGAACTATCTTTTTCTATTGTAACAGTTTTGTGTGCTTTTTTGGGACAGTAATTTTAGTTTTGCATAGCGGGTGACCTGAAGTTATTGGCGTTAGAAATTTTCATTTTACATACTTATTTTTTTATATCACACTGATAATGTTATATAGTAAGCAAAACGATTAACAATAAGAATCTTAGTTACATACACTAAGATTCATCAAAATATAGTTTTCAATGTTAAAGTTCCTTACAAATATAATTTTTCTACGTATGGGGGGTATTAGTATTAAGAGGAGAAGCAGGACTGATATTGCTGTCGATATTTTGAGAGTGGCAACTAACGGAGCAAAGAAGACACATATAGTCTATGAAGTAAATCTGAATTTCAACATTGCTCAGAAGTATCTGGAAATGTTGAAGGAAAAAGAACTCATCAAACATGAAGACGGGCTTTTCATAACCACCGAAAAAGGAAAGGTCTTTCAGGAAATGGCAAAGGAGATAAGGTTATAAAATATCTTTCTCTTGTCCCCTTTTTTATTTTCTTTCTTTTGTTTTTTCCGTTTCTTTTGTTTTTTCCTTTCTGATTTAATTTCCTTTTTATTCCTTCTTACCCAGTTTTCCGTTTTTCGTTTTCCGGAGTTGTCAAAAAATGTATTGGGTGTTTCATAAACAGTATTCCTGAACAATCATCCGACCCCGTATATATAACGGCAGTCCGAAATCATACTATTATGGCGATTAAGGCACTTTTTTTGAACTGCACTCTGAAAAAGTCACCTCAGACCTCCAACACCAGGGCACTCATTGACAAAGCGGTGGGCCTTTTCGGGGAGCTCGGGGTAGAAAGCGAAGTAATCAGGGTTATCGACCATAAGGTAGCTTTCGGGGTTTCGTCCGACGAAGGGGAGGGAGACGAATGGCCGCATATTCTTGAAAAAGTAAAGACCTGCGATATTCTCGTCATTGCGTCGCCAATCTGGTTCGGGGTGCGTTCCTCGGTTTGCCAGATGGTCCTGGAAAGGCTTGACGGGACATATGCGGACGGGGACCCCGTGACAGGGCAGTACCCGCTTTACGGCAAGGTCGGGGGGGTCATTGTGACCGGAAATGAGGATGGGGCGCATGATGTTTCTGCAAACACGCTCTTTAACCTGACGCACCTGGGCTGCGTCATTCCTCCGAATGTGGACTGTTACTGGGTGGGCGATGCCGGGCCGGGTCCGAGTTACATCGAAGCCGGGGGGGACAGGCACCTTTATACCAACAGGACGGTGCGGTACATGGTCCACAACCTGGCGCACTTTGCAAAGTTCCTCAAGGAAAACCCGATCCCAACCAACCTGAAGGAGCTTGATGAAGAGGCCAGGAAGGTCAGTGACTGAATGCACGGCCGTCCTTGCGAGGGAACGCTGAAAGTACGGCCAACAGTGCGAGGGGAACTGAAGGTATGGCCTACGGTGCGAGGGGAACTGAAGGTACAGCCGACGTTTTGAGAGGAAGGCAGTTGGGGGTACATATTCAGGCGCATATCCGGGTGCATATCCAAAACTGAAAATCATTAATTTCCGGGAACGGGGGGTATTATTTGACTGGCGAGGACGAAAATTCGATCAAGCTGAAGGTTGCGGAAGCAGACCAGCGAGATGTTGGAAAGGGCATTGTCCGCATCGACGAAGCTTTCAGGGAAAAGCTGGGACTCAAGCCCTTTGACGTTGTGGAAATTCGGGGAGGCAAAACAACCTCTGCCCTGGTCGGGCGTTCGTATCCAGGTGATGCGGGGCTTGACCTCATCCGTATGGACGGGCTTATCCGCACAAACGCAAAGACCAGTATCGGGGAATATGTGGAACTCCTGAAAGCGGAGTGGAAGGAAGCAAAGCATGTGACCCTGTCTCCCGTAACAAAAGGGATGCAGATTTATGCCCCAAGCGAGGCCCTGGGAGCTGTCTTTATGAACCGCACGGTTTCAAAAGGGGACTTTATCTCCACCACGAGTCTTCGGAGGTCTCCGGACAGGGATATGTACAGCAAGGGGCTCATGTTCGAGGACTTTTTCCAGGACTTTTTCGGCCCGGATTTTGGTCCGTCATTCGGGCTTGGGGAAATAAAGCTGCAGGTGGTTTCGACTTCTCCTCCGGGGATCGTGAAGATCACGGAAATGACCGACATCGAACTCCTCCCCGAGGCAGTGGAGATTCCTCCGGAACAGACCATCCCTACTGTAATGTACGAAGACCTGGGCGGGATCAAGGATGCCATATCCAAGGTCAGGGAAATGATTGAACTGCCCCTGAAACACCCCGAACTCTTTGACAGGCTCGGGATCGATGCTCCCAAGGGCGTGCTCCTCCACGGGCCACCCGGGACCGGGAAGACCATGCTTGCAAAGGCAGTGGCAAATGAGTCCGACGCCTACTTCATCTCCATCAACGGCCCGGAAATCATGTCCAAGTATTACGGGGAATCCGAACAGAGGATCCGGGAGATCTTTGACGAGGCTGAAAAGAACGCTCCTGCTATCATCTTCCTTGACGAGATCGATTCCATCGCTCCCAAGCGGGCCGAGGTAACGGGGGAAGTCGAGAGGAGAGTGGTCGCGCAGCTCCTTTCCCTGATGGACGGGCTCAAGAGCCGAAAGAACGTGATCGTGATCGGAGCAACCAATCGTCCCGAAGCCCTGGACATGGCGCTGCGCCGCCCCGGAAGGTTCGACCGGGAAATAGAGCTCAGGGTCCCGGATACCGAAGGCAGGCTCGAGATCTTCCAGATCCATACCAGGGGCATGCCTCTTACCGACGACGTAAACCTCAATAGCCTTGCCCAGATAACCTATGGCTTCGTGGGGGCGGATATTGCGGCGCTTTGCCGGGAAGCGGCTATGAGTGCCCTTCGCCGGATCCTGCCTAAAATCAACCTGAAGGAACCCGAAATCCCGAAAGAGATCCTTGATTCTCTTCAGGTACTGAGGGATGACTTTGAAGAAGCCATGAAAGACGTCCAGCCTTCCGCTATCCGGGAAATCCTGATTGAGGTCCCCAACGTCAGCTGGGACGATGTGGGCGGGCTTGATGAAGTAAAATGTCTTTTAAAAGAAGCCGTGGAATGGCCGCTTAAACACCCCGATTCCTTCCGGACTATAGGGGTAGAGGCTCCCAAAGGAGTGCTTCTCTACGGTCCGCCTGGCACTGGAAAGACCCTTATCGCAAAAGCCATCGCCCACGAGTCCGATGCGAACTTCATCACAGCCAAGGGAAGTGACCTGCTCTCCAAATGGTACGGGGAGTCCGAAAAGCGGATTGCCGAAGTCTTCATGCGGGCCAGGCAGGTTGCCCCGTCGATCGTGTTCCTGGATGAGCTTGACTCTCTTGCTCCCATCAGGGGGGCTTATGCAGGGGAACCCCAGGTTACGGCCAGGATCCTGAACCAGCTCCTGTCAGAGATGGACGGGCTCGAAGAGCTCAGGAGTGTCGTCGTGCTCGGCGCAACCAACAGGCCGGATATCATTGATCCCGCTCTCCTTCGCCCGGGCCGCTTTGACGAACTCATCATGGTCCCTGTCCCTGATGAAGGGGCCAGGCGAGAGATCTTTAAGGTCCACATGAAAAAGATGGCCCTTGCAGAGGATGTTGACCCGGAGGAACTTGTATCCCTGACTGACCGGTACACAGGGGCAGATATCGCAGCAGTTTGCAAAAAAGCCGGGAGGTTTGCCCTCAGGGAAGATATCCACGCCCGGAATGTCTGGCAAAGACATTTCCTGAAAGCTGTCAGGGAAACAGGCCCCTCGGTCACTCCGGACACCATGAAATACTACGAAGCAATAAAAGGGGAACTCAGGACCAAAAAGTCAAAAGAAATCGAAAGCCCGTATTATGCCTGAAAATAATTATGTTGGAACTAATTATGTTGGAAATAATTCTGGCTGAAAATAATTCTGCCTGAAGCGTCCTGTTTCGCCTTCATGTGGACTATTTTTGTACTCTTCTTTATTTTTCACTCTTTTTATATTTTCTCATATTTTTTTATACTCCCTTTTATTTTTGCACTCTTTCTGTTTCTTTCTCTTTTTATCACTGTTTCTTTTTGGCATTGTTTGTCCTAACATATTTGAAGACTGCTCATTTCCCAAATAATATTTTTATTGGATTTTCCTTCGAAATGGGGTTCGGGGCATAGCTGCTCCTTATATACAAACTCTCTAAATTACGTTAACCAATCACGTTAAATAGCATAATTACTATCGGTAATATGTATGCAGCTTCCAACACCCGAAGATCTTAAAAAAAGGAGGAATGAGCTCAGACTTACCCAGAGCGACCTGGCGAAAAGGGCAGGAGTAAGCCAGCCTCTCATAGCACGCATAGAATCGGGAGATGTGGACCCCAGGCTTTCGACGGTCAGGAAAATCCTCGTAGCTTTTGATGAAGCTGAAAAGGAACGGCAGATCATTATCAGGGACCTGATGCACTCTCCTGTCATCAATGTTTCTCCTGAAGATTCGGTAGAAGAGGTGGTAAGCCTCATGCATGCATATGGTTTTTCACAGATCCCTGTCCTGGACAAGGGCATCCCCGTTGGAAGCATTTCGGAAGACATAATTGTAAAGTTGATGGGTGAGAGTAAAAAGAAGTCCATCTCCCAGATGAAGGTCCTGGACATGATGGAGGACTCTTTCCCTGCAGTTTCTCCCGGGGTTTCAATTTCGGTTGTTTCCCATATCCTGGAGGGGAATCCTGCCGTGCTGGTTGTCGAAAAGGGTAAGGTTGTAGGGGTCGTGACAAAGCACGACGTCATGAGACTCCTTCAAGGTTGATACCAACTTCCTCTGATTGTTCATGAATAAACAAAGGGTTTAAGCAGAGTATGGCAGTGGAAAGCACACGATTATATACTAGAATTGAACTTAGAACTGAAATTATCTGAAACAAATTATTAGTAACAACTTCCCGGGAATAATTTATCTGAAACAACTTCCAGGGAATTATTTATCCGGAATAACTTATCAGGAATAATTTATCAGGAATAATTTATCAGGAACTTCAAGTAAGTAATCGTTAATTAGAACCGGTTCATATGTGCCGGAAGGTATAATGAAAAGGTTCAGAACATTTAAAGCTTAAAAAATTAATCGAAACCCATTTAAATTTTTAAAAATTTTGGAGCATAGAATATATGGATCTGGAAGATACCCTTCTCATGATGCCCGGGCCTGTACCAGTTGCCCCCAGGGTCCTGAGAGCCATGTCAAAACCGATGATCAACCACAGAAGTGCGGAATTTGCGGCTATCTATGACGACTGCCGGGAAATCCTTGCCGACGTTTACCAGACAAAGAACGACATCTTTGTCATCAGCGGCTCGGGTACCGCAGGGATGGAGGCGGCTGTTGGCTCCGTGGTTGAAAGCGGGGACAAAGTTGTGGCCATCGAAAACGGGAAGTTCGGGGAGCGTTTCAAAGACCTTGCAGCTCTCTACGGAGAAGTCGTACCCCTGGAATTCGAATGGGGTACTTCCGTTGACCTGGAACTTGTCAAGGAGAAACTCGAAGCAGGGGCAAAGGCAATAACTCTCGTCCATAACGAAACTTCTGCCGGTATCCTTAACCCGGCTGCGGAAATCGGCAAGCTTGCCAAAAAGCATGATGCCCTCTTTATCATGGACGGTGTGACTTCCCTTGGCGGGGATGAGGTAAAGGTCGATGAATGGGGTGTTGACATTTCAGTCGTGGGTTCTCAGAAGTGCCTTGCAGCTCCCCCCGGGCTTGCAATGGTCTCAGTGAGTGAAAAAGCTTTCGAAGTCATGAATGATGTAAAGAAAAGACCATACTACAATGACCTCAAAGCATATAAAAAGAGCGGAGACAAAGCCCGCACCGAAACTCCCTACACACCGGCGATCCCCCTCTTCTATGCACTGCAGGAAGCCCTGCACATCGTAAAGGAAGAAGGCATGGAAGCCAGGATCAACAGGCACAGGGTGCTTTCCGAAGCCGTTAGGGCCGGTGTTGCCGATATGAATATTGAGATGTTCCCGCAGCTCAACGAGTACAGCCAGTACTCAAACACGGTTTCTGCCATGAAAGCTCCCGAGGGAATTGACGGGGAAGATATCAAAGGCGACATGAAGAAGCGAGGGATTATCGTTGCCGGCGGTCAGGCCCACCTTAAAGGTAAGATCTTCAGGGTCGGTAGCATGGGCAACGTAACTGCCAGGGACGTCCTTTCCACTATTCAGGGCCTGGAAATCGTGCTGAAGAAGCGGGGTTACCTGGACGGCCTTGGGGCAGGAGTCGAAGCCGCAAACAGTGTTATCGACAAACTCTGATATCGACAAACTTTGAAGCGAAGGGGCAGACCTATAAGGTAAAGTCTATAAACCTTCAGGAATACCCAGAAAACAAACGCCATAACCTCATAATTTCCATCGGGATAAACATGCCCACTATAGGAATTGCAGATACTACGTTTGCGCGCTATGACATGGGACGCGCGGCAATCGACGAGATCCAGAAGAATGTTTCCGTGAAAATAAAGCGGGTAACTGTGCCGGGGATCAAGGACCTGCCTGTAACAGCCAAGAAACTAATTGAAGAGGAAGGCTGTGATATCGTCATGGCCCTTGGCATGCCCGGAGCCCAGGAAAAGGATAAGGTCTGCGCCCATGAAGCTTCTCAGGGCCTTATCCTGGCACAACTTATGACCAACACCCATATCATTGAAGTCTTCGTCCACGAAGATGAGGGTGCAGACGAAAAGGAACTCGCCTTCCTGATGGACAGGCGGACCCGGGAACATGCCCTAAACGTGATAAAACTGCTCTTCAAGCCTGAAAAACTGGTTCGGGAAGCAGGCACCGGTCAGAGGCAGGGTTTCGAAGATGCGGGTCCTTTGAGGATGTGACGCAATTAATTATTTTAGGTAAAAACAAGACCGGAGACCTTTACAGATGAGTATCAGCCTAGGATTTGTGGTAGCTGAATTTAACAGGGATCTGACCTATCAGATGGAACTGCTTGGAAGAGAACACGCCGAATTCCTGGGGGCAAGCGTTAAAGAGACAATCCTCGTGCCCGGGGTCTTTGACATGCCTCTTGCAATCAAGAAACTCTGCCAGAGGGAAGATATCGACGCCGTGGTCACCATCGGGTCAGTTATCGAAGGGGAAACCAAGCACGACGAGGTGGTCATTCAGCATGCTGCCCGGAAGATCATGGACCTTTCCCTTGAGTTTAACAAACCCGTGACCCTGGGGATCCCCGGGCCCGGCATGACCCGGATGGAAGCCCATCAGCGTGTGGACTATGCAAAGCGAGCAGTCGAAGCTGCCGTGAAGCTGGTCCGGCGGCTGTAAAGCCCGGCAAAGCCGTAAATAGCAAAATGGAAAATACAGGAACATTCCCATGACTTCAGCAAGGCTCAAGCGTGTAGAAGAATCCGCAACGATCAGGATTTCCAATATTGCAAACCGAATGACAAAAGATGGAGTAGACGTCATTAACTTCAGCCTGGGAGAGCCGGATTTCAACACTCCTAAAAATATTTGCGATGCTGCGGCAAAGGCCATGTACGAAGGCATGACCCATTATGCCCCTTCTGCGGGTATACCGGAACTCCGGACAGCCATTGCCGAAAAGCTGAGGACGGAAAACAAACTCGATGTAACCGAGGCAGAAGTGCTCGTAACCCCGGGAGCAAAGCAGGCGATTTTCGAGATTATGATGGGGGTTCTTGCTGACGGAGACGAGGCCCTCCTATTTGATCCCGCCTGGGTAACCTATGATGCCTGCATCCGTTTTGCCGGAGCGGACACGGTCTGGGTCCCCACAACTCCTGAAAAAGGTTTCATCCCTGAGGATTTTTCCGAGTACATCACCGACAAAACAAAGCTTATCGTGGCAAATACTCCGGGAAATCCCACCGGTGGAGTTTTCGGAAAGAAAACCCTGAAGTGTATTGCCGATCTCGCCATCGACCACGACCTTCTGGTTGTTTCCGATGAGATCTATGAGAAAATCATCTATGACCGCGAGCACATTAGCATTGGCAGCCTCGAGGGTATGCAGGACAGGACCATCACGGTAAACGGCTTCTCCAAGGCTTATGCAATGACAGGCTGGAGGCTCGGTTACCTTACCGCCCCGCCGGAGATTTTGAAGCTTCTCCAGAAGATCCAGTCCCATTCCGTAAGCAGTGCCACTACCTTTGTCCAGTACGGAGGCCTTGAAGCTCTGCAGGGGCCCCAGGACAAGGTCACGGAAATGGTGGATCGTTTCAGAATGCGCCGTGATATCCTTATAGACGGCCTGAACAATCTCGGTTTCAACTGCAAAAAACCAGAAGGGGCTTTCTATGCCTTTGCCGACGTTAGTGAATTCGGAAGCGGGACCGAAGTGGCAGAAAAGCTCTTAAAAGAAGCCCACGTGGCCGTAACTCCTGGAATCGCCTTTGGGCCTTCCGGTGAGAACTTCCTACGGATTTCTTATGCAACTTCAGTCGACCGGATCAGTGAAGCTCTCGAAAGGATGGAAAAGGTATTTTCCTGAGGTTCTATCTTAAGGTTCTATCTTAAGGTCTTATTTGCCTGGAAGTCCTATCTATTTGGAGGGCTTCCAGAGTTTTTACCTTTAATGGTTTTGCCTTTAATGGTTTTGCCTTTAATGGTTCGACCTTTAATGGTTCGACTTTTAATGGTTTTACTGAATTTTTAAAAAAAGAAGCCTGGAAAAAAGTTTTTATCAGGTTTTTTCATTACGGGTGTTTTAACGGTAGTGGCTTCGTCACACGTACCTTTTAAGGACCTCTTTTATAATTGCTCCGGTGCTGCAGAGAGGACATTCCCTGGAAAAAGAGATCCTCACAACTTTCGCAGGAAGCCCCCGTTTTTTAAGTTCCTGCTCGAGGGCTTCGGAATCGAAGCGCTGGTCATAGCCCAGGGCAATGATGTCGGGTTTGATCTTCTTAAGGGGTTCGAACATATCGTTTTCACTGCCGAGGATGGCTCTGTCCACTGTCTCGAGGGCACTTACCATTTCCAGCCTCTGTTCCTCGGGCACGATCGGTTTTGGCTTGTGGGTCACGTTGGAGTCCCGGGCAACAATGACATAAAGCTCATCTCCCAGTGCCCTGGCCCGGCTTAAGAAGTAAACGTGCCCGGGATGGAGGATGTCAAAGGTTCCTGTAGCAAGTATGCGCGTCAACAGATCACCTGATTTTAGTATGGGTCGGGTAAATAGCCTTAAAACATAAGAAATTTACTGAAAAAAGGAGCTAGATTTCCTTCCCATTGACCTCCTGATCAAGAGATATAAGCATATCGGGTGATAGGACCTTGAAAATCTATGAAATAACATTAAGTTTGTAGAAATACGGAAAAACAATTGTTTATGCTCTTATATATATTGATTGAGCTTTTAGTATTTGGGTATGGTTTTTTAAAGGTTTCACTTGCCCTTCAGTAAGAGGTCCTTTCAGAATATATGTTCGATTACCACAAGTAATATATATCTTATTAAAAAATAACTTCTAATTATCTGATTCAGTGGCGGAATTTAAATATTTGAATGCAGCCTGTCTTTTCCGGGAGTAGCAGTTTCTCTCCTGAAAAAGATGTTACTTCGAGATTATCACAAGTAATATATAATTCCGGTAATTATTACAATTCATATAAATTTCTAAAATGAGGATACCTGCATGGTTGAAAAATCGGTTCAAGAGATAAATAAAAAAATTGAGGACGGAAGCGTCAATGTCGTCACAGCCGAGGAAATGGTCGGAATTGTGGAAGAACTCGGCGCGGAAGGTGCGGCAAAGGAAGTGGATGTGGTCACCACAGGCACATTCGGAGCAATGTGTTCTTCGGGCCTGATGCTGAACCTTGGACATTCCGAGCCTCCTATCAAAATTCAGAAAATGTGGTTCAACGACGTGGAGGCATACAGCGGAGTCGCAGCCGTGGACGCTTACCTCGGGGCAGCCCAGAACTCGGACGTCAGGGGGATCCAGTATGGCGGAGCCCATGTCATTGAAGACCTCCTTCGGGGAAAGGAAATCAATGTGCATGCCACCTCCTACGGGACAGACTGCTATCCCAGGAAAGTCCTTGACACTTCCATCACTCTCGAAGACTTAAATGAGGCTTTCCTTCTTAACCCCCGGAATGCTTACCAGAAATACGCGGCTGCAACAAACAGCTCAAAGCGGATTCTTCACACTTACATGGGAGAACTCCTTCCCAAGTTCGGAAACGTAACCTATTCCGGGGCTGGTGTGCTTTCTCCCCTCTCCAATGACCCCGAATACCAGACTATCGGTATGGGCACCAGGATCTTCATGGGGGGAGCTCAGGGCTATGTTATAGGAAATGGGACCCAGCACTCCCCCAACAGCGGTTTCGGGACTCTTATGCTGCGGGGGGACCTGAAGGATATGAGCCCGGACTACGTACGGGCTGCCTCTTTTACCGGGTATGGGGCTACCCTCTACATGGGAATCGGAATTCCTATCCCTATTCTCAATGAAAAGTTGGCAGCATCCACTGCCGTGCGCGATGAGGACCTGGTAACCGAAATTCTCGACTACGGGGCAGGCAGCAGGGACAAACCCATGATCAGGGAAGCAAACTATGCCGAACTACGCTCGGGTTCGGTGGAAATCCAGGGTCGGGAAGTCCTCACCTCTTCGATGTCCAGTTTCAAAAACGCGCGGAAGATTTCCAACGAACTGAAGGAATGGGTCAAGCACGGGAAATTCTTCTTGAGCATGCCTGTGGAAAGGCTCGCCAGGGACAGCAAGGTCAAGCCCATGAAACAGACCCAGGCAGTCCCGCTGGTAAAAGACGTCATGTCGGACTTTATCGTTACCATAAAGAAGGACCAGACAGTTCAGGACGTCGCAAAAAAGATCTGGGAAAACTCCTTTAACCACGTGGCCGTTATCTCGGACAGCGGCGAACTCGTGGGGCTCGTGACCGCCTGGGACGTTTCCAAAGCGGTTGCAGAAAACCGTTTCGACTCCGTTGAAAGCATCATGACTAAAAAGGTGCTTTCCTGTGCCCCGAACGAACCCGTGGACCTGGCAGCCCGCAGGCTTGACCGCTACGGCGTTTCTGCGATGCCAGTGGTTGATACCCAGATGCGCGTCCTGGGAATAATTACCAGCGACAACATAAGCAAGCTCCTGGCAAGGAGGTACTGAGCATGAAGATTAAGATCATCATCCCCACCGATAAGATCCAGGATCCCATCATTGCCGAGTCAATGGTCGAGACCAAAGTCCTCCTGAATATCATGGTCGCAAACATAGACTCGACTTACGGGGAACTGATAGCCGACGTAAAAGATTCCCAGTTCAACAGGATCAAGAAGGCGCTGGAATCCAAAGGAGCAGTAGTCGCCGTGCTTGACCGGCCCATCACCCGCGATGAGGAGGAATGCGTGGAATGCGGAGCCTGCATTTCGGTCTGCCCCATGAAAGTCTATTCCTTTGACGAAGACTGGAGCCTCTGCGTTGATGAAAAGAAGTGCATCCAGTGTGGGATGTGCATCAAGATGTGCCCCCACGGTGCTCTCAAGCTCGGGGAATGAAAGGAAAAAAGGTCTTTTTCTTTTCTCTTCCTTTTTTTCTCTTCCTTTTTTCTCTTCCTTTCGTTTCTTCTTTATCCCTTCGTTTCTTCTTTATCCTTTCAATTTTTCTTTTTTTCTCTTCTCTTCTCTTCTCTTCTCTTCTCTTCTCTTCTCTTCTCTTCTCTTCTCTTCTCTTCTCTTCTCTTCTCTTCTCTTCTCTTCTCTTCTCTTCTCTTCTCTTCTCTTCTCTTCTCTTCTCTTCTCTTCTCTTCTCTTCTCTTCTCTTCTCTTCTCTTCTCTTCTCTTCTCTTCTCTTCTCTTCTCTTCTCTTCTCTTCTCTTCTCTTCTTTTCTCTTCTTTTCTCTTCTTTTCTCTTTTTTTCTCTTCTCTTCTTTTCTCTTCTCTTCTCTTCTTTTCTCTTTTTTTCTCTTCTCTTCTCTTCTTTTCTCTTTTTTTCTCTTCTCTTCTCTTCTTTTCTCTTTTTTTCTCTTCTCTTCTTTTCTCTTTTTTTCTCTTCTCTTCTCTTCTTTTCTCTTTTTTTCTCTTTTTTTCTCTTCTTTTCTTTTCTTTTCCGATTCCACTTTACTTTTTTGCGAACTTTTCTTGAAAATATCCGGTTTTCTTTTGGATACCGATTTCTAATTCGAAACTGACATTATTTATAGAATCCAACAAATAATAATATGTATTAGGTTTATTTGAAAAATGAAGATGATTTGTCATTTGGACAAAATGCAGAACATTTCCGTATAGCGGTTCAATTAAACCGCTTAATCAAATATCTCTATCAAACCGTTCAATACATGTTTAATTAAACAGTTTCCGCAGAAAAACCGGATTTTCCTTTGTGGATTTTTTCTTCGTTTCGAGAAGCAAATGAAGTGAGGGTTTATTGCGGCAAAAATAGATTTTAAATGGATTTTAGAAGAACCTTACAAGGGGTTGGAACATGCGAATTCTTGTACTTTACTCAGGTGAACTAGGAAGAAAAGTGATTCTGAATCTGATAAACCCCGGGGAGTTCTGTGTGTCCTGCGGGGAACTCTGTGACCACTGCAGGCAGGCCAGGAAGTCCTATGCAGGGATGATTGTGGGGATCCATGAGTTTTCCACTGACCTCCCTGCCTTTATAGAGGAACCCGAGCAGTATCTTCCTCAGAAGTTGCCGGAATGTGATCTGATTCTTGCGATCGGGATCCACGCCGACCTCCTGATAGCCCTGCCTGAAGTGGTGAAAAGGACCGGAGCAAAAGCTGTAATCGCACCTTCCGAGGACTCGAAGGCCACCCCCGCGGGGGTGCTTGAACAGCTCAGGAAGGAACTCGAAAGCATGGGTGTGGAGTTTGAGGGGCCAAAACCCTTCTGTGCCCTTGAAAAGACTGGAAAACCCCTGATTGATGCTTTCGTGGACATGGGTTTCGGAAAGCCCGTGCTAAGGATCGAACTGAGCCCCGACGGAAAGAGGTTTATCGGGGCCGGGGTGCTCAGGGATGCTCCCTGTGGTTCTACCTGGTTCGTTGCAAAGAAACTCAGCTGGACCGAAATTTCCGAATATAAAGAAACCATTTCAGGCGCTCACCACTCCTATCCCTGCACCGCCAGCATGGACAGAGACCCCCAGATAGGAGACACCATCCTGCACAAGGCCGGATACATAATCAGGGAAGCAGTGGAAGAAGGGATGGAGAAAGCAAAAAAAGAAAAGTCCCGGCTTGAAGCTTTTTGCGGAAAAGAGTTTTTGGGTCAGGTCAAAGTTTCCGAGTAAATAAAGTAAAAAGGGGTGAGTATTTCAGATCTGAACCTTAATCAGGTCTGGGCCTGGAAATACACTTCTTCATAGGGCTGGACTACAACAAAGCCTTCGCCTTTGAAAGCCATCTGAACGGACTCTCCGCTGCTCCGCCCGACGAAGGTCTTCAGGGAGACATCGGTCTTGATTTCCGGCTCCAGGTTCCCGGACCAGGCTACCGTTGCGTTCGGGTCTGTGCATACGGGGAAGTCTCCCGTCACTTTGAGGGTCAGGGGGTCATGGTGCATGGTGATGGCGACCATGCCTGTCCCTTCGAGCTTCACGTTGAAAAGCCCTCCTGCCATCATGCCTGAAATCCTTTTTATCATCCTGATGTCCCAGCTGATTGAGGATTCGAAGGCCAGGAGGTCGTTTCCGTTTACAAAGATCGCCTCGTTTTCAAGGTTCAGGATCGAGACTTTCTTGCCCTCGTCTGCCAGGTAGAGTTTTCCCTGGCCTTCGGCTTTTGTGAGGCATACCCCTTCTCCTGTAAGGGATTTTTTTACGAGTTTACCAAGCCCATGCTCGAGGATTCCTTCTCTTGTAAACTTAATCCCGCCTGTATACGCTACCATGGAACCCCGTTTGCTCCAGACCATACCGTCAAGGTTTACTTCCAGCAAACGGTCGCGTTCCAGTTCAAAAACTCCCTGCCCTAGATCTCTTTCGCCCGTTTCACTTACGAAGTCTTCAATTGAATATCTAATGTTTTTCACCTCTAAAATATCGTTTTTTATTTATTAATCCTGTTTCAGGTTTAATTCTTTCGCACTGAAGTACATTAATGATACTGTCATTTTATATACTCCCGGGTACTGCCATATATTATACAGTCGTATCCTTCTTACTGGCTTATGAGAAGGTGGAGTATTTTCTGATTTACAGGGGTAGTAGCTTATGAAACCAAAAATTGATTCCACGAGTTTCGGTTCGATAACTGTCGAAGGAAAGGCTTTTGAGCACGATATCCTGATCCGTCTGGACGGCCGGGTGGAAAAGAGAACTAAAAAGCTCTCAAAAGCCCTGTACGGGACCTCTCACAAAATCTCACTTGAGGAAGCCGAGCACATTTACGAAGAGGGCACGGAGAAAATTATTATGGGGACCGGGCAAACAGGTTTTGTGGAACTTTCGGACGAAGCCGAGGCCTTTTTCAGGAAAAAACGCTGTTCTATCGAACTTCTCCCGACTCCCTGGGCAATTGAGCGCTGGAATGAGCTAGAAGGCAGGATTGTCGCAATGTTCCATGTGACCTGCTGAATCCATCCGGACAATCTGCCGAAAGCATTCGGACATTGCTTTTTGATCCATCTGGACAATACGGAGTCTGGGTAATACGGATCCTACAGAATTATAGTGAATCCAGAAATTAATTACACATTTCAAACTCAATTATAGTCAAGGGCCAAAATATTTTCACCAATCTCAAGTGCAGGTTTAACCACCGAAGGCACGGAAAACACGGAATAAAGGAAATAAGGGCACAATCTTTCCGTGCTTTCTGTGTCTTCCGTGGTTATAAAGTAAGTGTAAATATTTACGTTTGGGACTATAATAGAACCGGGTGATGGATAAAGCAGAAATCGAAGCAAGGCACAGGATAAGACAAAAATTGGGTTGGGAGGGACGGAGGTTTTATTAATTTATAAAACCTCCTTTTTGCAGTTACATTTTACACGCGCAGACGTATAATGTTATATGATTTAACTAATAATTTACCAACATTCTAATGTTATATATATCTTCTCTTTTTTTACACAGTTTGGGGGCGGAAAACTCTGTTAATTCTTTTGCCCAATAACTTCTCGAAGGCTCATTATACTGTTTTTTACATACGGTTTAGGGTTTGCCTCAGACTAATGAACAATCAGAATATTTTATAACTTTGGTTTATTTTTTATGCCTTCTGCGTTTTCATATTGCACTTTGTTTGCTTTTTGTGAGCCTGTTCCTTCAGGACCTTATGTATTCAGCCTCCCACTCGAAAGCTGTTCCTCCCCCGGAGGCTTTTCAGTTTTTTTCCAGGTGTACGCTCAACTGTGGGAACGGAATTTCGATTCCTTCTTTCCTGTACGCCTCAAAGATGCCTGCTGTCAGTTCGTTCTTGACGGTCCAGAAGTCTCCTGTATTTGTCCAGGCCCTGAGCTGAAGGTTCACCGAGGAATCGGCAAGTTCCGTGGTGACAACTGCGGGTTCGGGCTCAGTAAGGACCAGAGAGTGTCCTTTCATAAGTTCTATAGCTACTCTGATAGCTTTTTCCAGGTCCGAGGAATAGCCGATTCCCACATCCACCGAAACCCTCCGGGTTGGCATGCGGGTTGAATTTATAACCGGGCTTCCCCAGATGAGTTTGTTCGGGATTGTTATGTACTGGTTGTCAGGGGTCAGGAGTTCGGTTGCCATGATCCCGACAGCCTTTACTGTCCCGCTCTCCCCGTTTACTTTCACGTATTCGCCCATATCGATAGGGCGGAGAGCAGCAATCCAGACCCCTGCCGCCAGGTTTGTCAGCGTGTCCTGCAGCCCGAAGCCCAGGACCAGCCCCACCACTGCCGAGAGGCCGATGACAAAGCCGTTTATGTCAAAGCCAAGCGTTCCAAGGAATGCGAATACTACCATGATGTAGAGCAGGATGCTCAAAAAACGTGTAAGGAATTCTACAACAAGCTCCGGCAGCTTTGTGCTTTTAATTCCGCTCCTGAACATCGATACAAGAAACTTTACGATCACAAACCCTGCTACCAGGACAATAATTGCAAAAAGCAGCGTAGAAACTGTCAAATCCGTATAAGGTATAGTCTGTTCCATTATTCCATTAGCCATTTTATACCCCCTGCTTGTAGTTCCGGTCGGGACAGTAACCGGGAACTTGTATGTTATTTTGAATTTTACTTTTTAATAATTTAATTTTTTCTGTTTAACTGTTTAATTTATTTTGTCTAATTTTTGGGTGAAATTATTATTTAAGACACTAAAATTATACGCCTAATGATATAAGTATCCTTATTCCGTATATTTTCCTGTTAAATTTTTATTGGACCTTTCCCGGTTTTCCTATTTTTGCCTTCATCTCCCCTTCATCCTGTTTCTCCCTGCTTATCCTCCTCTCCTCCTCATCCTGTTTCTCCCTGCTTATCCCCCTCTCCTCCTCATCCTGTTTCTCCCTGCTTATCCCCCTCTCCTCCTCATCCTGTTTTTCTCGACTTGTTTTTTTCCAGCCGTTTCCCTCCTTAAATCACAAATAATCTTTCATAGAAGAAGTTATAACATAGATAAGAACTGAAAAGTTCACAATTCAAATCTTGGTGGATTCAATTCCTTGATAGGATTCAATTCCTTGATAGGATTCAATTCCTTGATAGGATTCAAATCTTAGTGGATTCAAATCTTAGTGGATTCAAATCTTAGTGGATTCAAATCTTAGTGGATTTAATTCCTTATAGGATTCAAATTCCTATGGATTCGGATGCTTATCAAATACTTATCAAATACTTATCAAATTCTTATAAACATGTCTGGAAGGCTCGAATTGAAGTGGATCAAAAAGCTCTTCGGAAAAAATGAAAGTTCTCCTGCAGAAGTAGTTTCAACGGAACTCGGTTTCGAGGAACTCCCTTCATGGCTGGACGCCCGCTTTCGTAAACTCTCTTCGGAAATAGAAGCGGAAGCTTCCGGGATTTTCCGGGACATTGAAGTTCCCCTTGCTGATATAAGGGAAAGCAATGCCAGGCTTGCCGAAGCGCAGGTCACGGGGGACTTTGATCTCCGGGCGGTAAAGAGGGCAAAGAGCAACCGGGAGAACATGATGAAGCAGGTGGGAATCCTGCTGGATAAAATCCGGGTTCCGGAAGCTTTCGATGTCAGGACCCTCGATGAGTTCCAGGAAATGGCCATGCAGAGCCTTGACAGTTGTGTGGAGAATATGAGCCGGAGTTTCCGTTATACCAGGGTTGTTTTTCCCCGGGAGTCGAAAGAAGTTACTGACAGCCTTGCCAGGCTGGGACAGGTCCTCAAAGCTCTCCGGGGGCTGCTTGCCGGGCACAAAAAAGAACTGGAAGCTATCGATGTGGCTTTCGCGAACATAAAGGAAATTAAGAATTTATCAGCCTCGGTAGAATCCGATGAGCAGGGTATAGGGTTGAAAAGAACAAAAATCCGGGCTCTGGATGGTGAAATTGCCGGGGTGGGGCAGGCTCTTGAAGAATTTCGGCAGGGGGAAACCTGGCAGAGATCCCAGAACCTGCAAAAAGAAGTTGCTACTGCCGAAGGCCTGGCTAAAAAAGCCGAATCAGGGTTGACTTCCCTTGTCCTCCCTCTTTCGAACAACCTCTCAAGGCTCAAAAAACTGCACGAGACCGGGAGGTATACCCTGAAGCCGGAAGTAAAGCAGCAGGTGGAAATTTGTCTTGCCGACCCGACAGCTGCAGATCCGGCTTTTTTCCGGGAGCTGCAAAAAATCCTTGAAGACAACGCCCTGGACCTGAAAAGCCCCAAAAAGGCAAAAGCCCTTGCCCAGGCAAAAGCCGCCGAATCCGGGCTTGAGACCAGGAAAAAAGAATACCTTGAAGCCGTGCAGGTCCTTGAGGAAAAGAAGAAGGAGCTTTCCGGGCTGGACACGGGAAAACTTGCGGAACTGGAACATAAAGAGGCAGAGCTTCGGGACAGGGTCAGGCTCCTTAAAGAGGAAATTGAAAATTCCGGTAAAAAGCTTGTCGTTTTAAAAGAAGAACTGGAATCCCGGAAAGAAGAGCTCGGGAAGAATGTTGCCGTAATCGACAGTAGCGTCAAATTGCGGCCAACGCCTTAATCTTTTTTTATAAACTTTTGGGAATGTTTAGCTACTTTTTTTCTAACTTATCTTTCTGCTATACTCATTTTCTGATTTATTTTTCTGCTATACTCATTTTCTGACTTATTTTTCTGCTATACTAATTGTTGATTATTTTCATATTGATCATAAAACCAGCCGTCTTTTTGTGTTGAATATGAAACGTGAAGAAGTCCTTTTCCTCTGGCTCAATAAAGGCAGCCCGGAAAAGCCGATTGAAGCCTTTATTTACTGGTTACCATGAACAAAAAAATGTCTCTAACCTCTATCCCAATCTTCTTGATGCTTGTTTTACTGTCGGGAGCCCTGGGTTTGGAAGCGGGTTTTTTCGAACTGCAAACTGTCAATGCGGTTGAAGTAATTCAGAATGGAAGTCCCGAAGTGAATCGAAGTTCCGAAACTTCTCGGGAAGAAACCCTTGAACAAACTGTGAAGGAATCCTCATTGGAGGGTTTTTTTTCTAAAGAGGGTTTTTCCAAAGAGGCTTTAAGCCCTGCCCGGAAAAAACTCTCCACCGACCTGCTGCGGTTGAGGGATGAACACTACCTGCCTTCCGGGGACACGTCTGGATCTTTCAGGGGTAGAATGGTACGATTCGGGCAGTTGAGACCTGCCGTTTCTTCTTCAGCTAGTTCTTCCTTTTCCTCCTCTTCTTCAAATACTTCTTCAAATACTTCTTCGGAACTGTTGGTAAATTCTGAGGTGAGTTCAGGGTCAGGGGATGGGGATGCGGGGGAGAAGGTCCATGTCTACGTATACCTGGAAGCTTCCGCAAGCACCCATGTGCTCGACCCTTACTGCGAGCTTGAAACGCGGGACGAGGCCAATAAGATCGCAACAGCCTGGGTCCCGGTGGATGCCCTTGAAACGCTGGCTTCCCTGCCTGAGGTAAGAGGGGTCAGGACGGTCATACCTCCGGTTACCAGGAGCGGGAGAGTTTCTACAGAAGGGGATTCGATCTTAAATTCATCCACTCTCAGGGACCTCTACGGGGTAAGCGGGGCAGGCATTAAAATCGGGATCATTTCGGACGGAGTTGACAGCCTTGCGGATGCCGTGGCTTCCGGAGACCTCCCTGATAACGTGACCGTTTTGAGAAACGTGGGGGGGGAAGCGGAGGGTGAAGATGAAGGCACGGCCATGCTTGAAATCGTCCACGACATAGCCCCCGGAGCGGAGCTTTATTTCCACGACTGCGGAGACAGCAGGTACGAATTCAATGCCGCCATTGATGCTCTGGTCGATGCGGGGTGTAAGGTTGTCTGCGACGATATCGGGTGGCTTGGGGAACCTTACTTTGAAGACGGGGTTGTGGCGTCTCATGTGGCAGAGGTCATAAAAACCCACGATATCCTCTACGTCAGCTCGGCAGGGAATGCTGCAGAGAGCCACTACCAGGGGATGTTTTACGATGCCGGGAATGGCTGGCACGATTTTAGCGGGGGGCGGGGAGATGTGAAAAACCTGCGGCTCAATATTTCCCCTTCCGAAGAGGTCTGGGTTTTTCTTGAATGGGATGATCCCTGGAGGCAATCGGGCAATGACTATGATCTCTACCTGATAGACGAAAACAGTTCCGAAATAATTATGGACAGCATCGATACGCAGGACGGAAATGGCCTGCCCCTGGAATATGTCCTGTACAGCAACGAAGGAAGAACAACCCTGGACGCTTCGGTCCGGGTCCTGAAAAAGTCCGGGGAAGCCAGGGAACTGGAACTCTACATTTTCTACGCCCGCGATATAGACCCCAGCTACCTGGTAGCCGAAGACTCTATCTTCGGGCACCCTGCAGTCCCTGAAGCCGTGGCTGTAGGGGCGATAGCTGCCGACGATCCGGGGTATGATGATATAGAAAATTTCTCTTCCAGAGGGCCGGTTACCATTGCCTATCCTACCCCCGAGACCCGCTTGAAAACCGATGTAGTCGGGATCGACGGGGTGAGCGTCACAGGAGCCGGAGGGTTCGGGGATTCCGATGGGGAATCTGCCTGTTTTTCCGGGACAAGTGCGTCAGCCCCTCATGTTGCAGCAGTTGCAGGCCTTGTCTGGAGCGTTTTTCCGGAGAAGTCAGCCGCGGATATCAGGGGACTGCTCTACTCTTCAGCCGTTGACTCTGGAGACCCTGGCTACGATCCCGTGTTCGGATACGGTCGGGCTGATGCTCTCCGGATGTATGAGCAGGCAGCTGCGGAGCCCAGGGCCTTTGACGTGGACTCCGGCGGGGGCGGAGATTTCCTTTCCCTTTCGGATGCCGTAGCCATCAGCAAACCCGGGGATACCTTCCTCGTATTTCCGGGCACGTACCCGGATAATGTGGATGTCCCCTGGAACCTGACGATTTGCTCGGCTTCCGGAAACCCGGAAGATACCGTAATTGAAGCCGCTGATCCGGGGAAACCGGTCTTCCATGTGCACGGAAATGCATCCAGGATCAACGGGCTTGGAATAAGAGGTTCGGGCCGGGCCTGCGGCGTGTATCTGGAAGGCGTCCGGGACTGCACCCTTTCCGACAGTATGATTTCTGACTGCGGACCCGGAGTCTGGCTGGAAGGGACCTTCAACAATACGCTTTCCGGAAACAATATTTCAAACAACACTGAAGGGTTGAGGCTTGCGGCTTCTTTCCTGAACCGAATCCACGAAAACGAATTTGGGAACACTTACAACATCAATGATTCTCTCACTGAACCCCTCAATGAGTCTCCCGCAGAAGAAGAAGGAGAAGAAGGAGAAGAAGAAGATGGGCTTTCGAATTTCTGGAACACTTCCTCTGAACTGGCCTATCTTTACAAAGGAGACGTTTACAGCAGCCGGCTTGGCAACTTCTATTCGGATTACGGAGGGGCTGATCCCGACGGAAACGGAATCGGAGAGCTCCCTTACGGCAGTGACCCCTATCCCCTTATGGAGCGCCTTTCAGCGTATAACCTGTCCTTTTCCCTGGGGGGTGCGGTCCCGGGAAAAGCCCCTTTCTCCATTGAAGGTGATGTCCTGGAATTCGAAATCCGCTCCACAAGGTCCTGCAATTTCAGCTGGATGCTAAACGGCCTGCCTGTGCAGGCAAACGCTTCCGCAGCTTCTGCAAAGCTCACAGTCAATACCAGTGAAGTCCTGGAAAGTGTAGGGGAAAATAATCCTTCTACTCCTTTTATTGCAGGGTACAATGTCACGGTGCTTGCGGAAACCGGTTCGAAAACCCTGACGCAAAGCTGGGACTGGACTGTTTTTCCCACGGAGGAAGAAAGGGACAGGATAGAGCGGATAGTTGTTTCGGCTCCCTTTGATGTCGGTAAAAATTCGTCTGTATCCTTCAATTTCACAGCAGGGGAAGTGACCGAGTCCCGGCCCGGAGAGTACAGTGTATACTGCATATCCTTCTATTCTCTTGAGGCTTCCGGCAATGTGAGTGCCAGGCTGGAGTTACTTTCCGTAATCCCTTCTTCAGTTCAGGAAACCCCTTTCGGCGACCCTGTATACAGCTACCTGAATATTGGGTTTGACAACAGCAGTATTTCTGGCTCGGAAAAAATCCTGAACCGGACAATAGCATTCAGGGTGCTCAAGTCCTGGGTCGCTGAAAATGACATCAACCCGGCTTCCATCAGCCTCCAGCGCTATCACAACGGTACCTGGAAGCTCCTGGATGTAACAAAAGAAAGGGAAGACGAAAGCTACCTTTATTTCAAAGCCGAGACCCCGGTTTTTTCCTCCTTTGCAGTCACTGCTTCCCGGAACGTCAATAACAGCTCCGGGGAAAGTGGAATTGGTGATGAAAGCGATGGAAATGGGGGTAGCAGCGGGAGTGGCGGAAGTGTAGGAAGCGGTGGTGTAGGAAGCGGTGGTGGAGGAGGTGGGTCTCCTGAACCCGCTAGCAATGTTGAAAGTAAGGAACTTGCACAAACGTTCATAACAAACGGCAAGCGCGCCAGGTTTGATTTCACCAGAAATGCAACGCCCGTTGATTATGTGGTATTTGATCCGAAAAAGAGTGCCGGTAAAACCACAACTATTGTGGAGATGCTAAAGAACCGCTCTGTGCTGGTCTCAGGCCTCCCTGATGGGGAAGTCTACAGGCACATGAATATCTGGGTTGGAAACAGCGGCTTTGCAACCCCCCGGAACATCGAAAATGCGGCCGTGGGTTTCAGGGTGGAAAAGAACTGGTTCTCGGAAGAGGGAATTGACCCTGATTCCGTCCTTCTGTACAGGTACGCAAACGAAAGCTGGACCAGGCTGCAGACGGAAAAATGTGGGGAAGATGAAGAGTTCTTCTACTTCGAATCGAAGACATCCGGCTTTTCCCCCTTTGCGGTAACAGGACGTGAACCGGATGTTGATGTTTTGTACGCTTCTGTTTCTTCCAATGAAACCGGGGATGACCTGGAATCCGAAACCGAACCAGATGGTGCATCGGGAATCCGGATCACCCGTGAAGGCCCTGAGACTGGCCTGGAAGAAGAAGGTGAAGAAGGGGGGGTTGTCCCGGCTCCTGGAATTGGGGTCGCAATGGTTCTTTTGCTTGCAGGGGCAGTGTATCGTAAAAAGAGATGAAATAATGAGCTGTACCAGATAATTTGAAAACTCTTTTAAAGGAATATTTAGTAACCTGATAACTATATTTTGTAATCTGTAAGCAGTTTCGAATCAGTTTCAAATAAATTTCGAAGCTCAGGACTTTAAGTAACTGACTTTTTAAAAATAGAGGTTTATCCATGACTGAAGTGCTCTACTACCTTGATTGCTACCTGAAAGAATTCGAAGCCACCGTGGTAAAAGTTAGTGACGGCAATGTTGCCCTGGATCGCAGCGCTTTTTATCCCGAGAGCGGCGGGCAGCCCTACGATACCGGGAAACTTGTCCGGGAAGAGGATGGGGCAGTGTTTGAAGTTGTCTATGTGGGGAAATTCGGAGACGATATCAGCCACGAAGTGGTGGCTGCCGATGAAACCGCTCCGGTCCTCAAAGCCGGGGACAAAATCAAAGGAATTATCGATTGGGAGCGCCGCTACCGGCACATGCGCATGCATACCGCAACCCACGTGGTTGCAAACGTGATTGAAAGGGAAGCAGGGGCTCAGATCACCGGGAACCAGCTGGGCCTGGATAAAAGCCGGGTTGACTTCAGTCTCGAAGCTTTCGACAGGGACAAGTTTACCGAATATGAGAAAATGGCTAATGACGTGATAGCAGCAAAGCACCCGGTCAACTTCTACCTGGTCAGTCGGGAGGAAGCCGAAGAGAAACTTTCCAGGCTCACGACTCTGGCAAAGGGCTTTTCCGAGGACATCAAGGAAATCCGCCTGGTAGAGATTGAGGGAATCACCATTGAAGCTTGCGGTGGGACTCATCTGAAGAATACCGGGGAGATCAAGGGGATCAAGATTTCCAAGCTTCAGAATAAAGGAAAGAGCAACAGGAGAATGTACTTCACGCTGCTGGACTGAGTCCCTATCTTTTTTCCTATTTTTGAATTCGGTTCCAAATCTTTTTCTTTTGTTTTTCCTTTCTTCTTTCCTTTTTGTTTTTCCTTATATTCTCGTAGCTGTCCCACCACTTTTTTCATTCATTTTTTGCTGTTCCGCTATTCTCTGTATTCGACGTCTAACTATCTAAATATATACTCCATTTTTATATATTACAATTAATCTTTATTTCAGTTGAATACCCCGTTGCTTGCAGCGGGGTGCGCCAGCGTAACTTTGATTAAGAAAATAGCTATAATGAAAGTTCCGGCAGATCATCCTGAAAAAGGCTTTAATGAAATTATTTCCATATTCTTAACTGTCCTTTAAAAACATTGAGATCTTCAAGCTGTTCCTTGAAGAGTCCTGCAAAAATATCCGTTGTCCTTTATGGGGGGGTATATTGAGTATCCTGATAGCTGAAGATGAGCCGATCTCGAATTTGTGGCTTAAGACCCTTTTGACCAAGTGGGGTTATGAGGTCATTTCAACCCGAAACGGGAGTGAAGCCTGGGAAATACTGAGCAGTGATGACCCACCCGAAATTGCTATTCTTGACTGGGAAATGCCTGAAATGAAAGGCATAGAGGTATGTGAGAAAGTAAAAAAGAAATTACAGAACACTAACACTTACATAATCCTGCTAACAGGCAGGGACCTGGATGAAGACGTGGCTAAAGGGCTTGAAGCAGGTGCGGATGATTTCATAAAAAAGCCTTTTACTAATGAAGAGCTCAGAGCAAAACTTAATTCAGGTAAGAAGAAGCTTAATCTTTGATAGCTTAATCTTTGATAGCTTAATCTTTGATAGCTTAATCTTTGATAGCTTAATCTGTGATTCCGATTTTCAAGCTTTCAATCCGGATGGTTTCTTCATTCACTGTTCAATTTGTTTTTTCCGGATAAAAAAAGGAAGTAAATAGGGTTATTCGATCGGTTATTCAATGGCTAACATAACGTTTGTTGCCTTGATCACTGCATATACTTCATGCCCTTCTTTTAAACCAAGGCTTTCAGCTGAATTTTTTGTGATTATTGATGCGATTTCCGTACCGCTCGGAAGTTCGACCACAATTTCCGAATTGACCGATCCATGGACTATGCTTTTAACCTTACCTTTCAAGACATTTCGTGCGCTTATTTTTATACGTAAACCCCCCCGCAGGATATTTGTTTATTAATATGGTTGCTTCTGTTTATTATAAAAATGATATGAACCTGATTTTCTGAACCTTATTTCTGATTAAATCCGCTCCGGAGTTTCCTGGCCCCTGTATGGGTTCTGCAACCTTGAACTCTGAAGCCGGATATATATATAAAATAAGCCAAAAAATCTCCCTGGCAGGCTTTTATGTTTAAGAAATGTGACAAAATCGGCTATAAAGAAGTCCTTCCCGGCATCCGGATGAAAGCTGTCGTCTACGGTGATAAAGCCCTTATGACTGAATTTCTCTTGAAAGCAGGCAGCACCCTTCCTGCCCACGACCATATCCATGAACAGACCGGCTAAATGGTCTTGGGAAAAATACGGTTTAGCATCGGCGAAGAAACCTTTGAAGTTTCCCCGGGCGATTTCTGGAATGTCCCGGGCGGTGTCCCTCACAGTGCGGAGATTTTAGAGGATTCCGTGGCTTTTGAAGTTTTCTGCCCGAGAAGGGACGAGTATATCGGTTAAATCTGTGATAGGTTTACAGGTCAACTTCTCTTTTGATTTACTCCTCCAAAATACGATTTTATTGAAGAAGTTTTTCGGGCAAATGTGCCAAATGGAGGGGTTAATGGAAGTAGAATACTTCCAATGACTTATTTTTTGTTTTCCTGTTTCTGGTTATTACAGGCTCACTAAATTTTTGGAGAAAATATATATACTTCATTATTATATATTATATATTATATGGAGGTGCATTATTGAGTCTTGTAACCAATATCTGGGGATTACTTACGCTGTTATCGGCGGTATGGGTCATTTATGACGTGTTGATGAAAAACCGAACCTTGAGCGACATAATGAAAATTGTGTGGATAGTAGTTGCCCTGGTATTTGGCATATTAGGAGCAGCGGCCTATTACCTGTTCGGGAGGAAAAAATGAGCGGACCCGTATTATGTGATTGATTTCCCGCGATCCTTTTTCTTTTTTTAGTTTCCGATGCCGGTAAAGAAACGTTGACCAATTGGTTTCAACCCGGTTTTTCTTTTCTTGAAAACACTGATTGTTCTGCTGTTCGTCCTTAAATTACTTTTTCTACAAATCCAGGTCTGGATTTTATCTCGCTGGAATGTAGCAGTATTCAATAGAACGGAACGGTAAAGGAAGGGAAGTAGAAATGAGCTATCAGTAAGATGGATAAGCTGACTGTCGGAACAGTGAGATTATCATCAACATTTTCTATTCGCTCAACGAATGAGCACACTATTCCCGCAAGAATTCCGGCAGGGCCCATTTTGGCGCCGATGATTATGCACAGGACAAGCATACCTGCAGTGCCTTCCCAGGCTTTTGTCCGTCTGTTGTACTTGAGGTTTCTTATTATTCCGGTTATCCCGTCCCCGTATGCCATGAAAAGCACGGGGATCACCCCGATCCAGAATGTTTTGTCGATGTACCAGGTCAAAAGGATTATTATCCCCCAGATGAGTGTGAAATCGACCTCGTAGATATTGTCCGGGTCCTGAAACCAGTACATCAGTTTGCCGGTCTTGTGCGGGATGTATGTCGCAAAAGCAAGTCCGAGTGCAAGGGCTGCCGGCACGACAGGCTCCCGGACAAAAAAGGGTAACAACATTGCGGTCAGTCCTCCCGCTAAAAAATGGATTACTTTTCTGGCAAAGTATATTGACGAATTGTGCGATCTTCCCTTCTCCAGGGCAAATTCATAAGTCTTTTTTGCCAGGACAAAGATTACAAATAAATTCCAGACCCCAAGGAATGCAAATAAGGGTAGGTCAGCTATTATGGATTCCAATGGGATTTGGAGGAAAGCTTCCATAACACTCTGTATATCTTTAGGGTATAAATTTTTTTGGATTTGTGATTTATTCCACTGGCTGGATCCCAATCTACTTCATTATCTTCTGATCCAGAGCGCCCCTTTTTCCAATCCAACCCCGGGGAGGCTTCTCTGTCAAGGCTTTCGGTTTCAACCAGAGTATTCCATGGGAACTTTCCCCCTTCAGTGATATACTCAATTCCTACCTTATTATATCGACTTCTTCCTTCCGGATGATAATTGCAGGCAGGTAAATCGGCTGACTCAGGGCAGATATGCTGGTACAATCAAATTACTATTAGTTTAATGAAAGTGATGTTTATTCCCCACTAAACGTGATACCCGTCTACCAGATTTTTGAAAATATCCCGGTATTCAGTAACTTTTACTCTCTTATGGGCCTGTTTTTTTCTTTAATTCTGTTTTTCCTGAACCGTTCATTTACCCTTATTTTCATCATGTATTTTTCTTCAAAATTAAAGAGGTCATATACAAAAGTTTCAGTTATACTGGTTAGCACCTACTGATATTGAATTATCTAAAAAATTCAACGTTATAAATCCTACTCTTGTAAAAAACTATGAAAAAATAAGTGATATTTGCGTCCTCATCCAGACACCTGATAGCTCCGAACAGAACCTAATGGGTGGGGGGGTTATGTGGTATAGAAGAGGTTCGGAGACACTCTCTATCTGCATTCTGGATGAGAACACAACTCTATCTCAGCAATCATATCTTATGGTACTTCCTCTATTTAATACTTTTGAATTTATATGTAACATGTAATGTTATTCAATAATGGATTGATTATGTTAATGTTATAACATTATTTGATTGGATTTCATTTTGTTGGATGAGCTTAGCCTATTATTTTACTTCTCTAATGGTGCCTGGCTGCCTCTCTTTTAGTTTGTCTCTGAAGGAGCTTGCCTTCAATTTGTTATTTGTCTCCGCTGCCAGGTTGCTTTTGAGCTCTGAAATTATCCATGCGCCATAAAGTTTCCTTTTTTATGTCAGTCGGTCTTATTTTCTTCAGTTCTGTTTCTAAAAAAGACTATGTGACAGGTGGAGAATTTTTGCAAAAAAAGAGGATTAAGTCTTTAAACTCGTTTTTGCGCCGACTTATTTGTTAATTTATAAATTTGTAAAAGTAATTTTGTTATATTTTCGAAAAACTTAAAAAGAGATATGTAATATATCTAATTATATATAATACTGTGGTTAATGGGTGGTTCCTGAAATGAAAATTTCCAAAGGACGTAGTTTACTTGTTGCCTTCATTTTTTTTCTATGCTTCACTTGCATGGCTGAAGGAGCAATGCTCAATGTCCCTGATGAATATACCAGTATTCAGGAGGCAATAACAAACGCAAAAACTGACGATGTGATCATTGTCAGTGGCGGACCTTATGATGAACAAATCACCGTCGATAAAAGGCTGAATATCACAGGCATCGGGATGCCCGAGATAAACGGAAAAAGAATAACCGGCAAAAATACAGTCACGCTGAATGCAGCCGGGACTATTTTAGATGGATTTTTGATAACCAATGGAGGATTAGCTGCTTCAGGAATAGAGATAACATCAGATGATGTTGGAGTCAGGAACTGTACAGTTACAAATAACAGAGGCACCGGAATAGAGATCAACACTGTAAATGGTGTTATTTTCCGTGATAATGTCATCCGTGATAATGTAGGATCGTCAAGTTTGGGAATTTATCTAAATTCCTCAACGAACTGCCTTCTTCAGAACAATATCGTGGAAAATAATAATGTTCACAACCTTGAACTTGATGATTCATCCTACAATATAATTCACAATAATACATTCAGTTCCGCAGGATGGTATGGAATTCTACTCTCATCAGATTCACAGTACAACACTTTTTCAGAGAATGTTATCGAAGAAACTGCCGATGATTACGGTGTATGGATCTATTCTACTAACGACCATAACGTATTCAGATCAAACATTATCAGGAACAACTCTGGAGGTATTGTCACATTCGCAACCAACAACCTTACCTTTACTGACAATATCCTCTCAGGAAACCGCAATTACGGAATGTATCTTGATATCGATGACAGCTATTTTGCCAATAACACAATAACAAACACAATTGGTGAATATGATCCTGTGGCTGTATACCTGGAATCTTCAGAAAGTAATACTCTCGAGAACAATACAATTGCAGACAATGAATACAGAGGACTCTTCCTAAAAAGTTCAAGATACAATACTCTCATCGACAATAACATCACAGGAAACCCCTATAATTTCGGAGTTGCTATTACCGACTTCACTTCGTATTTCATCAACTATATCGATACATCGAACCTGGTCGATGGAAAACCGATAATCTACCTTTTGAACGAGCTCAACCCTTCCATCAATGGTACTTCCAACGCAGGTACGGTCTATTGTATAAATTGTGAAGGAGCTACAGTTGAAGGGCTGACCTTGAGCAACAATTCATATGGCATCTTATTTTCCAACTCTTTCAATTCAACTATTGAGAGCAATACCGTTCATTCCTGTGAGGAGGGTATCGTCCTCACAGCCTCCAATAATAACACGATAACGAACAATAACGCAAGCAATAACCAGGATTACGGGATCAGGGTAAAGAGTTCTAACTCCAATTCCGTCTATCTCAATGATTTTACGAACAACGGAGATAAGGATTACATCTCTGACAGCTCGACATTATGGATAAGTCCAGTGGAATTACTTTATTACTTTGCAGGAAACCAGAACACAAGTTACCTTGGAAATCACTGGGGTTCATACACTGTCGTTGACAGCGATAACAATGGGATTAATGACACTACTTTTACCATAACAGGTGACGCTAACAATGATGATTACCCATTAATAGCATCTAAAACAGCCTATTCCTTTGCGCCTAATCAGCCTCCTTCGGCAAGCTTCACATATCTTCCACTATATCCGGATACTGAGGATACAATCAGCTTTACGGATAGTTCTACTGATATCGACGGATCCATAACTGCATGGTTGTGGAATTTTGGTGATGGTGATACGTCCTCTAACCAAAATACTGCTCACCAGTATAGCATTGCGGGTTTCTATCAGGTACAGCTGGATGTCACCGATGATCAGATGGCAACCGGCAACACCACATGCAAGATATTCGTCCATGATGCAGGTCCCATGACCATTTACGTTCCTGACAACTTCACTACTATCCAGGAAGCCATTAACTTTTCAAGGGACGGGGATACCGTAGTGGTACGCCAGGGTACGTACCCCGAGAATGTTGTGGTCAACAGGAGCATCACACTTACCGGAGAGGGAATGCCTCTGGTGACGGCATCCGATGGAAACGGTATTACTGTAACCTCCCCAGACTGTACCATTGAAGGATTTAATGTCAGCGATTTCGATTGGGATGATTACGCCGGGATTAAACTCCTGTCCGATCGGAATACGGTCCGGAACAATGTCCTGTATGACAATGACTTTGGTATCTGGCTGATCTTATCCGACAATAACAGCATTTTCAATAACACCTGTACCGATAACCATTATAGCGGTATTCAGCTTACATCTGCCATGAACAACACCATTTACAACAACACCTGCAACAGCAACTCTGCTTACGTTGGCGGAGAAGGCGGTGACGGTTACGGAATAATGCTGGAGGATTCCGGGGGGAACATACTGTACTTCAATGATATGGATAACCCGAGCCAGATGGTACCGGGAACTTATTACAATGCCTTTGACAGCAACACCTCCGCTATTCCGAACCAGTGGTTCAATGCAACGATACTGAAAGGTAACCGTTACAGTGACTACGGTGGTGAAGATGGCAATAACGACGGTATTGGAGACTCAGACTATGAGATCGCCTGTAACCTTAATTATGCATTGGCAAGTGTGGACCCATATCCACTGATGCCGTATAATCCTTTGCCGGATTATGAACCGGTGATAAGCAGTATATGGACAAGCGATCTGACCCACAGTTCCATAAATATCCGGTGGAGCATCCTTAATGACGTAAACTCCGACAACCGTATCCTTTACGGAACAAGCGCTTCTCTTGCAGGATCACAATGGTCTGCATGGGACAATTCCAGCACATCCCCGCAGATAGCTCTCACAGGCCTGGCACAGAACACTACATACTACTATTCCTGCTATTCCTACAATTCAAAGAACACGACGCTTGTGGATAACAGCAGCATCAGGTCATTTACGACCATCCAGCGTCAGAATATGATCCTCACAGTGGACGACGACGATTCGGATATTCCGGAACCGCCTGCTAACTATTCAAGCCTTTCCGCCGCCCTCAGTGCAGCCATAGACGGGGATACCATTCTGGTGTATAACGGTACATACATGGCCAACCATATTGTTGACAAAAGCGTGAACATCACCGGTATCGGAAAGCCTTTGCTCATAGGAAGCAATCCCGATACATACAGTGAACTGGGTAATGTTGTAGTCCTTGAAGCAAACGACTGCATCCTGCAGGGATTCAGGATTTCAGAAGCCCACTGGACTTATCCGAATATTTATGGTAGAAAGGATTCCGCATGTGTCCGTATCGATTCGGACAGAAATGTGGTCAGGAACAATATACTCGAAGATGGTGTCTATGGAATCTATGTAAGTACTGGTTCCAATTACAACCGGATAACGTCCAACCTTTTGAACGATACCTACGACGGCGTACTCTTTGACTATGCAAGGAACAATGTATTTTCAGACAACGAATTAACCAATATAGACCGCTATCCCGTGATGCTGGATAAACCGGATTATATGTCTTACGACTACTACCCGTCAACAAACAACACGATATCTAATAACATTCTCTCTGATACCGGTTTTAGCTATGGTATCACAGTTGGTGGTGTAAGTGATAACACGATCGCCGACAATACCCTTAGCTACAGCAACCGGATATGGATAAATGGTGACAGAAACTCGGTTACGGGTAATTCTGTACAGGGTCCACATGATCATCATGACGCAGGGATACAACTTGGATCAGGAGAGGACAACAGCCTTTCGGACAACACGGTTGCATGGCAGAGATTTGGAATTCTCCTCGAACCCGACGCAAAGAATGTGACCATGAGAAATAACCGGATGGAGAACAATACCTATAACTTCGGATTCACAGGTGACTGGTACTATGCAGGCCATATGGCCTCCACACATGACATCGATACCAGCAACACTGTGGATGGTAATCCAATCTACTATCTGGTCGGGGAAGAGGATGCTGTCTATTCGTATTCCACACTTGTCCCGTCTCCGGGGTATCTGGCATGTATCGATTGCAGTAATATTACGATAAAAGACTTCTACCTGGAGAAGAATGCACAGGGTCTCTTCCTTTACAATACCACTGATTCCCGCATAGATAGTGTCACCACGATTTCAAATGGTGAATACGGTATGCTCCTGCATGAAACCGATAACCTGGTCATCACAGATTCGGGCATAAACGGCAACGGGCAGGAGTCCGGGGGAATCTTCCTGGAGGAGACCTCAGGATGCCTGATAGACAACTGTGAAATCACGGGTAATAACGAGATCGGTATCAAGTTGTGGTATGGTTGCCCGGACACCGTTATAAGGAATTCCGAGATAACAAACAATGGGGACCCCACAGAACCGGGAGGCGGAATCGGGATCTACATCAGCGGAAGTTACGCGGAAAACGTAACCATACACTCCAACATCATTGCAAACACCTATGCCGGGCTCCAGGGAACCGGGATTCAGAACTGGGCAAAGAATTCCACCATTTACAACAACTATTTCGATAACACTGAGCCCAGTGATGTATTTTCCGCAGCTTCGGGCACTGTCTGGAACATTACCCCAACCATCGGGACAAACATTATCGGAGGTCCCTGGATCGCCGGAAATTACTGGGAAGATTACACGGGAGTTGATTCCGACGGGGACGGGCTCGGGGACACGCTTGTGCCCTACACCGCCGACGGAGAAATTCAGGAAGCCGGGGACTACCACCCGCTGCTGGATACCTTCGTCCCGGATTCCATTGCCCCGGTCCTGCACATTATCAGTCCGGAAGAGGGGAAGGAATACATCCCGCAGTATCTTCGCCTTGAAGTGTTTTCCCCGGATCCCGATGCGGCTTACTGGTGGTACAGCCTCAACGGGGCCGAGAACGTCTCATTCGTTCCAAATAGCACCCTGACAGACCTGCCCCTGGGAGAAAATAACCTGACAGTCTACCTGAACGACACCTCCGGGAACATGAATTCCTCGGTTGTCAACTTCACGGTTGCGGAAGACCATACAGCCCCCGGGATTTATATTATGTCCCCTGAAAACGGTTCTGAATATAAAGAGAGCCGGGACGTGCCCCTGGAGGTCTGGTCTCCTGATGAGGATGTCTTTAGCTGGTGGTGCTCCCTTGACGGAGGAAGCAACACCTCCTTTACCCCCAACGCCACCCTGATAGGGCTTGCAAACGGGGTACATACGCTTATTGTCTACGCAGACGACGTGGTGGGAAACACAAATTCAAGCCAGGCCACTTTCACGGTAAACGTCAATGAAGAAGAAAACCCGCCCTCAGGCGGCGGGGGAGGAAGCGGCACCGGCAGCGCTGTCATAATCAGCCCCGGTGAAGAAAGCTCAGAAGAAGAGGAGGAAGAGGAAGAAGAGCTCCCGGGAGATTCTCTCATAGTCCTGTCCCCTGAGGAAGGAAGGACCGTTTCCAGGGATGTCGAGCTTCGCTATGCATGTACCGTCCCCCTTGCCAGGGCCTATTACAGCCTGGACGAAGGAACGGAAAAAGAGGTCGAGCCCCTTGCACCCGTCCCGGTGGACCGCCTGAAGCTGGGAGAGCATATCTTCAGGGTGACAGGAGTGGACTATGAAGGAAACCGCTACCATGCATCCGCAAAGTTCGAAGTGATCCCCCTGGCTCTTGGAGAAAAGCCGGATGTGGGCAGTCCCGAGTACCCGGATGAAGCGGTTTACGCCTTCAATGGCAGGGCTGTAAACTATACCCTCACCTTCGAGGCTTCAGGTCTTGAAGAAGAGGAACTAGGGCTCTACATAAACCGCTACCTTTCCGGAAGCGTTGCCGGTGCTAACGGGGGAACAAACGAAAATGCAAATGAAACCGGGAACTCAGTGCCAGTGCTTTCCCTCCACGAAAGCGGCGGGCTCCTTGGAACCCTGAACAGCTCAGCCGGAGACTGGAAGGCTTACGGATACACGATACCTGCAAACCGGATAGTCCCCAAAGCCGAAAACTTCCTTTCCTTCATACACCAGATCAATCCGGGAACAGCATCAGGAAGCGATTCCTGGCATGTAAGGAATGTCGCCCTTGTCCCCGAAATGCCGCTTTCATATCCCAGGATCCGTGTCTTTACTCCGGACAGGGCTCTTTCCCCTGAAGACGAGATGATGGTCTGGGTGGATATCAGCGGGATCGGAGAAGCCGGCGGCAGCAGTGCTGGCAGCTACAGCGGAAACGGTGCTGACGGTTACGAAGCTTCCGTCTATGTGGTAGGGCCTGACGGGACAGTGTTCTCCTTCCCCGACGGGGAAACTGCGCCTGTGCCTCTTGCCCAATCATACCTGGAAGAAAACCATTACGGAAGGATTCCCGGAGCAATGGCGTTCGATGAAAGCTTCCTGCCCGGAACCTACACACTTGTGGGGATCCTGAGCTCCCTGGAAAGCGGAAAACCGGTGTCCATTTCTTCGGAAGTAATCTATTATAGCGACCAGCCTTCGGTGAAAATTTTCCTTAACAGGAAATCCTTCTACCCGGGCATGCCTCTTACGATCGAAGCAGCCCTCACGGAGGGGAAGACGCCTGAAAGCGTTTCGGTCCTCACAAGGCTTGAACGGCCAGCAGGAGCCGATCTCTTCCTTCCGGAAAAGACCGGGACTTTTTCGATGCTTAACTACGCACCCCTTGAGGACGGGTATATGACCCTGTACAATGAGCCTGTAAACGGAAACTGGGAAAACGGGACATACGTTGTGAAGTGTTCCATCTTTAACGAAAGCGGGTACGAGCTTGCAAGCGACGTGCTCTCTTTCGAAGTCAGCACTGCGCAAAGTGAGCTTTCCGTCCGCTTCGATATGCCGGAAGATACGCTTTTCCCGGTGGTGAAGAGCAATATCCGGCTAATTGATGCCGCTTCTTTCGGAGTCATTGCGGAAAAATCCACAACAGGACCCCAGTCTTCGGTTGACCTGCAGGCGCCTCCCGGGACTTACTGGATAGCCGGGGTGATATACACCGAAAACGGGGAAGCCTACCGGATCCCGGTCAGTGAAAGCAACCGCGTGGAGCTCGGCTGCGACGAAAAGCGAACAAAAAGAGTATCTGTATCAAGGATTTCTTTTGTTGACTTTGTAAATATGCTCAACGAGGAGGTTGAAGCATGAGTTCCATTATCAGGTCTTCCGGGTCCCTGCTGATAGGCTCCCTGCTTATAGGCTGCCTGGTCCTCTCGCTTGCCTTCCTGCCCGGAACTGCCGGAGCTGCCTGTTCACAACCGAAAGTGTTTGTGATGCCCACTTCCCTGCATTCGGAAACCCTTTCCCCGGACCAGGCAGCTGCCCTGAACGACGCTTTTTCCATCGGGCTCAGGAATGCAAACCCTGATGTCCAGGTAACATCACACCAGGACGTAGGAAACCTGCTGGAATTTGAAAGACAGCGCCTGCTTCTGGGAGACGAAACGTACGGAGGAAATGTCAGGGAACTTGTCGGGGAAAAAGTGAATGCCGAGTACATATCCACGTTGCAGGTCGGTGAAGTGGGTTCGGTTTATGTTGTTACGGTGTCCCTTATCGACGTTGACCTCGGCATCCTGGTAAAGAAAACATATGTGGAAGTATCGGCAGTTGATGAACTCCCGGACGCCGTGGCTACGGTTGTAGGGCAGCTCGGGGACCTTTCTTCCCTGATCAGCAGTCATGAGAAAAAGTATCCTGTGCCCCCGCGCGACCCGTCCCTTACTGTGAGCGTGAACCCGGAAAGCATCTCAACCGAGGAGGGGAAGGACAGGTGCAACATCACGGTTGAAGTCAGGAACTGCCGCGGGGAAGCCGTGGAAGGGACAAAGGTCTATTTCAAGGAATACACGGCCCGCGGGCATGTGCAGGGCGAAAAAGAAGCTGAAGATTACGGACTCCACGACTACCAGTCTTCAGTTACTGATTCCGAAGGCATTGCCCGGGCGATATACAGGCTGGACGTCTCAAAAGGAAAGAAAGCCGGAAAAGACAGGGTGCAGATCCTGACCGAAGCCAGGGGGCAGAAGAAAGTCAGGTCCGAAGCAGAGATCGATATCGCCGGGATTTATCTTGAAGGAAGCGCCGACCTGACAGAAATCGCTCCCGGACAGGCGACCGAAATTACGCTCTCCCTTTTCGAGCTGGATTCGCAGGCTAAGCGCACGCCCCTTGAAGGAAAATCCCTTTACCTGGAAAAGTTCCGCATGTCAGATGACGTAAAAATTATCCCGATGGGTGAAACGGATGCGGACGGAAACCCGCTTACGGACTCCCAGGGAAAAGTTTACGTGAAATTCATAGCAGGCAAAAACGAGAGGCTTGAGAAGCTCAGGGTCCTTTTCCAGGACGTGGGCACAGGGTATGAGGAAGCGATCGACGCCTGGGTGGAGATCAACGTGAAAAAGGACGAGTACTCAGCAACCGTTTCCTGGGAGGAAAGCGGCGAATGGTACCATTATGTGACAGGCTGGTATGGTGAAGAGCTTGAAATGGATTACGATTTCGCTTTCAATTCCCATTCGACCTGGGACAAATATTCGGGCAGGGAAAAGACCGATGCATCTTTCTCCTATACTGACTACGAGACAATAATATATCGTGAAGGAGGACTCTCGGATACCTGGACAATCGTATCTAACGTGGATGGAAAAGTTGCACAGTACCCCACGGTGAATGCATTGTTCAGGGAAAGATTTGAATCGTTCTATTTCCCCCTGTCAGATCTCCCTGTTGATATACCGGTGACTGGTGACGTATCACTTACAATAAACGATAATGTTGATTTTGATTATTCAGTCGATGGAACTGTGAACCCGTTGAGTGCAAGAGCTGTCACTCATATACCGATATCGAATATCCCGCCGAACCCACGTCCTGTGACAAACGACGCCGATGCCTGGAATAATTGGTTGGGAGTCCAGGAGCTCAGAAGACTGAAAACTGCTGATGACGGACGCTTTTCCTATTTCAGGGATACCGGTGTCGCTGAAAAATGTCAGCTTCAAAAGACCGGAAAGGATACTTACGGCAGTCAATGGCATTATGAGGACTCCGTATATTATCAGGGTCCTCCCGTATTCTTCGGGATCCTGGCATTCTGGGAAGATATGGAGGTGGAAGGATCCATGTCAAGAGATGTGTCAGTAAAGGTGGTGAAAAGATGACCAGACCGTCCCTTTATATTTTTCTGCTAAGCTGTATGCTGACAATGCTCATTTTCCCGGCATCGGCAGCTAATATCGTTGTAGCTGAGAACGGCGGGGATTATACCGGCATCCAGGATGCGGTTGATAATGCTGAAGCCGGAGATACCATAACGATCATGCCGGGAGAATATTCCGGCTGGATCAGTATCAACAAAGCACTGGAACTTGAGGGTACAGGTCCCGAAACTGTGATCACTGCCGAAGGTGACTCAAACGTTCTGCATATATCTGCGGATGATGTCATGATCAGCAAAATTGCGTTCCAGGGCGGTACCAGGGGAATCTATATCGATGATTCCGCAAGGACCCTTATTGAAGATTGTACTTTTACAGGAAGCGAAACATCCGTTTCCATCTCTGAAAGCAGAACTTGCAGCATAGAGAATTGTGATATCGAGGCGGAAATGATCGGGATACAACTGTATAACTCCAACTCGACCGTCCTCAGCAAGAATAATATCACTGCCGCCGCCAGGGGAATTTCCCTGATCTACTCGGAGAACATCACGGTCAAAGAGAACACCCTGTACGAGTGTGAAGTAGGAATAGCCGCCGAGAGAGTAAGCGAAAGCAGCTTTGAAAGGAATGGGCTTTCGGGCATGGTAGGAGCTGTGGTCCTGATCGCTTCGGAAGGATGCCATATATCGGGAAACAATGTTGTTGATGTCCTTCAGTATACCCAGTTCTTCACATCGCAGGATTGCATGGTGGATATGAACAGGCTGGAAGATGCCGAATATTTCACCGCTGATATATTTTCGGACACTTCTTACGTATTCGAGAACTATTCGCTTACAGGCCATGATTACGCTTTGACTTCCTCTTCGTATACGCCTTCCGATACTTCAGGGTATAAAATGCTGGCTGATCCTGTTAACCTTACGTTCATAAACGTTTCAGAAACAGGGTCCGGGTATGTGATACTGGAAGCTGCGTCCCTACTTTCCGAATTCGATGGATATGATCAGGAAAGCTATGGTTTTTATAATATCGATTCAGGAGAAAGAATCATCTCCAATTCTGCAATAGAAAATGATACTATAAGGGCACAGGCTGTGGTAGAAGGCCCGGAATCCGGGAATTATGCGCTGATGGTCAAAAAGGAACAGGGATGGATTAATATTATGATATTCATCGCATTCATAGCTGTCATTGGAGGCATGATACTGGCTCTATCCAAAAGAAAAAAATAATGGATTGTAAGGAAACTCGGAATTGTAAGGAAACTCAGAATTGTTTTTTTCTTCCTTTTCCTCTTTTTTTCTTCTTTTGGCATGAAAGTGTGTTTTGTGTACTTTCATTTTATGTGCCTGTTATTATGAGAATTTCATGTACGTTTTCTCATTTCTTTCGACTTCAAGTCATCTGGAGCAAAACTACCAGAAAAGCCGCATAAAGAACCGCCAGGGCAATTCCTTCCCACCTTTTTATTTCCCAGCCTGTGGCGATGAAGATAGGAGGGTCGTGCTTATGAATGTCATGAAAAGAGCTGTCAGGAGGACGCTGATCTCCCCGATCGATATTGGGAAGAGCAGGCCCGAAACTCCCGGGATCAAAAATATGTTTGCTATGTTCAAGCCGACCACGTTCCCGACCACGATGCCGCTTGCCTGCTGCAGTGAGGCGGCTACCGAGGAGGCAAGTTCGGGGATTGAGGTCCCCACCGCAACCAGGGTCAGGCCTATCACGAATTCCGAAACCCCGAGTTTTTTTTGCGATAGTTGAGGCTGCTTTTACAAAGTAGTCGGAACCCTTGACCAGCAGGACCAGACCTTCCAGGAGGATGGCGGCGTTAACCAGCACCATGAAGCTAGATAGAATCTGTCTTACTTTTATGTTTATTCGTTGACATTTTTAATTCTGAACCATTATGCACCTTTTAGTGGTATGTGTCTCTCAGAAGTGCTTTTTTTCTTACCGAATTTCTCCGGCTTCGAGTTCTCTTTCCAGGTCCGTGATATCAAACCAGACCCTTACTGTTTCTTCTTTTCCTGAATCGTTGAGTTCGATTTTTATGGGCTGGATCAAGTAATCCTTGATGGTTTCCCATCCCCCTCTTCGGATGTCGGTGATTTCCCATGGGCCGGATTTCGGGTCTTTCTTCCTGTCCCGGCTAAGCTGGGCAAGCAAATGCTTTTTCTCCATGTAAGATAGGGTTTCAATCCCTTTGATTTCGGACTCGCCCACTTCAGGCTTATCTATTTCAGGCATGTTTAATCTGTGCTGGTTTACCTTATGTTGTGTCGTATCTGGCTGGTTTACTTTATGTTGATTCACTTTATGCTGCTTCATATCGGGTTGATTAACTTTTGCTTCCATCTCTTTACCCCCTTTGTTTATTGATGGTCTCAAATTTTGATCTACTTCAAAGCAAATTCAGATCAATTTCAACGCAAGTTTCAGGTCAACTTCAAAGCAAGTTCAAATCAACGTTAAAGCAAGTTTCAGATCAATTTCAAAGCAAGTTTCAGACCAACTTCAAAGCAAGTTTCAAATCAACTTCAAAGCAAGTTTCAGATCAACTTCAAAGCAAGTTTCAGATCAACTTCAAAGTAAGTTTAGATTAAGGGCCTGAAGGTCCTCGGGTCAAGGAAGAGAGCCCTTTGGCAGTAGCTGCACAGGGTTTCCAGGTTAGTTCCCCTGAGAAGGGCCCTGTCTACCTCTTCTTGCGGTGAGATGTACTGGGTCATTTCTTCCCCGCAGTAAGGGCATTTTATCTTCAGCCAGTCCAGCCTGGTTATCTGCCTTATATTCTGTATCAACATACCCATGGCGTCTTCATAGGCATCCGCGGAAAACCTGATCGGATTCAGGTGACGGATCAGGAAGGGCAGTTCCACCCCTGCTTCTGCAAGTGGAATTATTAGCTGGTCAGTTCCCACGGCCAGGCCGAGTTCCTGGTTTACTTCCGGGGCTCTTGCTCCTTCCGGGGTCAGGATTGTTATTACGCAGTCGGACTGCCGGATCCCGAAGCGTATTCGCTCTGCCCGGGAGAGGGACTGGGCTTTCCTGTACAGGGAATAAAAACTCTCCAGTTCCACGGCCCAGAGGGCCCGGGCCAGTTCCTGGGCAAGGGGCTCGTCCTGCTCACAGTGAGATATGTAGACTCTTGTGATCATGGTTAGGTCGCATCAGGGTTGCTTTGCTTTTTTATCCTTCAAGCCGCATTCAACACGAAGTTAACTTTTTTTGTCCTCATGTTTTCTGGTTGGTTCCGGACTGGGCACAGGTTCCGGTGATGGGACAGGTCCCGGTTCAGGACTGGGAATCGGTTCCGGCTGAATAGTTGTTTTTTTTTCGTCTTTTTGCAAAATAATTTTCCCCCTTTTTATTTCTCCTCTGTTTATTTACCTCTTTATTTGTTTGCCATTTTATTTATATCTAAATATAATCTCCCATTATAATCTCCTATTATAATCTCCTATTATAATCTCCCATTATAATCTCCCATTATAATATCTCATTTTTCTCTTTTTGTGTTCATCTCTCGATGGAAAAGGAAATCTTGCTGAGGATATGGTTATATTTATCAACCAGTCCCTTGCGGTCGTCTGCGCCGATGTAGATGTCTGCGAGTTCGTAGCTGTAGCTGTCCCGGATCTGGAATTCGGAGAGCTGCTGGCCTTCCCTGACAAGGGACCTGATGATGGTGTCCGGGATTTCCTGTTTGATCGCGGCGATTTCTTCCCTTGTGGGGACTTTTACCACTTTTCCGGGTTCAAAGGTCCTGAGCATGAATTTTGCGGCGTAATTGTATTTCCCCTGCCATTCGAAGGGGGCCGGTTTCCTGCCAAGGGCGATCTGAAGCATAACCCTATGGTGGGAGACGCCGTGCACTTTTTCAAACAGGTCGGCGTGGGACTGTGACATCCTCGGGTTGATTTCAAGCAAGTAGGTCTCGTCGCTGTCGGGGTCATAGAAAAATTCTGCGTTGAAGGCAGAATTGTCCAGCCCTACGTGTTTGATAATCTTCCTGCAGACCCCTGCCATATGATCTTTTATCCGGTCAGGGAGGGATGAGGGGTATTCGTAGCTTAAGACGGAGGAGAAGTGTTCATCAAGGACCCAATCGACAACTCCGTATATTGCCACTTCCCCGTTCAGCACGTAGCCCTCCACGGTGCACTGCCGGCCTGAGAGGGGGCTTTCGGCAAGGCAGCTCTCTTTCATGTCCGCAAACTCGGACGGTATATCGTAGTTTTTCAGCAGGTAACGGAATGGCTCGTGGAGGAAGCCGATCTTTTCACGAATTTCACGGATGTATTCCCTGAACTCGTCTTCACTGTCCACCCTGTACGCCAGAAAAGCCCTGAAGGACCTGACCGGCTTGATCCAGAACGGGGTTTTGATATCGATCAGGGCGCAGGATTCCTCATCAAAAGGATCGAAAGCGCAGAACTTCGGAATATTATGGGGGATTATTTTCTGCTGTTCAAGCCGGCTCCAGTACTTGTGCTGGCATTTGAAGATGCTTTCCATACTCGGTCCAGGCACCCCGTAAGCTTCGACAAGGATAGGTACAAGGTCCGTTGCCGGAAAATCAAAGTAAGTGACAATGGCGTGAGTCTCCCCCGGAGTCGTTTCGATCCGCTCCCTGGCCCTGGCAATCAGCTCCCCCATGTCATAGCCCGGAACGTCCAGGATTTCACCTGCATCGAGCGCGGAATAAAAGTTACACTCGGCGGCTTCCGGAAGCCTCTGAAGTTTCTTGAGATTGAATGAATCCATACCAACAATGAAAACGTTCTTTTTCATGTATTCCCCCTCAATCATGTCCCTTTTACTTTACTAATCGAGGGAATCAACTTACCACTCGTTCTTACGAGTATTTCGTATTCCCCCTTTTATACTATTTATTTACAAGGACATATAATTATCTTTGATTATTTTTTTGCCATGATGTTTGTGCTTCGTTTTTGCTGTCCAGGCTTAGCTAGTCGAGTATGAATTTGAAAAATATAAAGTTAATTTGAAAAATATAAAGTTAATTTGAAAAATATAAAGTTAATTTGAAAAATATAAAGTTAATTTGAAAAATAAAAAGTTAATTTGAAAAATAAAAAGTTAATTTGAAAAATAAAAAGTTAATTTGAAAAAGGAAAATGAAGAACACTGTGAAGAATTAAATGAAAAATAAATTATCACCGGAAGAACTGAAGCAGGATTGCAAATGCAAATCTTCCGCTTCCGGGGATTTCTTCAGAGCCTGTTTTATCTTCCGGATCATACATTTTTTGGATCCGGTTAAGCTTCCGGATCATATATGTTTATGCCCACTTCTTTTGAAGTTGACAGCAGTGTTTCGCGATCGGTTAAGACCAGGCCGATAGGTGTATATTCCGGGATAAGGGCTTTGAACGTAAATGTCAGGTCGGATTCTTCTTCCAGTGATACGTTTTTGTTTGAGGTGAAAAACTCTAAAAACGGACTTTTGTTTTCATTGATTTCAGGGTCCGCCCTGCAGGTAAAAGTTTCTCCCAGAGCTACATTTGCCGGAAATGCCGGTTCGATAAGTTTTAATTTCGGGAATTTATCCCAATCCTCCGTAACCCCGTTGAGAGCCAGGTTTTCCAGCCAGTCGAGTAAGTCCTGGGTTATGTCGGTTTCAAGGTTGAACCCTTCTACATTAAAGCCCACATTGTATATCGCACTCAGCTGCTGGGAATAATTCTCAGTCGAAGCCGTAAGTGTAATATGCCTTTTGTTTTCCGGGTTAAGGCCCTGTACGCGGGAAATGTGCCTTTCGCTTTCCGGATTGGGGCGGTGTACGCATTCGTTTAGCGCCGTTGCTGCAAGAGTTTTGAAAATTCTCTCGTGAACCGGGGCTGGTCCGCTGTTTGACACGTAGATTTCTATATTTATTCGTTCTTCGCCGTCGTGCATGCACCACTGCTTCAGCACGCCTTTCCACCCAACCCTGACCTGCTCCAGGTCCATGGTCCAGCCGGAGAGGAGCGGATTTGCCAGGGGATCCGGCCAGTTGCAGCATACGAAGGTATAGGGGTCCAGGCTTTCGTATTTTGTAGGGTAGTCCAGCAGTTCCTTGATTTTGTTCAACTTTTCTGCTTTTTTCTTATCCATTTTCTCATCTTTTGCACTTTCCGGAGAGAACGGCAGCGGATTTGCGGCTTCGATCCTTTCTACATCGGCCACTCCGTACCCTATTACAATGTCCTCTTTTTTCCCAGGCCTGTCAAACCTTGCTGCCGGGTAAAGTTTGAGGTTCGAATCAACGGCCTTGCCTACATATTCTTCTGCCGTATCGTTTCCGGGGTGAGGTCCTGCACAGATGTCTATTATATTATCCTTATTTAGCAGGCCGCAAAAAGCGTGATTGGCAAATCCTGTCCGGAGCACTGAGTCCTCATCAACGACTTCTAGATCATGGTGGCCGTGTTTCAGGAAGAAAGGATTGTTGCACTCTCCCCTGCCCAGCAGGTCGGTTTTGTTGAGATATCCGAAAGGCTCCAGAAACAACCATTCAATGTCGTTTATCCCTATCCCGCCGAGGATTGCCTGTAGAGCTGCCGCCTGGTCGTAGCAGTTCGCAATCGGGACCGAGCCTGTAAGGTAGGCTTTCAAATTGAAAAAGCCGCCGTGTTCAAGGACCCCGTAATGGCTTGCCCCGCAAAAACTGTCGTATTTCAGCTCATGTTTGAAGTGGAAATAATCTACAACCCCCGAGATGCATTCTTCCTTTGATGCAGGGGTGCTAATGACCTCGCCGGAGAGGAATTCCAGTAACTCAACCCATGTTCCTCTTTTGAACATCGTGCCGGGCTGGCCAAATATCCAGTATATCTCGACTGGAATAGTTTCAACTGTTATGGCAATTTCTTCTTCTATTTCTTCGGGATCTTCAACTTTTTCTGTTATTTCCTTAGAATCTCCAGCTTCTTCCAGACTCTCTTCTGAATCATCTTTTTCTTCCGGTTTTTCTTCAGAATCACCTTTTTCTTCCGAATAAGCAATTTTCCAGACTATATCTCCCTTTTTACAACAGAATTTGTCAATTGCTTTTTCAGGCCTTGTGGAAACAGTCTGTTCTTTTACGCCTCCTTCAATCTCGCCTGAAAACTTCAGATCATCTATTATTCCCGTTATTTTGAGGGTTTTTCCGCTATCAAGCCCTTCCTGTTCAATTTCAAGGGACATAGCGTTGTCAAATTCATCGCCGATTACAAATACACCGGGTTTCAGAGTTTCCCTGCTGCTGGCTTCCCAGTTGGGTCCTAGCAGAACTTTGCCATTCAAGCAGGTTTTTACGCCCCCGTTGATATCGAGGGCTTTTATTTTTACATTTATTTTTGGGGTTTCCATAACTATTCCACACACTATCGAAAATTTATTCGAAATTTATTCCCTAATCAGAATAAATTTTTTTAAATTTAACCCTTTCTATTTTTACCGGCTTTGCCATAAAACCCGGGGATGCGATGTGGAAGAGAAATAACTGAATTTTGAAACAGGTTGATTTAAGCTCGGATTACTGCTGTGAATTTCCAGGTTTGCTAAAGGAAAGATAAAATCAAAGTTGGTCGGTTTATTTTATCGATTTGTTTTGTCGTTTTGCTCTGTTACTGCGGGGTCTGGAAGCGAATGGATTTCCAATATTTGCAGAGACGTTTTCCGAAATTATTGGATCGCACTTTTCCGGAGTAACCGGAATAGTGTCTCCCGTCTTTTTTGTCCCGAACGAAGTGAGGCCAGCCCTCTTTGACAGACGGGATTAAGAAGCTGCATGAAAAGAGTAAAAACAACCAGCCCATGTTTTTGACTCTCGCATTATGCGACCGCCAACGAATTGCAAATCTTCTTTTTTATCTTTTGGCGTTTTTGTGTCAGCTGCTCTGGTTTAGCCGGATTCCCACGCAGGATATTTAATATATCCTTGATATCAGAGTAATCATTCAAGCCTGGTGGAATGATTTGCATGCCATTTAATGGAGGGTGGTAAACTTATGGATGAAGAAGACAACACACAATCTGAAACATTTTCATTATATGTACGTTTACGGTTGCTTGATGCTGATGATTTGTACGATTTGGTAAGTACCCTTCTGATTAAAAAACCCGAGTTACACCAGATGGCCCTTGAGTGGTTCAAAGAGCGACAAAAAACAATGCCTGAAACCATGGAAAATGAAGACCTTGTAGCTCTAAATGACGACCTGCTGCTCGAATACTGGGAAGATACCAGGGATATAATATCAGAGTTCAACAGGCTTGGCGGTGGGCTTGAAGAAGATGAGGAAGAAGCATATGAGTACCTTGACCAGATTTCAAAACTGATTGTGGAAGGGGAACTGTCAACTTCCGCAAAGCTTGAATTTTTAGACGAAGCCTTTGAGGAGTATAACATTGAAAATTCCGGTTTTGAAGATGGCCTGATGGATCTTTTTTTCGAGATCTGCCAGACGAAGGAAGAATGGGAGTATCTGGTGAAAAAGCTTGATGAGCATCCTTCTGATTGGAGAAAAGAACTGATAATGCGAATCCAGAAAAGACATCTTCACGATGACGAAGCTTACCTGCAGGAGCGCAAGCAGATCCTCAGTCATGGGATGGATTACTGGGACCTAGTTAAATTTTATGTTGAGAAGGGTGATCAGGAAAAAGCCCTGGAAACAGCCGAAGAAGGGATTTTGAAGGGTGAGGGGAGCTGTTCATGGCTGTTTGAATTTCTGTGGGAGCACTTCTCCAAAGAAGGAGATACCGCCAATCTGGAACGGATTGTTCAGACGGCATTATCCCGTAATGATGAAGAAAAGAACATGCTGGACAGGTTGTTTGAATATTACAGGTCAGAAGGGGACTACAAGCGTGCAAAAGCTGCTCTCTTAAAGTCGTTTGAGTTTACCAGACGGAAATATTATGCCGAGTACAATAAGCTGAAAGGATTCCTCAAAGGGCCTGATTGGAAATCCGTTGAGCCTGAAATCTTCGCTAAGATCAAAGAAGAAGACTTCCACGATTATCTGCGGATCTGTCTGGATAAAGGTATGAAAGAAACAGTCCTCAAATCAATTCTAAACCCTCCAAAAAGCAGGTTCGGTTATTTAATCGAAGAGAATTTCGATGAGTTTGCAGATGAATTGAATAAAGATTTCCCGGAAAAAATCATCGAATACTACTGGCAAAAAGCCTATCGAAACATACCGAACGGGACCAGAAAAACATACAGCATTGCAGCCAGGTATCTTGGAAAGGTCAAAGGTATCTATCTTGACATTTTAAATGATGAAGCAGGGTGGACAAAACGTTTTTCCGATCTTAAATCCGAATTTAAGAAGCGGCCTGCTTTCCTTGATGAAGTTAGTGGATTGTAATATCTCTTATTTTTCCTTTTTATTGAATTGGGACAGGGAGAGGTTAAAAAATCAATTGTGGATCTCTACAATTCCAAAAGATTGATGTCATATTAAAGATTTTCTAAAACTATGCCTATGGCCGATGAAATAAAAGTATCTTTGGTAACTGCAGCCTGTCTGTTGGCGATTGCATTTGTGTCAAAGAATATCCTCAATGTTCAACTTGATTTTTTGTCCCAGTACGCGCCTCTCTGGATTTTTATATTTTATATCATTTCGAGGAGTAGAGCAACAGTTAGTGTTCTTACCTGGTCATCATTAATAATTTTTGTAACCGCCACCATCCTGATTCTTAATACAATATGATATCATGAGATCAAGAAGTTCGATACTGCCTGTACCCGTTCTTTCTTCAGTTGCTTCCTTTCCGTGTCTCCATCCATTTTCTGTTCGAATTCAATCAGTTTGTTTTTGTTGGTTGGGGCAGGCTTTTTGAAAGTAGCTGAGTCTTCGGCGGTGGTATAGCTTCTTTTTTATATTTTGGTGGTTTTGGAGCGCTTGCGTGCACTTCACCGAAGCAACCGTAGTTCTAATGCAGAAATCTAATCGGACCTTCTTTCCTTCCCTCAACCCCCTCCATCCCCTCGTCCCCACACTGTCGAATTGCTCAGTTCTTTTGACCTTGGGAGGGCAGGCTTTTTGAAAGTGATGAGTTTCTGGCGGCGGCATAACTTCTTTATTATATTTTGGCGTTTTTGGGGCGCTGGTGTGCACTTTACCGGAGCAACCTTAACTCTACTGAAAATCTAATCCGATCCTACTCCCTTTGCTTCGCAACCTCCCTCCCCCCGTCCCCTCCCTGTCGAATCGCTCAGTTCTTTTGACCATGGGAGGGCAGGCTTTTTGAAAGTAACCGAGTTTCCGGCGGCTGCATAGCTCCTTTATTATATTTTGGTGGTTTTGGGGCGCTTGCGTGCACTTCACCGGAGCAACCGGAATTCTACTGAAAGTTTGATCGGATTGTCTTTCCTTCCCTCGACTACTTCCTTCCTCTCGCGCACACCCTGTTGAATTTCTCAGTTCTTTTGACCATTGGAGGGCAGACTTTTTGAAATTGGGTGAGGTTCCGGCGACAGTTTTAGCGATTGTCTTGTAACTTTCCGGAACAACCGGAATGGTATCTTCCGTGGTTCTTGTTCCGAACGAAGTGAGGCCCGCCCTTGACAGATGGGACTAAGGAGCTGGATGGAGATGAGTGAAAAATAGCAAGTGGCTTTGACTCTGAAATTGAGCTACCGTCAACGAATCAAAAAGTGCTCTTTGATTATATCGTGCTAAGCCGTTGCAGTATGAATTTGTATATAAGGAATGTTATTGTAATGTTGAAGATGCCAACACAAAATAAATTTCTGGACAATCTGTTTCTCTCCCTGCGCTCCCCCGCTTCTTCAATATCATAATTTGTTCTTATCCTGTACCCGTTCTCAAAAACGCCTGACAAAATCCCCGCTATAGCACAAAAAACCAAACCTGCAAAACCTATGATCTCTATAAATAGTGTTGAATCACCCTTAAGGAACGCTGCGGCAGCCGCAATAACAATGATTACCAGATTGATAATAAGTAAATTCCTCACTTTTCCACCTTTTTCGTTTATTTCATTATGAGGTATTTATGGAAGTATTAATAACTTATTGATGGGTCTGCCCTTTATTATATTTTGGCGGTTTCGGGGGCGCTTGCGTACACTTCGCCGGAGCAACCGTAATTATATTGCAAAACCAGATCTTTTCCTTCCTTTTTTACTCAACGACCTCCCTCCCCTCGTCCCCGCTTTGTCGAATTGCTCAGTTCTTTTGACCTTGGGAGGGCAGGCTTTTTGAAAGTGGATGAATCTCAGGCGGCGGGATAGCTTATTTTTTATATTTTGGCGGTTTTGGGGCGCTTGCATGCACTTTTCCGGAGTAACCGGAATGGTGTCTCCCGTGTTTCTTGTCCCGAACGAAGTGAGGCCCGCTCTTTTTGTAAAATGAGATTAAGCCGCTTCATGAAATGAATAAAAATCAGCCAGCGTTTTTGACTCTTGTACCATGCGATCTTAAATCGATTGATCTTCTTTATTATATTTTGGTGTTTTTGGGGCGCTTGCATGCACTTGTTCGAAAAATCAAAAACTAAATTGAGTTGAAAAAAGAATGGAACAAAGTTCAAGTTAATTGAAAAAAGCACCTACGAAAAACAAAATATATAACTCTTTGATACAACTCATATGCTCCAAACAATAATAGAAAGGGGTTTCGTTATTAAACAATATTATACCCGTCTGATGCGTTTAATATGGGGACTTTTCCTTTATGCACTCGGAATTGTATTTACACTGAATGCCCATATAGGATACGCTCCATGGGAAGTTTTCCACGTCGGACTCGCAAAAACGATAGGGATAAGCATTGGAACTGCTTCAATTCTAATCGGAGTAATTATTGGAGTAATTACCTTATTACTTGGAGAAAAACTCGGAATTGGTACCATTTTAAATATGGTACTTATTGGTGTGTTTCTTGATATGATTCTCGGATTGAATATAATACCCGTATCTAACAACTTCATTTTTGGAATCATAATGTTGATTTCAGGACTGTTTATAATTGCTTTAGGCTCATACTTTTACATTGGATCAGCATTTGGAGCAGGCCCAAGGGACAGTTTAATGGTTGCACTGACTCGAAAAACCGAACTACCGGTAGGTGTCTGCCGCGGAACAATCGAACTTTTAGCGGTGCTTGCCGGATGGAGGCTTGGCGGTATGATTGGTATCGGAACAATTATATCGGCTTTTGCAATAGGATTTTGTGTCCAGACAACCTTCAAGTTGCTTAAGTTCGATACAACAGCTATTAACCACGAGACCCTGGGTCGGACATATAAACTGTTTTTTAGCGATAAAAAAGAGCAACTTTATGAAGAAAAAATGCCTGTAGATTATTAATACCCCTCATGTGGCACTTGCGTGCACTTCGCCGGAGCAACCTTAACTCTACTGAAAATCTAATCCGATCCTATTCCCTTTGCTTCTAAACCTCCCTCCCCTCGTCCCCACCCTGTCGAATTGCTCAGTTCTTTTGAGTATGGGAGGGCAGGCTTTTTGAAAGTAGCCGAGTTTCCGGCGGCGACATAGCTTCTTTTTTATATTTTGGTGGTTTTGGGTCGCTTGCGTGAACTTCTCCGAAGCAACCGGAACTCTACTGAAAACCTACTCGGACCTTCTTTCCTTCGCTTCGCAACCTCCCTCCCCTCGTCCCCGCCCTGTCGAATTGCTCAGTTCTTTTGACCTTGGGAGGGCAGGTTTTTTGAAAGTGGACGAGTTTTCGGCGGCGGTTTCAGCGATTGCTTGGTAGAGCTTTACCGGAGTAACCTGAATGGTTTCTTCTGTCGTTTTTGTTCCGAACGAAGTGAGGCCCGTCCACTTTGACAAGGAGATTAAGAAGCTGCATTAAAAGAATAGATGTTGGGAAAGAAAGCATCAACTCTGTATTAAACCACATCAAGTTTTTGAACGCATGGATTGAAAATAAAAATGCAATTTCTATTTCACTCTCTTATTTTTATTCATTAAATTCAAGGGCAGGCCGCTCTCCTTCGTCGAGCGTGGCTGGGCATGGAACCTGCCTACTAAACGGTCGCTTCGGTACAGAGTCAAAATCCCGAAAACCCACCCTAAACCCAAGTTCAATCCATCCAAAAAACCGGGTTTCTTCTCTCCAATCACCCCTCCTCCTTCGCCGCGAAACCCAAAAGCCTCCGCTCCCCGATAAAAATCCCCTCAAAAAAAGAAAAAAGAAATAACGGCCGTAAAAGCCGTTTTTTCACTCTAACTTAAAGTCCCCGTACTTACTGATATGAGCAGCAAGCCCGCCGTCACTCAAAATCTTGATCATGACATCCGGCAGCGGCGAAAAGGTAAGCTCGATTCCCTTCGTCACGTCCTTGATTACGCCTGTGGAAAGGTCGATCTCCAGGTCGTCTTCGGGGTCGATCTGGTCGGTGTCGCAGATGAGGACGGGGAGGCCGACGTTGATGGCGTTTCGGAAGAAGATTCTTGCGAAGGATTTGGCAAGGACTGCGCCTACGCCGGAAATTTTTATGATCGTTGGGGCGTGTTCGCGGCTGGAGCCGAGGCCGAAGTTGCGTCCGCCGACTACGAAGTCGCCTTTCCGGACTTTGTTCGGGAACTCGGGGTCGGCGTCTTCCAGGACGTGTTTGGCGAGTTCCGGAAGGTTGGTCCGGAGGTGGAAGAGGCGGCCGGGGGCTATGTGGTCAGTGCTGATGTCGTCTCCGAATTTCCAGGCTTTACCTTTCAGGTTGTTTTGCATTTCTTCTGCCATTTAGAGCACCTCCCTGGGGTCTGTGATTTCGCCTTTTATGGCCGAGACTGCGGCTGTAGCCGGGGATGAGAGGTAGATTAAGCCTTCGGTGTTTCCCATCCTGCCCTGGAAGTTCCTGTTTTGGGTGGAGAGGCAGGCTTCCCCGTCGCCGAGGATGCCCTGGTGTACGCCCACACAGGGGCCGCATCCGGGAGCCATGACTGCGGCTCCGGCTTTGATGAAGGTCTCGATGTAGCCGGCTGCGATTGCGTCAAGGTAGACGTCTTTTGAGGCGGGGACCACGATCAGGCGGGTGTCCGGGTGGCGCTGCTTGCCTTCCAGGATTTTGGCTGCGATTGCGAGGTCCTCGATCCTGCCGTTAGTGCAGGTCCCGATAAAGACCTGGTCGATCTTCGTGCCTGCAAGTCCGGCTGCGGTGCTGGTGTTGTCCACGGTGTGGGGGGCAGAGACCATGGGTTCGAGGGTGGAGGCGTCGATCTCGATTACTTCTTCGTAGACTGCGTCCTCGTCAGGGGTAATTTCCCTGAACTTGTCTCCTCGCCCGCGGGATTCCAGGAAAGCTCTGGTCGTCTCGTCGGATGCGATCAGGCCGGTCTTGGCTCCGGCTTCGACTGCCATGTTGGAGAGGGTGAAGCGGTCGGACATTGCCATCTTTTCGATGGTCTCGCCACCGAATTCAAGGGCTTTGTAGGTGGCACCGTCTGCTGTTATCTTGCCGATCAGGTAGAGGATGAGGTCTTTTGCACAGACGCCTTCTTTGAATTCCCCGGTCACGTTGATCCTGATTGTCTCGGGCACGCGGAGCCAGGTCTTTCCAAGAGCGATTCCGACAGCAACGTCGGTTGAACCCATGCCTGTGGCAAAGGCGCCAAGGGCACCGGAGGTGCAGGTGTGGGAGTCTGCCCCGATCAGGATATCTCCGGGGTTCACGTAGCTTTCGACCAGGCGCTGGTGGCAGACGCCGGTCCCGACTTCGGAAAGGTCCACGCCTGTCTTCTTTGCGAAATCCCTCAGGATCTTGTGGGCGTTGGAAAGGTCCTTGTGAGGGCTTGGAGCTGCGTGGTCAATGAAAAGGACAGTCCTTTCGGGGTTTTTAGCCTGGACAAGGCCCATCTTCTCGAGCTGCTGGACAGCCAGGGGGCCGGTCCCGTCCTGAACCGCGGCAACGTCCACCGCAGCGACCACAATGTCGCCGGCGGAAACTTCCTTGCCTGCGTGTTCACTTATTATTTTTTCTGCCATTGTCTTTCCCATATAATCACCTTAAAAAAGTGTTTGATGATACTTTTGAATTAGCTTGATCGAAAAAGCCTATGAATGCAGGGATTAGCTGAAGAATCCCCTGTGCGGCTTTTTTCAGTAAATCTAACTTCTTTTTGGAACTGTTGAGAGTAATCGCCTTTTCCGTATATGACATTAACGGAGTTCCGGGAATTTTTTTATAGAAGTCTGGACAACAGAACCCGTATAAATCCGGGGAAATTGTCTGTAAATTGTCCGTAAAATGTCTATAAAATGTCTATAAAATGTCTATAAAATGTCTATAAAATGTCTATAAAATGTCTATAAAATGTCCAATAAGTTGTTCGTAAAATATCCGTAAAATTGTCTGTAAAACTGTTGATCTGGCCTTTATTGTCTGCCATTTTCTATCATTGTAAGGAAAGATTCCCTCTATTTCTTTCCGGGAATTCCTGCTCCCTTTTCCTCTTTATCTCCTGATCCCAATAAGTTTAAGTCCAATGCCTGTTATGGAAATGTAAATTCCGATTGTCACGAAAAAAGGTTTACAAAACGGGGTTGTTTTTTTGCAGGACCCGGGTTTGTTTACCTGCAAATTTCCAATCCTAAAAACTCCTGATGAGAGATTAACATGGAACTTGACGAAGTCATCATAACACGCGCAATTGTTGAAGAGTACTCAAAAACTTTCCTTGAATACACGGACATCGACGTGGCCCTGGTAGGAGGAGGCCCTGCAAACCTGGTGGCTGCAAAGTACCTGGCTGAAGCCGGGGTAAAAGTCGCCTTATACGAGCAGAAACTCTCTCTCGGCGGCGGCATGTGGGCCGGAGGCATGATGTTTCCCCGCATCGTTGTACAGGAGGAAGCCACCCGTATCCTGGACGACTTCGGAATCCGGTATAAGGAATATGAATCCGGCTACTACATTGCAAACTCTGTGGAATCGGTCGGAAAGCTGATCAGCGGAGCGACTTCTGCAGGGGCTGAGATTTTCAACCTGGTTAGTTTCGAGGACGTCATGATCAGGGAAAACGACCGGGTCGTAGGCATCGTCATCAACTGGAGTCCTGTCACCACCAACCGCCTGCACGTCGACCCCCTCATGATCCGCACAAAGCTCGTGGTCGACGGGACCGGGCACGACGCCGTGGTCTGCAACACTATCCTGAGAAAAATCCCTGATGCAAAAATCGGGGAATTCGGGCAGATCGGGGAAAAACCCATGTGGGCCGAGATCGGAGAAAAACTTGTTGTTGAAGCCACCCAGGAAATCTATCCCGGGCTGATCGTAGCCGGCATGGCTGCAAGTGCCGCAACCCGCGCCCCGCGGATGGGTCCGGTCTTTGGAGGCATGCTCCTTTCCGGGGAAAAAGCCGCAAAACTTGCCCTTGACCGCCTCAAAAAACTCTGAAAGCGGGCCTGAAAAGCAAATTTCTCCCTCTTAAGCCGCCGGGAAGCAGAAAATCCCCTTTCTTAAGGGGTCTCTCCTGTCCTTTCCGGCAAAAACTTTATATAAAAAAACTCCTTCTATAGGTTGCTCAAGCCTGAGCACCCAATCCTGCGTGGCCGGGGTAGGGTAGCGGTCATCCTGTAGCCCTGTGGAGGCTACGATCCGAGTTCGATTCTCGGTCCCGGCCCCATTACTTTAACTTATTCTAAGTAATCTTTCTAATTCTGTTTGCTTTGTTTTCTTCGTTTTAACAAAATTCAGTTTTAATACTGTTTTCATAACGTTTTTAATATATCATTCAGCTTTTAATATCCCTTTTATATTGTTTCAAAATCTACCTTACAATATCAGCCTTCTACCTTACAATATCAGCCTTAAATCTCTGCTCCAAAAATCGACCTTACAATATACTTACAATATATATCTATCACCTCTATCTAACCCACCTGAATTCCACCTAAATTCCACCTAAATTCCACCTAAATTCCACCTGAATTCCACCTGAATTCCTGCCATCATAAAAGAGGATTCAAAAGAGGATTCAAAAGAGGACTTCCATGAAAGCACTGATCATCGACGGTTATGTAGACGAACCCGCCTGCCTCGGGGTTCCTCCCTACTTTTCCCCCTACCCCCGGTACATAGCAGGCGCTCTCCGGGAGTGCGGGCTCTCCGAAACCGATATCCACTACCTGACAATCGACCGCCTGCGGGAAAACCCGCCGGGGGCCGGGGAACTGATCGGGAAAGCAGAACTCGTAATCGTGATTGCAGGCATGACCGTTCCGGGAAAATACCTCCGGGCCACGCCCATCTCCCCCGGGGAAATCGAAACCATCTTCCGGAGCTCAACAGGGGTAAAAGTCATAGGCGGTCCTATTCGGCTTGGTTTCAGTGGGGAAGGCGGAAAAGCTGCAAAAGGCCTGGGCAGTGGGATCAGCCTTGAAGGTGCCGTGCTTGCGGAAATGGACATTGAGGCTTTTGTCTTTGACCTTTTTGAGGGCAGTGAAGGCATTAAAGACAGTAAAGGCAGTAATGGAATCATTCTGGGGAAGCAGCCGAGCATTAAACTGAAAGCCCCGGAAACCGTGGGACACCGCTTCAGGACGACCTCCGAAATCGGGCGCTGGGCACCGATGGGAGCTTTTCTTCTCCGGCAGCACCCTGATTATCCTTACTGCATGTGCGAACTCGAAACCTACCGGGGCTGCGGCCGGACCATTCATTGTTCTTTTTGCACCGAACCGTTCTACGGGGCTTCGGACTACCGGCCAGTGGAGGACGTGGTCTTTGAAGTCTCGGCCTTATATTCCCATGGAGCCCGCTATTTCAGGATTGGGCGGCAGCCTGACCTCCTATCCTACCACGGCACCGATGCAGGCGGCCCGGTCCCGAAACCCGATCCCGCAGTTCTTGAGAGGCTCTACAGGGGGATAAGGAATTCCGCTCCGGAACTTTCCGTGCTCCACCTGGACAACGCAAACCCGATAACCATTGCCACCTACCCTGAAGAAGCCGCGCAGATAATTAAGACGATCATCAAATACCACACCTCTGGGGACGTGGCTGCTTTTGGCATGGAAAGTGCGGACCCGCAGGTGATCCGGGCAAACTCCCTGAAAGCCAGCCCCGAAGAGGTCTTCGAAGCCATCAAACTCGTAAACGGCCTGGGCGCCGTCCGCGGGGCAAACGGGCTTCCGGAACTCCTCCCAGGCCTGAACTTCGTCCACGGGCTTATGGGCGAGACAAAAAAGACCTTCCAGCTGAACTACGACTTCCTCCAGAATGTGCTGGACTCCGGCCTGATGCTCCGCAGGATCAATATCCGGCAGGTCATGGCTTTCCCTGACACCCCCATGTACGGAAAGGACGAGGCTGCCGGCAAGCACAAGAAACTCTTCCTGAAATACAAGGACCAGGTCCGGAAAAACATCGACCTCCCAATGCTCCGCCGCGTCGTTCCCGAAGGCACGGTGCTGAAGGATGTCATGTGTGAGGTGCACGAAAACGGAATCACTTTCGGAAGACAGCTTGGATCTTATCCCCTGCTGGTCGGAATTCCCGCTTCCCTGCCCTTCAGGAAGTTCACTGACGTAACCGTGACCGGACACGGGATGCGCTCCATCACCGGTATTCCTCACCCCCTTTCGATTAATTCCGCTTCTCCTGCCCTTCTCAGGGAACTTCCGGGGCTTGGCAAGAAAGCTTCGAATGCTGTTGCCGCAGGGCTGCCCTATGCCGATGAAGAGGATTTTGTAAGCAGGGTAAAGGACGGAGAAAAGTTCCTCAAATATATAGAGTTCTGAACTCCAGGCTCTTTTTCGTTTCTTTTTCTCTTTTTCATCTCTTTTCAATCTCTTTTTTGTCACCCCTCTTCAACTTATTTATATTTTTAAAATAATTATTTACTTATTCTAACGAGAACTATATTATTCTGGGGCATTTAAGGGAGGACTATTTTGAGTGAGAGCACGGACTATGTTCACAAGGTAAAAATTGCTTTTCAGTTGAGCTTTATTTTCTGGGTTGTAGTTTTTATTCTCATGTTTTACGCCACCGTCGAGGCAGGGTTCAGGACACTGGGCACCTTCTTTTTACTCTTTTCAGTGCTTTTGGTAACTCCTTTTTTGCCGGACGGGGCGAGGAGTTATGAAGAACTTGGAAGTTGTAGTGAGTGCGAAGAGGACTGATAAATCAGATAAATTAGAAGTCCGAGAAATGAAAAATAAGATGAATGGAAAATGGGCACTTCCTGCTTCGAACTCTTTTGAATGAGAATGAACTGATCCTGCTACTGAGAGTTGGAACTGAACAGATGCTTAAGATAACTTTTCAAGGTCTTTTTTCAGATTTCTGTTTTTGTTAGCCTGTTCAGCTATTCGGATCATATCTCTGTTTCAACTTCCCGGTTCAGGTCTCTGTTATCCCCAGAATTCCTGCAAGCTCCAGCCCTTCGCTTCCGATGTCCGAGAGTCGGCTCAGGAGCTCCGAACTTGAAAGGTACTTTTCAGTCCTGATCCCTCCGGGCTCTTCGATCTTGATGCTAATCTCGCCTTTGGTATAGCCTCTCTCAACACATTCCCCTATGAGTTTCCCGTATATCCCCGCGATCAGCTTGAGGGAGTCCTGGACCCTGTTTTCGTCCATTACATTCTTGCCTTCCAGCAGGACCCGCCTGAGCTTTCTGGACTCCACGGATACTTTAAAAAACTGTTTGAGCTTTTTTGTCAGTTCATAGAAGGCATCCATATCTATGGAAGCTGCCAGTTTTTCATCTCCGCTTATCTCATAGTCCCCGTGCAGGATCAGGTATGACATCTCGTCTGCCGAGATAGTGATCCTGTGTTCGCCGTCTTTATCTTCGAACACGGTACTGAGGCTATTTCCCTCATATTCGATCGACATGATGTGGAAATCGGAAACGTCGAGCTTTTTTATTTTGTCTTCCTTATGCAGGATTCCTGCCTTCACCCAGATCGGCAGGGTGAATTCGTGCAGGTCCCCAACCTTTATCATATCCTCTGCAAAAGTCAGGTCGTATTCGTACTGAATGCTGTCAATGGAACTTACCTGCATTCCTGTCAGCTTTTTCCCCTCAACGGCAGCAGAATAAGCGTGCTTTGCCCCATAGATCCCGGCTTCGAAAAAGGGGCTCAGGATCGAAAGAATCTTCGTTTCCAGTTGCTGGATTTCATTTCTGGCAATCCTTGTCTCCTTCTCAAGTTCTTCCAGATTTTCGTCCTTTTTCCCGGAAGCAGCCGCGTCACAGGTTTCCAGTATCTTGTTCTTGATTTCCAGAATGTCCTCCGAATCGACTTCCTGGGTGAGTTTCTCAAGATAACCTGTCACTTCTATCTGGAACTCATCTATCTCCCGGATTCTTTTCTCCAGAATTGCGGTCCCTGCTCTGTTCTCTTCTTTTGTTCTGATTGCAGACCTTTCAAGAGGGATAACCTCTTCCGAAACCCCCAGGAAGTCCTGCAGGTCCTGAATGAAATCCCTCTGTACGGGAAACTCGGTTGAATCCTGAAAAGTATACTTTATGCTATCCACTCCCCGGTTAATTGTGAAAAAGATGGTTTTTGAAATTAAATTGGCGGCTTTCCTTATTTAGCTTTGTGAGTTCAAAAACTTGCAGCTGAAGGGGGGTAATTGAATAAAATTTTGGAAAATAAAATGAACAATGTCGGAAAATAAAGTGAACAATGTCGGAAAATAATATGAAAAATATCTGGGAAATTAAGTGAACAATGTCGGAAAGTAATGTGAAAAATATCTGGGAAATTAAGTGAACAATGTCGGAAAATAAGGGTCGGAAATTAAAGTGAAAAATGTCTGGGAAATAAGGTATACACCAGCCGGGATTCGAACCCGGGTTCGAGCGTTGGCAACGCCCGGTGATGACCGCTACACTACTGATGTCCGAAGTAGGCGAGGCGCCCCGCCAGCATTACGCAATATACATTTTCTCATTAATTAATTTGACCCTTGAATGATTCTGTTTGACCCGGGAGGTTTTTCTGATCCGGAAAAAGGCTGCATTGCTATGATTCTTTCCGGATCCAGGCTGTAATATTTTTTTATGTCCTGCTGTTACTGCTGTATATTCTGGTTATAGTCTTTTGCTGTATCTCTGGCTGTAGTGTTCTGCCATTCCTGCTGTATCTCTGGTTATAATGTCCTGAAGGTCTTCCTTTTAAGAAAGGTATTGTGTTTTATAAGATCAAAGCTGTATAAAATGACGTCTGATGTTAGAGCGATATCCGACGTGAGGCTTTTTCAGGTAAATTATTTAATTTTATTTCCTGATTTTACTACTAAATTTACGAGTGATGGATTTTGAGCGAAGTTGAAAAACTGATAAACCTTGCAAAAAATGCGGCTGAAAAGATCCTGAAATACCAGTTTGTGCGCCTTATCTCGCATAACGACGCTGACGGGCTGACCTCGGCAGGGATCATGGCCCAGGCTTTGCTCCGGGCTGGCATCCGTTTTCAGCTTTCGATAGCTGCCCGGCTTGATGAGGCCGTTATTGAGGAAGTTAACGGGAGTACTTCTCCAGGGGACCTTGTTATCTTTTGTGATATGGGCAGCGGCTATTCTGACCTGGTAGGGAAGGTGGCGGCTGATGTTGTTGTGCTTGACCACCACAAGCCTGTAGGGGAGTCCCCTGCAAAGGCTGTTGTAAACGCGCATACGGTGGGAATCGATGGGGCCACGGACATCTCGGCTTCCGGCACATGCTACCTGGTTGCAAGGGAAATGGGACCCGAAAACACGGATCTGGCAGGCCTGGCGATTGCCGGGGCAGTCGGGGATAAGCAGCTTTTCCGGACTGCAAACGCTTTTATCCTGGAAGAGGCCCTGAAGGCAGGGGTCGTATCCTTCCGGAAAGGGCTGAAAGTGGGGGATGGAGACCTTGCCGAAGTGCTGACTTACAGCACCGAACCTTTCCTGGACATAACCGGGGACCCGGTAAAGGTCCGGGAATTCCTTGGCGGGCTCGGGCTTTCCGGCCGGATCGAGGAGCTCTCTGATGAGGGGGTCTCGAAACTGGTTAATGCCGTTGCCCTGAAACTTGCAAGGCAAGCAAGCCCGGAAGCCGTGGAAGCCGTCATCGGGGACATTTATATCCTGAACCGGGAACTCGTGCCAAATGTCTACGATTTCATCTCCATCCTCAACACTTGCGGTAAAATGAAAGTTTACGGGCTCGCTGTAGGGCTTTGCATGAAGGACCCCGGAGTCCTGGAAGAAGCCCTTGCTCTTTCTAGGGAGCACCAGCAAAACCTTGCCCGTTCCATCAGGGAAGAAATCGAAAAAATCCACAAAGGAGAAAACCTCTGGTACATCAACACCGTGGACGCCCTTTCCACCGGGACCCTGGCAAGCACGGTGGTCCGCTACCTCCACCCTGAACTTCCCTTCATCTGTGTAAACGAGTCCGAAGGCATCCTGAAAGTCTCGGGTAGGGGCACCCGTGAACTCGTTTCCCGGGGCCTTGACCTTTCCTTTGCCCTGCGGGAAGCAGCTGGCGCAGTCGGGGGAAATGGCGGTGGGCACAGTGTCGCCTCCGGGGCTTCCATCCCCCTCGGAACTGCCGAGGAGTTTCTGGGCATCGCGGACAAGATTATCGGGGAGCAGCTCCAGGCCAGAGGAAAAGTTAAGAAGTAATAGCAGAAGCCGAATGCAAAAAGACAAAGGAAGACAGCGAATATTTATATGAAAAATGACTGGAGAAACGCTTATGAAAATTACTGGAACCATCGAATTTCCGGACCCCGAAACAAAGGAATTTGCTAAAAGGATTCTGGAAGCCCTTTCCCCGGACAACCTGAGGAGTATGGAAAGCGAAATAAGTGATGAGCGGGTAGCTGTCCACTTCCGGTCGGAAAAAATAGGGTCCCTTCTTGCGACTGTTGATGATTTCCTGATGAATTTGAAAATAGGGGAAGGAGTAGGAAAAGCGCTGGAGATGGAAAAATAAGTTTCCGGAAAGTGAAATATCTGCTTCCCGGCTCTACTATTTTCTCATACTAATTTTTCCTTACTCATTTTCCGGAGTTTTTTATTCTTCTCAAATTCTTCTCAATTCATTCTTTTGGGTTTAATTTTTCTTGACATGGACTTCTTGTTCCGCCCTGACTTTTTCATCCTTCAGGTTCACTCTTCAAGCCACATCTTGACCAGTTGCCCGAGTCTCTCATCTGTAGACTTTGCCCCGCTTTCCGGAAACTCCAGCCCGTTTAAGTAACAGTGGACCGATTCCTGGAGTTCTTCAGTCGTGACGTTTGTCCCTTCCGTTGAGCCGGGGTTGTCCCAGGGGTTCCAGTCGCGGACGGTCCAGTTCCAGGACTCCTGGCGGCTTTCGTATCCCTCTTCGGCAGTTGCGGTCACGTTATAAACTCCCGGCAATGGCGTGCTGCTTGTGTATGAACTTACGGAAAGCCCTGTTCCGGACTTTATTTCCGCCCCGTCGAGGTCCCAGCTTATCGTGCAGGGGTAGTTCGTGCTTATGCTGAATTCCACTTCCTCGTCCTCGAAGCCCTCGACATCTCCTGCGGGAAGGGAACCGGAAATGGAGAGGGGTTCTACGCTAATGTAAGCTGTTTTTGTTTCGGCGCTTTCCCCATTCCTGTTGTTCACATTCAGGGTGACGTTATAAGTCCCGTAGAGTTCGTAGCTGTGCTCCGGGTCCCGGGTTGTATAATCAACTATCCCGTCTCCGTCAGTGTCCCATTCCCAGGAAAAGGCATTTTCCGAGAGGTCCGTGAACCGGACTGTAAGAGGGGGGACCCCGGCGGTAACGTCTCCGAAGAAACCGACTTCAGGGGGTTCGTTGGTGGTGCTGAAGGCTTTGATGCAGAGGTTTGCGTTACTGTAGAGGCTGGTAAGGTCTTCCCAGGTCTCCCCGTCCTGACTGGTGTAACTTTGCCCTGCGGAAGCCCTGGCTTTGCTGCTCCAGCCGGGTTCCGGGTATTCATAGGCAAGGGGATATGAATATTCGGGGTTGCTGAACTTTATTACCACTGAAAAAACCTGTCCCGAACTGAGGGTGATGGGGGGGCCGAGCACATGGGTATGGTAGCCCGGGAAGGTAAATACCCCGCTTTCGAGGATTTCGGGACCCGCTGAATTTATGGGTCCTGAGTCCGGGGTTTTGTAAACGTAGACCTCATAACTCGTTTCCGAGTCCGTGGTATAGAAACTCACCGCCTCCAGGGTCTCGTTCCCCCCTGCAGTAAAGACATTGGCTCCCCAGGCAGTGCCATTCTCGTACCTCATCTGGCTGACCCAGCCGAAGGGGTCGTACTGGTAAGTGTAATCGTAGTTGCTGGGAGTCTCGGAGAGGAATACGGCGTTTTCATCGTATCCAAGCCGGGTGTCATAATAGGAAATGTAGAAGTAGCCTGCTTCTCCCCAGCCCGTTCCCCAGCTGTTTTTGATTATAAAAGCCCCGTTTCCGGGAGGCTGCGGGGAAAAACACGTCATGTTGAAGGAATCGTCCCATCCGACAATTGTTATTGCGTGGTTTGCGCTCCTTATGCCCGGATAGTAGTAGCTGTAATTGCCTGCAAGGTAGTAATTGGAAGTGTCCGCATACATTGTTGAATACACGGCTCCGTAATTCAGGAGCGCCCTCTTGAGCTGTTCATTGTCCAGGGGTCCGCTCCTCTCCGGCAGGAACAATACTTCCTGGACGTGCTTTTGCACGGGCAGCCCCTGAGGGGAATTGTCCGATAAATCATTGTAAAGGTCGTCGGATTCGTTTACGGGCCCGGTCCAGCGGGCAAGGTAAGCTGTGGACATGTAGCGGTTTCCTCCTGCGTCGTGCTCCAGGTCAAAACCCTCGGGATAGCGGTAGGAGAGCAGGTTTTTCATGTTGTTTTCGGAAAAGTCCCGTGTTTCCCCTTCCGCCTTCAGGAGCCAGGACTCAAGGGAAGCAAGGCTTGCAAATGCCCAGCAGCTGCCTGCACGCCCCTGGTTTTTCACGGAAGTGACCTGCTCGATCTCCCGGAGGTCATAAGCTTCCGGGATTTCAGGGCCTGATAGCAGGGCTCTCCCCGTTTCGGAAAGGTCTGCTGGGGACGGGACCAGTCCGGCTGCGTACCCGTCCCCGTAGATGCCCCGGGAGCTGACAACGTCTCTTGACAAGCTTTGAAGGGCCATCATATTCCGGTATTCCACGAATTCGGGGTTCAAGGGTGCGGTTTCTAGTGCTGCTTCCGGGGAAAAAGTGCCGTTTGCGGGAATTTCGGCGCTCCCCTCGGTTCCGGCGGCAAAACTCGAGCCGGCCATTAAGAATGTGCATGCGATAACAAGCACGAGGAGGGTTGATTTTGTTTTTTTCAAGGTTTTTCGGCCTCGGGGGGTTGATAAGTGGGGTAGCTTAGATTGATAGGTTGGGCTGCTGGTACGCTGGATTAGCTGGTATGTTGGGTTTACGAGCTTGTTGGCTGCTATGTTAGATGGACTTAGCAAGCCGATAGGTCGTAGGGATAGTTTGAGAGTAATTCACGAACTGGAATTAATTCTTTAGTATAACTTTTAAATTATTTATACCTCTTTGGGAACTCAAAATAATATTAAAAATAATGTGAAGTTAATTATAAATTAGTTACTATGTCCTGGACTACTGTATAGAAATACTTGATGTTCGGGGGGGTTAAAAAAGAAAAGGAGATGGCTGAAAATGCAGGATACAGGATTTATATTTCAATTTTTTAATTTCAATGATTTTTTAATTTCAATGATTTTTTAATTTCAATGATTTTTTAATTTCAATGATTTTTTAATTTCAATGATTTTTTTTCGTTCAGGGCTTCCATAAAGCGGATTTCTTCCGAAATAAGGTCATTGTAAGGCGCTTGCAGCCCCAGTTTTTCTGCTCTTGACACGACTGCCCCGTTCAGGAAATCGATTTCGGTTTTCCTGCCCGACGTGATGTCCTGGAACATGGAGGAGTGGTGGGCAGCCGTGCTCGGGAGCTGGACATCTTTCAGGTAGCTGAGGTACTCGTCGGCAGTTGCCCAGGGGAGTTTTACGTCGCTTTTATCAGTGACCGCAAAAGCTTCCTTCACGATTTCCCTGACTATGTTCCAGGCATGGGGGTCAGCGAGTTCCCCGTAAGGTATGCCCATGACCGCTCCCAGGGGGTTTAAGGCGCAGTTGTAAATCGTCTTGGCCCAGAGGGCTCCCTTTATGTTGTCGCTTACCTGTACGGAAATGCCTGCCTCCCTGACAATTTCCACCAGGGTTTCCACCTTTTCATCGCAGCCTTCCGGAAAGCGCCCGAGGGTCATAGGTCCGGCTTCCACGGAGACGTGCACCTCGGCATCTCCTCTCCATTCAAAGCCTGTGATGATGGTCCCTCCAATGACTTTGTCGGTATAGCGGGCGATAATCTCCTCGTTTCCGACCCCGTTCTGGAGGCTTATTGTTTCTTTTCCTTTTATCACGCCTGCAAACTGCTCGCAGACAGCCTCCGTTGCAATCGACTTCGAACTGACAATTACGTAGTCGAAGTCCATACCCTCGGGAACGGCTTCCCCACAGCTGAATTTGTACTTTCCTTCGCCCCAGATCCCGGTCATTAGAAGCCCGCGTTCTGCTATCATATCGGCGTGGCGCTTCCTGCATATGGCGTGGACGTCACAGACAGCTGAGAGTTTTGCAGCAAGGGAGAGGCCTACTGCTCCTGCTCCAAGGATTAAGATTTGCATGATCAATTACCTCGTGATTGTTTCTTAGTTCGTAGTGGATTCAGTGTATTGTTACAGTGTAGGTTGTTATTATACAGTGTTACAATATTCAGTGTTCAATCTCTTTCAGGCTTTATTATTTTTTATTGTACCCCGTGAAAGAAAAACAAAGATACATTATGGCGGTTAAAATATTTTTTGTATTTCTCTTTCTATATTATTACTTAAACTTCTGATGTTTGGTCCGAAACCGAAAAGTTCCCGGAAAAAGCCTTTATCCCTGACAGCCATACTCTCTTATGGGGAGTGAAAAACTTGCTTTCGGAAACAATTGCTGACCTTAAAAAGACAAGACCTGAAGACCTCGACAAGGAAATTCTCAGGGCCGCCATGATCGCCGAACTGGACGCTGTCAACATTTACGAGCAAATGGCAAACATCACGAAAAGTGAGGAGATCAGGAAAATCCTTCTGGATATTGCCAGGGAAGAAAAAATCCACGTTGCCATGTTTGAGACCGTGCTCTTGCAGGCCGACGAGGAGTTTCTGCAGGTCTACATCGATTACGCCCTTGCTAGAAGGTAATCTAGGGTTCGGAATCCCTGGAATGAAAGTGGCAGGGGTCCGGTTTTATTTCCTTCTAGGGAGCCGGGGCTCTAGACGGTAGTTTTAATCGGTAGCTTTAACAGGCTTTACTCTTCTGTCTCGATTCATCCGCATAACTCTATTATATTCCTGTAGCGTATTTCTTAATGGTTCTTTATGCTCGAAAAATACAGGAAGAAAAGGGATTTCAAAGAGACTCCTGAACCTGCGCCGGGAAATTCAAAAAAAGATCTGGATAAACCTATCTTCGTAATCCAGAAACATGATGCCAGTACCCTCCACTATGATTTCCGCCTGGAAATAGACGGGGTCCTGAAAAGCTGGGCAGTCCCTAAAGAGCCGCCCTCAAAAGCCGGAATAAAAAGGCTGGCCATCCAGACCGAAGACCATCCCCTGGAATACGCTGATTTTGAAGGGGAGATCCCGGAAGGGCATTATGGGGCAGGAAAGGTCGAAATCTGGGATAAGGGGACCTTTAAACTCAAGAAATTTGAAGAAAAGGAAATCATTTTCACGCTTGATGGAGAAAAGCTTCAGGGAGGTTATGTTATGATCAAAACGAAGTTCGGGAAAGAGGGGAAGGGATGGCTGCTATTTAAGAAAAAGGCAGAGTAAAGGGAGAGTTAGAAAAGTAAAATATACTTGAATCAACCTTAACTTGAACCAACCTTAACTTGAACCAACCTTAACTTGAACCAACCTTAACTTGAATCAACCTTAACTTCAAGTAATCTGATGGGGGATTTATATGGGGGGAACTATAAAAATCAAGGCAGTTGAGACTGCCGGAGGCAGCTGCTGTATTGCCCTCGGGGACGGGCAAAAGGTTTATGATCGAATTGCTGAGGCTTTCCTTGAAAACAGGAAAGTTGAACTTTCTTTTGCGGAGGCAGGAGACCTGACCCCGGCTTTTTTGAACGCTGCGGTTGGGCAGCTGTACGGAAGTTTTCCGGAAGAGTTTATCAGGCGCAATCTGGTTTTCACGGATATTGGCCCCGGGGATGAAATTATTCTGAGAAGGGTTTCGGAGAGGGCAAAATGCTATTTTGAGAACGCCGATCATTACAGGAAGGTTGTCAGGGAAGTAATGGGGGGCGAAGATGAGTAAAAAAGCCCATGCTACAAAGGTCCGTCCCCTGGGAGTTCAGGCTTCGGAAGCTTATTCTTCAGGAACCCACTCCACAGAGGTCCAATCTTTAAAAACCCATTCTGAAGAACTTTCTTTGGCAAAAATCCGTTCGGCAAAGGTCCATTCCGTAGAGAAATATGATTTTTCGGAAGGCCGACAATTTTTCTTTGATACGAATATCTGGCTCTACATCTACGGGCCCATAAGTTTCCCTGACTGGCGTTCTGATGTTTATTCCAGGGCTCTGAAAGAGATCCGGGTCTCAGAAGGCAGTATCTACATAAACTGCATGATTATTTCGGAGTTTGTCAACGCCTTTGCCAGGATCGAGTTCAAGCAGCAGTCGGAATTCGCGAAGTACAAGGAGTTTCGAAACTCTCCTTCCTTCCGGCCTGTCGCCGAAGATATCTCGAACAACGTGAAAAAAATCCTGAAAAATACCCTTACCTGTGACCCTGAACTCGCAGCCGTAAAGCTCCCGGAAATCATGGACACCTTCGAAGAGGGCAGATATGACTTTAACGACCTGCTTTTTGCAGAGGTTTGCCGCGCAAAAGACCTGATTTTCGTAACCCATGACCGGGATTTCAGGGACCTTGAAATTGAAATTCTGACCGCAAACGAGAGGATGCTGGGGTGAAGGGGAAGCTGCCTGTGAGCTTATGCCAATCCGAATTAGCATGTTTGCCTCCTCTCAAGGTGCGGCTTGCTCGAATATCAAAAGGGATGTGGATATAAAATTTGGTTGGATTTGCCGAGCAATTTATTCGAGTCGAGCCTTCCCTGAATCCTTGATTTGAATTTTATATCTCCTCTTTATATCTCCTCTTTTTTTCCACTCTTTATAATTCCTCATTTTTTCCACTCTTTATAATTCCTTTTTCTATCCCCTCTTTCTCCTATTACGCAAACCTTTTTAAACCTCCAACTCCATCAAAACACGAATCCGCGAAAAATAGCAAACTATAAACTTCATCCCTCATTACTACACTAATATATTAATCAGACAGATTCATTCTAACATAATTCATAGTAAAAGAGGCCCAAAACTTGGAATTAGAGTTCAACCTTAAGGCTTATTACAGGACAAGCGCAGACCCGGCTCCTGCAATGGAAGCTATTCTTGCGTTTTTTAATGAGGCGAACAAAACCATACTTACGAAAGGAGCACCTGAAGGGCAGGGAGCATTGGTTACCGGATGGGATCTCGGGGAAGACAGGATCAATTTTTCCCTGAAATCCGGCAGGTACGTGCGGGTGCACGACGCTGCTCTCCGGCTGAAGAAGCAGCTTGCCGGCATCCTCGGGAAAGAGTTCAAGATCGGCATCAGAGGGACTGAGGTCGATTCTTTCTTCATCTTTGTGCCTTCCGAACAGGAACTCAAGGAGACCAAGGTCCCGTACGTCACGAAGATGGAGAACGTGGAAGGCGGGATTATGCTCCAGCTCGAAGTTGGGGAGGCCGAGATGAAGAACAGGGTCCCGGACAGGATCCTTACCCTGCTCGAGGACAAGATCGAGGCTGCCCGGTACGGGGCAAAAGCCGAGCACTGGAACCTGCTCTGGCAGCGGGAACCCATGGAGCACCCCTTCAAGGAAGACCCCACCCAGGCTATGATGAAAGAAGGCTGGCTCAAGCGGGGGGCAAGCCGCGGACAGTGGATCCACGGGCCGCAGTCCACCCGGATTTTCCGCGCTTTTGAACAGATTGTCTACGAGGAGCTCCTGAAACCTCTCGGGTACAGGGAAATGATTTTCCCCAAGCTCGTTCCCTGGGAGGTCTGGATGAAGTCCGGGCATGCCAAGGGTGTCTATCCCGAAATCTACTACGTTTCCCCGCCTGCGACCAGGGACCCCGAGTACTGGGAAGAGGTTGCTGACTATTATAAGGTGACTCACGAGGTGCCGACAAAACTCATCAAGGAAAAGATCGGGGAGCCCATTGGTGGTATGTGCTATGCCCAGTGCCCGCCGTTCTGGGTCTACGTGTCAGGGGAAACCCTCCCCAACGATGAAGTCCCTATCAGGGTCTTCGACCGCTCCGGGACCTCTCACAGGTACGAAAGTGGCGGGATCCACGGAATCGAAAGGGTGGACGAGTTCCACAGGATCGAGATCCTCTGGCTTGGCACAAAGGAGCAGACCATCAAGGTTGCTGAAGACCTGCACGACCGCTACATGCACATCTTCAACGATATCCTGGACATCGAATGGAGGAAAGCCAAGGTTACTCCCTGGTTCATGGCTCAGGAAGGGTTGCTGGGACTTGCCGAAGGAAACGTTGTCGGGACCACCGACTATGAGGCCTGCCTCCCCTACAGGGGCGAGGACGGGGAATGGCTCGAGTTCCAGAACGTGAGCATCAACGGGGACAAGTACCCCTCCGGCTTCAACGTGAAGTTGCAGTCAGGGGAAGATCTCTGGTCCGGCTGCTCGGGCGTCGGGCTCGAGAGGTGGGCTGCTGTCTTCCTTGCCCAGAAAGGGCTTGACCCGGAGAACTGGCCTGAAGAGTTCAGGAAGAGAGTGGGCGAAATGCCAGAGGGCATCCGCTTCCTTTAAGCCCTTTCTCTTTTCCCCCTACTTTTTCTTCCTACTTTTTCTTCCTACTTTTTCCCATTCTATTTTTTCTTCCTATTTTTTCCCATTCTATTTCTCCACGCCATTTCTTCCTACCTTTTCTTCCTACCTTTTCTTCCTTCCTCATACCCTTTCTTTTTATTTTCAAAACCATTTTTTTCTTTTTTTGTTCACTTTCCGCTGTGGTGAAGGGTGGTGGACTGGCTTTATGACCGATTCGTTTATATATTGAAATGATAAGTATAGTGGAGCCAGAAACTAGAATCCGCAAATTTCTGAGAATACTTCTGATCCGTTCAGATCGTCTTTTCGGGCTTCGGGGACCTTGCCGATCGGCCATGCTGGGTGCCCTGAACTCAGGGATTGGGATTTCGCAAAAGGAACAGGCGCGTAAAGCCGCCGGAACCTGCAGACCGTATGGTTTCGGGACTGAGCTGCCCGGCCGCTGGATTCGCCTGCTATATCGTTCACGCTCATTGTTAAGGGAATGAATCGACTCTATCGGGCCATATTCGGAATATGGAGCATTGCCTTTTGGCAATGTAAATCTAATAAATTGCAGCAGAATTCAAACAAAGTGAAATAAACACAAATTAAATTCAATATCAAATTCGGAGGAATTACTTGGCAAGAAAGAAAGTACAGAGAAAACTTGACAGCTGGAAGTCAAAGGAATGGTACAACATTGAAGCACCTTCTTATTTGAACAGGGCTCAGATTGGGCTTACCATGGCAAGTGACCCGAGCCTGCTCATAGGCAGGAAGATTGAGACCACTGTCGGGGAACTTACAAACGACATGACCAAGAACAATACCAAGGTCCTGCTCAGGGTCAACAATGTTGTCGGGGACACTGCACACACCACCCTTATAGGGCACGAACTCACCACCGACTACATCAGGTCCATCGTAAAAAGGCAGACTTCCAGGATCGATGCCAACGTAGATGTAAGGACAAAAGACGGCTACATCATCCGTGTAAAGCCTACCTGCTTTACCATCAAGAGGGCTCGCTCAAGCCAGATGAAGGCTATCAGGGAACTGATGATCAATATCGTCAAGAGGCGTGCAGCAGAATCCGATTTCGAGACCTTCATGCAGGAAGCAATCCTCGGCAGGCTCTCCGCAGGCATCTACAGGCAGGCCAAGTTCATCTACCCTCTCCGCAGGGTCGAGATCAGGAAGACCGAAGTCACTACAGCTCCCAAATCCGCTTCCGCACCTAAAGCAGTGCCAGTGCCCGAGCCTGTACCTGAGCCCGAAGTTGAACCTGAAGTTGAATCCGAAGTTGAACCTGAAGTTGAATCCGAAGTTGAACCTGAAGTTGAATCCGAAGCTGAATCCGAAGTTGCTCCGGAAGAAGTGGAAGAATAAGCTTCTTTCAGGTCTTATCTCTAAATAAAAAAGGAAAATCCGCAAGGATTTTCTTTTCAACCTATTCTATCCAGGGTGTTTGCAGACGGGCAAAGCACTCTGACCACTTTACTCTTTGTTCACAAACTGTTTTCACAGATACAGGCAGGTAGCCAGAGGCTTTTACTTCTTCTCTTTTCCGGCAACTTTTGTCCCTGTAGTTCTTGTCCCTGTAGTTCTTGTCCCTGTAGTTTTTGTCCCGGCCGGGGAAGCTCTTGAAGCTGATCCTTTTGTTGTCGCTTCTTTTATTGTTGTCCCCTTTGATGTTGTTCCTTTCGAAGCCAGAACTCCCTTCGAAGAGCTTCCCTTTGTCGGAGCTCCTCCAGGGCCGGGGGGATTCTTCTTCCAGAACTTTCGTCCTTCCTCGCAGCGCCGGTTCACACAGAACTCCTTCGCTTCCTCTCCCTGTTCTTTTACCCTGATCAGCCGCCAGCCGCAACTCTTGCAGGTCTCTTCGAGCAGGGTAAGCCGACCTGTCTTCGGGACCGACTGGGTGTATCCGCAGCGTTTCGTGCAGCCCAGGAAGCGGGAATCTTTCAGGGTGATCAGGAACATGCTCCCATCGCATTTCGGGCAGGGGCCGACTATTTCGGGGGGGAAGCACTCCTTTTCGAGTTCGCAGGTGAAACAGGGCCCGATGCCTACGGCCCAGTGGTACTTGTTCCCTACTTTCATAACCGTGACCCCCCCTTCCTTTTTGCATTCTTTCGAGCGCAGGATGTTCAGGGCTCCGGTTTTCGGGAGGGGGTATGAATTCCTGCAGTCCGGGTATCCGGTACAGCCCACGAAGCGTCCGGAATCCGTCTGCACGATATGCAGCACATGCCCGCATTCGGGACAGGTTCCTATAAGGTTCTTTTTGTCTTCCAGAGCGGCTTCATCCTTGATCGTGCCTGCGATGCTGGAGGTAAGTTCCTTTTTCTTTGCTTCGAGCTGGGAGTACATCTCCCTGATAAGAGCCGTGCCCTCGTCAAGGGAGGCATCGAATTCCTTTTTCCCGTCTTCAATTTCCTGGATCAGGGCTTCAATCCTTGCCCTGATCTCGGGCTTGATGAGGATCGGGACTGAAAGGGAGAGCCCGTCCATAAGGGTGAAGCCGGTATCCAGGATTGAGATCGTCTTTCCTTTGTTCTCGAAGTAGCCGCGCTTCTTGTTTGTCTCGATATGGGAGGGGGCAGTCGCCTTTGTCCCGATCCCGTTCTTGTCCATGAGCGTGAGGAGTTCGGCTTCGGTAAGCTTTTTCGGGGGGCTTGTTTTGGACTTTGTGTTGCTGAGCTTTTTTACATTCACGGTCTGCCCTTCCTCCACATACGGGAGGAGCTTGTCCTTCTTGTTTTCGAAGGGGTAAGCTTCCAGCCAGCCTGCGTCTTTCAGCACCGTTCCCGAGGAGTCGAAAGGGTCCTCCTGTAAGAGCAGGTGCAGGTGGGTCTTTTCAAAGACTGCGGCAGGCATCAGGTTTGCCAGGAAGTGCCGGGAAATCAGGTCGTAGACCTCGGGTGCATGGGGGATGGCAACGGCTGAGCTGACCTCGCCCCTGGCCGCAGCCCGGATAGGATGGATCGGAGGGTGGTCGTGCCCGTCTTTCGTCCCGTTTTTCGGGACGATTTTCCCTGAAAGGATCGACTCGGCAAAGGGTTGATACTCCTTTTTCCCCGCAAAATCCGAAACAATGGTCTTGAAATCGAAGTCGTCGGCGTACTTGTTGGTCTCGGTCCTGGGATAACTGGTAAATCCTGCAAGGTAGAGCTGTTCCGCAACCTCAAGGGCAACTTCCGGGCTGATTCCCAGGAACTTGGAAGCCCGCTTCAGGTATTCTGTTGTGTTAAGCGGGTTAGGGGGTGTGGTCTTTGTTTCCTTCACTGTCTTTTTCGAGACAAGCGCGGTTTTTGTTCCTTTCAGGCGCTTGAAGATCTCTGCGGCTTTTTCCTTATCGTGGATGTTCCCTGCCCTGTGGGTGCCCTCGAACTCCCCCCCGTTAGCTGCAAAGAGAGCCGTGATCTTCCAGAAGTCCTTTGCCTTGAAAGCCCTGATCGCCTTTTCCCGCTCGTACACGAAACCGCAGGTCGGTGTCTGGCAGGGCCCGATTGAAAGCACGTCTTTTGTCCTTGCCCGTTCCCTCACGGAAAGGGTCACGAAGCGGGTAAAGGCTGCCCCCATCTTCAGGTCCAGGATCTGCCGGGCTTCCGCTGCCATTGCCATGTTGTAGTCCGGTTCCATGGGGCTCCCGAAAGCCTTCAGGACCTCTTTTGGGGAGAGGGCTGAAAAACGAGCTCTGAAAACGGGCACATTAGTCACTTCCTCGGCAAGGGTCTTTGCCTCGAAGCCTATGTTTTCCCCCTCCCGGTCATAGTCGCATGCCAGGATTATTTTGCTGGCCCGCTTGGCGAGCTTCTTTACGGCTGCAGCATATTCTTTTCTGGTCACGAACTTTTCCGGGTCCACCCCCAGGAGCACTCTGGGGTCCACGTCGCGCCATTTGTTGTACTGCTCCGGGAAGTCGTAGTTCATGATGTGTCCCGAAAGCCCCATCACGTACCACTCCTCTCCTTTCCACTTGAATTCGTATGCAGGCAGCCCTTCGATGGAAATCTTGTCCACCTGCCCTTCCCCGAGGATTTTTGCGATCTGGGCTGCTGCTTTGTTCTTTTCTGCAAATGCGACGACTGTCATGATAAAAAACCTGAATATTGTGATTAAGATATTTTTGATTAAGATATTTTTGATTAGGATATTTTTGATTAGGATATTTTTGATCAGGATATTTTTGATCAGGATATTACGGTTCGGATATTACGGTTCGGATAGTAAAATAAGAGAGAATTTTTCGATTGATTCTCCGAGCAATTTTTCGAATAACTCTTTGATTGATTCCCGGGCAATTTTTCGAGTAATTCCCGGCTCCGGTTCTGAAATCTTAGCAGTAAAAACCCCGAGCCTTTATATATTAGTTGCCATTAACCGGATTTTTTCCGCTTTTCAAGCAGCATGTGCAAGCAATACAAATTTTGTGCTTATGTTCGTTTATCTATTATGTGCACACATTATATATTCCTATAGTGGCCGGCACAGTATTTATATATTTCTTTGTTTATAGTTTATTGAGAAGCCCCTGCAAGATGAAAAGCTATATATCAGTATATTGTTTGTTCTACTTTGCAACCAGGGAACGTACAGATTATTCATGCCAATTGGGCCTTTTTGCTTTGCCGGTCTGCATACTGGTTTGTCCGGTTGGCCTGTTCAGCTGGTTTGCACCGGCCCGTTTTATCCGGCAGGTCCGCTCTTATTATTATCCGCATTCACCTCATCCCATGGAGTAAAAATGACACTGATGGAAGACGCGAAAAAGGGAATCATAACCCCTGCCATTGAAGCCGTGGCAAAATCCGAAGGAATCGACCCTGAGACTGTCCGCTCATGCGTGGCGAAGGGCCTCATCGCTATTCCCCGGAACAACAGGCGGGATACCCTGCCTGTGGGGATTGGCAAGTTCATGAGCACGAAGATCAACGCCAATGTGGGGACTTCAAGAGACTACGTTGACATCGAAGCCGAAGTCGAGAAAGCAAAAGCTGCCGAAGCTTACGGCGCAAATGCCGTCATGGACCTTTCCACCGGCGGGGACCTGAACGAGATTCGCAGGCGCATCCTTGAAGCCGTGGAAATCCCGGTCGGGACCGTCCCGATCTATCAGGCCGCAGCCTCCCAGAAGACCGTGGTCGAGATGACTTCCGACGACATGTTCAACGCCGTCCGGAAACATGCCGAACAGGGTGTGGACTTCGTTACCGTGCATGCCGGGGTCAACTTAAACTCTCTTGAGCGCTTGCGCCAGAGCGACCGGATCATGAACGTGGTCAGCAGGGGCGGGTCTTTCACCCTGGCCTGGATGCTCCACAATGGGGAAGACAACCCCTTCTACGCCGAATTCGACTATCTTGTGGAAATTGCAAAGGAATATGATATGACCCTGAGCCTGGGGGACGGCATGCGTCCCGGTTGCATTGCCGATGCTTCCGACCGCCCGAAGTTCATGGAGTTCATCACTCTCGGTGAGCTCGTGAAGCGTTCCCGTGCAGCCGACGTCCAGACTTTTGTGGAAGGTCCGGGGCACGTTCCCCTTGACGAGATCGAGCTCAGTGTCCGGGGCATGAAAGAGCTTTGCGACGGAGCCCCTCTTTACCTGCTCGGCCCCCTGGTAACCGACATCACCCCCGGCTTCGACCACATAGCCTGCGCAATCGGGGGTGCAGTTGCCGGGATGCACGGGACCGACTTCCTCTGCATGGTAACCCCCTCCGAACACCTCGCCCTCCCCACCCTGGACGACATCAGGGAAGGCACTCTCGTCACAAAACTCGCAGCCCACACCATCGACCTTATAAAAGAAGGCCAGCGCGAACGCGCCTGGAAACAGGACACAGCCATGGCCTACGCTCGTCGGGACCTGGACTGGGAAAAGCAGTTCGAACTAGCCCTTGACGGGGACCGTGCCCGTAAAATCCGGGATGCCCGGAAGACCGAAAGCGAAGCCTGCTCCATGTGCGGAGAACTCTGCGCCGTAAAAATCGTAAAAGAAGCTTTTGAGAAAAAGAAAGAAGAGTAAAAGTAGGTGAATGGTCGGGCTGGAGGTTCAGGCTGGAATTGGAATTTTAATTTCTTCCTGAAATACGCTCTTCAGCCTCTTCTTGTCCTTATTCTTCTTTTCCTTTTTTGTACTTATTTTTTAATTATCCACGGTAATTATACTTACATTTTTCTCGAGACAGACGCTTATAAAGTTTCTTTCTCTGCATTTTTTTCTTCATTTTAATGCAGCAAAAGCCGTTCGCCTTCGGTGAACGTGGGTGGGTACGGGTACTGGCACTCGGTGGTTGCCCGGGTTTTGAGTTTCGGCTTATAATTCAGGATGCCGGTTTCATTTACTTCTCTTTTTTCCTGCTGTAGTTGTCACTCCGAATAAAAAACTTATTAAAAAATGAGCCGATACCCTATTGCATAAGTTCGATTCGTTAGAATGTTCGCTTTATTTGATCGTTCGACTTTTCGATTCACTAATTCAATTAATTCGCTTCATTCGATCAATCTTTCATCACGATTTCAAAACAAAGGAAAAAAGGAATAAAAATGACTGGCACAGAAAATAATTCCAACCTGAACATCCGTATCGCCGAAAAAAAAGACGTCCCCCTCATTTTAGAGTTCATCAAAGGCATAGCCGAGTTCGAGAAACTTTCCCACCTCGTTGAGGCTACCGAAGAGACCCTCATGGAGTCCATGTTCGGGGAACGGCCCTATGCCGAGGTCTTTTTTGCAGAGCTTGACGGGGTGCCTGCCGGCTTTACGGTCTTCTTCCACAACTTTTCTACTTTTGTAGGAAAGCAGGGGCTCTATATCGAGGACATTTACGTAAAACCCGAATTCCGTGGGAAAGGGCTTGGAAAAGCCATGTTCCTCAACTGCATCAAACTGGCAAAGGAAAGGAATTGCGGCAGGGTGGAATGGGTCGTGCTTGACTGGAACCCTGCAAGGGAATTCTACGAATACTTCGGGGCGGGGCCTGTGGAAGGCTGGCACATCTACCGCATGGGCGAAGACAAGTTTACATCTGCGCTTGAAAAATGAATTATGAAGTGAGGTCTTTTTCCCCACTTTCTTCTTTTTGAACCGGCTGATCGGCTTGTGCCGTCAGGTAGTGTCTTCCTGCTGGATAAAGGAGTGGTGTTCCAGGCGCTGAACCCTTTTTTCAAGCCCTTCGATTTGTTCCATGATTTCTTCATTTTCTTCTTCGAGGACTTCTTCGTATTCCGGGACAGAGGCTCTTCTTTCCCCCAATTTTTCAGCAATGGCCTGGAATTTTTGCATGTACTCTCCCGACCTCAGGACAGGAAAGGTTTCAAACCAGCAAATGTCCATGAAAGGCTGAATCGAAGCTATGTAGGCTTCCGGGTCGTCTGTTTCGTAGATAATGAACGAGCGGCAGCCTGAAAGGTCCATCCACTCGTCGATAACTTTCATGCCTTCCGGGTATTCGTACGTTGAGAAAATATCTCCCACTCTTGCGTTGTCTTCCGGTTCCCAGGAAACAATATCCATGAATATCATTTGTCTTATCCCCCACATTGAAATACGAATTCTGATTTCAGATCCCAATTCCCAATTCGTCATCCCGATTCCGATTCAATATCCCGATTCTCAATTTAATACTGTTTATATATTTAATGCAGTCAAGTATTGTTTTTCTTCAAAGGGGAATATACTTTTGGGAAAGAATGTTTCTGAAAAGAGTTCGGGATCAAAACGGTTTAGAGGTCAAAAATGAGTCCGGGAAAAAACCAGCCAGTAGAACAAAAAAGTTAGGGGACAGTTTCCTGCTTTTTGACAGGAACTGTCAGTAAAAAGTTCTTTTCAGTAGTTAAAACTCTCGTTTTCAGTAGCCAGCTTCGTCCCTTTCGAGGCTTTTCAGGATCTCGAGCCTTTCCCGGGCATCGGCGAAGTCGGGGTAGAGGCGGAGGATTTCATTGAAGGTCCTGATGGCTTCCTCGTATTTTCCCATTTTCCCGAGGATTACTCCCCGGTAGTTCATGGCCCGGACGTCGCGGGGGTTTATTTTAAGCAGCTTGTCAAAGGCTCTCAGGGCCTCTTCGTAGTCTTCCATCTTTGCAAGGGAGATCCCCAGGTATTTCAGGGACTGTTCATGCCAGGGGTTGATCGAAAGGGCTTCCCTGAAGGCCCTGGCTGCGGTTTCGAAGATGTTTAGTTTGAAGCAGACGACGCCCACGTTGTAGAGTGCCTTGATGTTTTCGGGGTCCTTTTCGAGCACCTGGTCAAAGGATTTCAGGGCTTCCTTGTAGCGCTCGAGCCTGCAAAAAGCAATTCCCCTGTAGTTCAGGGCGTCCGGGTTGTCGGGGGAGATGTCCAGGATGCGGTCGAAGTATCCCAGGGCTTCTTTTGCCCTGTTGAGCTTGATCAGGGTGGTGGCTGTGTTATAGAGGGCTTCCTCGTCCTGGGGGTCGATTGCCGTGACCCTTTTAAAAGTTTCCAGGGCAGCCTCGAACTCTTCAAGCTCGAGCCAGCAGAGCCCCAGGTAGTTCAGGGCTTCCGGGTCGTCCGGGGAAAGTTTCAGGAGGGTCTCAAGAGTTTCGGCCGCCTCTTCGTACTTCTCAAGGTTGAAAAGCACCAGTGCCCTGTGGTAGAGGGCTTCTTTGTGGGCGGGGTCGTGCTGGAGGGCCATGTTGAAAGCCTGCAGGGCTTTTTCGTATTCCTCGATCTCGATCCTGGCAATTCCGAGCCTGTAGCAGGCTTCCGTGAACTCGGAGAATTCCGGGGCAAAAAGGAGCACAAGTTCCAGGTCCCTGGCAGCTTCCTTGAAGTGCAGGAGTTTGAAATTGGCAACAGCCCGGCTGTATAGGGCGTCCGGGTTTTCCTGGTCCAGGACCAGGGCGGAATTGAAAGCCTGGCGGGCTTCTTCGTACCTGTTGAGCCCGAGCAGGGTAAGCCCTTTTTGCTGCCAGGCGGCTTCCAGCCCTGATTTGAGTTCAGTTGCTCTTACGAAAGCTTCCACAGCTTTCTCTTCCCTGTCAAGCCCCCTAAGGGCAAGCCCCTTGCTGTACCAGATGTCCGCATTTTTCGGGTTTTTGGCAAGGAGCCCTCCGAAGGTCTCCAGGGCGGCTTCATAGTGTTCCAGCTTGAGCTGGGTAAGCCCTATCCTGGTCCAGGCATCTTCCAGGTCCCGGTCGCTTACGTCCTGGCTGCCTTCCGCAGTTTCGGACACCGCCTGCTCGAAAGCTTCCACAGCTTCTCCGTAACGTTCCAGGGTGAAGAGAGCGAGCCCTTTCCTGTACCAGGCCTTTGCAAGTCCGGGGTTAGCCGCAAGGAGACAGGAATAAGTTTCCAGGGCCTCTTCAGTTCTCCCAAGCTCCATAAGCACGAAGCCCTTCCTGTAAATTGCATCCGTTGCGTCAGGTTTTGCGGCAATGAGTTTTTCCAGGGCAAGCAGGGCTTTTTCATACTGCCTGAGCTCTACCAGGGCTGAGGCAAACTTTTCCAGGATTTCCGTGTAAGCTGCCTCTTCCCCGGTTCCGGCTTCCTTGAATCTCTCGGGAGCAAGGGCGAGCAGGGCATTGACAGTCGAGACAGCTTCTCCTGTCCTGCCGAGTTCGAAAAGGGCAAGGGCTTTCTTTTGCAGGACCCCGGGTTCGTGGGCTCCGGCTTTAAGGACGGCGTCAAAAGCTTCCAGGGCTTTTTCATATTCCTTGAGTTCGAAGGAAATAAGTCCGAGGTAATACGGGAGTTCGGGCCTGGGTGTGGTACCGGTTTCCCGGAGCCTTTTAAATGCAGGAAGGGCTGCTTTGTAGTTTCTCTGCCTGAAGAGGGCAAGGGCCCGGGCGTATTCCAGGTCTTCGTTTTTCGGGTCCGATTTCAGTGCTGTGGTAAAGGTCTCGGCCGCTTCCCCGTATTCTCCCAGTTCGAAGTGGATGTACCCTTTCTGTTCAAGGGCAGACAGGTATCCCGGGACAAGCTCCAGGGCCGAATCAAAGGCAGCTGCAGCCTCCTCCGGTTTCCCGAGTTCCTTCAGGGCAAGCCCTTTCTCGAACCAGGCTTTTTCGCTTTCGGGGTACTGCTGGAGGTAACGGTCAAAAGCTTCCAGGGCCTCTTCATATTCCCCTATTTTGAGGCAGGCCGAACCAAGCGAAGAAAGAATATCCTTGCTGGTTGGGTTGGCGGCCAGGACTTCCCTGAAACCTGCGGCTGCTTCCTCATATTTTCCGAGTTTGAGAAGGGCAAGGCTCTTCTTGTGAAGGGCATCGATATTTTCAGGAGCTGCTTCCAGGGCTTCCCCGAAAGCTTCGGCTGCAGCTGTATAGCGTTCCAGGGCAAAGCAGGCAAGCCCGAGCTGGTATGGGGTATCGTGGCAGGCAGGGTCTATTTCCAGGGCCCTGTTGAAGTCTCCTACGGCTTCCTCGGGCCGTCCCAGGCTGCTGAGGGCAAGGCCTCTGAAGTACCAGGCTTCCGCAAGCCAGGGGTTCTGTTCAATAAGTTCGGAGAAAGTTTCCAGGGCCGCATCGTAAGCTTCCTGCCGGATAAACACAAGGCCTTTCCAGTAGAGGGCAGAAGAGGCTTTCTGGGACCCATCCTTTATTTTGTCAAGAATAGAGAGGGCTTCTTCGTACTGGCCCAGCTGGAAGTGGGAGACTCCCAGGTTAAACTTTGCCTCCTCGTTTTCAGGGTCAAGTTTGAGGAGTTCGGCAAAAGCCGCGGAAGCTTTTTCATGCTTCCCCAGGCGGAGAAGGGAAAGCGCCCTGTGGTAGAGGGCGGAAAGGTTTTCAGGGTTCTTTTCAAGGTATGTCTCGAAGGCTTCCTGGGCTTCCTCGTACTGCTTGATTTCGAAGAGGCAAAATGCCCTGTGCTCCTTGGCTTCCGGATTCTCCGGGTTCAGGAGGAGTGCGGCTTCAAAGGCAGAGGCGGCTTCCCTGGGCCTGTGCAGCCTGCGGAGGGTCAGGCCCTTGTAGTGCCAGGTTTTTTCCGAGTCAGTTTTTTCCCGGAGCACGCTTTCGAAGGTTTCAAGGGCAGGGGTATATTTCCCCAGTTTCATCTGGGCAAACCCCTTGCAGGTCCAGATGTCCTCATAATCGGAATCCCTGATAATCACCCTGTCAAAGGCTTTTATAGCTTCTTCGAAACGTTCGAGTTCCAGAAGCACCAGCCCTTTCCTGTACCAGGCGTCTATGGACTCGGGTTCCCGGGAAAGGACCTGCTCGAAAGCTTCCAGGGCTTCTTCAAATTTTCCGAGTTCCATTGAGATCATGCCTTTCTTAAACTGGATCTCGGGGTCAAGGGAATTCTTTGCAGCTAGCTTTTCAAAGGTTTCCAGGGCTTTTTCATGCTTGCCCAGTTCCATTTGAGCAAGGGCAAGGTTGTACTGAAGTTCGGGGTAATCGGGGTCAAGGGCAAGGACTTTTTCAAAACATTCCAGAGCAGCTTCTTTTCTCTCGAGCTTGAGGAGGGCTTTTCCCCGGTTGTAAAGGGAAGAAGTGTCTTCAGGGTTGCTCTTCAGGACTTCGGAAAAGGCTGCTTCGGCCTTATCATACTCTTCAGCCGAAAGCAAAATGAGGGCTTTGTTTTTCCAGGCGTCTTCATAATCGGGCCTGAGTTTCAGGGCCTCGTCAAAAGCTTCGAGGGCTTTTTCCTCTTCCCCGAGCTTTCCGAGGACAATTCCTTTCTTGTTCCAGCCTTTCTCAAGATATGGGTTCTGCCGCAGCCCTTCTTCAAAAGCTTCCAGGGCTTCTTCATAACGTTTCAGGGAATAGAGAGCAAAACCTTTGTTCAGCCAGGAGCTTTCGGATTCCGGTTTTAGTTCAATGGTTTTCTCAAAAGCTTCGAGGGCTTTTTCGAATTCTCCGGAGTCAAGGCCGAGGAGGCCTTTCTGGAACCAGAGGTTGAAGTTTTCAGGTTCCTCTTCAAGGCTTTCCGAAAGGGAATCCTGGGCTTCCTCGAGGTTGCCGAGCGCCACAAGCACAGTGCCCCTGAACTTCCGGGCCTCGGTATGTTCCGGGTCGAGTTTGAGCACCCTGTCAAAGGCTTCCAGGGCCTCTTTATATTTCCCGGTCTTTGCGAACAGCCTCCCTTGCTGGAACCAGGCGTCCTTATATCCGGGGTTCAGCCGGGTTACTTCGGCAAAGGATTCGGCGGCGGGTTCGAGACGCTGCAGTTTCACGAGGGCAAGAGCCCGGTTGTACCAGATTTCCTCCAGTTCCGGGTAGATTTCCAGAAGGGAGTCAAAGGCTTCGAGAGCTTCGTCGTAGACCTCCAGTTTCATGAGGGCAAAGCACTTGTGGTTCCAGGCCTCGAAATAGCCGGGGTCAAGCTTGATGGCTTCCCCAAAGGCATTAATGGCTTCGTTGAACCGGAGGAGCTGGAGCATGAGCGTCCCCTGCCTGAACCAGGCGTCTTTGTGCTCGGGGTTGATTTTCAGTAATTTCGAGAAACTTTTTTCGGCTTCTTCGTAGCGGGAAAGTTCACTCAGGAGGACTCCTTTGCTGTAAAGGGCCGGTTCGTGGTTCGGGGCCTTTTTCAGGAGGGATTCAAGGCATTCCAGGGCTTCTTCGTTTCTCTCGAGTTTCCCGAGAACCAGGCATTTCTGTTCCCTGGCATCCATATACTTCGGGTTTGCCCGGATAAGGGAATCGAAAGCTTCCAGCGCTTTTTCGTATTCTTCAAGTTGTGCAAAAATCAGTCCCCTGGAATACAGGGCTTCGCTGTGCCTGGGGTTGATTGAGAGCACGCGGGCAAAACTTTCCAGGGCGGCTTCATATTGTCCCGCCTGTCCGGATACCGTGCCCCTGGCGTACCATGCATCGACGTATTCAGGTTCCGCTTCCAGGGCTTCCTCAAAACAGAGCAGGGCTTTTCCGGTCCGGTTGAGTTCTGCCAGGGCAAGCCCTTTCAGGTAGAGGACTTCCGGGTTTTCCGGCTTGATTTCAAAGGCATGCTCGTAGGCTTCCAGGGCAGCATCAAACTCTTTAAGGCCGGCGAAAGCAAGCCCTTTCTGCTGCCAGGCTTCGGGATTTCCGGGATCAAGCTGCAGGACTTCGTCAAAGGAGTTCAGGGCTTCTCCGGTTTTTCCGGATTCCAGCAATGCGAGCCCCCTGTTGAAAAGAGCCCCGGGGTGCTGCGGCTCTTTGTTCAAAATTTTGTTGAAGACGTTGATAGCTTTTTCGTACCTTCTGTGTTTAAAAAGGTCAAGACCTTTTCGAAAGGCTTCCTCCTGACTGATAATAATTCCTCCGATCCCTTTTTTATTTTTTATTTCCTGCAGACTCAAAAGCAAAGCACAAATTCAAGACTTAAGTAAATCTCTTCTTTCCCTCTTTTCGGGATGCGGAGCTTTCCTTCTCCGCCGTCCTGTATTGCAACTTACTTTTTATTGCAACTTACTTTTTATTGCAACTTACTTTTTATTGCAACTTACTTTTTATTGCAACTTACTTTTTATTGCAGCTTATAAGTGCGGCAATTTATCGTTTCTTTGCAAGTTTGTAATTGTAATTTTGTGGATTATAGCTGTAATTTTGTGGATTATAGTCCCGAACGTAAATATTTACACTTACATTATAACCACGGAAGACACGGAAAGCACGGAAGAATTGTACCCTATTTCCTTTATTCCGTGTTTGACTGTTCTGCCCACAAATTATTGTTACTATTAACTTTTATTTGGGACTATTCTTCTAACATACTATATAAATAATCCTCCAGACTGTTTCCGAGAAATTCTTTCTCCTTCTCCTGTTTTTCTCTCAGTTTCTCGCCTGTGGAGGGCCGGAACTTTATCTTTGCAAGCTCCATACCTTATAAAATAAAATATAAAAAGATAATAAGGAATATAAATTATTTTTTCAAAGCTCCATTTCAAGGGCTCTTCGGAGGTTCCGGCAGGCTTCCCTGTTAAAGCAGACCAGGCTTACTTTTTCGGGCAGCTCGTTTTCCCGAAGGAAGCGCATGATCTCGGAAACCGCGACCCTTGCAGCTCTGTCAGCAGGAAAACCGTATGCTCCCGTGCTTATGGCCGGGAAGGCGATGGTCTTTACGGAAGCTTCCTTTGCCAGTTTCAGGCTTTTCCGGTAGCAGGATGCCAGTAGTTCGTCCTCGCCCCTCCCGCCGCCGTGCCAGACCGGGCCCACAGTATGGATGACCCATTTTGCGGAAAGCCGGTATCCTTTAGTAAGCTTTGCTTCCCCTGTAGGGCAGCCTTTCAGGGTCCTGCACTCTTCAAGAAGTTCCAGGCCTGCAGCTTTGTGGATTGCCCCGTCCACTCCCCCGCCTCCGAGGAGGGTGGGATTGGCTGCGTTTACGATGGCGTCTACGCCCAGTTTTACTATGTCGCCTTCAATTACTTCGATTCTTTCTGATATCGGAAGCATGTTCCGGCTCTCTTTCTCCCTAATCTTTTAAAAGTTTTGTGTATCAGTTCCTGTTTTTCCGACTATTCTCGTATCCCAAACATCGGTGCCCTGCACAATAGTGTCCCATACAACGGTATTCCGAATAATGATGCCTCGCACAACGGTGCCCCTAATATCGATATACCAAACAATGATATAGCATAAAATAGAGATTATATTAGCCAATCCTGGCCTGAAAAATTTCAGTTTCCTGCTGGCGATATTGCCTGCACGGATAGCTTAAAAACCGGCCTGCCTCCGGGGGATTTCGAGGCAGGGCAGGAAGAAAAGTCTGATCTGAAAATCAAGGCAGGAGCCTGGTAAATTACAGATCGTAAATAAATAATACATTGGGTGTAAAATTTGTGTTAAGTGGGCTGTGGAGAAATCCCGTATTGGAGAAAGCCCGTATTCCCGAACCAGGGAATCAAAATTATGGGGAGGATAAAGAATGAGTGACCTGACACTTAAAGAGAGGCTGTTAAACGTCCTTGAAGGTAAAGAGGTTGACAAAGTACCTGTTTGTTCCGTTACCCAGACCGGGATCGTGGAACTTATGGATGAGGTAGGGGCGCCCTGGCCGGAATCCCACTCTGACGCCGAGCTGATGGCAAAGCTGGCGATTGCAAACCATGAACTAAGCGGGCTCGAGGCTGTGAGGGTCCCTTACTGCCTGACCGTGCTTGTGGAAGCCATGGGCTGTGAGATCAACATGGGTACGAAGAACAGACAGCCTTCTGTCACCGGGCACCCCTACCCCAAGAGTCTGGACGATGCAGCAATTCCCGAAGACCTCCTGCAGAGAGGAAGGATTCCGGCAGTGCTCGAAGCCATCAAAATTATCAGGGATAAGGTCGGTCCCGATGTCCCGATCATCGGCGGTATGGAAGGCCCTATCACCATTGCATCCGACCTGGCAAGTGTAAAGTCCTTCATGAAATGGTCTATCAAGAAACCTGATCTCTTCGAGCAGGTCCTTGATCTTGCAACCGAAGCCGCAATAATCTATGCAAATGAAATGGTTGAAGCAGGCGCAGACGTCATCTCCGTTGCAGACCCCGTTGCTTCTCCTGACCTGATGAGCCCTGACTCTTTCAAGGACTTCCTTATGCCCAGGCTGCAGAAATTTTCCGGAGCTGTCAACTCCACAACCATCCTGCATATCTGCGGAAACGTGAACCCTGTCCTTGACTACATGGCTGACTGCGGCTTTGAAGGCCTGAGCGTAGAAGAAAAGATCGGCAGCGTAAAGAAAGCAAAAGAAGTAATCGGGACCCGGGCAAGACTTGTCGGAAACATCTCGAGTCCTTTCACCCTTCTGCCGGGGCCGGCTGATAAAATCAAGACCGAATCCAGGCAGGCCATGGATGACGGTATCGACGTGCTTGCCCCGGGCTGCGGGATCGCCCCGATGACCCCGCTGGAGAACATCAAGGCTCTTGTGGCTGCCAGGGACGAGTATTACGCCTGAATTTCTTTTTAAAAACAGTTTCCTGAAAAACGGGCCTTTTTTTTCTTTTTTTCCTTCAAGTTTTTTAATTTTTTTCCCAAATTTTTCTCAGTGTTATGCGGTAGCGTTCAGCAGATGCTTCATTGTGAAAAAGGACTGTTGAACTAAAATGATTGCAGGCATGGTGCAGGTAAAAGAAAAAAATCACTTTAGGCTAAATCAAAAAAATAGAGAAGGAAGAGAACTTTCCTCATTCAGAGGTCGTAGTTCTCAGGCAGGAAAACCTTGACTTCCTTCTTATACTTATCCAGGCAGTCGCTCATGAACTTGTCCTTGTCATCGGTCATTCCTTCAAAGGCTTCCTTTGCGTCTGCAAGGGCTTTGGCTTCGAACCTGGAGAGTTCAAGTTTGCCTCTTGCGCCTTCTTCGACGATGTTGATACATTCCATGGCGGCGTTCTTGGCACGGAGATAGATGTCTTTTCCGTCCTTTGCGATTGCCTGCCCGACTCTGTAGGCGTGTGGATAGGCCAGCACAAAGCCCTGCGGGTCTCTGTACATGTCAGAAGCAACGAACATGTCCCTGAGGGTCTTTTCGTTGCCTGAGTCAAGGGCCACGTTCATGAGAGAACAGTCGTATGCAAGGGATTCTCCCCAGCACTGCACGGTAGTACCGCCGAATTCCCCATGGTATTCCACGGATTCGTTGGACCAGAGGTCACAGCACTGCATTACAAGGTTCCCCATGACGTCAGAGTGTGCACAGGTAGAGGTCTTACCTTCCTGGGCAATCGGGACACCTGAAATGGCTTTTACGATTGTGTTCTCGTAACCGCAGTCCTTCCCCGGGCCTGTTGCGCCGCATTCGTATGCAACAAGGGTTCTAGATGCGGAAATTGCCCTTGCGATGATTGCCAGGGTGTGGGCCAGGTTCTTGTCCAGAAGTCCGCCTGCAATGAACATTGCGGTGTTTGCCTGGGCACAGTCCGTGTCCCCTGCTGCAACGGTGCCGGTCTTCTTGGCGATGTCCGCAACACCCTGCCAGACGTATTCCATGTCCATGGCACCCAGGCAGCCAATACCGTAGAGGACACCAGCCATGTCGTTCCTCAGGATGGCGTAGTCGAAGACTTCCTTTCCGCCCATACTTTCGACGGAAAGCAGGTCTGCCCCGTTCTCAGCGCACTGCTCGAAGGATTCCATAAGGACCGAGTATTTGTCCTTGAGTTTCAGGAAATCACGTTCTTCACGGACGTCTCCCGGGGTGTGTCTCAGGGCACATTTGATCCCGTACTCGTCGTGGTAGTCTTCCATGATGGCTTTCTGGGCGTGGGCCACAGCGCCTCCCCACTCCGGGTTGTTTGTCATCTGCTGGACGTGTTCGGTTTCAAGGACAACGGCAGGTGCTCCAATCTGGACCATCCTTGCCATAGTGTCTGTTGTGATCTTTTCATATTCCTTGATTAGCTTCTCCCTGGATGCCCCTGCTTCCGGTCTTGGTGCATAGTTGACTTCAGGAGTTGTGTATCCGGCACCGATCTCCAGGCCCAAACCAGCTTTTACGGGCTTGACGGCTTTTCCGAAGATCATGTCATCTGCGCTTGCATATGCCATTTTAGTGTATCTGTTTACTGCCATCTACTTCACCTCCTCAGTGTTTATGGAATTTCTCCCTAAGCTTCACGATGTTGTCCCCATTTTCCTTGATGAAGTCTGCCATCTTCGGGGCATCGGATGCTTCTTCACCATAGACTCCGAGTTCGTACTGGGCTACGAAGTCCTGGTTCACGGCACCACCGCCGCATGCGAAGGGTACCCGGTATCCTTTCTCAAGGAGTTTGTCGTTGATTTCCTTGAAGGCATACATGGTTGTGGTCATGAGAGCGGTTCCTGTAAGCATTAGGGGGCTCTCTTTGTCCACTGCATCGATGACTTCATCGACAGGCACATCCCTTCCGAGGTCTACCACATCATACCCGTTTGCTCTCAGGAGGGCGACGACAATGTTCTTCCCAATGTCATGCACATCCCCTTCTGCGACATGGCAGATGATCTTGCCCTTGACCTCCGGGGCTGTTCCTGCCGTTTCCTTGCAGTATTCGATACCTTCCAGCATTGCGTCAGCGGACATCATGACGTTTGGCAGAAAGATGACCCCCTCGTCGTAAAGCCTTGAGACGACCGCCATGCCGGGCATCAGGGCTCCATTGATGAGCGAGATCGGATCCTTGCCTGAGGCAACTGCCTTTTTAAGACCTTCTACAACGTCGTCTTCTTCACCTTCAAAGATGGCCTCTGCAATCGAACGGATGAATTCATCTTTTGGATAAAGCTCGGCTGCTGCCTCTTCGGGTGTCATTTCCTTTTCCATTTTTACGTTGTAACGTACCAGAATAGCTCCGGGATCTATGTCTATCAAATATCTAACCTCCATTTTAACAATTGAGGAGAATTGAATCCCTGATTCTATTGTGGGTGCTATGGATGCCAAAACATGGCTTAAAAGTCAAACATATCTAATAAGGATCAATATCAGATGCGAATCTCTAATTTCCCCGTTTTAGAAAGATGCATCTATTGAAAACCTGAATTAGATTTTAAAATCCATACTCTTCCCAAACTCTTTAAGGGACTTTTAATTCCCCTTTAATAAATTAGGACATGCAATATATAAATCCCACGCAAGCACCTAAATGTTAACCGGAAGCAAGGCAATTATCACCGTTTTTACTGGTAATCTTGTAATCCTGGGTGGATTGTTTTCCGGAATTCGGCGAATACTCGGAGTTTCCTGCTTTAATTTCGGTTTGCTAAGGGAGGTCTGATTATTAAGATTAAAATACGGAATTGGATTGGACGTTTGAAAACCTGGATTTGACTTGAGGCTGATTAAAGGCTTGTTGTATAATGTCCTGAAAATATTTGTCCTGAATATAACATTTCCGGGTTTTTATGGTCATGTGTCTCTTAAATAGTAAACTCTCCTTCGGTACGAGGGCTAACACATCTCTATTAATATTACACATCTCTATTAACATATATTTATGCCCAAATCTATATAATTAGTTGGATCTTGTTTCTATAATTACTACATTTCTCATGTTTTTTCTTATGGTTGGTGTATGCATTTGTACAATTCATGGGCTGGATTAGGTTCCTCCGTATCCGAATTTGATTTGATATTTGCCCTGGTTGGGGCTCAGTGGCTAGATATGTACATTTGTGGTGCTGAGGGCTGGTTACTTAAGTTAAATATGTGACATGTTATGGCGATACAGCAACAACTATTTATATGGGTCGTGCGTTTAGAGAATTCCCTGGTCACAAAGGATCAGGCGAGCAGTAATCAATAGATCCAGGCAAAATATCTTTATTTTGTTTGAGTTCTATATGTTGAAAATTGTTCGATCAAAACCTTTATATATCACAACTGATATTCTGGTATTCCCTGATTCAAATGAATCAGGCGGGCAATAAACTCATAGGTGCTGACAAAAAAATTCTTTTTGTCTGAAATCGATGCGTTGAAAATTGTTCGATCAAAACCTTTATATATCACAACTGATATTCTGGTATTCCCTGATTCAACTGAATCGGGTGAGCAATAAACCCATGGATGTTGACAAAAAGATTCTTTTTGTCTGAAATCTATGCGTTGAAAATTGTTCAATGAAAACCTTTATATATCAAAAAGGATATGTAAGGAATCCCTCACACATCTGATGTGTGGTGGAATACAATATCTCTATCATCTTTTAATGGAGACTGAAGCTTTTTTCAGTCTGACGAGGATTTGTCGGTTCGGTTAATTCTGGTCGGTGGTTTTTACAAACTATCGAGACTCTGGAAATAGCTGAATTGGCTTTTTGTGCAGTTTCAACGACCAATTTCTTTAGAACAAGTGTGCGATACATTAATTCTGGTTGATCCTGCCAGAGGTTACTGCTATCGGTGTTTGCCTTAGCCATGCGAGTCAAATGTTCTTCGTGAACATGGCGTACTGCTCAGTAACACGTGGATAACCTGCCCTCAGGTCTGGCATAACCCCGGGAAACTGGGGATAATTCCGGATAACGCATATGTGCTGGAATGCTTTATGCGTCAAAGGTCCTCCGCCTGAGGATGGGTCTGCGGCCTATCAGGTAGTAGCGGGTGTAATGTACCTGCTAGCCGACGACGGGTACGGGTTGTGAGAGCAAGAGCCCGGAGATGGATTCTGAGACATGAATCCAGGCCCTACGGGGCGCAGCAGGCGCGAAAACTTTACAATGCGGGAAACCGTGATAAGGGGACACCGAGTGCCAGCAACATTTGCTGGCTGTCCACGTGCGTAAAATGCACGTGTTAGCAAGGGCCGGGCAAGACCGGTGCCAGCCGCCGCGGTAACACCGGCGGCCCGAGTGGTGATCGTTATTATTGGGTCTAAAGGGTCCGTAGCCGGTTTGGTCAGTCTTCCGGGAAATCTGTCAGCTTAACTGATAGGCTATCGGGGGATACTGCTAGACTTGGAACCGGGAGAGGTAAGAGGTACTACAGGGGTAGGAGTGAAATCTTGTAATCCCTGTGGGACCACCTGTGGCGAAGGCGTCTTACCAGAACGGGTTCGACGGTGAGGGACGAAAGCTGGGGGCACGAACCGGATTAGATACCCGGGTAGTCCCAGCCGTAAACGATGCTCGCTAGGTGTCATGCATGGTGCGACCGTGTATGGTGCCGTAGGGAAGCCGTGAAGCGAGCCACCTGGGAAGTACGGCCGCAAGGCTGAAACTTAAAGGAATTGGCGGGGGAGCACAACAACGGGTGGAGCCTGCGGTTTAATTGGACTCAACGCCGGAAAACTCACCGGGGGCGACAGCAATATGTGGGCCAAGCTAAAGACTTTGCCTGAATCGCTGAGAGGAGGTGCATGGCCGTCGCCAGTTCGTACTGTGAAGCATCCTGTTAAGTCAGGCAACGAGCGAGACCCGTGCCCACTGTTACCAGCATGTTCTCCGGAACGATGGGTACACTGTGGGGACCGCTGATGTCAAATCAGAGGAAGGTGCGGGCTACGGTAGGTCAGTATGCCCCGAATCTCCCGGGCTACACGCGGGCTACAATGGTCGGGACAATGGGTCCCTTCCCCGAAAGGGGTTGGCAATCTCACAAACCCGTTCCTAGTTCGGATCGAGGGCTGTAACTCGCCCTCGTGAAGCTGGAATCCGTAGTAATCGCGTTTCAATATAGCGCGGTGAATACGTCCCTGCTCCTTGCACACACCGCCCGTCAAACCACCCGAGTGAGGTATGGGTGAGGGCACGGACATCGTGCCGTGTTCGAACCTGAATTTCGCAAGGGGGGTTAAGTCGTAACAAGGTAGCCGTAGGGGAATCTGCGGCTGGATCACCTCCTAAGCTAAAGAAACTGCCACCGGCCAGAGGCCGAAAAACCGACAGATCCTCAACCCTATTCATATTATACACAATGCACCCGTCGAATGATATCGCCGGGGAAGGATGGATTGTCTGCTTCCGTAGCTGGAAGCCGGCGTGTGAAGTCATGTATAGGTGCTGTATACTGGACGCTTACTGGATCTGGTTAGGTATAACTGGAGTTATGCCGCCAGGTGGATGGCTCGGCTCAAGAGCTGATGAAGGACGTGCCAAGCTGCGATAAGCCTGGGCTAGGCGCATGGAGCCTATGAACCCGGGATTTCCGAATGAGACCTCTCCTAGTGATCAGTAATGATCGGGAACGCCCCGAATTGAAACATCTTAGTAGGGGCGGGAAAAGAAATCAATTGAGATGCCGTAAGTAACGGCGAGTGAAACCGGCACAGTTCAAACCGAATCCCTTCGGGGACATGTGGTGTTATAGGGCGGTTCTCACGGTTCAGTGATTAAGTCAAACTTGTCTGAAACGGCAGACCATAGAGTGTGATAGTCACGTAGACGTACCCTCACTGAACTTGGACCTGTCCCTGAGTACCGTGCGTTGGATATCGTGCGGGAATTTGGGGGGCACCAACCTCCAAAACTAAATACTCCTTGAGACCGATAGCGAAATAGTAGGGTGACCGAAAGCTGAAAAGTACCCCGAGAAGGGAGGTGCAAAGTGCCTGAAACCTGGTGGCGATAGTACGATACGGCACGCAAGGATCTCTGATGCGAAGGAAACAGCCGTGAGGCTGCAGTACGAGCATCACTGCCGGTGTCGTATCTTACGTTTTGAAGAACGGGCCAGGGAGTGTATCTCGGTGGCAATGGCTAACCTTTTTATCTGGGCAGCCGAAGCGAAAGCAACATGTGCGCAACTCTTCTGAGTGAGGCACGGCGTATACAAGTGCGTGGAGTCACCGGGTTACGACCCGAAGCCGGGCGATCTAGGCGTGGGCAGGTTGAAGCGTGGCGAAAGCTACGTGGAGGACCGCAAGCGGTATTGATCTGCAAATCATTCGTGTGACCTGCGTCTCGGAGTGAAATGCTAATCTAGCCCGGCATCAGCTGGTTCCTTCCGAAACATGTCGTAGCATGACCTGATCTGAGATCGTCGGTGGAGTAGAGCACTGATTGGTGGTCCCGGGGGAGAAATCCCTCAACCGCTTGTCAAACTCCAAACCCACCGTCATCGTAGACGATCGGAGTCCGGACTGCTGGGGTAAGCTTGTAGTCCGTAAGGGAGACAACCCAGCCCGTGGTTAAGGTCCCCAAGTGTCGACTAAGTGTTAACGCTAAAGGGCGTCCTAAGCCCCAGACAGCTGGAAGGTTAGCTCAGAAGCAGCTACCCTTTAAAGAGTGCGTAACAGCTCACCAGTCGAGGTTTGGGGCCCCGAAAATTGACGGGGCTCAAGTCGACCACCGATACCACGGAGTACCGAAAGGTAATCTCGTAGGAAGGCGTTGTGTTCGGGCGGAAGCTGGGCTGTGAAGTCCAGTGGACCGTTCACAAACGAAAATCCTGGTAATAGTAGCAGCATAGCAAGGTGAGAATCCTTGCCGCCGAAGGGGCCAGGTTTCCTCGGCAATGTTCGTCAGCCGAGGGTTAGTCGGTCCTAAGACGTACCGTAATTCGAGTACGCCGAAAGGGAAACAGGTTAATATTCCTGTACCATTTAACACTAAAGCCTGACGTTTTGGGGCAGGTTGAGCGGCGTCGTCGCGCCGTCTAAGCACCTAACCCCGTGGAGAGCCGTAATGGCGAGAAGCGGGCGAATGTGTTATGGCGCAAGTCAGCTTCACCCCGGAACCCGTGAAAAGGGCAGTTAAATGTCCGTACCGAGAACTGACACAGGTGCCCCTAGCTGAAAAGGCTAAGGCGTGTCGGATCAATTCAGTTAAGGGAATTCGGCAAATTAGCTCCGTAACTTCGGGAGAAGGAGTGCCTGCTGTGTAGACAGCAGGTCGCAGTGACCAGGGGGCTCTAACTGTCTAATACCAACATAGGAGATCGCAAACCCGTAAGGGCTAGTACGATCTCTGAATCCTGCTCAGTGCAGGTACCTGAAACCCCGGTTCAACGGGAAGAAGGGCCTGTAAACAGCGGGGGTAACTATGACCCTCTTAAGGTAGCGTAGTACCTTGTCGCTTAATTGGCGACTTGCATGAATGGATCAATGAGAGCCCTACTGTCCCTAACTGGAGTCCGGTGAAGCTTACATTCTAGTGCAAAGTCTAGAGACCTCTAGGGGGAAGTGAAGACCCCATGGAGCTTTACTGCAGCCTGTCGTTGTGTTGTGGTTTTGGATGTACAGTGTAGGTAGGAGACATCGAAGCGGGTGCGCCAGCATCCGTGGAGTCGTCATTGGGACACTACCCTTCTGAGACTATGACCCTAACTCCGCGAGGAGGACCCCGATAGGTGGGCAGTTTGCCTGGGGCGGGACGCCCTTGAAAAGATATCAAGGGCGCGCAATGGTTGACTCAAGTGGGTCGGAAACTCACTGAAGAGTGCAAGAGCATAAGTCAGCCTGACGTTAATCAGCACAGCAGTGGTTGACGAGACGAAAGTCGGTTCTAGCGAACTTTTGAGCCTGCTTGGTGCGGGCCAAAAATGACAGAAAAGTTACCCTGGGGATAATTGTGTCGTTGCCGGCAAGAGTACATATCGACCCGGCAGCTTGCTACCTCGATGTCGGTTCTTTCCATCCTGGCTGTGCAGCAGCAGCCAAGGGTGAGGTTGTTCGCCTATTAAAGGAGATCGTGAGCTGGGTTTAGACCGTCGTGAGACAGGTCGGTTACTATCTACTAGAGGTGTTTGAAGTCTGAGGGTAAGCTGCTTTTAGTACGAGAGGAACAGAGCAGCGGCGCCACTGGTGTACCGGTTGTCCGACAGGGCATGCGCCGGGCAGCTACGCGCTACGGAATAAGAGCTGAATGCATCTAAGCTCGAAATCCCGCCTAAATAAGAGACTTCGTTAAGGTTCCCGGTACAAGACCGGTTTAATAGAAACGGGATGTAAGCACCAAGGCAACGAGGTGTTCAGTCCGCGTTCACTAACCATCCGTTCCGGTTTACCATTTTCCAGATCCAGGCGAAATCCAGTATGCAGCACTGTTATACATGACTATTCATTCACATTTTCCAATCCATTTTACAGGTTGAGTATGGCGGCCATAGCGGCAGGGCAACTCCTGTACCCTTTCCGAACACAGAAGATAAGCCTGCCTGCGTTCCACACTGTACTGAAGTGCGCGAGCCTTCGGGAACTCTGGCACGCTGCCATATTCACCTTAATCTACTCCCTTTTTCTAACAAATTTTGTTTTTAAGAGTTTTTACTATGTTTTTTGACTTTTCTTTACTTTATCATTTATCCTATTCTCAATTTTTTGTCCGCTTGAGCAAGCGCAGCGAGTGAAACGGACAGCGTACTTCCGTGTCGCAACTCGGAGAAGATAAGCCTGCCCGCGTTCCCTATGGTACTGAAGTGCGCGAGCCTTCGGGAACTCTGGCACGCTGCCATATCTTCCCTGTTACTTATCTTTACTTTTATGGAAGTTATTTTCGATTTTCATTTAAATTATTTTTATCTTCACTTCTAAGTAAGTTGTTTCCTATCATTATTACAAAATATATTGAAATTTCAATCCTGCTTATAACTGATTTAATCCAGGCAAAACAGGTAGTAATCTATCTTTCAGTTGTTCCTGAAAACCTTTTTTGACACTCTTTTCGGGTACCAACGCTCTCACCGGCTGCGAAGCAGCCGGCTTTTTCCATAAAGTATATTTGAATGAATAAAAAAGAAAATCGGGATCACATGATAGGTGTATTTGAATTAATACGTTGAGTTAGAAGTTGATTGAAATCTGTGGGTATTTTTATCTTTTTTCTTCCGAGAACTCATCTGGATCCGGGTTCATTCCCCTCTCAACTCAAGCCCCGCCTTTACTCCTTTCATGACCGCTTTCGTTATCTTTTTCCCGAAATCCGTGCTGGAACCGGCGTAGGGGATTTCCAGCCCTTCTTCACATTCCGAATTCTTCTCCGAATCTTTTTCATAGGCAACAATCACGGCATCCGTGTTCGTGCCCAAAAATGTGTAACCTTTTTCCAGGAGGGCAAGTCCTTTTGCTTCCGTGGCCGTTATGATGGCTCCAAGGAGGCCAGTCTCTGAGAGTTTTTCTTTGGAAATGAGAATGATGTTGATAGTCCCTATCTTTTCTACCTTTTCCACCTTTTCCACCTTTTCTATCCTGAATTCGGAGCCGTTGCTGACGCCGGCGGTTACGAAGACAGTGAGGTAATCGTCTTCGATGACCTGGAGGTATTCCATGTTTACGGCGGTCAGGAGGCCGAAATAAGGTTCACGGATTCCCAGTTCAAGGGCGGCTTCTTCTACGAATTTGCCCGGGTCGGGGGGGTTGAAGGTCCTTGGGACCTGTTTGTTGAAGAGGTCTTTTACCCGGGCGCGGCCGCCGTTTAAGCCAGTGCTCACGGCTTCGAAATCACCTTCTATGATGAGGGTACTGTCTTTTTCGTAAAATTGCATGATATGGGCTCCGTTTTTTCAGAGAATGTATCTTCTATATTTTCGGAGAATGTATATGCTATATTATTATTTTCTGCAAAATTAGTTAGTTTCCTTTTGATAGAAAGTTTTAGCTTTGCCCACCACCTCTGACTACCATGACCGGAACTTTTGATCCTCTTAACACTTTCTCTGCAACGCTTCCGATCAGAAATTTCTCGAGTCCGGTTTTTCCAAGGGTGCCCATTACTATCAGGTCAATATTGTTATTTTCCGCAAAATCGATAATTTCACTGCTCGGGTAGCCGTCTAAAATAACTTCTTTTACCTCCACCCTTGAAGCTTCTCCAAGCTTTTTTATTTTAGATACTGCTTTCTCTCCATCTTTTCTCATAACTTCGTAGATCATTTTTTTGCCAAGAGTCCATGTTTCAGAAATTGTGGATGGTGTATCTACTACATAGAGGGCGTAGACAGTGGCTCCGCTAAGTTTTGCAAGCTCAATTCCGCAAGAAATAGCTTTCAGGGTATTATCGGACCCGTCTGTTGCAATCAATATGTTTCGGTGTAGCTCACTTTTCATATGACGTTCTCCATTTGCTTACATATAATGTACCGGATGACAGAAAAAATTAATTCAGTTATACTGATATCGCTGTCTCAGAATTCAGGGCCTGGCGCCCGCAGATGAGGAGCAGATCGAGAGTGAAGCCAGGGGTTTTAACGGCTTCTGGTTTGGCGATTATGAATCAGCAAAAGAAGCAGTGCAGTCATATCCGGAGCCTTCCCCCATTGAAGCGCTTGTACTGAGCCCTCTGGATGAGGAATAATTTGAACCGGACTACTTTTTGATCTATGCCAATGGCGGGCAGATGACTCTTTTGATGAATGGCTTGCAATATTATAAATATGAGGTTGTTGAACCAGTTTTTCCGGAGAAGGCTCCTGTACGGATGCGCTGCCCCGCTGTGTTGCCACCGGAAAGCTGTCACTTTGCCTGCCCTGTTTGGGTGAAAGAGGCTTTGGACAGGTGAACGATGATGAAATGGTGCTTGCCATGCCGGCTGACAGGCTGGAACGCACGGTAAAAGGACTGAAAGCGCTGAAAGAGACCGGCCTTGCTTATCCTATAGGCCACTTTGAACCGGGTATGGATGTAACTCCTCTGTTTGAAGCGTGGTATCCGGTGCAAGATAAATAATAAGAGGACCGTAGTTTAATCTGCAAGAATGTACTGGATGGATTTAACTAATAGAGAGCTCAATGGCGGTATGGGGCCGCCACCGGGTTCTCAATCCAGGCAAAATATTTCAATAAAAATATTTCAATAAAAAAGGATAAAAAATGGATGCAATTGACCAATCCGGTTACGAACCAGGATGTACTCCAGATGGATGTACTCCGGATAATTGCATGGTAGAACTGATGCGGCCCTGCTTTTCAGGCCACTTTCTCATTGCCAGAATAAATCAAAACCATATCTTGCAGCTTCGGAATAGGTCCCGGTCGCTAAAATATCACCCACCCGGAAGAGGAAATTATGAAAAAAATTCTCATTAATTTTGCCCATCCGGCAAGAGCACGTTCAAAGATTAATAATGCTCTTCGTGCTGCTGTTGAAGGTCTTGAAAATGTAACCATCAATGATCTCTATGCAAACTATCCGGATTTTCTGATCGATGTCAAAAGAGAGCAAAGGCTCTGTGAAGATCACGATGTCATTATTTTTCAGCACCCGTTCTACTGGTACTCAACTCCGTCAATTATAAATGAATGGCTTGATCTGGTACTTGAACACGGCTGGGCCTATGGTTCGCAGGGCAGGGCGCTTGAAGGAAAGATTTTCCTGCAGGCTATCACGGCAGGCGGTGATGACAGTGTCTACCAGAAAGATGGTTTTACCGCTTTTACAATTAGAGAACTTACCTCACCCTATTGTGCTATGGCAAAGCTATGCAACATGAACTGGCTTCCTCCATTCACCGTTCTTGGTATTCACCGGGGCTTGTCTGAGGAGACAGTTAAGGTTTATGCAGAAGACTATCGCCGTGTCATCATTGCCCTGCGGGACGGCACTCTGGATCTTGAGAAAGCGAGGCATGAGCAATATCTCAACAGCGACCTGAACTCAATTATCAGGAGGCCGTAAAAGTGGAAAATTTCCTGTTTCAGCTCTTTATTTTCCTGGCTGCAGCAGCCATTGCCGTTCCTATTGCCAAAAAATTCGGGCTCGGCTCAGTACTCGGATACCTTATAGCAGGTATCATCATCGGACCTTTCGGCCTCTCTCTCATTGCTGACATTGAAGAAGTCATGCATTTCACGGAGTTTGGCGTAGTGATGATGCTTTTCCTGGTCGGCCTCGAACTCAAACCGTCACTGCTCTGGCAGATGCGCACCCCTATACTGGGAATGGGAGGAGTACAGGTTGTTCTGTCGAGTATTATCATTGCCGGTATATCCCTCATCTTTCTGCCCTGGCAGCAGGCAATAGCCATCGGTCTTACTCTTTCCCTCTCCTCTACAGCCATAGTTTTGCAAACCTTGCGGGAAAAGGGACTGATGAATACCTCTTCCGGAAGATCTATCTTTTCAGTTCTCCTTTTCCAGGACCTGGCAGTCATTCCTATACTTGCTGTCCTACCTTTCCTGGCAACAATCGCCGTGCATGACGACGGGCATCTTGAGTCAGCTCTTTTTGATATCAGCTCCCTGCCGGAATACATGCAAATTATTATTACGCTACTTGCAATTCTATCCATTTTCTTTATTGGTAAATTTGCAAGCAGGCCAGTGTTCAGGACCATTGCAGCTACACGAATCAGAGAGATCTTTGTTGCTGCCGCCCTGGCTCTTGTAGTTGGCATATCATTACTCATGACTTCAGTTGGGCTTTCTCCTGCCCTTGGAACCTTTCTTGCCGGGGTTGTCCTGGCAGACAGCGAATACCGCCATGAACTCGAAAGTGATATAGAGCCGTTTAAGGGCCTGTTGCTGGGGGTATTCTTCATCTCCATTGGTGCCAGCCTCAACTTTACACTGATCGGAGAGAATATCCCGCTGATCGCAGGACTTGCGGCAGGTCTGATGGCTTTCAAATGGCTGGTCCTCGAGGGTACTGGTTTCGTCTTTAAAATGGCGAAAAAAGAACGTTCACTCTTTGCTATTGCCCTTGCCCAGGGAGGTGAATTCGCATTTGTCCTTTTCCAGTTTTCCAGGACCAACGGCGTATTGCCAGCTCAAACCATAGAACCCCTTATTTCCGCAGTTGCAATCTCCATGTTCCTTACTCCCCTCCTTTTCCTGGCACATGAAAAATTCGGTACAAATGGTCAGGGAGATGAAGAAGCCAGGCGTGATTCGGATACTATTGACCGTAGCGGACACAGGGTCATTCTTGCCGGATTTGGCCGTCTCGGGACTGACCTTGGCCGTTTCCTCATTTCTGCGGGTATCAAACCGGTCATTATCGATCATGATGCGGCCAATGTGGATGTTCTAAGAAAATTTGGATTTAAGGTGTATTACGGAGACATCACACGACTCGACCTGCTTGAAGCTGCCGGAGCTGCCGAAGCCGAACTCTTAATAATTGCCATAGGTGATATAGACCAATCAAGAAAGCTGGTTGAATTAGCAGGTAAACACTACCCACACCTCAAAATAGCAGTCAGTGCTTCCGACCGTTCCTCTGCCTACGAACTCATGGACCTGGGAATTACCCGGATACGAAGGGAAACCTTCGGCAGTGCTCTGGCACTTGGTCAGGATGCCCTGCAACTTCTCGGGACCGATCCTTATGAAGCACACCGATTGATGCGTATTTTTCGGAAAAAGGACGAAGAGATGATGCCTGAATTATACAAAATGCACCGTAAAGATGAGGACAGTTACATATCAATGTATCAGAAGCATAATGCAGACCTTGAGGAACTAATGACGCTCGATTTGGACCTGGACATGGAAGAGATCGACAAAGCCTGGAATGCTGCAAACCCGGAAGCATAATTCGACATAGGGAAATCCGGAATGCTTTGATTTTATGCCCGGAATCGCATTTGGCTCTCTCTGAAATTACAGCACTCTCACGCGACCGATTTCAGGGGGTGGGAAGGTTTTAGGGAGAGGTAGTTCACATCGGACTAAGTCAAAGCCCGCCTATGCTTGATTTCTACTTTTTTCTACCTTTTTTCTACCTTTTTTCTACCTTTTTTCTGTACTATAGTCAAGGACCCACATTCCTTCACAAATCTCAAGTGAAAGTTTAACCACAGAAAGCACGGAAAAACACGGAATAAAGGGAGCAAGGGTGAAATCCTTCCGTGCTTTCCGTGTCTTCCGTGGTTATAAAGTAAGTGTAAATATTTACGTCCGGGACTATAACTTAATGTCTGCACATTAACCAACCCCTGTCTTTATAAATGTATACAACTTACCTATGATATCAATTATAAGGTGGGAGTTCATGAAAACATTAGTAACATATATGACACAGACAGGAAACACAAAGAAGATCGCAGAAGCTATTTATAGTGAAGTTGCTGGCGAAAAGGACATCAAAGACATCAAAGATGTAAGCAATTTTGAAGGTTATGACCTTGTGTTCGTGGGTTTCCCTGTAATGCAATTCAACATTCCTGAGAATGTTTCAAAATTCGTGAAAGAGAATGTAGCTGGCAAGAACATAGCATTCTTCATGACCCATGCTGTTCCTGAAGGATTTGAAGCCATACATTCATGGACCGGTTCCTGCAAGGATATCGCAGCTAGTGGTAATTATCTTGGTACATTTGAATGTCAGGGTGAACTTGCACAATCTATTATTGATATGCTCGAAAAATCCGATGATCCTCAGATGAAAGCATTTGCTGAGATGGGTCCTTCCACAAAAGGACAGCCTGATGAATCCCGTGTTCAGAAAGCAAAGGAATTTGCAAAGGAAATTCAGGCAAAGGTCCAGTGACCAAATATTCCTGTTTTCTTTTTTTAAATCTTTTTAAATTGCCCTTTGATTAATTTTGACTTTCAATCCTGCTTACTATTCTCAATTTCCAATACCTTCACAACCTCTAGTAGAGAATTGAGGAGATTATGACCCTGCAAACTGATTTGATATTCACCCCGCTCTTCACGTTGGCGTATCAATCCCTTGCTTTGCAATTTATCCGGATGGAAAAGGAGATTTCCACCACGAAGTTTTGTGAGTTTTGAAAGTGCAAATGATTTGCCTTCATCGTGCAATGCTTTTAGAATCCGGACTCTTGCAGCGCTACTCAATGCATCCCCTATCAAAATGGATATCTGTTCTTCAGGAAGGTCGTGAACTTGTATTTGCCTGTTTTACAACCGTGAGAAAACAGCACAGGAAGTTATGGAAACCATGAAAGCTATGAAAGTTCGTCAGAAAATTGAACTACAGGGATAAATTGGTACTGACCAATCAACCAGTGCCTTGAGATTATATTCTCTTCCTTCGATTATTTTGTTAATGGTGAATTGGCGCGGCCGTGCCAGTTTACCCTGGTAATATACTGCGTGGGAGCTGTTTTGCGACTTTTAGCTAAAGAAAAGCCATTTAATTTCCATATATACGTTGACAAGTATAAGAGTGACCAGAACTATCAAATGCCAGCCTCGATAGTATTTCATGTCTGGCTTAAGTCCCTTATCCCAATCGTATTCATCTCGTTTTATATAATTTCCTCCTTCGTTTTTATTGTTTCAATCCTTTTTTTGCCGGGGGCTGTTTTGCAATAGGGTTTCAAAAAGCCCTATTCTGATTTTGTTTTCAAAATAGAGCATTTATCGGGAGATGTTTTTGACATTTTCCGCCGATCTAATTATTACAACAGTATATATAAATGTCGGCGACATATAAATTTTTCGAAAATGATCCGGATGACGTCGATGTTATATTTTTCTAATGTATGTAGCTGTACATTGAAGTTAATTTCTTTAAGGGTTTAGGGTAGATCAGCAGAAAAAAACTGATTGTTTTTATTTGCATTCGAGGCGAATGATCAGGGGATTAGAATCTTTTCAGAACTTCTGGACTCTTTTCATTTTTGATTAAAGTTTCATATAAAAACTGTGTATAATGTTCTGAAACCGGGAGCACTGTACTTTTCAGTTTGTTTTTCTGAAAAGGACCCACAATTTGGCGAAGGAGGTAAATTCCGAAAAACGAAGCTTGGGACAACACTGTATTTCTCTTCGGAATCCGAAATAAGGGGTCTTATCTCACCGTATTTTGTCATACAGGAACTAAAAACGATAGAAATTAACGCTATGGTCGGATCACATTATGCCGTTTCTGTGCTGGCTAAACGGCGCTGATTTTAATTGTTCATCAGTAACAGGTCATTTATTTGTGTTCTTCTGTAAAATGAAGAACGTATAACCATATTCATCCGGATATTCTCTGAAGATCTTTATCTCTTTTCTGTTAAAACTAAGTATCTCTTCTGCATCGGTGTTTCCTTTATAGTTATCACTGATCTCATCAACTCTTTTTTCCAGATGGGAGTAAAAATCGTACCAGGTAGAAGCTGGCAGTTTAAAGCGGTCAATGAGATCATATCCTACTGCCATGATAACTTTTTCAGTGTCAGGTATGCTCTTGATATCAGGATAACAGCCCTGCCAGAATTGAAGCACTTCCGAAGAAGGTTCATCCGTGAACCATGTGCTTTCTGTCAGTGCCATATAACCTCCTTCTTTCAGAAACTGTTTCCAGTAGCTAAGTCCTTTTTCAAAACCAATGATAAAGATAGAGCCTTCTGCCCAGATTATGTCGAATTCTCCTGCTTCAAAAGGCAGGTCATCCATGGAAGCACAAACCGTGGTAATCCTGTCATCAAATCCTTCTTTAACTGCATTTTCCATCAGTTTATCCAGAAAAGGCTGGTAAATGTCAGTTGCAGTGATGTGACAGTCGTTGCAGATCTTCGCAAGATGTATTGTCTGCATACCCACACCGCAACCAATGTCAAGGATCTTACTGCCTGCAGGAAGGGAAGAAAGCAAATTAAAGGCTTTTTCAGTGCACTTGTTATTACCCGGACCCTGTCTGGGCAATCCATCAAATATCTCAAAAATTGGTGAATCTACCATAAAACCCTCACAGAGACAATTGCTTAAATCTGTTGTGGTATCCTGATAATGGTTGCGTTTTTTAAGCACTACCAGGACAGTCTTTGCCATACAGGAACTAAAAACGATAGAAATTAACGCTATGGTCGGATCACATTATGCCGTTTCTGTGTTGGCTAAACGGCGCTGATTTTAATTATGGTGTTTTTGGCAATGGCGCAGCCGTGTCCGTGAGTCATTGATCATGATTGAGAAAACAGACATATTCAGCTTGGTAAATACATATCTGGAGAAAGTTTTTCTGAAGCCGGTTTTCAATGACTGACCTCCACGACCGAACTCAAAACTTCGTAGATCATTTCTTTGCTAATAGTCTATGTTTCAGAAATTGTAGATGGTGTATTTACTACGTAGAGGGCGTAGACACAGTGGCTCCGCTAAGTTTTGCAATCTCAATGCCGCAAGAAATGGCTCTCAGGGTATTCTGGACGGAACATTGATTGTGAATCTGGAGAAGTTAAGGAAGATCTCATTATTTTAAACCACTAAGCAGAATCGTTTTGCAGTATGTTGAACATCTAGAAAATAAGTTTGATGGGGAAATAGGGGTTTTAGAGAAAAGGCATATTCAGGTTGATTGTTTGGTCTACATAGGGAAAGAAGCCAATAATATTGAGAATCAACCCTTGGATGTTAGGCAGGTACAAGTATTTGTTAATGAGGAAGAGGTCATGAGGAAGGTACTTAAAATCCATAGAAAGAAACAGAGATTTTTGGGTTGTTAGGAGTACTTTTCAGGGTATCAAGAAGAGGATACAGGGGAGAGAAAAAGGTCAATTTGAATAATATTACAGTTAAATAGTTCTTAATTTGTTAAGTATGGTTTACTTTAAAAGATCAGTAAACCAGTTTTCTTTTCGAATATTTATCAGTTCGTCGTCATGCATTAAAGTATCAATAAATGCTGAGTGTACGTTTTCATTCTTTCTACTACGAAATGTTGAATTTTTACTGGCTTTAACAGCATTTGTTAAGGCTATTTTTGTTTTGTCTTGTTCACCCATCTTCATGTATATTTTTGCTTTTCTGTACCATAAATGGTATAAATTATTCCTAACATTAGTGAAAAGCAATGAAGCTACAATTATTTTTCCATGTTGATTATTTATTGTATCGCACAGTGGCAAAAATTCTTCGTTGATAACTTTATCTAGTTCCTTTAATTCAAAGATATAGCACTGAGATATTTTTTTCACAGAACTGAATGGAAAAATTACCTCGTCACCCTCCACGTAATTCTTAAATCTGTAATCGACTGAAGTTGTTTTATATAATATTAAATTTTCAGTTATAGTTCCGTCTAGGGCATGTAAAGTTACAAATTTCGGTTTTTCCATCATTGAAACAATAACTCTATGCAATGATATGAATTTAGTACCATAGTACAAAATGATTATAGATTCATACAATAAAAGACCAGTTAAACTATTTACTGCTAAAAAACTTGGAATAATTATATACAAAAAAATGAATACAACTGTCCTAAATAAATCGAAAATAGAGATTATTAAGAATTGAGGGATATTTAGGATAAATTCAACTATTTGGATTACTTGTTTTATTTGTTTCTTTTCTGGAAACCTTTCCAAATACCCCCTCGTTTTTAGCATTCTAGTTTTTTTTGGAAAAGCCTTAAAACTTGAAATTTGAGATATCAATTTAATTACAGAAGTTAGTATAATATTCAAAGTTATATATCCATTATTCTGAAGTCCTTCTTTGATTTGGATCTGGTAAAATCTCAAATATATTTTAAAAAACAATATTATATGAAGTGTGAACAATATGGATGCGCTTATTTTTAGTCCATTGTACTCAAAAAGATAGAATGCGATGCCTATAATGATGAAGTAAAAAAAAGCCATAATACAAGATATTGAAAAAAAGTACTTAAAAAACTTAAACGATGAATTAAGGTTCTCTATAATGTTATTAACAGATCTTGGTGATAAGTCTATTTCTGGATTTTCTTCGAGTTCATACTTAATTGTATATTTTTTCTTAACGTATATCATATATATACTTATGAGTGTTAAAACAAGTAAAATGAGTGATAAATTCTCAAAAAGATATGATAGTATTTTAGAAGAGTAAAATTCTATAGAAATATAGATATCTAATATTTTTTCATTTAAGTTGGATATACTATCAAACATATTTGCAGAGTTTAATAATACATGCAACATATAAAAAAGTTTTGTATATTTAACATGCCTACTGCTTAAGTATTAAAAGAGTTCGTTTTTTTGACTTACCTATTACCCCAAAATTTAATGCGGGGGGTATGATTCGAACCCACGAAATCCCTAAATACCAGATCTTGAGTCCTTTGCATCAGAGAGAATCTTGCGAACTCAATAAAAAGCAAATGAACCAGAATAATTGAGAAAAAAGTAACTAAACGAAAATCAATCTATTAAAAAAAGTTTAGTGCGAGGGGTGGGATTCGAACCCACGAACTCCTACAAGACTAGGCCCTGAACCTAGCGCCTTTGACCTGGCTGGGCAACCCTCGCACAATGTAAGTGTTGTTGCCTCCCCATAGAGGGATTCATCATTCTTATACTTTATCCTTGAATTCCCTTCCGGAGTACCGAAAGCTTGAGACCTGCATTGATTTTTTTTGCTTTTCGGATAATAATATTTGACTGTGGCCTGGGATATAGGGTTTGAGGCTGGAAGAATACCTGTGGAAGTATATGAAAATTGAAGAAATTGAAAAATTGATGAAATTTTCATTTCATCAATTTCAGGCCAGGCCCATCAGTTTAAGGACGATTGCCTTGTGGGCGTGTAACCGGTTTTCTGCTTCGTCAAAGACTGCGGAGTGGGGGCCGTCCATGACTTCCGCGGAGATTTCTTCTCCTCTGTGGGCGGGCAGGCAGTGTTCGACCATCACGTCGGGTTTTGCAAGGGCCAGTAGTTCGTTATTGACCTGGTAGCCTTCAAAGGCTTTGAAGCGCTTTTCCTTTTCTTCTTCGTCTCCCATGGAGACCCAGACATCGGTGTAGATTACATCGGCGTCTTTTGCGGCTTCTTCCGGGTCTCTGGTGATTGTGATCTTGCCGCCGAAGGCTTTTGCTTTTTCAATGAATTCGGCGTCCGGTTCAAAGCCTTCCGGGCAGGCTGCGGCAAACTCCATTCCCACAAGGGCACAGCCCATCATGGCGGAGTTGCAGACGTTATTGCCGTCCCCGATCCAGGCGAATTTCAGGCCATCGAGTTTGCCCTTGTATTCCTGGATGGTCATGAAGTCCGCGATTATCTGGCAGGGGTGTTCGCGGTCCGAAAGGGCATTGATCACGGGCACGCTTGCGGAGGCTGCGAGCCTTGCCACGGTTTCGTGGCTGTAGACCCGGGCAATGATCCCGTGCACGTAGCGTGAAAGGGTGAGGGCGGTGTCTTCAATTGTCTCGCCTCTTCCTATCTGGATATCCCTGGGGTTCAGGTAAAGGGCGTGGCCCCCGAGGTCTGTCATCCCTACCTCGAAAGAGACCCTGGTCCTTGTAGAGGATTTTTCGAAGATCATGGCAAGGCTCTTGTTTTTCAAAAGCTCCGTTACCTTGCCGGCTTTGCGCTTTTCCTTGAGATCTATGCCAATCTCAATGAGCTCTAGAATTTCTCCACGGGACAGGTCAGCTATGGAAAGAAAATCCTTCATCGTTATCAACTCACTTTTCTTTACAGGTTAGTTTCATTGGGGCGGCTTATGCGCCTCTCAGCTCTTTCATGTGTTCGATCCTCTTCTGGATAAGTGCGGCTGTGCCGATGTCTTTCCGGAAGAAGAGTTTGCCCTGGATGTTTTCAAGTGCGTTCTGGGCGATTTTTTCGGCTTCTTCAATAGTGTCCGCGCGTCCTACAACCGCGATTGAGCGGGAACCGGTGGTGTAAACCTTTCCTTCCTTTTCGTAGACGCTGGCGTAGTAGACGGATGCTTCCCCCACGTTCCCGACGACCACTTCACTGTCTTTTTCCGGGTTTTCGGGGTAGCCTGCAGGAACTGCGTACTTGCAGACCGTGGCTTTCCTGCTGAATTCCACGGGAAGTTCGGAGAGGGTGCCGTTTACCACAGCAGACATTATGTCCACGAAGTCGGTTTCGATCAGGGGGATTACGTTCATGGCTTCGGGGTCTCCGAACCTTGCATTGAACTCTACGACCTTGGGCCCGTTTTTCGTGAGGATGAACTGCCCGTAGAGGACACCCTGGTACCCTGCGCCCGTTTCCTCGGAAATCGCCTTTACGGTGGCTTCCATGATCTGTTTTGCATTTTCAAGGTCTTCCGGGAGCATGAAGGGCAGGATTTCCCCTGCTTCCGTATAGGAACCCATGCCGCCGGTATTGGGGCCGAGGTCGCCTTCATAAATCCGCTTGTGGTCCTGCACCGCCGGGAAGAAGGCCAGGTTTTTTCCGTCAACGAAGGCCTGCAGGGTGAACTCTTCTCCTATGAAGCGCTCTTCGATTACCACGGGCCCTTTTTCAAGGAGTTCGACGGTATAGGCTTTTGCAGCTTCCAGGTCCGGGAGCTGGTCTCCCATTACTTTGACGCCTTTGCCTCCGGTGAGCCCGGACGGCTTGACCGCAACGTCTCCGAGCTCTTCAATGAAAGCCCTGGCAGCTTCTGCTTCCGCTTCCGTAAAGACCTCGTAAGCAGGGCAGCCCTCTATTCCGTATTTTTTCATGAAGTTCCGGGCCCAGGCTTTGTCAAACTCGATAATTGCACAGGCTTTTCTGGGTCCGACAACGGGAATCCCGGCTTCCCACAGGGCATCTGCTGCGCCTGCAGCGAGAGGGGCTTCAGGGCCCACAAATGCCATTTCTATTTTTTTGGCTCTTGCGTATTCCACGAGCTTTTCGACCTCTGTTTCCTTTTCCAGCAGGAAATCTTCACAGAGGGCGGCAATTCCCGGGTTTTTCTTTGCCATTATAGCATAAAGGGCAGGGTCACGCTTGCTTTTTTTAATTCCTTCGGCAATTGCGTGTTCTCTTCCACCGCCACCGATAAGCAAAATATTCATCTCTATTCTCCTGGATTTGAAAAAAATTTATTCGATTCGTCTGAAATTTGTTTCTAATATGATATGTGAGGTCTAAAAGGTGAATAATATGGAAAAACGATTGGTTGATTGTAAATCGGTTGATTTTAAGTTTGATGGGCTATTGATTGTTGCTTTTTGATTATTGCTTTGCAATTGTTGGGGTTTATGATCGTTAATTGTTTCCCTGTATGATCTTTTATTTCTTTTGGAGCTTTTCCAAACAAAAGCTACCAATAATATTTCAACGAACAATGGTTTCCAATTATATGTATACTAAGGAAGTCCTAATTCTCTATTTCTTCTAATAAATATCTTCTCATTGTCGGGACCTTATTTTTTAAGGATCTCAAATTAGCTCTGAAAATCGATGTTCTAATTTGAGATTCACTTCTCAAAAATAAGATAACCATATCAAAAATTTCATTTTTTAATCCAAAAAAGACCACATTTCAAGCACTTTTTGTTGCTTGAACAACAAAAATATCAAATGTTAAACAAAAAATCCATGATTTATTCACAGCTTCCGCTACCCTGAAATAGATTTTCTCTCTTTTGTGGAAGTTAGAAGTACCTTCCAAAAGAATTTTTGCTCTTAACTTTATTTTGGAGTTCTGTGAGTACAAGTAGCTGATATGCTATGAGGTTCAAGAGAGAATATAGCTTCTTGCTTTCATTTCTTATTCTTCGGATATCGAATTTTACTACATCCTTTATATGGCCATGTATCTTTTCACATTCAGCTCTCTTTTTGTACTGTTCATCAAAAGATTCATCGCTAATGTTTTGGTTTCTCAGGTACATTCCAACCTGTTCTTCCCTTCCATTTTCATATAGGAATTTGAGCTTGATAGCCATTGGTGTATGGACATCTCCGCCAATTTTCCACATCTTGTTTACCCAATGATCGATTCGTTCCTCTTCCCCTTCCTGATTAATTACAGCATTGGATGCGTAGGAAATAATTGGTTTTGCATTCAGGTGATACCATATGTCAGAATGATTAAGGAATGAATCATAGCCTCCATCTGCAGAATATGATTCAACATCAGCATTCATCTTCTTTAGAGTTTCAATATGCTTGATAAGTTCTGGAGAATCACCAGCAACTCCTTTTGTATGAGTCATAAAAACAGGGTAGGTTCCAATCATTGTGATGTGGGCCTTATCCATTTTGCATTCATAATGAGGATTGTAATCGGCGTATTTATCGTATCTTGAAGCTTCAAGTGGAGTGGAATCGATCTTAGCTTCCTTTTCCGAGGAGAGTTTGAGGATTTTTTCACCGAGCAACATCATCACCTCATTGATTCCTTCTTCTCCAAGTCTGTACTTCACAAAATGATGAAGGGTTCCACCTGAAGGGAGTTTTATCTGGCCATTTTCATCAAAAAATGATAGCAAGATAGCTTCTTCCTCTGTTAAGGAAGAAATGGTTTTATCATACGAAAGTTTCCTGAAACATTTCACAACAAAGAGTTTTATCATGGAAGAAACACTGTACTTAAAGTGCCAACTTTTGTTGGTATAAAAAGTACGTTCGACGTGCTTTGCAATATCATCAATGCAGAGGAAGTATAGAAATTGGCAAATAGATGTGCTTTCTCTGCTCAGATAGTTTTCGAAGGAGTCCTCGTAGAGGACTCCCTTATACACCATACTTTTCTTTGCCATGAGAGCGGCCAATTTTATACTATTTAAAGCTACCGCTATCGAAAAAAACAGATAACTGCCAGCGTTAGTGAAAAAAGGAATAGTTTTTTAAGTCAAAATTCTAATTTGAGAACCTCTTTTTATAAAAATACAGACGGTTTTAAGAGGTTTCGTTAACCAAAAAAGAGCTGGTTCCTAAAACATCCACGGAAAAGATAGGAAGATTTACACTTATTTTATAACCACGGAAGACGCGGAAAGCACGGAAGGATTGTACTCCTATTTCCTTTATTCCGTGTTTTCCGTGCTTTCTGTGGTTAAACTTCACTTAAAATTGGGGAAGGAATTTGGAACCTTGAATATCAATCCGTTCCCTCGAATAAATTCGAAATAAAAAACGATTCTGAAAATCGGTTCAGAGCAGGTCACTTGCAGTTACCAGAGGGACGAGTTCCACGCCAAGTTCTGCGAGGTTTTCTTTTGCTCCTTCTTCCCTGTCCACGACCGTGATCACATATTTTACAAGGGCTTCGGCTTCCAGGACCACCTTTATGGCGTCTTTGACCGAGCCTCCGCTGGTTGTCACGTCCTCGAGCAGGACGAGCCTGTCTCCGGCTTTGAGTTCTCCTACAAACCTGCCCTTTGTCCCGTAGTCCTTTGTAGTTTTCCTTACCAGGAGCAGGGGAAGTTCTGTTTCAAGGGAAACCGCGGTTGCCAGGGGCACACCTCCCAGTTCCACCCCTGCAACGCTGTCGATTTCCATATCCTTTATCAGGACGGCTGCCTGCTCTGCGATGAGCTTCAGGGTTTTCGGGTCCGTACTTGCCTTTTTGATGTCTATATAATACTTGCTCTTCTTTCCCGAGGCAAGCGTAAAATCTCCGTAGCGGACAGCTCCGCAGGCGTTGAGGGCTTCGATAAGCTCTCCTTTTTGCACTTTAAGTTCAGTTCCTGTTTCTGCTTTTGATTCACTCATTGTCTCACCGATATTTGCAGCCTTATCTCAATATGTTTTATTTCGGCAATGGGTTATCCTTTTTTTCAGTGAATGTTTTTTCCGGGCTTTTCTGATATTTTTTCCGGGTTTTTCAGGCATTTTTTCAGACTTTTCAGGTCTTTTTCCGGTGTTACCCGGTGCTTTCCCGGATTTCACCAGGGCTCTTTCTTAACTCCAATCATGTATCCAATAATGTTTGTCGTCAGGTGGAGCAGAGGGGTCATTACAAGGACTGTTATTATTATGCCCAGGGTGAAATTGCTTACGAACCATTCGGGATCAACCAGGTATGTGAAAACCCAGGCCCCGACGACAAAATCCAGCTGGTCCACAAGAGGCAGGGACGCGCCCCTTTTCATGCCCATCCTGCGCTTGAAAAAGCTCTTGAACATATCTCCGAAAAGGGCGCCGGAGGCAAGGGCAAGGACGACTGTGAGTGCGCTTGCGTAGTCAAGGCCAAAGGTGGGCATTTCAATTCCCATAATCTCAAAACCTCTCGAACTCAGCCAGATCTCAATGCATCCTGCAAGAAAACCGCAAAATATGCCTGAAAAGAGTCCTCTCCAGGTCTTCCCATCCCCTAAAATCCTTTTCCCGTCCTTATACGTCCTGCCACCGTCAATAGGTTTTCCACCCCCGAAAACGGCTGCGAAGGGGTTAGGGAGGTAGGCGGGTATCATTAGCCAGAATGCCGTGATTATCAGCTCGATCGTAAGTATCAACTCGCTGTTTATTCTAATTGTTAGTTTTCCGGGTGCTAATTTACCGGATTTTAATGTTCCTGATGGCAATTTTCCGGATTTTAATGTTCCTGATGTTAAATACCAGGTATTATACTATAAGCTATTCTTAGTTCCCTTCCATTTCCCTTTCGGAGGAGGGGAGTTTCCCTTCCTTCCATACCTTTATCCTTTTTATTTTTTTGTGTGTATCAGGAACCGGGCGGGAAATACTTTTCAATTTACAGGCTTTCCCAATGTGGAAAATGCTTTCAACTTTTTCAGGTACGTTTAAATAATTGGTTTGAGTAAGTATTATTCGTTTAATAGTCTTTATTTTATTGAATTGTTATTTTAATCCGCTTTTTTCAGGCTTTTCCATGAAAAAAATCGATGAAATTCTCACAGTTCGCAGCACCATGTTTGCGGCCATCTCGGTTCTGGTGTTGCTTGCAGCCATAGTCACGATGGGGCTTTTGACCCCTTTTCTCGTGAAGGTTACTTCAGGAGAAGGAATTCTGCTGGAAGCTGCTTATTTTAATGCTCGGACAGCTCTGCCTACCCTTGCCCTTGTGCTGGTGCTGGCTTTCTGTCTCATGCTTGGGAGCGCTGGCCGGAAAGAGGGACTGGTAGTTGTAGGGCTCGGAGTGCTGGGGTCGATAGTTTCGGCTGTGCTCTCTCCCTTCTCCAGTATGCCGATTAACGTCGCTTTTCCGATCCTTTCAGCTGCTCTTTTTGCGGTTGTATATAAGTTGCTTTCTTCCCGTGGCAGCAATTTTTCGGAAAAACTCCGGAGAACCGGGTCCCACATCATCCACCTCGGAGCGATTTTACTCCTGGTCGGGATCGTGTTCAGCACAAACCTGAACCTGGAAGATTCCGCGATAATCTCCCTGGACGAAGTGAGCACTTTTGAGTCAATGGGCTACAGCATCCGTATTACGGACTTCTCTTCCGGCATGGAAGGGGAACCTTATGGCGGGTATGCCGGCTCTGCTTACGTGAGCACGATAGATTTTGATGTGTACAAATGGGGCAGGTTCTTTGAGCACGGGCAGGTCAAATACATAAGAGACTTCAAATGGGGCCAGTCTTATACTGAAACTTATATCCACAGAGGGCTTCTTGAGGAGCTCTTCATCGCCCCTAAATCCGTGGATTCAAAAACTCAAACCGTGGACCTCTATGTCCGGAAAGTGCCTTTCATGACTTTTCTCTGGGGCGGGTTTTACATAATGGTCCTTGGAATCGTGCTGGTTTTTGTTTCGGGTTCCCTGTCTTCCGGAAATCGCGTGTCCGGAAACGAGGGGCAGGCAAAAATGACAAAAATGACAAAAAATCAGAACAAAGCAAAGTCTGAAATGAGGCGGAAATAAACGCAGGCATTTGATGGTGATTTCTTATGAATTTCGGAATGATTCTTATCTGGGTTGCAGGTGCTTGCGGGCTACTGGCTTTCCTGACTTCTCTCCTGTATTACCTGAGGGAGGACGGGAAGGTCAAAATGCTTTCCGAAAAGCTTGAGCTGGCAGGCGGGGCGGGAATTGTTGCCTCTCTCCTGCTGCTTACCTCTTACCTGCTTAACGTAAAAACGGAATACAGCTATGTTTTCCAGCATTCCAGTTCGGACCTTGTCTGGTACTACAGGTTCTCGGCACTCTGGGCAGGGCAGGAAGGTTCGTTCCTGCTCTGGACAGGTTTCATTTTCATAATGCTAGCGGCTACCCGTTACTCCGAAAGTGGAAAAGCTCTCCGGGATACGAAACTTCACACTCTCACAAGATCCACAGCACTTTTTGTAGCCTCGGTCTTCCTGGTCCTCCTCGTTTTGAAAAACCCTTTTTCGATGTACCAATTTTCCGCTACCGGAATGCCGGAAATTGCTAACTGGAACCCCTTTGCGGAGCCTTTCCTTGTCTCCTACGGGCAGGGAATGAACCCTCTGCTCCGGAACCCCTGGATGGCAATTCATCCCCCTGTCCTTTTCCTGGGATATGCCGCTTTTACCCTGCCTTTTTCGGCTGCGTTTGCAGGGCTCATCCTGGGTGACAAAAGGTGGCCGGAGCTTGCCTCTACCTGGATGCGGGCTGCCTGGCTTTTCCTGACCCTCGGGATCGGTTTCGGGGGTTTCTGGGCATACGAGGTGCTCGGCTGGGGTGCCTGGTACTGGAGCTGGGACCCCGTGGAAACTTCCTCTTTGATCCCCTGGCTGACTGCAACCGCCTACCTGCATGCAAACCTGCGGTTCCGCCACGGGGAATATGGCTTTTTGCTCCCTCTGCTCGCAGTGCTTTCCTTTATCCTGGTCATCTTCTCGACCTTCGTAACGAGAAGCGGACTCTGGACCTCGGTGCATTCCTGGCAGGATTTTACCTCCGAAGGAATGGTAATCGCCCTTTTCCTCCTGGTACTCATCGCTTCAAGTACAGGCCTTCTGGCCAGGAAATATTTCGGCGAGGAATGAACAAATCGGTGAAGTGCAAATGTTAAGGTGATAATTGGTAAGAGAATAATTGGTAAGAGAATAATTGGTAAGAGAATAATTGGTAAGAGAATAATTGGTAAGAGAATAATTGGTAAGAGAATAATTGGTAAGAGAATAATTGGTAAGAGAATAATTGGTAAGAGAATAATTGGTAAGGGAATAATTGGTAAGAGATAAAATGGGAACTCGGTGAAGTGCAGGAAACTATCTCCTTTCCTTTTCTGGCTCTTTTTGAGACATTCTCCGCTTAATCTCTTTATTTGGGTTCATTTAAATATACATTTAAATAATGTATTTGTCGTCTATATATTTTTTCATTTTTTATATTTGGTCTGACTTTTTGATTTATGCTCTTGAGGTTAAGGCAGATGTTTAAGGGAAATGCCGATATTTTAATTCCAGGATTGATATTTTACTCGACAAAAAACGAAGTATTCTTAATCTTTTACGCATATGAGGGCTAATATAAATACTCTATATATTCTTGCCGTCTTCTTGCATATTCTTAACTACTTGTGCTCAAAATTTTTTTATTAAGAACTCCCCCACTTTTTTATTCAAACTTATGCATGATAATGCATAATAATTTCAGGCATTTTTTTAATAATAATATGTGTTCTGGAAGGAAAGAAGTTTTTAAATTCCCTTTTAATATATACAACTTTAAATAGTATGAGTTCATTATTAGTTGTTGGAGATGAATAACCTTCTAATTATATACGTATACAGGTTTAATTGTTAAGCCTATACGTTTCGTCCAATGAATCTATAAAACGGGGCTTTAAGGCTGGTTGTATAAAATATAATTTAATTGTTTTGATAACCGGCTAGTTGGACTAAAAACGGGGAACAATCCGCTGGATTGTAAAAACGATTTTTGATTGCTTTAAAATGGCAAAACATAGTTAGTTACTGAATTAATATCTACAGTATTATAATTTGGTAAGTGTTGTTGGCTTTTAATGGCTGATCAGGAATCCGTTATTTAATGGTCTAATAATAATTACCAGGATATTCTTTAGCTAACGCCATGTTGTCGAAGTACAGAGTATGAAGGGGTTATCATGAAAGATTTCGAAGTGAAAGTACTGGACGAAAATGACCACATATTTATTGAAACGTTAAGGAACCTCGGGATGTCAAGAAACGTTGCCACAACGATGGCATATCTTATGAATGTGGACGAGGCTTCATCCCGTGAAATCGAAATCAGTACCGGACTGAGGCAGCCGGAAGTCAGCCTTGCAATGCGGTTGATGAGAAACCAGTCCTGGGTCAACGTGCGTTCGGAAAAGAAGCCGGGCAAGGGACGCCCTATCAAGATATACTCTCTCGCGGCTCCGGTTGATGAGATTATCAGTTACTATGAGGACAAAATCTACAAAGAGTCCCAGGCCACCATTTCCGCAATCAAGAAACTGAAAGTTATGAGCAAAAAGGTGCCCATTAACCTTCCAAAATGAGGGTATTTGAGGCACTGGATCAAAATAAGGTTTCGCTCCCATAATGGCTGTAAGTCCCTCGGGGAATTGCCCTCAGGAATTTGCCCATTATGGAAGTAAAATCCATGCATGTACTTTTCTGTTCTATCTTTCCTGACTTGTGTATTATTGTTCTGTTTTTCCCTAGTTTTTCCGGTTTTCTTGTTTCTTCTTATTTTCTTATTTGCTTACATATCAACTCTGTTAGTTTTATCCTGTCCCCTTATTCTATCCTGATTTTCTGTTGCCAAATTCTGTTTTCTCTTAGATTTGTAATCTGAATATGGCTGATGATTCCTTAAGTTAATTCCAGCTCTTAACGATATTCTTTTTTCAAGTGAATGGTCATCTTAAACGAATGGTCATTTTGAGAGGTATCTTCTTTCCTGGCACATCGGATATAATGAACTAAATGCACCAATGTATCTGCAAAAAACTCTATAAAATAAGAACTTTCTGAATTCCTGATCTTTGAGGATTCGGGGTTTTAAGAATTCCAGAATTTTGATGATTCGGCGCTTAGATGAATCAGCGCTTAGGGGATTCAGCCCTTTGAGAGTCCGGTATTTTGAGAAGTTGGGGCCTGGGGATTCGGCACTTTGAGAATTCGTAGTTTTTGGGCCGAAACTTCATATATTTCAAAACTTTGAGTTCTGAAAATAGAAAAATCCTGGATTCAAGAAAAAAGAAAATATAATAAAGGAAGGGGGTTCTCCTTCCGGACAGGTCAACCCCCTGTTACTACTCTCAGGATTGTAAGCTTGTCGGAAAGGACGGTCCCATCCAGGGGGACAGCATTCCCTTCATTTAATACAAGAACTGTTTCCTGATTAATGTCTAATGTATCAAGCAGGTCTTCGTAGCTAGCGTCATCTGCTACTTCTACGGTCTGCTCGGAAATTTCTCCGGCTTGAATGGTTATGTGTACTTTTTTGCTCACTCTGTAGATCCACCACCGCTTACCTGAATTTCGTGAACGACTTCCTTGATTAACTTCTGCTCCAGTTCATTCTGTTTCTTGTCACCTTTGCGCTCTGCATTTCTCTTCTGGAACTTTGCTGACATTTTAAGGTCTCCTTTTACGATTTTTCAGGTTTGCTAATAGGGTGGGTATAGATCTCCAAGCAGACTCTCTTGTCTTTTCGAGATTTATATCCAATATTTATAATGATTTTTTGTTTTAATTAATGTTTTGGTTGACCATTCGCAGGTTGACAGAAACCCTTTTCGATGTTTATCGGGGTATCTGTTTCATTTTCTTTATGTTTTGCGAAGTTAACATTGAGCCTGATATCGTTTGAGCCCGGGGCTGAAAAATATTCATTTTGCTCACAACAAGGTCTAAAAGATATGTTGTGTGGAAAAACCTTGAATTAATTTTGCATTGAAAAGAAAATAATGTCATCATAGGATTTGAACGGAAAACTATATTGCCTTGTAAAATTTGAGTGAAAAAAGATATTTATACGGAAATACACCAGCCGGGATTCGAACCCGGGTTCGAGCGTTGGCAACGCCCGGTGATAACCGCTACACTACTGATGTTCTATGGTGCCCAGACCCGGATTCGAACCGGGGACAACTGCCTCTTCAGGGCAGCGCTCTCCCACTGAGCTACCTGGGCATGTGAGGTCGTCCACTACCTGGAAATCAGCTTTGATAAAAACGATAAGGTAGTGATTTAATGATTTAATTTGTTTTTATCTTTCCGAAAAAAACTCCGGAAAGGTTTTGATGTGGGCCCGCTGAGATTCGAACTCAGGACCTCCGCCATGTCAAGGCGACGTCATAACCGACTAGACCACGAGCCCTCTTGTGTGTTTTATTCCTTTCCTCAAAACCGTAACTGGAAAAAAGTTGTATGTAATATTTGAATATTTAGTATCTTCTTAACATCTTCATGTTTAGTATTTGAATATTTTAATACACCAGCCGGGATTCGAACCCGGGTTCGAGCGTTGGCAACGCCCGGTGATAACCGCTACACTACTGATGTTCTATGGTGCCCAGACCCGGATTCGAACCGGGGACAACTGCCTCTTCAGGGCAGCGCTCTCCCACTGAGCTACCTGGGCATGTGAGATAGTTCACTACTAGAAAAACTGCTTTTATAAAACGGCATAGTAGTGATTTTCTTTATTTCACCTTTCCTGAAAAAACTCCGGAAAGATCTTAATGTGGGCCCGCTGAGATTCGAACTCAGGACCTCCGCCATGTCAAGGCGACGTCATAACCGACTAGACCACGAGCCCTTTTGTGTTTTACTTCTGTGTCGCACCGTAGTACAACACCATAGAATGCATTATCATTTATATAAGTTTTGGGTGAGTTGGGGTTTTCCCACCCGAATATTTGTATATCATACTTAAAAATTTGAGCGAATTAATTAATAATTTTTCACACTTCTTTGGAAATCTGCGCCTTTGACCCCAAACCGGGTGCATGCAATTCAGAATTTTTATTTTTTCCTTTAGAATTTTTGAAACTTCCGGGGTCTTGCCCGGATTTTGAGCCGTTTTTCAGTGTAATGTGGCGTAAGTCAGGTGGCGTAAGTCAGGTGGTGTAAAAGTCATGTGATGTAATTTAGATGGTGTAATTTAGATGGTGTAATTTAGATGGTGTAATTCGAATGGTGTATTAGGGTGTGTAATTCGGATATTGTAAGTAGGGGATTCCTGACGGGTACTTTCCGACCTCGCCTCTAAAATAGGATTAAAACAATATTCCGGCTGAGGGTAACATGAGCGATGCATCCGAATTCTCAGGGAAAAGCCGGACCGTTCCGGAAATTCAGGCAAAAATTGACTCTGGAGAAGCTTTAGTTCTTACAGCAGCGGAAATCAGCGAAAAAGTCCGGGCAGGAGAAGAGGTCCGCTTTGAAGATGTGGACGTGGTAACCACTGCCACTCGCGGGATCATGAGCGGGACTTATGCGGTCCTTTCTTTCAAGGTTTCGGAACCTGATTCCTTTGTCAGGGCTTCAGAGGTCCTCTTAAACGGGGTCCCGGCAGTCCCCGGACCCTGCCCCAACGAAAGGCTGGGAATCCTGGACCTTGTCGTGCTCGGGACGGCGCACAGCGAGACCGATCCCCGTTATGGGGGAGGACACCTCTTCAGAGAGCTGGTTGAAGGAAAAAGTGTCCGTGTTGATGTTACGACCAGTGACGGGGAAACTTTCACAGCCGAAACTTCGCTTGCTGAAATGCCTTTTGCAAGGCTCTATGCCACAAGGCATGCTTTCAGGAACTACAAAGCTTTCGTAAATCCCGGAAAAGATTCTTTAAATACTATTTTCCACGCCCTTCCTTTTGAAGGCGAATTCAGGGAACTAACTTTCTGCGGCTGTGGGGAGTTAAACCCGATTGAAAATGATCCCGGGCTTGAAACCATCGGCATCGGGACAAGGGTCCTTCTCAACGGTGCAGAAGGTTTTGTGACAGGCTCGGGCACCCGAAGCTCTCCGAAAAACCCTAACCTAGCCGGTTTCGCTGACCTTCACGGCATGAAACCCGGGTACATGGGCGGCTTTATTACCTCCGGTGGGCCCGAAATAATCAACACCTGGGCTGTCCCGATCCCCGTGATGCACCCGGGCATACTGGATAACATCCTCAAGGTGGACCGGGAAATCCCCCTCCAGCTAGTCGACGTTGCCGGAAGGCTGCCTCTTTGCGAGATCAGCTACGGGGATGTCTGGGACGGAGCCGATCTGAAAGTCCGCTATAAGCCGGAAGACTGCCTGGAATGCGAAAGCTGTGACGTGGACGGGGTCTGTCCCATGGAGGCAATCAAAAGGACTCCAGAAGGCAAAATCAAGCATAACCGCGGTCTCTGCTTTAACTGTGGGCTCTGTGTCTCCAGGTGCAAAGGGGGAGCCTTCGTGGCAAAGCTTGGCTCTGTCCGCTGTACAACAGGGGGCTGCATGCGCGAAATCAAGGTGACTCTGCGCCAGTCCGACCGCGCAAGGGCCGTGAAAGCTGCAGAAGAACTCAAAAAAGAGGTCCTTTCAGGAAAGTTCAGGATAACGGCACCGGTGGAAAAAATAAGGTTCCCCTGATCTCAGAGGTGACTCCTTTTCCCGGTTTTTATATTTTTTTCCATTTTTTTATTTTTTGTTGTTTTCCTGGCTTTTCTCAGCTTGGCTTTTCAGCCTGGCTTTTCAGCTTAAATTTTTCAACTTTCGTTTCTCAGGGCTTCCATGAAACGCTTCGTGATCTCCTCCGGACTGAAGGGGATGTTCTGGGCTTTTGTGTTCCCGGGCTTGAGGATCACATGGAGGAAGGAGGTCTGCCTGGCACTCAGGGAATCCTTGTACAGGTATGCAAGTTCCTCTTCCGTGTTGACCTTATGAGTGTTCGGGATCCCGCAGGCGTTTGCCAGGATCTCCAGGTCTATGTAGCGCAGAGCACAGGTTTCCTGGGAACCTGTGGAGCCGTAAGCCCCGTTGTCAAGGGCGATGATGGTCAGGTTTGCCGGGGCTTCCCTGCCTATTTCCAGGAGGGCGTTGGGGTTCATGAGGATACTTCCGTCCCCGTCGAATACCGCCACCTGCCGGTCCGTGCAAAGCGCAAGGCCGAGCCCGATTGAGGAGACGAGTCCCATGGACCCAAACATGTAAAAGTTAAGGTCCCGGTCCCTGGCAGCGTAAAGCTCCTTGCAGGGGACGCCGATGTTCGTTACCGTAACTTCCCCGTCCATTTCGGCTGCCACGGCTGAGATCGCGTCGTTCCGGACCATAAGGGGTTCGAGGACTTTCTGGGTCAGGCGGAATTTGCAGACCTTTTCTTTTTTCGGTACTTCCGGGGTTTCCAGGGCTTCCCAGGTACAGCAGGTCGACCCTTCCCAGGTCTTTGGGGAAACCAGGGCAACGTGGGGGCGGAGGTTTTCGTATGCGTCCCGTATAACATCCTCAAGGAGCCCTATTTTTTCCGGGCTGTCTATGATTGTATATTTGATCCCTGCCCCTTCGAGAATCCCGGGAAGGTGGGCACCCAGCGGGATCTGGGCTTCGATGCCTTCCTTATAGACTCCCCTCCAGCTGCTAAGGATGGGGAGAGGGATTCCGCAGACGATGTTCAGGGATTCCAGGGCATTTATCATGTTCCCGAGCCCCGTGCTCTGGATCAGCATCATGGGCTTTCCCCCTGCCATGTACGCCCCGGCACAGATCCCGATTCCGTTTTCTTCCCTGGTTAGCTTGATTTCCCGGAAATTTTCCGAAACCAGGGGCAGCAAGTTCTTGATCCTGTCACAGGGAAGGGTTGCTGTAAGGTCGATGCCCTCTTTTTTCATTATGGATATAACTTCTTCTTCCGGTGTCTGCATTTCCATAAATATGGCTCCTGTTCTGTTTTTCCTTTTCGTTTTTAGTTCTCTTATCCTTTTAGTTCCCTTGTTCCTTTTTCAGCTGATCGATTCTTTTTTCAGCTGATCAGGTCTTCAAGAGGCACATCCGGGTTTTCGGCTGTAGCTACAGGAGGGATGGGGATAGGGGTAAGGTCTTCCTTGAGTCTTTCGAACCCGCCGCCTGCGATGTTCAGGAGGATCACGTCGTCTTCTGCGACGTTTCCGGCGTCTGCGGCTTTCAGGAGAGAGGCAGCTCCGACTGCGGAGGGGGGTAGGATGTCGATTCCTTCCAGGGCTTCGAAGAGCTTCTTTGCCTCCAGGGCTTCTTCTCTGGTGATCCCGTACATAATCCCGTCCGTGTCGCTGAGCGCATCGTAGAGCCCTCCGTTGACCGCATAAGGAGGGGCGCGGTTGGTCAGGACCGAGGCGTAGGTCTCCGCTATCTGCTGCTTTGCGTCCGGCATGTCGATTTCGGGGATGATTTCCCTTCTCCCGGCTTCCCAGGCCCTGTATATCGGCGCAAAGGGCAGGTTCTGGGCGAGCTGGAGTTTGGGCAGTTTGACTCCGAAACGCCCGTCAGCCTGAAGGCGCAGGGCAGCTTCCCAGACCGAAATCCCTCCCGTGCCGCTTCCAATTGCCTGGAAGTAGTGGTCCGGCATTTTCCCTATGGTCACGGCGGCGTCTACCATTACCGTGCCCATGCCGTCCCTGCGGGCGACGTTCCTGGCTCCTCCCTCAGAGACCATGCCCGGGAGTTTTGCAAGCCTGCCCGCCAGGTTGATGGCGTCAGTGTAGTCGTTTCCGGGCGCCATCCGGATCAGGTGAACGGAATCGGTGGGCTCCTCGGGCAGCCAGAGTTTCGGGATCCCGGACTCCGGGACCACGATATAGACGTCCGTCCCTGTCAGGGCTGAGACGTGGGCAAAAGCCCTCCCTGTGTTTCCGGCAGAAGCCAGGACAATGGCTTTTCCGCCCGTTTCTTTCAGGAACTGCATGGTAGGGTGGGCTTCGAGTTCCTTGAAACTGCAGGTCTTGATAAAAGCTTCCTTCTCCGGCCAGTACCCGCTAAAGCCAATATAGAGGTTCGAGAGCCCCAGTTCCCTGGCAAGGGCCTCGCTTTTATAGGTGATGGGTCCGGCTTCGGTCGTAAGTTCCTCCCGGACAGGAAGCCAGGAGTGGAACCTCCCTATTCCCGGTTGTTCCCTCAGTTCCAGTTTCTTTTCGTGGTAATCCGCCCGTAAAAGAGAGTTATCGTTCTCGCAGCTGAGCCTGTACTGCTCTCCGTATTCGGTTCCGCATTTCAGACATTTTAACGTGAATCTTCCCATTGCTATCAAAAGAAAAATTGGGCATTTCCTGTTAAATATATGTTCCTAAAAAGAATGAGAAATGTCCTTTATGTGCAATCTTTTGAAATAAAGGGGAATATTCCGGAAAGCGCCTGAATATGATCGGATATGGGCAGATACGCCGGATATGGCAGGACATGCCGGATATGAACAGATATGTCGGATATGCCCTTGCCGGTCTCAGCCATAAAATGTGTTCGGGGTTTCTCTTGCGTTTTCGGCATTTCGCCGGGACCCGTCCGGGAACACAAGAGTAAGCATGTCGGGCTCCATCCCCAGTTGCCGGGTGTCATGGAGGTAGTAATCGTTGCTTTGCCTGGAAATGTCTTTTACAAGGACTTTTGCATGGGTCCTCCCGATTTCCTGGATTGTAACCTCATTGAAATCAGAAAAGATTTCCTTAATTTTCGGTTCCAGATGACTGCTCCCGAATAAAAACATGTAAGCCTGAGCAAAGGGTGTAAGACGATATTCAATAATAACCTCGGCATCGGTCTTATCAAATTCGATAGTGACCTGGTCAAGGTGGATGTACTTTCCTTCCCTGAACTCCTCCATATCAATCCCGGGAGATACCTTGAACGCCATGAGGGACGCTGAGATGATCAGAGCAATTGTAATTATGGCTGTGGCTTTCATGACTCCTGTTGGATAATCATTCTCTTTGTTAATATTTCTTTCCTGCGAAAGAAATGCCGGAAAAGACCGGCTGATTCCAGCAATATTGAAGATTCTGAGATGCCGGATATTCTAAAGATTCTGATTTTACTGGATATTCTGAGATTCTGATTTTACTGGATATTCTGAGATCCTGAAGATATTGGAAGCAATAAACCGTTTTATCCATGCGGTTTATTCTTCCGTTTTTCTCTTCCGTTTTACCTTTCGTTTTTCTCTTCCGTTTTCTCTTCAGATTTCTCTTCGGCTTTCTTTTCTTCTGCCTTATCTTCCAGCTTCCCTTTTTCCCTGAGTTCCCTGAGCTTTTCCAGGGTAGTGTCATAGTCTGCTTTGTATCCCTGGTTTTCCTGGTCGCTTGCAAGGAGTTTGCCGCGGATTTCCAGGGCTTTTACCATGTTTTGCTCGGCTTCTTCTTTGAAGCCGTTTTTACCCTGCATAACTCCGAAGTTCATGTATGCGGTTCCCAGGTAAGACTGGTAGAGGTTATTTTCCGGCTCTTTTGCAAGGAGTTCCCCGTAAGTTTCCAGTGCCCGCCTGAATTGCTTCTCGCTGTTTTCAGTTTCTCCCAGCTCCGAGTACAGGTTCCCCAGGTTGTTTGAGGCCATGCCGAGGTGGGTCAGGTAGGTGCTGTTTCCGCTGTCCTTTTCAAGCAGTTTCTCAAGCATTTTCAGCGCCCGTTCAAAGTGCTTTCCAGCCTCTTCCGGCTGCTTCAGCTCCTTCTTCAGCGTCCCCAGGTTATTGTTGACCGCAGCAACGCAGGTCTGAGCGTCTACATTCCCCGGATCTACGGCAATCATTCCTTCCGCAGCCTCAGAAGCCCTTTCGTAAAGCCCAAGAGCGTCCCTGTGCAGCCTCAAAGCCTGCATGAAGCTCCCTCTGGCATAGAGTACATTGTAAAGGATGTACGGGTTTCCCGACTCTACCGCAAATTTTTCAGCTTCCGAAAAAGTCTTCAGTGCCTCATTGAATCTGCCTTTCTTGACCAGTCCCATGCTCTTCTCAAGTAATCTCTCCGCCCGGTCAATTTTCTGTCTCGACATAAAATAAACGTCCATTTTATTTTTTTATATACGTTTTGATTTTATCCCGCTCACTTCCAATAATATTAAATACAGCCAGGATAGAGCTAGGTGTATCTCACAACCCTTTATAAGCAATTTCATAATTCATCCCAAACCCGATAAGGAGATCCAGAATGAGCAAAAAAATTAACTACATCTGCCCCAAATGCGGCAACACCTCATACGATACCGGCGAAATCCGCACAACCGGCGGCAGCATCAGCAAACTCCTCGACGTCCAGAACAAGAAATTCACCCACGTATCCTGCAAACGCTGCAAATATACCGAATTCTACCAGGCCGATAGCAGCATGCTGGGGAACATTTTCGACCTTTTCACGTAAAGCCGTGGCAGAGTTAGCCGTGGCAGTGTTAGCCGTGGCAGCGCTGGGAGTTTCCGCAGAAACTTTCCGGCTATCCTTTTTTCAATCTGTTTGATTGCTATTAGCCCGGGCTGGGTGAATAGGTGTATCCCGTGGGTTTTTTCACGCTCGACGCAGGAGAGCGGCCTGAGCATGAAAATGAAATAGAAGAAGAAGAAGTAGCAGATTTTAATGACCTGGCGTTTCCGCTTATTAAGTTTTTTTTCAGCCCGGTTTTTCTGTGTGATGACTGGGTCATATTTCAAAGTACTTTCAAAGTGCTTCGAGCTCTTTTTGGGTGAGTCTGATTTCTTCTTTCAGTTTTTCGTTCTCGGGCTCTTTTTCACTCAGGATTTTCAGGATATCAAGCGCTTTTTCGTATTTCGCTTTCGCCTCTTCGGTGCTGCCCATATCAGAAAGCAAATTTCCTAAATTGTTGAGTGTGGTTTCCACGAATGATTGGTACCCTACATTTTCAGGGTCCGTTTTCAGAAGTGCTTCATAAATTTCGAGGGACGTTTCGTAGCGGTCCTTCGCCTCTTCAAGGTTACCAGTATCAGAAAGCAAGGTCCCTAAATTGTTGAGGGTCATTGCGACATCTGATTGGTATGCTACGTTTTCAGGGTCCGTTTTCAGAAGTTCTTCATAAATTCCGAGAGCTTTTTCGTATTTCTCCTTCGCCTCTTCGACGCTGCCCATATCAAAAAGCAAGGAACCTAAATTGTTGAGGGTGTTTGCTGTGTAAATTATACAAAAATCATCTTGAGGAAGTAAATCCAGCATTTTTTGAGAGACTGACAACCCTGTTTCATAGGCATCTTTAGCCTGGGGGAAATGCCCCATACTTTCAAAATGGTTCCCGGCTATTCCTACGTTATTAAGGTTCATCTGAAGGCATTGCAGGACAAAATCGTTTTCAGGATTTTGTGTTAAGATTTCTGCAAAAAGGTTTGAGGCATGACCACAGATCTCCAACGCTTCATCGAGAGCGCCGATGGACAGCATCAGCTGTCCTCTTATGTTCATGACATGGAGGAGGATGTCGTCTGCTTTCGCCTGCTGTGCGGCTTCTTCAGCTTTCTGGAGGGATTCGAGGGCTTCTTCAGGCTTCCCGCTTCGCATCAGGTTCAGAGTTTCCTGAAAATAATTTCCTGCTTCTTCTCTCAACTTCTCGGGACTCTCGGGCATGCTAAAAAATAGGTTTATACTGTTTTATAGCTTGTGTTTTTCTTTGCCTTTCTCTCCCTTTTTTTCCTTTCATACAGCTTCTTTTGTTAAGAGCTGGATCTTGTGGGTCGTGCGAATTTCAGTTCTTCGTTTTTGCCGCTGGAATTATTCAGGTTTTGAATCTCCGTCAATGAAAGTTAGAAGTCGCAGGATCGGGTGAAATTCCAAATTTTCTTTTATTTCAGCCGAATACCCCCCGCTTGCAACGGGGTGATCCAGCGCGATTTCGATTGCTATTAGCCCGGGCTGGGGGAATAGGTGTATCGAGTGGGTTTTTTCACGCTCGACGAAGGAGAGCGGCCTGAGCAGGGAAATGGAATGGAAGAAGTAGCAGATTTTAATGACCTGGCGTTTCAGCTTATTAAGTGTTTTTTTCAGCCTGGTTTTTCTGTGTGATGATCGGGTCATATTTCAGAGCGCTTCGAGCCTTTCCAGGGTGAGGCTGATTTCTTCCTTGAGCTTTTCATTTTCAGGCTCTTTTTCACTCAGGTTTTTCAGGACCTCAAGCGCTTTTTCGAAGTTTTCTTTTGCCTCTGCTTTTTGCCCTTTTTCTGAAAACAGGATTCCGAGGTTGTTGAGGGTCATTGCTGTATCTGAGAGGTATTCTGAGTTTTCTGGGTGATTTTTGAGGAGGGGGGAGTAGGTTTTGAGGGCTTCTTCGTATTTTTCTTTTGCTTCTTCGTTTTGGTCCATTTTTGAGAGCAGTTCTCCGAGGTTGTTGAGTGTGTTTCCGACGTACATCTGGTAGAACTTGTTTTCGGGATGAAACTCGAGTTGTTTCCGGGAGGCTTCTATGCCAATTTCATAGCACTGCTGGGCGAATGGGAAGTTGTCTGCTCTCAGGAAGATATTGCCGAGGTTTCCGATGTTGTTAAGGTTCATGTGGAGGGTATCAAGGTAAAGTTTGTTTTCCGGGTCTGTTTCATGGAATTTTTCGCAGGTTATTAAAGAAAAAATGTAGGTTTCCAGGGCTTCTTCAAGCCTGCCCAGGGACTGCAGCAGTTGTCCTCTCGTTTTTAAGGTGAGGAACAAAATGGCTACATCTTTTGCATCCTGTGCGGTTTTTTCGGCTTTCCGGAGGGATTCAAGGGCTTCTTCGTTTTTTCCTTTCTGTATCAGGTCCAGGGTTTCATTGAAGTTTTTTACTGCTTCTTCTCTCAATTTCTCGGGGCTCTCGGACATGCCAAAAAAATAGGTTTGTACTGTTTTATAGGTTGTGTTTTCATCTACTTCACTTCTCCCTTCCTCTCCCAACTCCTTTTTATATTACTAAAAGCTAAATTATAGATGTGCAGAGTTCCATATCTTTCTTTTAACCTGTGTTTCTTGAAATTGCCACTTCAATCTATAATCTGGGGAAAATATCCGGGGAGAGGGAAATCCAGCGTGAAGCGGGAAGTAGAACGGGATAGGGAAATCGAAGCAGAAATTAAAAGAGGGGGAGACATTCCGGAAAAGGGCAGGAAAGTACCCTCCGGAAAAAGCAGATACGAAAAACCGTACCACTTACTTTTGGCTATCTTCCTCGGAGCCATTCTCCTCTACACCTTCTACATAGGCCAGCTCCTCTGGGGCATAATCACTGACATTCTCATCCTGAGGCTGTTCTTCCTCATGAGACAGGAAAAGCGCTATTTCCGGGAGTACGACCTTAACGAAGACGAAGCAGGGACTCCACATGACCCCAAAATGAAGCGGAAGGTCAGGCTGGCAAATATACTGCTCACGTTGTTCGTGCTAGGGCTGGTCATCTATTCTTATTTCACTTACCAGTTCATCTGGGGGATTGTTGGCGGGCTGATGATCCTGCTCTACATGCACATGCTGCTCTTTTCTGGAGATAATCTCTGAAGCAGGGGCGTCGGTGGTTAAGGTGCTGATCTTCGTCCGGGTGCCGGAATGGAAATAAGTGGAAAAAAGGTTTTGCCGGGCTTTGAGGCAAGGGGGCGGTGAGAGCGTTCAATCGCTGAGAAAGGAGAAGTTCAGGGTTCGGTTTAAATGTATTAGTTTTCGCGTTGATTTTTCGGGTTTTTAGGGTTTGATCGCTGAAAGTTAAAAGTCGCGAAGTTGGTTGAAACTACACTTCTTCTTTTACTTCATTTTCAGGGAAAAGCCTTTCGCCTTCGGCGAACGGGGGTGGGCATGGGTGCTGGCACTCGGCGGTTGCTTGGGGTTCTAAAATAATTTAGTCCGCTTGAGTGAGCGTAGCGAGCGAAACGGACAGCGTACTGCCGAGGCGCAATTCGGCTGGCACGGGTGCTGGCACTCGGCGGTTGCTTGGGGTTTTTAATGAATATAAATGGTCGAAAAAAGAAGGGTTGGTCCGGAGCTCAGAGGCCTTCCAGGCGTTCCCGGGTTAAATCGATGGCTTCTTTGATTTTTTCGTTGTCCGGCTGGTCTTTCAGGAGGGTTTCCTGTATTTCGAGGGCTTTTTCGAGTTTTTCTCTGGCTTCTTCAGCCTTTTCGGGGTCCATCTGTTTAAGACAGTTTCCAAGCTGGCTGAGGGTGGTGGAGAGTTCTGCCTGGTAGCCGGGGTTGTCGGGTTTTTCTTCGAGGAATTTGGAGTAGATTTCGACTGCGGCGTTCAGGGCTTCTTCGGCTTCATTGTAGGAGGCGGTTTCGGTGAGGAGGGCGCCGTAGTTGTTGAGGATTTCACCGGCAGAGGAGCGGAATACGGAGTTTTCGGGGTCCCTGGTGAGGAGTTTGGCGTAGATTTCGCGGGAGAGGGCGTAGGATTCGGCGGCTCGGGGGGTGTCTCCTTTGCTTTTCAGGAGGTTTCCCATGCTGCTCAGGGTTGTGCCCATATAGTGCTGGTAGTCGGAGTTTTCGGGGTCTTTTTCGAGGAGGGTGCCGCCGACTTCGAGGGTTTTTTCGTAGGTTTCGAGGGCTTCGTCGTACTTCTTTGCGGAGTAGAGGATTCCGCCGCGGGTGAAGAGGATGTAGTAAAGGGCATCCGTGGAGTTTGCTGAGCGGGCGGATTTTTCTGCCCGGTCAAGAGTCTCAAGGGCTTTTTCCAGGTTGCCTTTCTTGATCTGGGCCACGGCTTTGTGAATCTGCTTGAGGAGGAGGAGGTTTTTTACTTTACTTCTGGCCATAGAGGGAGTTCCCCTTTATTTTTTTAAATAACTGTCGATATCATCTTTGAGGAAAGCTGGTACCCGAAATCCCGTAATATTATCCTTCCGGGCATTTTTTCCGGGTTGGAACGCAATTATCAAATAGTATATAATAAATGATGGGTATATACTGTATATACAAGCGCAGGTTAATTATATATACCATATGTAAATATAATCGCTCGGAGTACAATTGGGATTACAGTAACTCTTTGAGATCCGGTTACCGTAACATCCAGCTTTTTGATCATCATTTTGTCACAGAGTTTATTATTTTTTAGAAAGCGTCAGGTATATATTAAAATGGAAACGTCTATTTAATAACGTTATAATATGTGAGCTAACCATGGAGAATAATGTTAATCAGAACATGGACGAGTCTAAAGAGAGGGTGGACGAGTCTCTTCATAAAATGGACGAGCGAGACGACGTTAGCCCTAAACTGGACGAGTCTGAAGCCAACCGGAAAGTGAATGAGCCGGAGGTGAATGAGCCGGAAGCAAACCAGAAGGTGGGCGAGTCTGACCAGAACACGGATAAGCCTGAGGCTATGCTTTTAGAGGAATCCGACCCTCAAGACGAGGATGTTGATATCGATTTCCACTTTGAGGAAACTTCGAATATCGATGTCCCAAAACTCCTGATTGACCAGGTGCTCGGGCAGGAGCACGCGGTTGAAGTCGTGAAAAAAGCAGCCAGCCAGAGGCGGCATATCATGATGATCGGGACCCCGGGTACGGGGAAGTCTCTTCTTGCAAAAGCGATGGCGGAGCTCCTTCCTAAAGAGGAACTCAAGGATATCCTTGTGTACCCGAACATGGAAGACCTGAACAACCCTAAGATCAGGGAAGTTCCGGCCGGGAAGGGCAGAGAAATTGTCATGGCTCACAAAATGGAAGCAAGAAAGAAAGCCCAGGCCCGGAACATGCTCATGATGCTCTTCGTGGTGGGCATTATTATTTACTCTTATTTTGTCGGACAATTACTCTGGGGAATCATTGCCGGTATTATGATTCTCATGCTGACCCGCCAGTTCCTGCCAAAAGAGGAAATGATGATCCCGAAACTGGCGGTTTCCAACTATGACAAGGAACACGCACCTTACATTGACTCAACCGGCGCCCACGCAGGGGCTCTCCTCGGCGATGTCAGGCACGACCCCTTCCAGTCCGGAGGGCTTGAGACCCCGGCCCACGACCGTGTGGAAGCCGGCGACATCCACAAAGGCCACAAAGGGGTGCTTTTCATCGACGAAATCAACACCCTCAGGCTTGAATCCCAGCAGAGCCTGCTGACCGCGCTGCAGGAAAAGGAGTACCCGATTACCGGGCAGTCCGAGCGGAGTTCCGGAGCACTTGTTAAGACCGAACCCGTACCCTGTGACTTCATCATGATCTCTGCAGGAAACCTTGATGCGGTCCAGAAAATGCACCCTGCTCTCCGGTCCAGGATAAAAGGTTATGGGTACGAGATCTACATGCGGGAGTCCATGGAAGACACCGCTGAGAACCGGAAGAAACTGGTCCGCTTCGTAGCCCAGGAAGTTGTCCGGGACGGGCATATCCCTCACTTTGACGAGGGTGCCGTAAAGGAAATTATCCGGGAAGCCCGGAGAAGGGCAGGCCGGAAAGGTCACCTTACCCTGAAACTCCGTGACCTCGGCGGGCTTGTCCGCGTGGCAGGAGATATCGCCCGCTCCGAAGACGCTCCACTGACGAAAACCGAGCACGTGCTTGCCGCAAAGCGGATAGCCAGATCCATCGAGCAGCAGCTTGCCGACCGCTACCTGGAACAGAAGCAGGACTACTCGTCTTTCCTGAGAAGCGGCGCAGCCGTTGGCAGGGTCAACGGGCTTGCTGTCATGGGCGGAGACTCCGGGATCGTGCTTCCCATCGTATCCGAAGTAACCCCCTCAATGTCAGGGGGCGAAGGGCGTATTATTGCAACCGGTAGGCTCAAAGCCATTGCAAAAGAAGCGGTACTTAACGTTTCCGCGGTTATCAAAAACATGACCGGTGCCGACATAGCAACCCACGACGTCCATATCCAGTTTATCGGGACTTATGAAGGCGTGGAAGGGGACAGCGCGTCGGTTTCCATTGCTACTGCCGTCATCTCTGCCCTGGAGAAGATTCCTATTGACCAGAGCGTGGCGATGACCGGGTCTCTTTCGGTAAGGGGGGATGTCCTGCCTGTGGGCGGGGTCACCTACAAGATCGAAGCTGCGGCCCAGGCAGGCATCAAAAAAGTCATCATTCCGAAAGCCAATGAGGCGGATGTCCTGATCGAAAAGAGGTATAGGGACAAGATCCAGATCATCCCGGTCTCTTCGATTGCGGAAGTCCTGGAACACAGCCTTGTGGGCCCGAAGAAGAACAGCATTGTAGAGAAACTCAAGAACATCACGAAACTGAGTTTTGATGTGCCGGACGTTGCCCAGGCTGCGTCCGTACAGGCCAGGAACTGTTTAGGGTACGGGAACTGATCGTCCAACTACCCCTGAGTTAAAGACTCAGGGGTTTGTCTTACAAGCCCTGGTTGACCGATCACCGATTCGGAACTTTGGAAAATCCGTAGGGCCGGTAAGATCAATAGTCGATAAGATCGATAATCGGTAAGATCGATAATCGGTAAGATCGATAATCGGTAAGATCGATAATCGGTAAGATCGATAATCGGTAAGATCGATAATCGGTAAGATCGATAATCGGTAAGATCGATAATCGGTAAGATCGGAAATAATACATAGTTACCTAAAATGTTGCCTCATTTTCAGGCTCTAAGGATGGCCGGTTAAACAGTCCTGAGAGATAGGGACGGTGCTTGCATCGTACAAAACCTTTCCATATCTGATCGAGAGAAAGACGGATTCCGGGATTGGCTCTTTTGCGGCTTCGCTGCAACACTTCCACTTCACAAAGCGGAAGTCCACAAACCCGGATACAAATTATCCTGCTCCGGCAGGAGGGAAGCTTATTATTGGCTTTCGCTATGGGGTTTGAACCCCCAATTAAACCTTATTCAAAATATCAGGAGTGGAGTTTACGCATTCCTCCCCTGAGCTAAAGACTCGGGGGTTTCCTGCTGAGGTTTTATGAACGAAATTATGCAGAACATCAAATTTTTTGACTGCAGGGTGATTGAGGGCAGTTCAAGTTCGGTCATCCTGGACAACGGGAAGATCGAGGAAATTTCCAGGAACTTCATGAGGGGAGCAGGCATAAGGGCCCTTTGCGGAGGTTCCTGGGGTTACACGGCCGTGGAAGGGGAACTGGACCTTGAAAGGGGAGTTCGGGACGCTGCAAAACTTGCTTTTGCCATGGACGAAAACACCCCGAAAGAAGAAGTCGAACTTGCAGCCGTGGCCCCTCCTGTGGTAAAGAATCTCCCCCGGATAAAGATCGATCCCAGGGATGTCCCAATCGAGGAAAAAGTAGAGCTTTTGAAAAACATCGAGTCCCGGGCCAGGGTAGAGGGCGTCCACAGCACGAAAGTGATGTTCTCCGAATCTGAATTCAAGATCATGTACCGGAATTCCGAAGGTGTGGAATGCGAGTACGAGCTTTTGAACACGGGTTTTGCTGTTTCTGCGGTTGCGACCGAAAACGGGGTCTACCAGGCAGGCCGGGAAAGCCGTTTCGGCTACGGCTATGAAGTTTTTGATAATGTGGATGCCCCCGGGCTTGCGGAAAAGGCAGGAAAAACCGCAGTCGAACTTCTGGGCGCAAAGACCCCCAAGGGAGGGACAATGCCCGTGCTCCTTGACCAGGAACTTGCAGGCGTCTTTGCCCATGAAGCCGTGGGGCATGCCTCGGAAGCGGACCTGGTGCTCGAAGGGGACTCCATTCTTGCAAACCGGATCGGGGAACAGATTGCTTCTCCGCTTGTCACGATCATCGATGACCCGACCCTGCATGAGTTCGGGTACTATCCTTTCGATGCCGAAGGGGTTGAGTCCAGCCGGACTGAAATCATCAGAGGCGGGGTCCTTAATTCTTACCTCCATTCCCGGGAAACCGCAGGGAAGCTCGGGGAAGAGACCGGGAATCCCGGTAATTCGAGGGCTCAGGGCTATTCCATGCCCATTGTCCGGATGAGCAACACTTTCATCGATAATGGGGACTCAAAGTTTGAGGAGATGCTCGAATCTGTCCGGGACGGGATGTACCTTATAGGGTCCCGGGGCGGACAGGTAAACACCGGGGAAGGGATTTTCCAGTTCAACGCCGAAAAGGGTTACCTGATCAAGAACGGGGAACTTACTGAACTTGTCAGGGACGTGTCCCTTTCGGGAAAGACCCTTGAGATCCTGAACCACGTGACCGGGGTTGGGAACGACCTGAAAATGACTGCCGGTAGGTGCGGGAAAGGCGGGCAGCTTGCGCCCGTTTCCGACGGTTCTCCCCATCTTGCCATTTCCCGGGCTCTGGTGGGAGGTGCCTGAAGATGTACGAACTTGCAAAAAAAGCCCTGGATATTGCCGAAAAAGCCGGGGCAGAAGAAGCCGAAATCTATTACATTTCAAATCATTCCACCAGCGTGAACTTCAAAAAGGATGCCCTGGAAAGTGCCAAGGACCGCTTCTCGGAAGGGATCGGGGTCCGGGCAATCGTAAACGGGGCAGTGGGTTTTGCCAGCACGAATTCGGCAAAAGACCTCGAAAATACGATCAAGATCGCAGTTGCCGAAGCCCGGGTCCGGGAAAATGACCCTGACTGGGTGGCTCTCCCCTCAAATGGAAAATATCCAACGGTGGCCGGGATTTTCGATAAGAGAATCGAAGCTATGAAACTCGAGGAGTGCATCGGGTATGCCATGGAACTTGTCGAAGGCACAAAGGAAGTTCCAGGGACCCTGCCCACTTCCGGATCTTTTACCCGGGGAAAGAGCAGGCAGCTTATCCTGAACACGAACGGTGTGGAAATCGAAGAAGAATCCACAGCAGTTTCCGGTTTCGTGGACGTGATCACCGTAAACGGGGAAACTTCCACCGCATATGACTTTGACGTATCCCGCTCTCTTGGTATTGATTTCCGGGCACTCGGAAAGCACGCCTCGGAACTAGCCCTCAGCTCGGGCAACGGGATAACTATCGAAGCACAGAAAACAAATGTCGTTTTCCATCCCTTTGCTTTTTCGGACATCCTGGAAGCCGCTTTTGCCCCGTCTCTCGACGCTGATAACGTGCAGAAGGGCAGGTCCGGCTTGATAGGCAAGCTCGGGGAGGAACTTGCAGCCCCGGAACTTTCCATCTATGACGACGGGCTGGTCGAAGCGGGAATCGAGACCTCGGCTTCGGACGACGAAGGTGTCCCTTCCCAGCGCACTACCGTGCTTGAAAAAGGAGTCCTCAATAGCTACCTCTACGACAGTTACACTGCCGGAAAAGAGGGGACAAAGAGCACCGGCAACGCTGCGCGTGGCTCCTACACGAGCCCACCTGCTGTGGGACTCCGGAACTTCATAATCGATTATCCGCAAACGGACCTTATTGCCGATACCGATTCCGGAGTTTTCGTAAACACGGTGATCGGGGCTCATACCGCAAACTCGATTTCCGGGGATTTCTCCGTAGAGGCCAGGAACGCCTTCACCATCAAAGATGGGGCTCTCGATAAGCCTATCAAGTCCCTCATGATCTCGGGTAACGCCTTCGACCTTCTGAAAAATATCACAGGTGCAGGCACCGATGTCCGGAAAGTAGGCGGCTTCATTTCGCCGTCGATCCGGGTCTCGGACATGAGCGTGATTGGCTAAGAGCGTGGTTTTTTAAGTTAGCTTTTTGAGTTGGCTTTTTAAGTTGGCTTTTTAAGTTGGCTTTTTAAGTTGGCTTTTTAAGTTGACTTTTTAAGTTGACCTATAAAGAGTGAAAGTTGTGGTTTTGGTCGGTTAAGATGGATCGGCTAAAACCTGCATCTTTTTTCTTCTTAAACCTGCCTGAAATTTTTACAGGTGTTCTGGTAAAAATATTTTTCAAAAAAAGTATAATTCCGGAGGAACAAAATCCGGTATCCGGAAGATAAGTCCAATCCCGGTGTTCTATCACCGGTACTTATTAAGCCGGGCGGGTATCTAAATGCTGAAGAAGTTCGGGAACAGGGTACTGAATAATTCTTATTTTTTGTTTTCAGCTTAAGTTTCAGGGCTTTATAGAAATCCTGTGAATTCAAACTTTGTCCGGTTTGAGTCGGATGCTTGAATCCGGGACTCTGGGTACCGGTTCAACTAAGGTGTGCCATTTTTTAGGGATTTCTACAGAGCCGTTTTCCGCATTCAACTTTTTTCTTGTTTTCAAATTACGCTTTCTCTTATTTTCAGCTTCAGTTTCCTTTTATTTTCAGGTTAGCTTCATTTTGGGGTTTAACCTCTTACCACAAGCACCGGTACCTTTGAATGCCTTACCACGTTTTCGGCAACGCTTCCGAGCAGGAACCTATCGAGTCCGGATTTGCCGAGTGTTCCTATCACGATCATATCGATGTCATTCTCTTCTGCAAACTCTACAATTTTGTCTGCGGGATGTCCTTCCAGGAGTAAGGATTCCTCCTCGACCCCGGCAGCCCTGGCGGCATCTTCCACAAAGCCTGTGGCTTTCTCACCTTCAGTCCTGAAGTGCTCCATGGCAGCCTTTTCCCAGCCAAAGTCCCTGGCAGAATGGGTCGTGGGGACGATCACATATACGGCGTAGAGTTTAGCTCCGCTCATCTTTGAAATATCGATTCCTGTTTCAACCGCTTTTTTGCAGAGTTGCGAACCGTCGGTTGCAACCATTATTTTTTTGTAAGTTCCCTCTCTCATATTAAATCCCTCAAATCTATTTCCTCATCGGCCCTGTGTTCAACTTCAGCTTTCTGAAGCATCTCCCGGCACAGGCCCACCCTTTCTTATCGGTGCGTGCATGCAGTCAGGTGCATATTTGCTCTATATGGTGCATGCCTGCTCCTTATTCTACTATATTAATTATTATATATATGGCTTTTTCATAAAATAATAGCAGACAGGATTACTTTTCATTTCCGAGGGCTATGTTCCCGAAAATAGCTGATGCAGGAATAACTTATGTAGTAACTTGAGTAAGGCCAGGAAGGTGAACTCAGCTGTAAATATCTCTTGAAGAAGCAGGTTCGGAGCTGAAATATTTTTTTTAAATCGTAGGAACTTTGGTTAGTTGTATGCGGAAAAAAATTTCTGAAAATATGGAATTCTTTATCAATTTTTAGCACAAAAGGGCAGTAGCTTTAGGGTTATCGCAATGTTTATATATGGCTTTATCTTCACTTTGGAATGTGAACGGGTATCGCTCAACATAAAATACACTTTACAAAGACCAAATCCAACATATTTTAACCTCCCCCAAAAACCCCCGTTCACTCCTTTGTTTTTAATATATTTCTCCTGTATACTCAAGTAAACTTGATTTTGTCTTTTTCCTTTCTTTCTTTCTTTTCCGTTTTTCCTTCCCGTTCCATTTTTTTCTTCCTTTCTCAGTTCCCGTTATTTTACCTTTATTCCTTATTTTCGCTTAAGGGGAGATGCTGAGCAGTCCCATGAGGATTACGAACCTTATCAGGATGCTCATCCCAGTGGAGCAGGCAACGATCCGGAAACCCAGGCGGGGGCCGAAGATTGCCACTTTCTTGGGGATCTGGCTGCGGAGGGCAAAGATAGGGAGCATGAACATGCTGCCCAGCATAAGCACGATCATTGCCTGGAGCTGTGTGATCTCTCCGGCATGGATCATGGGGCCGAGCAGAGAAATTCCCAGGATCGGGCTTGCCACGTAACTTGTCAGGGGGACAATGGCTTCGGGGGGGATTTTGAATAGTTCGGCAAGGGGGAGCACGGTGAAAATTTCAAAAGCTCCCTGTTCCCTGAGGAAGAATACGATGGTCGTGGCGATCAGGTAGACTCTGGCAATTTTCAAAAAGACTTTAAACTCTTTCCTAACGGCTCTTTCAACCGCCGTTTTCAGGGATACTTTCCCGTTGAATTTGCTCTCCGGCGGCTTGCAGGAATTGCCTTTTAGAAGGAGTTTGCTTGCGACAGCTACTGCCAGGACCTTGAATATTGCAGTGAATATGAATACGAAGGCATAAAAACCTCCCACGACGAGTCCCAGAGCCGGAAGTACGATAGGGACCTGGTAGGTGAAGAGTTCCCTGACATAGGCGGGGGTGCTGTTCATTATGGCACAGAGGGTGACCTCCCTGTCATCCAGGCAGCCGTTTTCCTTTTCCTGCAGGAGCATACTGTTTGCGGCCACAGTAGACCCTATGGACACTAAAAAGGCCGATGAACAGGTCTCAGGCAGGTTCGTATGGGCAAAAATAGGGCTCGTAAGCCTGGAAAACTTCTGCATGAGGCCCAGTTCCACAAGCACGGCAGTTCCGACAAGCCCTATAAAAATCATGAAAAGTATGGGAATGGCAAAGTCCAGTACCTGAAGGAAAAGTCCTATCATCGGCAGTTATTAGAGTCGGACAGGTACATCAATTTATCCCGAGAATTCCGGATAAGCTGCCCGAAAACTTTTACATTTTTTAGTTTTTGTTTTCGACTTTGCTATTTTCAACTGTGCTTCATGCTTTGCTTTCTGCTTTGCTATTTTCAGCTTTCTTCGGCTTTCTCTCCCCTCACGACGAGCACCGCGTTCTTTGAGTGCCTGACCACGTTTTCAGCCACACTTCCAAGGAGGAAGCGCTGGACTCCGGATTTCCCCTGCGTCCCCATCACGACCAGGTCGATGTCGTTCTTGTCCGCAAATTTAACAAGCTCGTCCCCGGGGTTTCCTTCGAGGATTACGGATTTCACCTCGACACCGGCAGCTTTGCCTTTTTCTTCAATGAAGTTTGTAGCATTTTCCCCTTCGGTCCTGAGGTGTTCTTTCATTGCTTTTTCCCAGCCAGCATCCCTGGGTATTGCGGAACGCCCTCCCGAACTTACCACATAAACAGCATAGACTTTTGCCCCGCTCAGTCTTGCAATTTCAATTCCATTGTGGACAGCTTTCCTGCCCAGTTCCGAACCGTCGCTTGCAATCATTACCCTATTATATGTTCCGGTTTCCATACCAAACTCCCCTTTTAAGTTCGCCTTCAGTCCTATGCCCGGGATTCCCGCTTCAAGAAACTTTATCCTGGCACAGTCGGCTTTTTCTTTCAAGTGCATGCGTGCATTAATCTACGCGCATCCCGGCTTAAATTAATTATATGTTGAGTATATTATAATACTACTCTATATTAATTGTTATCCGATTTATCCATTATGGAATTATCTCTTAAAAGATGGTCGTAAACTCCTGTTGAAAGTGTTGCTAATCGGAACGTAGGAAAAATATGGATTAATAGAGACAAAAAATAAAAATCCTGAAAAAGTGTGGATGAAGCCCGGACAGAATTAACTGGTCTAATCAACTGGTCTAATCAACTGGTCTGTAGTCCCGAACGTACATATTTATACTTACTTTACAACCACGGAAGACACGGAAAGCACGGAAGGATTGTGCCCCTATTTCCTTTATTCCGTGTTTTCCGGGCTTTCTGTGGTTAAACTTTCACTTGAGATTGGGGAAGGAATTCGGGGCATTGACTATAATTGATACTGCCGGGCTTTTTCGATTTTTTAAAACTTTCTTGCCTGAATAATTGTTTCTGCTTGCTTTTCTCTGAACGCTGCCTGACGACAGCCGGGGCAGAGTTCCACCCAGAAGCCTCCTGTTGGAGGAAGGGGGATTTTTTCCGAAATAGCTGTCCTTATCTTCTCGAGTTCCCTTCTGGTTGCAAAGGCAGTCCCGCATTTCTGGCAGGGCACAAGCTCGAAGTCAAGGGTCTGGCTTTCGAGTGGGACCCGGCTTTTTTCCAACTCTACAGGGAAAATGAAGCTTATTGCCTTTTCAGGGCAGGCAAGGGCGCAGAGCTCGCAGTCCGGGCTGCAGTTTGCAGGGAAGCTTATACGTCGCATGTTTCCCTCTTCGGAAAAGGCGATGAGCTTCTCGGGGCAGACTGTGGTGCAGGCCCTGCACCCGATGCACTTTTCTTCATCAGGTACGAGCATCCTTGTGCTTTCTTTCATCTGTTTTCCCTCCTGCCGGCAGGCTCCGGGGTTCCAAGGGCTTTTTTAATCCTTTCTGCCCTTCTGGTCCTGGTATTTCCTCCGAGGCTTTCGGCTTCGGCACGGAAGAGAGCTCCTGCAGGGCAGGTCGCCACACAGGCAGGAATTTCTTTTCCCTGGCAGAGGTCACAGCGCTCCACAACACCAGCCCTTAATTCCGCAGTCCCGAAGGGACAGGCAAGGACGCAGAGCCGGCATCCGATACATTTTTCGGCATCGTACTCAAGCCCGCTGTCCCCGTAGTTCAGGGCTTCTCCGGGACAGACGGCAGCGCAGAGGGGGGTTTCGCACTGGCGGCAGGAAACGGGAACGGCAGCAAGGCCCCTTACGACCTGTACGGAAATCCTTGCGCTTTCGTTTTCCCTCTCGCAGGCAAGTTCGCAGGCGTGGCAGGCGATACAGCGGGACAGGTCAGCATAGACGGCTTCCGGCATTTTTCAATCCCTCCTGATCCTGCAGGCCGAAACCTTGAATTCGGGGATTTTGGCTTCCCTGTCAAGGGAACCTGCGGTCAGGGCATTTGTCCCCGGGAAATGGAAGGGCAGGAAGAGCACCCCTTGCCCCACTCTTTCGGTCAGCCGGGCTATTACTTCCGTTTTCCCCCGCCGGGTTTCCAGCAAAAGTTTGTTCCCTTCCCTGATTTCCATTGTCCTGGCATCTGCGGGGTTGATCTCCACGTAGAGTTCGGGTTCTTTTTTAAGCAGGGATTTGCTCCGCCTGCTCATGGAGCCTGCATTATAGTGGAGCACTGTTCTCCCGGTGGTGAGCAAGAATGGATACTCGGGACCCGGGGTTTCCGCAGGGCTCCTGTGTTCCACGGGGACGATCCTGGCAAGCCCGTCCAGGGTCCTGAAACTGTTCGTGTGCAGGACAGGGGTTCCGGGGTGGCCGGGGTAGGGACAGGGCCAGATAAGTCCGAAGTCCTTTTTCAGCCTCTCTTTTGTCATACCCCCGTAAGCCGGGACAGCAGCGGTAATTTCTTCCAGGACCTCTCCTGCATCTCTGCAGGGGAAATCCAGCCCGAGGTTTTTCGCAAGCCTGAACAGGATCTCCAGGTCAGCCCTGGCTTCGCCGGGCGGCAGAAGGGCAGGTTCCACCCACTGGACCCGCCTTTCCGTGGAGGTGAAGCTGCCTTCTTTTTCGGCAAAGGAAGCCGCGGGGAGAACCAGGTCGGCATGTTCGGCAGTGTCGGTCATGAAAATGTCCTGTACCACCAGGAAGTCCAGTTTCTCCAGGGCTTTTTTCACCTGTGAGGAGTCCGGGTTCGAGTTGACCGGGTCTTCTCCCATCACGTAGAGGGCTTTGATTTTTCCTTCCCCTGCGGCTTCAAGCATTTCCGTCGCCGTAAGGCCCGGACTTTCGGGAAGCTTTTTTGCCCCCCAGAGGCTCTGCATGCGTCCGGCTGCGTCGGGGTCCCCCACTTTCCCGTACCCCGGGTAGAATTCGGCCAGGGCTCCCATGTCACAGGCTCCCTGCACGTTGTTCTGGCCTCTAAGGGGGAGGATTCCGGTCCCTTTTTTCCCTATGTGCCCGCAGATAAGGGCAAGGTCTGCACAGGCTGTTACGTTGTCCGTGCCCGAAACGTGCTGGGTAATCCCCATGGAGTAGACGATGGCTGCAGTCCCTGCGCGCGCATAAGCCCTTGCAGCTTTTATTATGTCTGCCGAAGGGATGCCTGTAATGTTGGAGACAGTTTCGGGGTCATACCTTTGAAGGTTCTGTTCCAGTTCGGAAAAGCCCCTGGTCCTTTCCCGGACAAATTCCCTGTCCCAGAGCCCTTCGGAGACGATTACGTGCATCATCCCGTTCAGGAGGGCAATGTCGGTTCCCGGTTCAAGCCGCAGTGCAAGGTCCGCAAGCCAGCTTGTAGGGGTTATGCGAGGGTCGGCTACAATCACAAGGGCCCCTTTTTCCTTTGCCCTGAGGACCTGTCGGGAAACGGGAGGGTGGTTTTCTGCGAAGTTTGACCCAATCACGAAAATGCACTCCGAGGAGGCAAGGTCTGAAATGGGGTTTGTCATAGCTCCCGTACCCAGGGTTTTTCCAAGGCCGGTCAAGGTGGAAGCATGGCAGAGCCTTGCGCAGTTGTCCACATTATTCGTCCCGAGTAGCCTGGCAATTTTCTGGAATATGTAGTTTTCTTCGTTACTGCACTTGGCAGAGCCCAGAAAAGCCAGGGAGGCTGGCCCGGATTTTTCCAGCGACCCTTTCAGTTTTGCCGCCGCAAGCTCCAGGGCTGCTTCCCATTCGATCCTTTCCCAGCCGTTTTCGGTCTTTTTCATGGGGTATTTAAGGCGGTCGGGGTGGTTCAGGACTTCCAGGACAGTGTTGCCTTTCGGGCAGAGGCTTCCTTCGTTTACCGGGTGTTCGGGCATATAGCGGATGCCTGCGGCTTTACCTTCTTCAAGCTCCAGATAAAATCCGCATCCAAGGCTGCAGTAGGGGCAGATTGTAGGGTGGGAGACTGTCGGGAGAGGGGGTTTTTCTTGCGTGGGTTTCACTTCCATTCACCGGATTTTTTCTGGTGTTTCCGTATAGGGTTTGATCAGGGAACGATTCCGGTCTGTACTCCTTTTGCCAGTTTCAGGGCGGCCTGGCTGCGTTTGATCCCCGAGAAATCCTTAACTTCGGCGAAGACCAGGGCGCCGGTTGGACAGGCTTCCACACAGGCAGGGACTTCCCTGTCCGGGCAGAGGTCACATTTCACGGCAACGCGTGCTTCTTTTTGCCTCCCGATTACCCCGTAATTGCAGACCATGGAACAGGTCCAGCAACCAATGCAGAGGTCCGGGTTGTGGGTAACTCTCCTGCTAACCTCGTCTCGGGAAAGGGCGTTTGTGGGGCAGACGGTGGTGCAGGGAGCATCTTCACAGTGCCGGCAGGTTATGGGGACCGCAACGGCAAAGTCCGGGATATACTCAACATAAATTCGCTTGCGGGGTACCGGGCTTTCCCCTATGGCCGTGAAGAGGTCCTTGCTTTCGGAGTGTTCCACGGCACAGGCAATCTCACAGGACCGGCAGCCCATGCAGCGCTCCGGGCGGATCATGACTTCCTTCATCAGGTCCACCTCTTCAGGGCTCGAGGCCCAGGGCTTTTCTTTTATCTTCTATGTGCTCGATCATCAGGTCAGCAGCCTTGAAGGGGTCCGGTTCCACGGCAAAGCTTGCTCCGACTACCTCATCGAGTCCTTCTGTCAGGAGCCCTGTGACTGCCCCGCTTCCGAGGACCGGGGGCACTGTCCCGAGTACGGTATAAACGCCCGAAGAGACCACGTATGTCCCGATGCTGACGGCTTTTTCGCTCATCCATTCGGGGGCTGCCCCTGCTGCCGGAAGGTCGCTGATGTCCACGCCAAGGGCCTTTGCCACAACTGCGGCGAGCACCAGAATCCGGCTAATGTCTACACAGGAACCCATGTGCAGGACAGGGGGGATTCCCAGGGCTTTGCAGACGCCTTTTAACCCTTCTCCTGCCTGGTCAGCAGCTTCGGGTTTGAGCAGGCCTTCTTCGGCACAGGCAATTGCGTTGCAGCCGGTGGTGACTACCAGAACGTTGTTCTTAATCAGTTCCTTTACAAGGTTGACGTGCCCGTAGTTGTGCTTGACCTTGACATTGTTGCAGCCCACAACTGCCCCGATACCCTTTACGTCTCCACCGGTAATCGCGTCTATGAGGGGGGCAGGGCTGCCTCCAAGGGCGGCGAGGATGGCTTCAGCGCTGAAACCGACCATGCATTCCTGTTTCTCGGCAGGGATGTTGACTCTTGCAGGGTTCCTGTTCGGGTAGTTTTCGACCGCGGTCCTTACGATCTCTTTTGCAGTCTCATAGGCGGTTTCTTCGTGGAACTCCATTCTCACGGTTCCCGGAAAGTCGGCTTTCGGGGAGGTGGAGATGAATTTCGTGTGGTAGCAGCTAGTAAGTGCCCCGAGGGCCGGCATGATACACTGCACGTCCACGACCATGGCTTCCACAGCCCCGGTTATGACGGCAAGTTCCTGCTGGAGGAAGTTTCCCGCGGTAGGGATCCCGTGGCGCATGAGGGTCTCGTTTCCGGTGCAGCACATGCCTGTAATGTTAATTCCTTTTGCTCCTTTTTCCTTTGCAAGCTTCAGGATTTCGGGGTCATCGGAAGCTTCCAGAATCATTTCCGAGAGGATGGATTCGTGCCCGTGCATTACAAGGTTAACCTTGTCTTCGGCAAGCACCCCGAGGTTTACGGTGGATTTGATCGGAGTCGGGGTCCCGAAGAGCACGTCCTGGACGTCCGTCGCGATCATGGACCCGCCCCAGCCGTCCGAAAGACTGGTCCTGAGCCCGTGCAGGAGGATATGGACCGGGTCGTTGTCCACACCGATATGGGTCCTGTGCATGCACTCCACTATTTCCCTGTCCACACCTCTCGGGTCAATTCCGAGTTTCGTCCAGAGCTTAACCCTTTCTACGGGAGCCCGGCGGGTAAACTGTATCGGACCTTCCTGTTTTCCGAATTCGGCAACCAGGGCATCGGCAAGTTCGGCTGCTATTTCTTCCTTGCTCCTCTCTTCGACAGAGATGCCGTACTCGGCTGCAAGAGCTTTTAGTTTCGCTTCGTCTTTCAGGCCGTAGCTTCCGGCTTCGCCTTCGGTCATTTTCTTGAAGGTCAGCACGGCGTCCCTGGCATGGTCAGAATGGGCGGCTGCGCCTGCTGCGATCATCCTGAGGAGGTTTCTTGCTACAATGATGTCTGCCGTAGCTCCGCAAACTCCTTTATCCGCGCCTTCCCCGAAGGGGTCTATTCTGCAGGGGCCCATGTTGCAGTTCCTGCAGCAAATTCCTAACTGTCCGAAGCTGCACTGAGGCTGCTGTTTCTCGTAGCGGTCCCAGGCGGTTTCTATACCTTCCTTTTCAGCCTGTTTGAGCATGATCAGGGAAGCTGGGTCGATGCTTCTGTCCTGTGCTTTTGATGCCATCTTATCACTTCATTGTTTATTTTTATGTTTTGAAGGGTTGTTACCTTTAAAGTAACAACTATTCTTTCACAGTTCCCTCCCTGCCAACTCCTTTATGTTTTTCAATTTCTTAAATTTCCAAAGGCAGTTTCGCTATTTAAACATTCTGAAATGTTACCCTATGTTAATATATTTACAACGTCTTACTGTTCTTGTATATAGTTGTCACTGGATCGTTTTTTTAAATTGTAACCCGGGGGGTAACATTGTTAACTTGTCTGAATATTTTTTGAGCTTCAAAAGCAACAAAATTTGTTTTCACGAAAGTTCTCTTTATTCTCTCCTGCTTTTAAGCTAAAATGGCCAAAACCCCAAATCGTAAATAATTTGGAAGTTATACAGATCAGTAAAATACAAAGATGATTTTAATATTTTGAAGAATAAGTTGATTTTATGCTGAAGAATAAGTTTATTCCTAATGCTCTGAGAATAAGTTGATTTTAATAAATGGAAAAATAGATACTTTAATCTAAAGGGAAATCCCTTTCCTGCTATCCTCACAACTGACTTTGATGGTGAAAATAGAGTGAAAAAAGATCTGATGGAGATTTTGGCCTGCCCGGTCTGCAAAGGCGACCTGGTTTTGAATGTGGTGGAAGAAAATGAAGAAGAGATCATATCCGGGACCCTCTACTGCCCTGCTTGCGGTGAGCATTACCCTATAGATGAGGGGATTCCTAACCTGCTTCCTCCTGATCTCCGAAATTGATTTGAGGGGTTTTGAACTTGCAGCAGATAGTGCAGAATGTTATAATTAACCGGCAGGAACTTAACTCTATAGAGTTTGAGACGGAGGATATTGAAATCCCCCTGGCTCCCGGGGAAGAGCAGACCTTTGAAATCCTGGTCACAAACCAGGGTTCTCCAACCCACATTCATTTTTCGGTTAGCGAGGATTTGAAAGGAAATATTACTTTTTTGAGGGATAACCCCTACGTCCTGCACAAGGAATACGTTTCTGCGGTTGCGAGGATCCCGCGGGACGGAAAGGTGCTCACCGAAGGGAAGATTTTCATTACCGCCGGTTACGGTTCGAAAAAGAACGGATTTCCCGTCCAGCTCGGAAAAAAGGACGAAAAGCTAAAAGAGCCCGAAGATGAAATCCAGGTTTGGGAAGATAACGATGAGCTCAGGCCTTACAGGCCGGGAGGGGATGCCCATAAAAAGAAGGTTTCAAACCCCAGGGGAAGCGGAAGCGGAGCTGGTAGCTTTTCCGTTTCATTCCTGAAAAAGCTCTTCGGAAGTGAGGGTTCACAAACCTGGAAATCCGGGAACAAAACCCGGAAACCAGTTAATGAGGCCGATAAGTTGCCTTTGACCCTGGCTCTTGGAGGTTTCCTGCTGCTTGTCTCCCTTTTTTCTCTCTACTTCGTTTTGCCTGAGGGAATGGGGTTCAGAGTCAGTTTCGCCCATGCCCTGGTGTTTTCGATCCTTTTTGTCACCTGCATAACCTATCTCCTGCTGAAAATAATGGAGGATGGCTGACCCTTCCCTGAAAATCAGACTGTTTTGGAGACAAATCGAAAGTCCCGGAAGAGCTGAGGGGTGGGGTGTGAATTAAAATTCCTGAACTGATTATTAAGGCTGAATAATGCCTTTAACTGCTATTAACTTCCTTTAATGCCTAAAAAAGATTTTAAAAGGTTTAAAAAGTTCTTAATAGGCTGATTAATTTCTTTAATGGCTGATTAATTCTTTTAATGGCTTATTAATGGCTTAATATTTTTTTTAAATGGCTGAAAAACTCTTAAATGACTTATTAATTCCTTTAATGGCTTACCAATGGCTGAAATATTTGGTTAAAGGCTGAAATGGTTAGGCAAAGGCTGAAATATATGAATAAGGAAAAGGACTAAAGACTATTTTTTTATATTATGAGCCTATTGGTATTGTGTTCTTATGCAGGCACAATATTGAAAATTATGCGGATGTTGCCCGCAATGTTACCCACAACACTGGTTTCAATTTCAATATCATATTATTCTTTGAATCAGTGTTATCCTTTTAATACTCCCATTAACTTATTAATTCCTATTAATCCCTATTAAATTGTCGAGGAAGCTGACCCATGAAGTATATTGTAGTTACCGGTGGTGTGATGAGCGGGCTTGGAAAAGGCATCACCATCGCGTCCATTGGTAGGAACCTGAAAAACAAAGGCTATAAAGTTACGGCTATCAAGATCGACCCCTACATCAACATTGACGCAGGCACAATGAGCCCCTACCAGCACGGGGAAGTATTCGTGCTGAAGGACGGGGGCGAGGTGGACCTGGACCTCGGGAACTACGAACGGTTCCTTGATACGGAATTGACCCGGGACCATAACTTCACCACGGGAAAGATCTACCAGGCGGTTATCGCAAAGGAGCGGAAAGGTGACTACCTGGGAAAGACTGTCCAAATCATTCCCCATATCACAAACGAGATCAAGAACAGGATCCGGAAAGTTGCGGCCCGGAGCGGGGCTGACATTTGCCTGGTGGAAATCGGCGGGACCGTGGGAGATATCGAGAGCATGCCTTTCCTGGAAGCTGTCCGCCAGATGCACAGGGAAGAGCCGGCCGAAAACATCGTTTTCATCCACGTGACCCTGGTTATGGAAGACCTCCAGGGCGAGCAGAAGACCAAACCCTCTCAGCACTCGGTAAAGGACCTGAGGACCCTCGGGCTGAGTCCGGATGTAATCGTTACCCGGTCAAAGACCCCCCTGCATGAGGCTGCAAAGGAAAAGATCGCCCTTTTCTGTGACGTCCCCCAGGAACTGGTCATCAGCGCCCACGACGCGAACGATATCTACGAAGTCCCCCTGGTAATCGAAGAGCAGGGCCTGACCACCAAACTCATGCAGCGCCTCAAACTGGAATCCGACTTTGAGGATCCTGCCTGGAAGGAAATGGTTTCCAGGATGAGGAACATGAAAGATGAGGTAAAACTGGCAATTGTCGGGAAATACACCCATCTTGAGGACTCCTACCTTAGCATCTTCGAAGCCGTTAAGCACGGGGCAATCGAGTGCGGCTGCAAAGCCGACATCGAAATGGTCGATGCCGAGGACTTTGAAAACGACCCCAAAGAACTCGAAAAGCTCCGCCAGTATGACGGGCTCCTGATCCCCGGCGGCTTTGGCGAACGCGGGACCGAAGGCAAGATCATGGCAATCAGGTTTGCCCGCGAAAACGACATTCCTTTCCTTGGCCTCTGCATGGGCATGCAGCTTGCAGTAATCGAGTTTTCAAGAAACGTCGCGGGCCTCGAAGGTGCAAACTCCACCGAGTTCGATGAGGACACCCCCTACCCCGTAATCGATATCCTCCCCGAACAGACCGGAGTTGCCGACCTTGGCGGCACGATGCGTCTTGGCGACTACGAAGCCATCCTCAAAGAAGGCTCAATGGCCGAAAAGATCTATGGCAGCAACTACATCATAGAACGCCACCGCCACAGGTACGAAGTCAACCCCGAATTCGTTGAGCGCCTGGAGTCCTTTGGCATAGTCTTCTCCGGTAAGAACAAGAACAGGATGGAGATTTCCGAAATCCCCGACAAGCGTTTCTTCTTCGCTTCCCAGTTCCACCCCGAATTCAGGTCCCGGCCCGGCAGGCCGTCCCCACCGTTCAAGGCCTTTGCTTCCGCAATGAGGGACTACAGGAAGGCAAGGGAAGGACAGTAAAGCGAAGTGAAGCAAAGTGAAGCAAAGGGCCATCCGGCTCTTTCTCTCTACTTTTTTTGCAGTGTCTTTTCATCAGTTGCTTGCTGGAAACCAAACCCCTTTTTTAGCTATTTTTTGTGCTGATTTCCGGCTTTGGTTGAAATTTGGTGCGGGTATCCGGGTGCAGGGGTTCCCATTTCGTATCCAGGACCCGGCAGCAGTCCCGTTCACGAAGTGAACGGCTTTTCAATTAGACTGAATATGGAAAACAAGACTTTGAATAGCTGCTACATTTGGCCAATAGACTTCTTATTAAATTTAAACTTTACAGTTTTTGAATTGAATGTTGAATTATAGGGTTTATTATCTGGTTCAGCCCTCAATATTTGCCCTTCGTTAAATTTCTGCACGTGTATAATTTATTTGCGAGTCTGGACATTTATAAATATTTATATATGTATGTGGTGTTTTCCTAATTATGAGGCATATTTCTATTTTAGTCTTAGTTTTAGTTCTTTTGGCATGTTCATTTGTTGGTTGTATTGATGAAGCAGGAATTGTTGTTGTACAGGATAGATGTGAGTCTTCTTTTGATTTATCTAAAGGAATTGTCTATCACGTTGATTTGTGGGTACAGAATGAAGGAAGCGTTTCAAAAAGTTCAAAAGTAACGGCGGAACTGTTAGTAGAAAACACTGGGGAAGTGCGAGATTCAGAAACTCAAATTGTAAATTTAGAACCAGGCGAAACCAAGCAAATAACCCTTGTTCTTGATGGGGAAAGAAATATAGATTACGAATATACTTATTATGTTGATGGACTTTAACCCTCTATATGAGGGCTTACTCTTTTTATTTCAGTCGAATACCCCGTAGCTTGCAGTGGGGTGCGCCAGCGTAACTTTGATTTATAGGTTGAAATTTGGTAAATTATTTTTTTCCTTTAGAACCCGATACTTTAAAGTACTAATCCAAATTAGTACTAATCATGATTAGTACTTTTGTCGGCCGCGAGAAAGAACTCTCCCTCCTCGAAAAGGAATGGAAGAAAAAGCGAGGAAGCCTTATTGTGCTTTACGGCCGCCGCCGGATTGGAAAGACCCGCCTGCTGACCGAGTTTATCAGGGACAAACCGGGAGTTTTCTATGTCGGCGAAGATGTATCTCCCCACATCCAGATCATGCGTTTCAGGGAGAAACTTGCCGAGTTCTTGGAGGACGAACTTCTTGGAAGCCTGGACTTCAGGGACTGGGACCAGCTTTTTGCTTATTTCACGAAAAATTTGCCGGAGGAGCGTTTCTACCTCTGCATCGATGAATTTTCCTACCTTATAAAAAACGACCGTAGCATTCTCAGCACCCTTCAAAAGTACTGGGACTCTGTCCTTTCGGGGTCAAACGTCTGCATCGTGCTTTCCGGGTCCATGCTCGGGCTCATGAGTGAGATGGTGCTTTCCCATGCATCTCCGCTTTACGGGAGGCGAACCCGGGATATCCTCCTTGAAGGGCTTCCGTTTGCAGATGCCTGTAAGTTTCTGAATATGCCTTTTGAAGATACCCTGAAGACGTATATGACCCTCGGAGGGGTTCCCGAGTACCTGCTCAAGGCTTCGGAATATGGTTCCCTGGACGAATTCATCGAAAATGAGTTCTTTGACAGGTACGGGTACTTTTATCGGGAACCTTACTTCATTATCTCGCAGGAATTCCGGGAACTCAAGACTTATTTTTCCATTCTGGACGCTGTTGCTTCCGGAAACACGAAGCCGGGTGAAATTGCCAATTTCGTGGGCATGGAGGCCAGGAAGATCTACCCATATCTCGAAAACCTGATCCGCCTCGGTTTTCTGGAGCGCAGGGTTTCACTTTTCGGAAGTTCCAGAATGGGCATCTACCTTATAAAAGACCAGGTCTTCGACTTCTGGTTCAATTTCGTTTCCGCAAACAAGGAGGTTATCGAAAGGGACAGTCTGGAATTCAGGGCTGACCCTGAAGCCCTTAGAATGTATTTTGCCAGGAAATTCGAGACTTTTGTGGAGAAAGAATTCGTTCCTCTTCTTATTCCGTCGGCTCTTCGCACTGGCAGGTGGTGGCACAGGAATGAGGAAATCGACGTTCTTGCCGTAAACGAGGCCGAGAATGCGATCACTTTTATCGAGTGCAAATGGCGAACCTTGAACAAAAAATCAGCAGAAAAATCCCTCGAAGCCCTTAAAAGAAAATCCCCTCTCGTAAGATGGAGGGACAGTTCCCGGAATGAAATTTACGGGATTGTCGCAAGGAAAATCGATGGGAAAGGAGGGCTCAGGGAGAAAGGTTATCTGGTCTTTGACCTTGAAGACCTTGAGAAGGTAGTGTCTTGCCGTTAATCTTGAAGACCTTAAAAAGGCGGTAACTTGCTTTTTGCTCCATTTTCAGGCAAGAAATAAATCACATCGGCGATAATATATGAGTGGTATGGTAAAGAAAATTCTGACATTCCTTCTGATTTTATCCCTGGTCCTAAACGCTTACTTCGTCTGGTTCGCCCAGCCGCAGCCTCTCGGAGCCGGGGAGAGTGCGGAGCAGATTCGGGAGATGCAGGCCCGGATCAATTCCCTTGAAGAGGAGAACGAGGCCCTGAAAGTGCAGGTCCTCCTCAATAACCAGTCCCTGCAGTCCTACGCTTCCCAGATCGAGTTCTACCGGAACCGGGTTGTCGAGCTCGAAACGACGTTCCAGGCCTGCCCTGTGGGCCAGGAAGGCTTTGCAACCCTGCAGGCTCCGGCTGTGGTCCAGAGAATCGAGGAAGGAGAAAATGGGCCCTTTGTCTCGGAAACGGTTATTGAGGAAGGTGCCCTTATCGATGTCTCGGTTGAGGTCAGGCCAGGGAAAGGCCGCGTACTCGTCCAGACGACCCCCCTGATGGGTGTGGTCTTCCAGGACGCCGCCAACACCGCGGTCTTTGTTGCCCAGGACCAGGCCAATATGAGCCTCACCGGTACCGACACGATCTTCAGCATCACGGCTGAAGAGCCGATCCCTGCCGTAGACGGGCCAAGCGCCGGTGCCCTCATGACCCTCCTCACCATCGCCGCTCTTGACAACGACACCGAACTTAACGACTCCGTAACCCTCACCGGCACCATCGACAGCGAAGGCAACGTCGGCCCCATCAGTGGCGTGATCGAAAAATCCGAAGCCGCAAAAGCCGGAGGCAAGACCCTGATCCTCCTTCCCAGGGAAAACGACCAGCTTGTCAGCTACACCTATGTCCAGAGAGATGCAGGCCCCTTCACAATCGTTGAAAGAAAACCCGAATTCATTGATACCGAGGAGTTCATCGAGGAAAATGTGGGGATCGACGTCGAGTTTGTTGATACTATTGAGGATGTCGTGAGGTATGCGGTGTGATGGAAAGGGTCTGTGAAGTGATTTTTTGAAGTATGATCTTTAATTGTGGGATGTCTTCAACTCATAAAAAATGAGAAATTAGAAATGAAGGAAATTTTTATGCCATACATGCTTCAAAGGAGACGTCCCTGCACAGCAGTTCCGCCTGTTTAAGGATGCTCTCGGTCGCAAGTTTCCGCTTGTCGGGGGGATATCCGTATTTTTTCAGCAGCCGCTTTACGCTGATCCTCATTTTTGCCTGGATATTTTTCCGGAGGGTCCAGTCGATGCCTGCGTTCTTCCTTATGATGCCGACGAGTTCCGCCGCCATGAGCCTTAAGGTCTCATTGCCAAGGACTTCCACGGCACTTTCATTGTCGGCAAGGGCATCGTAAAAGGCGATTTCTTCTTCGCTGAGGCCCAGTTCCTCGCCCCTTTTGTCGGCTTCGCTGATTTTCTTTGCCAGGTCGAGGAGTTCTTCGATGACCTGAACGGTATCAATGCCCCGGTTTTTGTATTCGTTGATTGCCCGCTCAAGCATTTCGGCAAAGGACTTTCCCTGGATAAAGTTCTTGCGGGAACGGGTTTTGATCTCGTCGTAGAGCAGTTTTTTCAGGACTTCATAGGCAAGGTTCTTCTGGGGCAGGTCCCGCACTTCGGCAAGGAAGTCTTCGGAGAGAATTGAGATGTCGGGTCTTTTTATTCCGACAAGGTCAAAGAAATCGATGATCTCTTTGTTGGCAATCGATTTTGAAACAAGTTCTTTTATTGCCGAATTCACTTCGTACTTTGATTTTGCAGGCTTCCTGTCCACCTTTACAAGGATGGCTCTTACAGCCTGGAAATATGCCACTTCATCCCTGATCCTGTCTGCCTCGGAATGCGGGACGGAAAGGGCAAAGGCTTTCGAAAGCTCGGTTACGTGCTGGATGAGGCGCTTTTTTTCCTGGGTCCTCTGGGCTTCGGACCTCCCCTTCGAAAGGATGAAATCCGCCCCTTCCCTGACGATTCCGAGTTTTTCTTTCGGGGAAGCAGAAAAGATCCGCATGTAGTCAAAGCCGTAGAAAAGGTCCCGGACGATTTCGTACTTTTCGAGCATGAGCTCGACGGCTTCGTCCTTGTAGTCCGCAGGGCTGCCCCGGCCACCGCTTTTCGTGTAGTTTGCCATGGCGTACTTGAGGTCGTAGAGGAGGCCCACGTAGTCAACGATAAGGCCCCCAGGCTTGTCCATGAAGACCCGGTTTACGCGGGCAATAGCCTGCATAAGGTTGTGCCCCTGGAGCCATTTCATGAAGTACATGGTATGCAGGCAGGGGGCGTCAAAACCGGTCAGCCACATATCGCAGACGATTACGAGCTTCAGGGGGTCTTCTGGGTCCTGCATCCTGTCCCGGATCTTTGTCCTGCGGCTTTTGTTCCTTATGTGCGGCTGTAAAAGCTCGTCATCCGCCGCGCTGCCGGTGATGATCACTTTTATCCTGCCTTTCAGGTCGTCCCCGTCATGCCATTCCGGGCGAAGGGCTATTATTTCGTTGTAGAGGTCAGCACAGATCCGTCTGCTCATACAGACTATCATGCCTTTTCCGTCCATTCCGTCTTCAAGCCTTTTCTCGAAGTGGAAGACTATGTCGGCTGCAAGTTTTTTCAGGTTATCTTCAGTTCCGACCACGGCTTCGAGCCTGGACCACTTTGACTTGAGCTTTTCTGCCTCGTAGAGTTCCCTGCCTTCCGTTATCATGGAAAATTCCGAGTCCAGGGTTTCCCTTGCTTCCTTTACCAGGTCCAGCTTTGAAAGCCGGCTTTCGTAGAAGATAGGGACCGTGACCCCGTCATTTACGGCCTGCTCGATGTCGTAGATGTCGATGTAGTCCCCGAAGACCGCAGGGGTGCTCCGGTCATCAAACTCAATGGGAGTCCCTGTAAAGCCGATAAAGGAGGCGCTGGGAAGGGCATCTCGCATGTGCTTTGCAAAGCCGTAGGAGATTTCCGCAACCTTTTCCTCTTCGACTTCTTTTTCCCGGAACTTCGCATCAAACCCGTACTGGCTCCTGTGGGCTTCGTCGGCGATAACAATGATATTCCGCCGTCCGGAAAGGGTCGGGAACCGGTCCTCTTCATTTTCGGGTGAGAACTTCTGGATCGTTGTAAACACAATCCCTCCCGAAGCCACTGCAAGGAGTTCCCGGAGCTGTGCCCTTGTCTCAGCCTGCACAGGCTGCTGGCGCAGGATCTCGCTGCAGCGGGCAAAATTATCGAAAAGCTGCCCGTCCAGGTCATTCCGGTCCGTGATCACGACAATGGTCGGGTTGTCAAGCCCGAGCACCAGCTTTCCCGCATAAAAGACCATGGAAAGGCTCTTTCCCGACCCCTGCGTATGCCAGATGACCCCGCACTTCCGGTCCCCTTCGGGCATGGAAGCAAGCTTCGTCTTCTCCACAGCCCTGTTCACGGCGTGGTACTGGTGGTACCGCGCAAGTTTCTTGATAAGCTTCCCCCGGTCGTCCTCAAAAACAATAAAGTGCCTGACCAGGTCTATCAGAATCTCAGGCCTGCACATCCCCCGGAAGAGCACCTCCATGGGCGGCACCTTAAACTCCGCAAGCTTTTCCCCGTCAACCGTCTTCCAGGGCACGAACCATTCCCGGTTCGAAGTAAGCGTCCCTGCCATCGCTTCCTGCCCGTCACTGATAATCAGGAAAGCGTTGTAGCGAAAGAGCGTCGGAATCTCTTTTTTGTAAGTCTGGAACTGCTTATAGGCATCCCAGACAATCTCCTCGTCCTCATACCCGTTTTCCTCATCGGGACGCTTTAACTCAACCACAACAAGGGGTAGCCCGTTCACAAAAAGCACGATATCAGGGCGCCTTTCGTTTCCGTCCTCTATAACGGTAAACTGGTTGACCGCCAGAAACTCGTTTTCCTCAGGCTCCGCAAAGTCAAAAAGCCAGACCTTATCATAAACCGTTTCCCCGTCTTTCCCCTGATATTCCACATCAACCCCGTTTACCAGCATCTCGTGAAAAGCCCGGTTGTTGTGTATGAGGTCCTGGCTCTCTTCCCGAAGCACCTTTTTTATTGCTTCTTCCCTCGCTTCTTTCGGGATCCCCTCGTTCAATTTCTCTACGGCAGCCCGGAGCCTGTGGGGCAGAATGACGGTCCCGAAGTTTTCCCTTTCGGCATCCGGCGTATCAGGAGCAATGTCAGGACCGTAAAGGTACCCGTAGCCAAGCTCGGAGAGGATTTCAAGGGCCGCTTCTTCTACTTCGGATTCGGGGATGATTGCCGGGATGTTAATTTCTCCTTTTCTGGTTTGTCAGGTTTTTGCCAGGTTTTGTCCTTTTTTGCATTTCTAAAAGCAGGCTTTCGCTAAAGAGTGCACTTTGGCCATTAAAACCTGAGTGTAAATATTATAATTGTGTATCCCTTTAAATTTATTTAAACATAGCTGTTTGGATGGAACTCATCAGCCGGTGTGTGCAGGTGTTAGTCTAAAAGCAGGGCAGCCTTATTGGGTGTCTTCACGGTGTCTTGTCACGCTCGACGAAGGAGAGCGGCTTTTCCCAAAAATTAATAATTGAAGAAGAGAATCGGTTAAAAACGGCATAGTTTTTTTAATATATTTCTTGTGTCGGCGGCCCCCCACCAAACTTTCTAAGGTTAACACCAAAGACATAAAACACAGATTATTCAAAAAAGAATAGCAATAGTGAGTATTGAACCATACTTTGAGGAAGCTATGAAGACTATAGACACAGTATTCAAAGAGTTTCTTGATGAATATCGCCAGTGCCTGAACCCTGATCCTTATGGCGATTATGAAGATGTGATTGATCTTTTCACAGAGTTTCTTAACAGCCGTGCTTATCTTTTCCTGAGTGTAAGAGACGAAGCGAATTTCAAAGCCCTGCACAGGGAAGAAGGCAAGGAGTACTGTGAAATCTTCGGGCCCGGGTACATCGGAGATTCCGAAGTGGAAGCATTCCTCAGCTATGACCTGGTCAGGAATGTGCTTTTAGATATTGATTCCCTGAAGGCTGCTGTAAAAGTCATCTACGACCTCATTGAATGGACGCACGCTAGGGGTTACATGGCTGATGAGATTTATGAGGAAACCGAAAAGGATGTCAGGGAACTCACACCTGACGTCCCCGCAGCCAAAGAACTCGCCCTCCTACTCCTGAACTATGTTGACTCCCATCCTGCTAAAAAATACACACGCAGGCTCTCTGGCTACTTCGAGATTGAAAAAATCGAACCCGGCAAACTATGGCTTTATGAGTACTATACATTGGGACAGACTGTAGGCCCTGTTATCGTTTCCCGGGAAATCAGCTCAAAAGCAAAAGTCGGCTGGACCGTCTATCTAGCTGTAGGAAAAACAGGTGAAACCTGGCAGCTCCTGCTTGCAGGCCTCGCATACCCCCGCTTTTCCGGGGAGCTTTGAATATCGAACTTTGAATATCGAACTTCGAACTTCTTGAGATACACCGGGGATCTCCCATGGCTTTTGCATCTCAAAATACTAATCAAAAATAGTACTAATCGTGATTAGTACAGATGACGTGAAAGTCTAATGTTACTTGTTTGATGTTTCTTTGATCGAGCTTCCGGTATGGCTATTGTTCGTTTTCACCATTACCTATTTCTAACATATATTTCATGTAAGTTCAATTATCACCTTCCTCACATCGAGTATTATAAAAATAACAGAATTAAGGGGAGCTGTTTATGAACGATGAAGAAATTCTCAATCTTATCCGGACTAACCCGGAGGCTGCTGTTTCCTTAATTGAGGAGCTTGAAGCCAAAAAAATGAAACTTAAAGCCAAAAAAGAGAAGCTTGAAGCCGAAAATAGAACTCTTAAAGCCGAACAAGAAACCCTTGATGCTGAAAACAGAACTCTTTTTATAAGAAAAGAAATTCTCGAAGCCATGAATGGGAAACTTGATCCCATTAGCATCGAACTTAGGAAACGAATACTGAGCTAACTGGTTTACGTTTCCTCCATTTTTAGAATCGGGTGCCACGAACGAAAACTAGGCATAGCTTTTTTAATATATTTTTTGAGTCGGCGGCTCCCCACCAACCACCCTAAAAAAAGTACAAACGGACCGGGGCTGTTCGAGAAAACGATCTGAATGAAAAGCCGACAGCCGTTTTTGGAGAAGTTTTTCTCGAAAACTGCGGAAGCCTTTATTGAGGATCTTTTTTCTCGAAGAACGAGACATCCGTATTAGGTGTATTCACGGTGTCTTGTCACGCTCGACGAAGGAGAGCGGCTTTTTCCGAAAATCCATAACTGAATAGTAGCACAGACAAAAGGCGTATATATTTTTAAATATATTTCTTATGTTGGCAGCCTGCAAAATCTAGACTTTATCCGCAAATTCTTCATTTGCTATAAAAAAGAAAACATATTATTTGAAGATAAATGACTATTTTTTTGAAGGAATTTTTTTGCCCTCTTCAATCGCAATTTTTCTTCCAAAGTATTCCAACATGCCATTTAATGTCCAATTATATTGTTGATGGCATCCACGTTTCAATCCTATTTCCCATGCATTTTTATGCAAGTCTTTAATTCTCTCTATTAAATCCATACTTTGTGCATTTTTATACATTAATGGTCCGGCTTTACCTGCGTTCTTACCAATCATTTCTTTGCCAAGATATCCTAGCATCCCGGCGTAAGTCCACGAATTGGGACCATGAAGCCTTTTTTGCAAACCTTCTTCCCATGTAATTTCGCATAACTTTTTGATATCTTCAACTAATCCCATTTGTTGTGCGACTTCGTACATTATTTTGCCAGAACATCCCTCTTTATCATACATCATAAATCTTCCCGCTTAGTTAAAAAATTAAGTAATTCTTCATTGCATCTTACATTCTTATTTTCCTCTATGCAATTTTACCCTGTTTTCAATTATACTTTTTCAGGCTCTGTAGAAAACCTGTATTAATCAGTTGCAAGAGGCTGAAAATAAATACGTGAAATCATATCAATCCATTCAGTTCAAATTAATGGATATTCTTTATTTCAGAGGATTTCTACAGAGCCCATTTTTGATGTTCACAATGTCCTCTTATAAACTTTCTCAGCTTCCTTTTCTCTCCCAAGATTATAAAGGACATCAATCTTTTTGTACAAGGCATCTATATTTTCCTGATTAATTTCCAAAACTTTATCCAATGCTTTCAAGGCTTCCTCATAACTTTCAAGCCATGAATAAATCATGCTTTTGATAAACCAGGAATTTTCATCATTTGGATCGATAGCTATGTTGAGAGCTTTCTTAAATACAGCAAGGCTCTCATCATATTGACCAAATTCATCATAAATAATTCCCAGATTATACCAAGCTTCTATATTTTCAGGGTAAATTTCAAGTGATTTTTCAGCTGCTTTTTTCGCTTTTTTGTATCTTCGGAGTTCTGACAGAATTACACCTTTATGACTCCAGGCTTCAGCATAATTCTCGTCTATTTCCAGCGCTTTTTCAACAGCTCTCAGGGCTTTTTTATGCTGCCCCAAATTTCCAAGAATGATTCCTTTATCCAGCCATGCATCAGCCTTTTCAGCATAATAAATATCTTCCAACTTATTCAGTATTTTATTTGCCACATCGAGGAGGAAAGGAAATTCTTCAATGAGAGGAAGTCCTGGAAGATAAAAGTCCAGAGGATCAAAATCCTGGTCTTTATCAGGGTACCTGGCGTTCATGGCATGATTTTCAGTTAAAATAGAAAGAGAAGGTAAGCAGGTAAATATGTGGTATAGATCTAAAATGTAGAGCAAAAAGGGGATTATAGTATCTTTTTCCATAAAATCAGGAATAGGTTTTTCCAATTCCCTTTCCATCCTCTCCAGTTCAGTATCTTCTATAAAGGGAGAATCCCGGAGTTCATTGAAATTCCTGATTTCATGTATCATTTTTGATGAATTTCGTTTCCACTCTTCTATTTCCTCATTTGTAAAAGAAATTTCCTTAATCTCTTTTTTTGAGATCTCATACTCCTGAGTCTCTACTTTCAATTTCTCGATAATCTCAAACATCAAAAACGGATTGCTGAAGTTTCCGGAGATTTCATTCAAAAAGTTCAGATGTCCCTTAAATCCTTTTTCAACATCATCCAAGCTTTTCGGTTCTTCGCAGGATATTATTTTCATTATCTCGTTGATTCTTTGATGTGTCCCTGCATCCTTTTTGAGTTGAGATAATTGAATGGCAGATCTATTTAGGGGCTTTTTAAATACTTCTGAACTTTTATGCCCAACACCCTTATCTCCTCCTTTTAATTGCTTCTCACTTATGAACCTCTGATTGAGTCCAAAAAATTTGGCACTTTTTTCCACTGCCTGTTGCAGGTAAAATACGGCTTGCATGTAGCACCCGTTTTCATAGAGGCACCTCGAAGCTTTGAGATCTTGCTGGGCAATGATAAGAAAAGTTCTGGAATGGTCTGAAGAGTTCATACCTTGATCCCTATCAATTATTGACTTTATTAGCTGCATATCCTCATCAGACAACGGTTCTTTGTACAACTGATTTACCAACCATAGTCCGCTTGTCCTTATTTTTTCTTTTGGGGAATACAAGCCCGTCCAGTCTGATGAAGGTCTACATTTATCGCACAAGGAAACTGTAGAGATGATTTTGGCTTCTAACTCAAGCCTTTTTTCCTGATCTTCTACTTCAATTACAACGAAGCTGAAGTTTTTCTGGATATACTGGCTTACTCTCTTTTCTGTTTCTTCCTGCTTCTCAGAGTCAATCAAACCAGCATTTTCTTTTTTTGCCTTCCTGCTGGTCAAATCTATTTCCCACTGCTCAAGAAATGGATCTTTATCCCTGTTCAGTAAAGCTCTTCCAACGTTCTTTCTAAAAATGCTTCTATCCTTATTTTCATGGATAAAATGTTGCTCAAGCCGTGATCTTAACTGATCTTTACCCCTATGAGTCCCTATGCGAACGATTCTGTCCTTACCGAGGGCAGTCTCCCCTGCTTCAAATAAGATGTATATTCCATTGTGAGGTATTTTTCTATCATCAAAGGGAAAGCTCATCCTTTCCATACCGTTAAGCCATTGATGTAGTTGTTCGCATTTTTCACTCATTTGAAACCCTTTCCTTAAGATAGTGGATCTGCTCCCCTATTTTTAATCCTTCAAGAGGAATCTGGTAATTTGAAATGTGAGGTATCAAATATTTTCTGTATTTTGCACCCGCAAGGAAAATGAATTCATCCTTCTCTAGGTCAGCTTCTTTTTTGAGTTGAACTATTACACCATCTGCCCATTCCCTGATTTCTTTAGATGGCATATTGTTCAATGTTTTATCATAAGGCTCAATTTCCCTTTCTATATCTACCATACCATATTTTGCAGAAAGAATGAAAACTTTGTCAGGGTTCAAAGATTTCGCATATTTAAAGTTGTATTTGAAAAGAGGACTAACGTACAGATTCTTTGCCTTTGATTTACAAGGTAATTTTTTATTTACACAAGATATCAAAGCAATTTTTGACATTTTAACAGCCAACCCTTATTTTTCCTGACATGAGTTTTGGAAGAAGAGAATCGCGGAGTTGGGATAATATTCGAATCTGAATCTCAAAATTAAAAATCTGCTGATCTATAACCCCCGCAGCATGTGTAAATACTTCAACAATACTACTTGATGGCTTCAATACTTTTAGTGCTTTCAAGTCTTTTTGATTTATCGAACCAAACACAGTCCCTTCTGAGTCAAAGCTCTTAAAGTTTCGACTTAAGTCCATCAGGGAATAATAAGTATAGGCTTCACACCCAGATTTATGGCGAAGTGCTGCTAAACCACGACCAATACAACAATCTGAGGTTGCTTTGTTAATATCACCAACTGGCGCTCTTACACTTAGTAAAGTATCGCCTTTTTTAGCCATTCGGTTTGGTTGGGTGCAATAAACGCGATTCTCTGGATAACGCCAACCGAAATCTCTTCTACCTTGGAAGAATGGTTCACCTTCTCCATTTTCATTATATGTATTCCCTGGAGGAGACTGTCCCATTATTATATCGTACTCTGCACCTACAGACGAAGGTTTCCACCCCTCTGGAATCTCCCCCAATTCTGAATCGACCATCCTGCCGCCGCTTGACCTGTAAGGGTTCCCATTTTCATCCGGGAACTCGAAATCGATGAACCAGCGTTTGAAAAGGGCCTGGGCGATTTGTTCGAGGGTGGAGTTCATTTGGCGGTTGAGTTCGATTTTTTGATCTAAAAGAAAAAGACTATTTCCAATATTCTGCTGTTCCTCTAATGGTGGTATTATTATGTGGCATCTTTTAAACTGTCTATGAGTTAAATCGGATTGAACGCTACTTGCTAAACATCCTTTTATGAAATTTTGGACATACTTGCTTTTTAGGTAATAAAAAAGAAAATTTCGGTCTATTTCTCTTGGGTCTGTTATTATCTTAAAACAATTATTATGTAAGACACCAATTAGGTTTGTATATACCAGACCAACTTGCCCAGTTCTGGTAAAAATTATATCATCTTTAGATGTTACGTATTTTTTTTGGGGATCAACAATATACTCTGAAAAGTTATTTGTGCCCATATCCGTAATTTTTAATAGTGGATAACTGTTCTCTACGGGCTCACCTCTACGTTGAGACTTAGCTATTTGTAGCCCTTGTCTAAATTCTGCAATTTCACCTAATTCTTTGACTTGCCAATCTTCAGGAATCGACCCGATCTCAGTTTCTTTAAATTTCGTTTTTGAATTCAAAACATCCCACCATTTGATCCACCTTCATTCGGATTTTCGATTATTTTTACTTCTTGTACTGTTTTATTTATCTTGTATATGTAGAAATTTTTATTACGTTTGTTCCAGCAATGAAATCTGGTAACATAGTTCGCGTCTTGAGTTTTTATGGCGTGTCCCCATTCTATATAGTAATCATCAGTGGTCTCGTATTTTCCATGATTTGCAAAAATAGGATTGTAGCGAACTTTGATTGATACGTCAATTCTTAGCGTTTCTTTAGGAGTTATTATGGTCGTGTTTCCCTCTTCTATCTCTTCAAAATATTCTGTGTGCTTCTCCATAAAATCTGAAGTTTGAATAAAAAATCTTGTTGCTTCTCCGGGATTCAGGTAATCAAGTTTTTTATTCTGATCGTTTTCTGTTGTGAATTGATCTTTGAATTTAAACTGGCAGTCTATGTCCAAAGAGCGTGCAGTATTTTTTGAATAGTTTGAAATGATTGCATAAAGGTCGCCGGATTCTAAAACAAATTGCCTATCAGTTTGTTCCTTATCTCTTGAAAGAACATTTATTGAAATAATGGGTTTTCTTGAATCCCTTATTTGGAGAAAAACAAAGGCTACCAAAATCAGGTTACCAAAGGCTATAATTATATTGGCATAATTACCCAATTCGCTTATATTAACCATCTAACACACTCTCTTTTTCTGAGGACTTCTCTTTACAGCATTTCTGAAAAGGCTGCTCTCCTTCGTCGAGCGTGACAAGACAGGTTAAATACGGCTATTCCGGTTGCCTCGTTTTCTATTTAATGTATCTTCTTTCTCCGGCTGCCCTTTTTCTCGATCTGCTGAATCTATTTCATCTGGCCTCTTTTTCTGCTCAGCTTTGGCCTCTTTTTTGTTCAGCTTTGGCCTCTTTTTCTGTTTAGCTTGGGCCTCTTTTTTGTCCAGCTAGGGCCTCTTTTTCTGTTTAGCTTGGGCCTTTTTTTTGTTCAGCTTGGGCCTCTTTTTTGTCCAGCTAGGGCCTCTTTTTCTGTTTAGCTTGGGCCTTTTTTTTGTTCAGCTTGGGCCTCTTTTCTTTTCAGCTTGGGCCTCTTTTCTTTTCAGCTTGGGCCTCATTTATTCATCAGTTAGGGGTTCATATGTGTTTTTTATTATTTTTACAATCTCATCTTTTGTTTTGTACTTTTGATTGGGGCTTCTTGGTTTATTGGGCAGTGTCCGAACTAATATGTTTAAATCCAATAATTTTTTTAATGATTTTTTATAAGAACCTGGCCTTTCTTTATATCCCAATTTTTCCAATATTTCATTTGAAGAATGTGGTCTCTCAGCACAGATTGTAAGAATTTTAATCTCATTATCACTCAGATTTATTTGCTCCTCTATGGTATGAGATTCATCGGTTTTTGCTTTCTTTTTTTTGCGCTTTGTTTCATCGTTTTCTAAGCTGTATTCTTTGCTTCGAACCGGCCTCTTGAAGATTATTGTGAAAAAACGGTTCAGGTCGAATTCTATTTCTACGCCTCTTTCGCGGGTCTGGTTTAGAATTCTTCCAATGCCGGACCCTACCTTCTCAATCAAGCCAAGCCTGTGGAAAATATCAAAAATAACGGGGTTTCTGGCAACGCTTCTGCGGCCCAGGTCTTCTTTGTCGAAGAGGAGTTCACCGGGGTTTGAAATCTCTACCCTGTTATCGAAAATTTCTACCATCACCCTTGCACCTTCCTCAAAGTAGTCACGGTGGATGATCGCGTTCATCAAAGCTTCCCTCAGGGCTTCGTAAGGGATTTCAGGAATTTCGAGGCGGGGGCCTCCTCCTTTGATCACGTATTCGAGGTTCAGGTGCTGCTGGAGGAAAATGAATGAATTCTCGTAATCAGTAACAGGCTCTTCTCTGAAATCTTTTCTGTCGAGGATTTTGTACCTGTCAATTCCTTTATAGAGGACGCAGGTCACGTATGCCTGGCGCAGGTAAGTCTGTCTTTTTTTGCCAAAAAACAGGATTCCGGCATTGTTTATCAAAAAGTGGGCATTTTTTTCTCCCATCCCGAGTGTCTCAAGCATACCTTCTCTTGAAACAGTTAGAGTAAGGCCCATTTTACGCATCAGGTCATCAAATTTCTTTTCGTCAAAATCAGCCGGATATTTGAAATCTGACCTGTGCTGGCTTTCGAAACGGATCCTTCCGGTCTTCTGGGCATACTGGAAGATTTCTTCCCGCTGCATTTTCTGGGAGTTTGCTCCTTCCCGGTAAAAAAAGCCTTCAGAGCACTGGACCGGTTTGTCTCTGCTTTCCGGAACTTTGATCAGTATGACTTCCTTACCGTCGTAATTGCCAGATTCTATCTTAATTGGAATTCTTGGTTTGCAGTTGTTGGCAATATCCTGAATTCGGGATTTCATCTCATTGTTAAGTTGCGTGCCAACTACTTTATTGGAATCATCTATCCCAACAAATATGGTTCCACCTGCTGTATTGGCAAATGCAACAATTTCTTTTACAATCGACGGAGAAAAAGATTTCTTGAACTCTATAAGAGCGCCTTCTCCTTCCTGTAGAATCTGTTCAAGCCGATCTCGTTCCATTATCAACACATACTTGCCTGCTTGTATTCACATCTTACGCATCTTAGTTACCGTATAATGTTTAATTCCTCTGGCTTTCAAACTTCATACCCAAGCCCTGCCAGATTCTCCTTAATCTTCTTCTCCAGTTCCTCGGACTTCCTGAACTGCTCTGAAAGTTCCGACGTCAACCTGTCCATCTTCTCTTCAAATACCTCGTCGTCTTCCTCTTCTTCGACAAAGCCTACGTAGCGCCCGGGGGTCAAGATATGATCGTGCTTTTTGATCTCTTCGAGAGTTGCGGACTTGCAGAAGCCCGGCACGTCTTCATATTCTCCGCTTTCAACGGTTTCCCCGCGCCAGGCATGGTAGGTGTCGGCAATTTTCCGGACTTCCTCTTCGGTTAGTTCGCGGTGGGTGCGGTCCCGTAAAACTCCCATGTTCCGGGCATCGATGAAGAGGACTTCTCCGCGGCGGTCGCGGAAACCGCTGTTCTGCTTGTTTCGGGCGAAGAACCAGAGGCAGGCGGGGATTGCGGTGTTGTAAAATAGCTGGCCTGGAAGGGCGATCATGCAGTCCACAAGGTCGGCTTCGATGATGTTTTTGCGGATTTCGCCTTCGCCGGAGGAGTTTGAGGACATGGAGCCGTTGGCGAGGACGAAGCCTGCGATTCCCGTGGGAGATAGGTGGTGGATGTAGTGCTGGACCCAGGCGAAGTTGGCGTTACCTTTTGGGGGGATGCCGTATTTCCAGCGGGTGTCTTCGGGCAGGAGTTCGCCTTTCCAGTCGGAGTCGTTGAAGGGGGGGTTTGAGAGGATGAAGTCGGCTTTGAGGTCTTTGTGCAGGTCGTTGTGGAAGGTATCGCCCCATTTTATGCCGTCGTTGTCGATTCCCCGGATGGCGAGGTTCATTTTGCAGAGGCGCCAGGTTGTCTGGTTGGATTCCTGGCCGGAAATGGAGATGTTTTCAAGGCGGCCGCCGTGGGCTTCGATGAATTTCTCGCTCTGGACGAACATTCCGCCCGAGCCGCAGCAGGGGTCGTAGACTCTGCCGGTGTAGGGCTCGATCATCTCTACAAGGACCCGGACTATGCTTCTCGGGGTGTAGAACTGGCCACCGCGTTTGCCTTCCGCATTTGCGAACATGCCGAGGAAGTATTCGTAGACCCTGCCGAGCACGTCCTTGCTCCGGCTCTCCTTATCCCCAAGCCCGATTGTGCCCACAAGGTCGATCAGCTCGCCCAGGCGTTGTTTGTCAAGGCCTTCCCTGGCGTAGTTCTTTGGGAGCACGCCTTTCAGGGAGGGGTTTTCCCGCTCGATTGCGGTCATGGCGTCGTCAACAAGTTTTCCTATGGTGGGCTGTTTTGCGCTCTTTTTCAGGTGGTTCCAGCGGGCTTCGGAAGGTACCCAGAAGATGTTTTCCGCAAGGTATTCATCCGGGTCTTCCGGGTCTGCGCCCTCCTCGATTTCTGAGGTCAGCTGTGTGTGCATTTCTTCGAAAGCATCCGAGATGTATTTCAGGAAAATCAGGCCGAGTACCACATGCTTGTACTCTGCTGCGTCCATGTTGTTCCGGAGCTTATCCGCTGTCTGCCAGAGTTTCTCTTCAAAGCCGAGATTTGCGCCGTTTGAGCCTGTTGTTTTTTTCGCCATGGGTGATCAACGTTATCTTGAATGTGTCTTGAATAATATTATACTGTTATAAATGTGTTGATTTCCTGTTTCCGGTTCCGGATTTCCTGATGCCTGATAACTACTTTTTCGGATCAAAGCTAAAGAAATCAGCAAGAGTAAAATTGGTAGTTAGTGGGAGCGGTGGTTCAAAGGTTGCTGGGGAAATCGCTAAGCGAAATATAATAAAATAGTTATAATAAATTGGCTTTAAGTCCTCTTGAGCGGAGCGAAAAGGACACCGTTCTCCCGAAGCGGAACTCGGGTGGGAAAGGCCGCTCGCCCTCGGCGAGCGTGACAAGACACCACAAAATACACCTATTCCGGTTGCCTTTGCCTCCAAAATACTCATTAATGAACTAGCCAGTCCCCGGCTCAAGAATTATCTTTCCTTTCGGGACCTGTTTCATTACCCGATTACTGCCTACTTCGGTGTTTTTCTTTTACTTTTCCGATTTTTCAATGAGTTTTCCCAGAAGGGAGATGCTTTCTCTCAGGTCCTCTTTCGTTTCTTTGGGGATTTCTTCTAAGGTGTCGACAATTCTCAGGGTTTCCTGGAAACAGGATTTTGCAAAGGCGGGGTCTTTTCCAAGATAGATTGTGCCCATCATCAGGTGAAGGGGGAAGAAGTTTTTCTCTTTTTCACTGAGCTTTTTGTAGAAGGCCTGAAGCTTTTCAAAATCTTCTTTTTCCGCAAGGTCGGAGATATAGGACTGTACTAGATCGATGTAATCCGGGCCGTTTTCGAGCAGGAAATCGAATTTTTCGTCGTCGGTCATCAAAAAGAAACCTGTTTCAAGGTCATCTGCTACGGTTTCTCTGGCCAAAACTTCGCTTTCTTCCCTGCCTTCAAATAAGCCGCCTTCTTCGAAGAATTCATCTGCGTCCTTTTTCAAAAGGAGCATATCAGCCTGGGCATCGGTCAGGCCCATTTCGCTGGTAATCTTTTTGAACTGCTTTTCGTAGTCTTCCTCTTCTTCTTTTGAAAACAGGCCCAGGACGTATGCGGTCCACTTTACGTAGGCCTGCTCATCCTCCACCCAGGACCTGTTGTCAATGACCCACAGGATGTAGTCAAAGAGCAGCTTGAACTCATGGTGGCTGAGCGGGAACTCTTCAAGGGTTTCAAGCAGGTCTTCAATGATCAGCATTTCAAGGTCACTTTTGAAGAAAGAAATATCTTTTTCGTAGTTTTGCTTGATATTCTTTAATGCCGAGATGACATCCTTGTCCTTTAATTCCCTGTAAGTGTTATAATAATAGTCGGCAATTGCATATTCAATCGTGCCCAGATACTCACTGTACTCATATTCCATATTGTACAGGCTTTTTATTTCCAGTATTTCCGGGGTGTCGGGTTTCAGGTATTCGGACAATGAAAGTTCTTCTTCAACAATCTCATTATTTTCTTCAGAAGCCATAAATGATACTCTCCGGTGCTTGATTTATTTTCTATTCAGCTTTGCCCTCTTTTCTATTCAGCTAGGGCTTTTTTCTGTTTAGCTCGGATCTCTTTTTCTGTTTAGCCAGGGCCTTATTTTTGTTCAGCCGGAGCCTCTTGTTCCTTTAGCTTTTGTCTTTTTTCCTTTCATCCGGAGTTTTTTAATTCTGGAACAGAGCCAGAAAGGGCCAGAAAGGGTTAGACAGAACCAGGTTAACGTCCACAGCAAGGCTTAAAGATAGATTTTAATGGTGTTTTTGATGGTTTTGACAGGATCAAAATTGAACTTGAAATGGCATAACTATAGTCAAGTACCCAGATGCCTTCACCAATCTCAAGTGAAAGTTTAACCACAGAAAGCCCGGAAAACACGGAATAAAGGAAATAGGGGCACAATCCTTCCGTGCTTTCTGTGTCTTCCGTGGTTATAATGTAAGTGTAAATATTTACCTCCGGGACTATAAATGAAGGTATTACCCTAACAGATGTCATACTGTTATATATGTGTTGAACGTTTGCGTTGATTTCCTGCTTTTGGCTCCGAATTTCCTGCTGCCCGGCAATTTTTCATCTCAACAAAAAATTTCACATCCCGCCGGAAACTGATAAGTACTTTTAATACAGAGGGTAATAGATTGCATCAGTGCCCTTTGAGAGCTTGCGCTGCAGCAGCATATTAAGGAGACTGCATTATGGCAGTCCATATGAAGGTATTTTGTTATGGCAATGTCTAAAAGAGATAAGGAAAGAAAGCAGAAGGCTCAGAGAGATAAAATGGAACAGCTTGAAAAGATGGCTGCTTCCGGAAGTAAGGATGCCAAGAAGAAACTGGCAAAAGAAAAGAAGAAGAAATAAGGATTTTTTGGTCTTTCCCTGTCCATGATGGTCATGAGCAGGTCGGGTGGGGTTATCAATAACCCGGCCCCAAGTACCTTTTTCCCAGTATAATGTTGTGGTCTGAAGGGCTTTTTGAAAATTGATCTTTTTGAGGGATTCCTTCATTTAGGGCTATTTTACCATTTTCTCAACATTTAACATTTCATTTTCGGACTATTTTCTCTTTCTTTTCACTGGGTCCGGATAAGTAAATAGTCCCCTTCACCAGCGCTTTTTATTTATCGAAAGGAGCCGATATCTTAGGACATGGAAAGCTACGAAGATTGTTCTACGGAAGAACTTATCCGGAAACTGGTAAATTCGGAACTTGTAGTTGACCCCGGACTTGCCTGGGAAATTTCCCGGATGCCGGATGCCGTTCCCCATCTGGTACGCATTATTGAAGACGATGCCTCTTTTATGGAAGGGAGTCCGGGAGACGGTTGGGCGCCCATACATGCGAGTTTTTTACTAGGGGCAATAAAAACCCCTGCAGCCCGGAATGCAGTTTTCTGGCTCCTTCGGGGAAGGGATGAGGAACTCGGGGATTGGATTACGGAAGATTTTCCAACAATCCTGGCAAATTTAGGGCTGGACGCGGTTGAGGATTTGAAGAAGTTTATCTCTGACAGGACAACTGGCTTATATCAACGGTCTGCTGCAAGTGGAGCCCTTTCTACCATTGCTCACAAGCACCCTGAAATATGGGATTCCACTGTCAGGTTTTTCAGACAGCTCCTGCAGGAAGAAGACGACCCTGAACTCCTTGGCTTTCTGATTTCCGACCTCTCGGAATTCAAGGGGCCGTTAAAAAATCCCTTATCCTGTCAATAACTGCCGTTATCCTTGAGGCGAAAGGCGCTTCAGGAGTTGTTTTACCGTCGAAGTGGTTGTCGTAAATGTTGTTTTCGGAATAATTTGCCACGATTGCTTCACTATTGCTGCTCAGGTAATTCCCGCTTACCGTATTGTTGTTGCTGGAATCCTCAAGGAACCTGCAGTACTTGAAATCCGCGGTTATGATGTCGGGGTTCACTCTTTTATTATTCGATGGGTCGAGATAGATGCCGTAAAGCCCGTTTGAGTTTACTGTGTTGTTATTGAGCATGTTGAAAGTTGATGACTTGAGATAGATCCCGTGCCCGCCGTTCGAGTTTGCAGTGTTTGCTTCCAGGGTGTTGCCGGCGGTTTCGTTCAGGTAAATCCCGTTTTTGCTGTTAAGGTTTGCAGTGTTTCCTTTCAGGGAGGTGTTTTCGCTGTAATAATACAGCATGATCCCGTCTTCGTTCTTTGAAGCGGTATTGTTTCTAAGCACGTTGTTCCAGGAAAAATGGTTGAGGTGGATGCCGTATTTCCTGTTCAGGTCTGCCCTGTTGCCTTTCAGGGTGTTATTTGAGGAGGAGTCCAGGCAGATCCCGGTTTCATTGTTCGAGCTTGCGTTGTTGTTTATCAGCGTGATATTTTCGGCGCCCCGGATATAGAAGCCGTTTTCATTGTCCAGGGCGGCGTTGTTGCTAAAAATATTATTACTGCTGTAATACTCCAGCAGGAAACCGGTCCCACTGCTCAAAATCCTGTTTTCGTTAAATGTGTTGTTTGCGCCTCCGAACATAAAGACTCCGCCCTTATTGTCCGACGCGGAGTTTCCCTTCAGTTCGTTGCTGTCGGCTGCAGCCAGAAAGATTGCGATATAGTTCTCCGAGGCGGTATTATTGCTCAGGGTGTTGTTATCGGATTCTTCAAGGAAAATGCCCAAGCTGTTGTTGGAAATTATATTGTTGGTGATGGTGCAGGCGTGAACTTCTTCATCGCCTCCTTTATCGATTCCTCCATCGATTTCTCCATTATCTCCATCATCCGAATCTCCCTCCGGAGCTCTGAATAATTCGGATCTTCCGTCAAGGTATATCCCGCAGGGTTCGCGGCTTTTCCTGGTACTGTTTGCTCCTGTAACTTTAAAGCCGCTAATTGTAACGTTACTAGCCGTCACATGGAACACATGATCTCCAGGGTCGGCTGCCTGGACGACCGTATCCTCCGGGTTTCCGGACTTTGAGATTATGGTTAGTTCTTTGTCCACATCCACATTTTCCGTATACGTTCCGCTGAAAACGCGAATTGTATCCCCGGATTTAGAATTGTTCACAGCTTCCTTTATGGAGGTATAGTCTGCTCCTCCGTTCCCATCCACGTTGATGTTCATAGCTGCTTCAGCGGAACCTGCAGAAACTATTATTAAAAAGAATACCAGTAAAAAGAATTCCAGTGCAAGGCAGTTTTTTATTTTCAGTTATCTCAACCCCTTTTTTCAAATTCCGCTTTTATTTCTATACAATATCTAACAGTTTGTTTAATTTCCTTTAATATGCCTGAAAACGAGTTTGAAGGCTGATATGCTTAGAGCGCCTACGGCCACTATCAGCAGGACAAAAAACACTCCGCCCACGAACTGGCTAAAGAGCATAAAAGAAGAACCGTGCCCCGGAAAAAACGACTCTGCTATGTAATACAAAATTGTAACAAGTATTAAAGTTCCTAAAGCGGCCGTTGCTAAAGACCGGGTGGATATTTTTCGTAACATTTTTGCCTGTTCCCCTCCTGTTACTTATCTTCAGTTTTTCTTTTTCTCCTTTCCAGGCGCCCAACTCCATTAATTTTTAAATATAAGATATATTTGTCTTTTTCTCTCCATGCCATCAAATTCAAAGAAAACATTTGAATTTTGTTCCTTAAACTATTCAATTCAAAATTGACATTTGATTTTTCACAGAAAAGTTATATGGTTTAAATTTTCTTATTTTGTAATGCAACTAATGTCCTGTAACTGAGTTGATTTCCTGCAACTGATTTCTTATACGCAATCTTGAGACCTATGGAGAGTCTGACATGAATAAAATATGGATCGCAGTAATCGCAGTTTTTGTGTGTATTATAGGAATCCTCGGACTAAATTACACAAGCCCGGACGAAATGGCAGGCGGCATCCCCCTTGATGCGGATGTGAGCTATACGGATGCCGAAATGCAAGAACTGTATGAAAAATACAACATCACCGAGAATGATATCAAATTTGCGAGAGGGGAACTTCCTCACTACCTGGAAGGCACGGTTTTTCAAAGCGACTTAAGAATCATAGTCTCCGAGACAGGCGAGCCTCCGGAGGGTTCGAAAGAAGGCGCGGATTATGATGTTGTGCTGAGCGAGCAGGAAATGTCAAAAATAATGGAGGAGGCAAGGGCAGCCTATATTGAAAAATACGGGGTGGACCCGGCAAACCCCAAACTTGACGAGGTCAAAGGCTATCTTATTCCCACACAGGAAGCAGGAAAACTCGTGTTTTTTTAAATCAGACAGGTATCAGATTCAAAATTACAATACTGTTTCCAATTTATGAAAGTCCTCACAGGCAAAGTCATTGAGTAAAAATGAATTAATTTCGAATTGGGGATCAAATGAAAGTTGAAAAATTAAGTATTGTTCTGGCGATTTTCGCACTGATAGTCATTCAATCGGCCATATATGTCGGAACTGGTATAGCCAGTGCCGATTCTATCGATCAGGAGTTAGAGGCTCCAGATTCAGACTTTTCAAACTTAAATTCTTCGGATTCAAACGTCTCGGACTCAAAAGTCTCGAACCCAAGCTCTCCGGAATTAGAAGCATTAATCCGGGACCTCAATTCCCCGGATCTGGCTGTTAAAGAGAATGCCGTAAAAGCCCTAGTTGGAATAGGGTCTCCAGCAGTGGAACCTTTAATCTTGGCCCTGGAATCCGAAGATCCGGATACCCGGGAAAATGCAGCCTGCGCTCTCGGGAAGATAGGAGATGAAAAAGCCATAAAACCTCTCATTCTGCTCCTGGCGGATGAAGAGTGGGAAGTTGAAAAAGCTGCAAATGATGCCCTTGTTGCAATCGGGGAGCCTGCGGTTGAACCCCTTATCCAGGTTTTACAGAATGATAACGAAAATGTCTACTTGCAGACGAAAGTAATTCACGTTCTTGGGGATATAGGGGATGAAAGAGCAATTCCACCAATGATTCAGGCCCTGAAGAGCGGAGATCCTGAACTTCGGGCAGATCTGGCGTATTCCCTTGGTTTAATGGGAGAAACTGCTGTTGAGCCTTTGATACAGGTCCTTGGGGACGAAGACCCCTATGTTCGGGTCCGTGCGGCGGAGGCTCTTGGCAGAATCGGGGACGAGCGCGCAATAGGGCCGCTTACCGATGCCCTGGATGATGATTTTGAGAGAGTCCGGATATTTGCAAAAAAGGGCCTTGAAAAAATTGAAAATCAGAATAAAAATGTGGTCATTGCCGCTTACGGAGAAAAGCGTGAGTTCTACATTGAGGACCGGAGGAGAGAATGGCTCGATCAGCTCCATTCTATAACCACCGGTGCAAGATACGATATGAAATCATACTTTTATCCGGGTGGGCCTGTTATAAGTTATGGCACGAGCATAGAAAACCGAATCGAAGTCGGAATTCTGGAAGGTTCGGATGTTAACGATTCCACTCTGGACGAGATCTACGGAATATTTGACAGGGAGGGAAAAGAACTTGGAATTGATGAAGTGCCACTCGTGTTCAAATATGAAGGCCCCATCCGGGAAGATGAGGAACTGGTAGAGGAAACCGAAGCGTCAACAGAAGCGTCAACAGAAGCGTCAACAGAAGCGTCAAGTGAAGATATGCAGTCAACAGAAGATATGCAAGAATCCAGGGATATTCCTGGGTTCAAGGTAATGTTTACTTTGTTAGGAGTATTGGTTTCGGTTTGCATTCTAAAGAGGCGCTGATTTGGACGCTGATTTGAATCTTATGATTGCGAGTTGAGGTAAGGAGTCAGGTGTCAGGAAATAGGGGACTGCCAGGCTGGAAATAGTAGACAGTGACATGGAGCAACCCTTTTTTCCTGCAGCCTGATTTTCCTGCAACCCGGTTTGCTTCGAATTATCAGCTTCTCAGCTCATCTGCAGCGGGTTAGCTTTCATATATTCTCGCAGCACCGTTGTCGCATAACTCCCCTTGGGGAGCATGAACTCCAGCACTGCCTTTGATTTTCCGGGGTTCAGTTCGTCTTCCGAGACCTCGAATTTGGGTTCCACATTCAGGAGGACTTCCCGGCGGATGCCTTTCGAGCTCATTTCCGGGATTTCTTTGATGTTGAAGCCTTCGAGAGGAACTTCAAATTCTTTCAGGACTTCCTGCTCGATCTCTCCCGGGACCCCGGATGCGAATTCTGTGGCATGGCCCGGGAGGGGGGCTGTTATGAAGGCGCGGCCGCGTTTGAGCAGGCGGTTCATTGCGTTTACCTTTTCGGCGGTGACTGACTCGGTCCGGGAACTGTCCGGGAGTCCGGCTTCGTTTTTGAAGCAGACGATATCCCCTTCCACGGCAAGGTTCAGGGGGAGACCCTTTTCAATCCGGCGGCAGAGGATAGTGTTGTATATGCAGGACTGGTAAGCGTGGGCGAACATGCGGTAGAGGTTTTTCGGGAGCACCAGGAAAGATCCCGCAAAGTCATCCGGGTTTGCTATAAGGTGGTTCATCATTGCCCGTTCGTGCCCCATGCGGAGAGGGTATTTATCAAGGCCGGTCCTGAAGTCCCTGGTCTCCTTTACGTACTGTCGGGCGGCTTTTGTCTCTTCTGGCTCGTCGGGGAAGGGCTCGGCAATGTAGGTCATGGCTGCTTTTTCAAAGTCGCCTTCAACTATGGCTTTTCCTACCAGATGAGTGACCGGGCGGACCGAGCCAAAGCGCTGGATCCCGAAAAAGTTGGGGACGCCGCCGGCAGCCAGGATCTCTTCCGTGGCTTTTCCAAGGATGGTCCGGGTCTCATCCACGGGAAGGTCGATATTCCGGATGGTGATTATGAACTCGTTTCCGGTGAGGTCTCCGAGTTCCACGGATTTTTTAGACCGACCCAGGACTTTCATTTCTACGTCTTTCAGGCGGACCTTTTCGATAGCCTCTGCGTCCACACCAAAGATGCTGATCTTCTGGGTTGTCAGCGCCCGCTTGTCCTTCGTACCTGCAACGGTGATCCGCTTCTGGCTTATCTTCAGGATCTTTGCAAGGGTCCGGGTAAAATGGTGGGTGTCCCAGTCGCGTTTGGTGACTTCAAGGACCAGGTGCTTGCCTTCAGTCCCCTCCTCCCGGTTCGTGATCTCTTTTACGATGAAGTCCTCCACTTCCTGCCGGAGCTGTCCCCCGAGACCTGCGCTGTCTGTGGAGTAAAGGCTGATTCCAATCTGTTTTTCGATATTGGGAACTTCCATAAGCTTTAAACACTCCTTAAGCGGTTATTGGAAAAATTAAGGAAAAATGAATAAAGAAAGGGTCTCATGAGTTTGATTAATTCCCTCATGAGGTTATCGTGTCACGGGTTTGGTATACCGTACTTTATGAATTTATGAGCTTATTGCGTTTCGGGTTTATCGCGTTGTTGTTTATTACGTTTACGTTGAATTATCCTATGGCTTCCGAGCTGATGTCAATAACCTGTACTCTGCTCGTATTCACAAAAGTCCAGCTGTCCACAAGGGTATTGGGGTTTTCCCCGGTTGCGAGTTTTGCCGGGGCAGTAGTCCCCGGGAGGCCTCCTGCGTAGAGGCTGGAACTCGGGTCGAGCATCAGCCAGGAGCCGTAATCGTCGGTCAGGTAGTAGACGTCGACGTTGCCGTAGTAGGCCCTTACCCCTTCGATTATGGCATTTGTCGTCTCGGTTTCGTTGCCTATGTAGGCCGCGGCAAAAGCGTGGTTGTCCGTGAGGTAGAGCCTCGTTGTGCCTCCCACGGCTTCGATCAGTGAAGCCAGGAGGATTGCCTGGTCTTCACAGTCCCCTGCGCCTATTTTCAGGGTCGCATTGGCGGGTTCCCAGATGTCGTTTCCTCTCGGGTCATTTATATACCCGATATCCACGCTTACCCGGTCAAAAAGGGCACAGACCTGATAGATGTTGAACGCTCCCGGATATTCCTCCGAGCTTTCTGCGGCAGCTTTCCTGACGGACAGGTCTCCCGGTTCCACAAGCCCGTTCAGGATTCCGAAATAGGGAAGGGTGTTGTATTTGTAGGGAGGGTCGAGTTTTGGGGGCATGGGCTTTGCTTCAACCTTAAACTCTTCCAGAAACTGGGGTTCGTATTCGTGCCATTTCCCTTCCGAAGTACTTGCAAGTAGCCAGAGGACAATGTTCAGGGTGGGCCTGGCTTCCCCTTCTGGCATCCTGACCGAAAGCACTCCCAGGCACTGCTCCTCTTCCGGATCGAGCAGGGTGCCGCAGTCCTCGGAATACACCAGGCTTTCGGAATTGCCGACCGAAACCCCGTAACTGTCGATAAAGATGGGGTTTCTGCCCTCATTTTTGACATTTACCTTGATATAGCTCACCGCACCCTGGTAAAATTCGGCAGTCTGGTAACTTGTGCTCAGGGAAAACCCGGGGTCCATGGGGGTCCTGAGAACCGGAGTTACCTCATTTTCCCGGGGGAAATAAGCCGGCACCTGCGGAACAGTGAATAAGCTGGAATCAGGTTTGAAAACCTCTTCCTGGTTTTCCCCCGAATTTGAATCAAAAAAATTTCCAAATCCGTCCCTGAAGGCTCCGAACCCGGGAACTGAGTCCGAAAGCAGAATTCCGGCCGTGGCCACCACAAGGCCTATGCATAAAACGGCAAGTATCGAGGCTATGGCTTTTCCTGACAACCTGGGTTTTTCCATGAACTCACTCCCAAATCCGGTCCTAAAGGAACTTTCCGATTTCCCCGTATTTCCGGAGAATCAATTCATCCGGTGAATTATTTACCTTGAGAACCACCCTATTAACTCTACACAATACGGGTTTTCTTGCTTTTTTTCAAAAGCGTTCACAAAAGTTTCAGGTCCTTTGTGACCTTATCTATAAGCTCTTCTTTTGCCGGCCCGATTCCGAGGACTGTGACCGTGCCCGGGGGGATTTCGGTCAGCCCTGCGTCCTGGATCAAAGCTGTGGGCAGTCCTTCCCGTCTTGCCTTTTCTTTAAGTTCGTAAAGGTCTTTCAGGGTCGGAACTTTGAGGACAACCTTTTTCTGTCCTCCATCCTTCCATTTTTCAAGATCACTCTTGCTTGCCCATTCCGAAGCCGAAACCGCAGCATGGGCCACCTGCACCGCAAATTTCCCTTTGGACAATTTCAGGTCGTTCCGGGTAACTATGCACTGTTTGTATTCACTCATCCTTTGCCTCGGGCCTAATCAAGGTCAACTTATACTTTAAACGTTTCCTGTACTTTTTTGAGGGTTCTATCTAATTTTTCATATTATTTTTCATAGGGCCTTCAATATTTATTGTATCTTTGTAATCAATTTCATAAAATATTTTTCATGTACCCCAGGATATCCACGGCGGGATTTATCCCCCAGGAATCGAAGATGCCTTTTCCTGAAGGCGTCCCGTTAACTTCCAGGATTTTCTGGCCACTCTGGTTTCCACTCTCCTCTTCCGTACCCTCTATGATATCCACACCCGCAAAAACAGCCCCGATTGCTTTAGCTGCTTTTTCTGCAAGGGTTTTTTGCTCTTCGGTCAGCACGCAGCGGTCCGCGCTTCCGCCCTGGCTGAGGTTGTTCACCCAGGAACCGGCAGGAGCCCTGCGGTAAATGGCCCCGACGGTTTTGCCTCCGACCACAAAAGCCCTGATGTCCCTGCCCGGGTTTTCAATGAACTCCTGAATGTAGAGCATTCCCCTTTCTGCAAGCAGGGCTTCCAGGGCCTCTTCCACGGGAACAGGCTGGCTTTTCCGGTCAGAAAAAAGGACTTCTCCGTCCCTTACCCTTACAATATCCTTTCCCTTGTACCCGAAAACAGGTTTTATGACCGCGTCCCCGAACCCTGAGACAACCTTCAAGGCAGCGCTGGAGCTCTGTACGGCTTCGGTTTCGGGCACAGGAAGCCCGGTTTTTGCCAGGAGCCAGGAAGCGTGGTATTTGTTGGCGGCGTTCTGGATTGCTTCGGGGGAATTGATGACCGGGATTCCTTCCGCTTCAAGCTCCCTCAGGATGTCGAACCTGAAAGAAACCCCTTCCAGGGTGCCTGCTCCAACGTCCCGCACGACCACGGCGTCAAGGTCGCTAAGGCGGGTTTCCCCTACTTTAAAATCAATTTGTGAGTTTATGCTGACCTCTGCGCTCCTGAGGTCAAGAATAAGAGGAAAAAAGCCTTCTTCCCGGGCTGCCTCGATCAGGGCCCGGGCCGTCCAGTCCTCAGGGTCGGTTACTACAATCCCTATTTTTTTCATAGGGTAAAATCTGAGCTTTTCCTGATTAAGTTTACGATAAAACAGGAGCAGGATGTTTAAAATTTCTGACAGGGCAAATTATTTTTATAACTTTTTGGCACTTTCCTGAAACTGTTTCAGTTTTAGTTCTGGTGCCCATCGTTAGCTTTTCGAATATAATTCGTTAGCTAAATAATATGCTTTATGTTACTTGATCTTGTTTTACTACCTTGCATAGCAAACATGAGCGGAGGTAAACCCACCGAATTTGCAAGTTTGAGCATTTTCCTCCAAAAAAAAGCTAAGGCTGACTTCAACAAAGTTCTTTCCAGGTATCATGCTGCCTTCAGAGGTTTTACGCTGCCTCAAGTCAGCCTTTGCTTGAAAACAGTCCTCAAACCTTAACTGAGAATCTCTTCTCTCTGAGCTTCTCCGCATGCGGTTCTTTTAGGGTTTTAGGGGCTGCCCTCAGTTCTCCGGGATCTCAGTTTTAGGGACTTCAATTTTCCGGGCTTACCTCTGCTCCTTTCTTTCTCCCCTTCCTCTTTTTTCTTTCTTTCTCCCCTTCCTCTTTTTTCTTTCTTTCTCCCCTTCCTCTTTTTTCCTTCTCTTCTTTCTATTTCCTTTTCCTCTTCCTCTTTCTCCTTTTTCTCATCCTTTTCTTCTCTAAGGGCCGGGTTTTTACTGCTGTTTCTCTTCCCAGGGCTCAAGTCCCTGCTTTTTCCTATATTCGTTGATCGCCATGTGGATGGCTTCCTTGGAGACCACCGAGCACTCCAGTTTTCCGGGAGGCAGGCCCCCAAGGGCTTCGGAAACGGCTTCGTTTGTCAGGTCCCAGGCTTCTTCCAGGGTTTTTCCCTTGATCAGTTCCGTTGCCATGCTGCTCGATGCGATTGCCGCCGCGCAGCCGAAGGTCTTGAACTTCACGTCCTCGATGCGGTTGTCCTTTATCTTAAGGAAAATTTTCATGAAATCCCCGTGAGGGTTTCCGGCTTCCCCCACTCCGTCGGAGTCTTCGATTTCTCCCACGTTTCGCGGGTTTGTGAAGTGGTCCATTACCTTTTCATTATACACCCGATTTCCTCCTGGAATTTGTTTCTCACGTGCTTGCTTCAGGCTATTGGCTCAGGTTGTCGGCTTATAGAACGGGGACATTGCTCTCAACTTCTCGACAACTTCCGGCAGCAGCTCGAGCACGTAGTCTATATCCTCTTCGCTGTTGGCGTCCCCCAGGGTCAGGCGAAGGGTCCCCTGAGCGATTTCCGGAGAGAGCCCGATTGCGGTGAGCACATGCGAAGGGCCGACCGAACCCGAGGAACAGGCGCTTCCCGTAGACCCGCAGATCCCTGCCTGATCGAGCATGAGCAGCAGGGACTCTCCCTCAATAAACTCGAAGCTGAAGTTCAGGTTCCCAGGCAGGCGCTTTTCCGGGTGCCCGTTCAGCCGGGTATGGGGAATTTCCAGGACGCCTACCCTGAGCCGGTCCCGAAGCTTCATTATCTTTTTATTATGGGTTTCGATGTCTGCGGTAGCAAGCTCGATTGCCTTTGCCATGCCGACAATCCCGGCGACATTTTCCGTCCCGGCCCGCTTTCCCCGTTCCTGTGCGCCTCCGTGCATGTAATTATCGATTTCCAGCCCTTTCCGGATGTAGAGGGCTCCCACCCCTTTCGGCCCGTAGAACTTGTGCGAGGAAAGGGAAAGCATGTCCACGTCCGAATGAGCCCGCTTCATGTCCAGCGGGACTTTCCCTATCACCTGCACGGCATCGGTATGGAATGGAATCCCCTTCTCGGAGGCTATTTTCCCTATCTCGGGCACAGGCTCAAGGGTCCCGATCTCGTTGTTGGCGTACATGACCGAGATCAGGATAGTGTCTTCCCGGATCGCGGCTTCCACGTCCGCAGGGTCAACAAGCCCGTCCCCGTCCACAGGCAGGTAAGTCACGTCAAAGCCCTTCGTTTCCAGGTACTCACAGGGGTAAAGCACGGCATGGTGCTCGATTGGAGTTGTGATAATGTGTTTTCCTTCCTTTCGCCTGCCAAAAGCCGTCCCCTTGACAGCCCAGTTGTCGGACTCCGTCCCCCCGGATGTAAAATAGATCTCTTCGGGCTCGGCTCCCAGGCTTTTTGCAAGCTGTTCCCGGGCTGTTTCCACTACTTCCCTGGCTTCCCTCCCTATGGAGTACAGGGACGAAGGATTCCCGAAATGCTCTTTCAAAAAATACCGCATAGCCTCAACCACCTCGGGTTTGCTGAAGGTGGTGGCTGCATGGTCCATGTAAACGAAACGTTTCTTTCCCATCAAAATCCCCAATGAAAATAGGGGCTTTTCGTAATATGAAGGTATTGTTTTTTTGACCCATGTCCACTTAGACCCGTCTCTTTAAGGCCCGTACCTCTTTTCCAGACCCATAACAAATTTATATAATGAAATTTTCCCTGTACCCCACCTGAATCAGGTGGAGGCAAAACAAACCTTGCTAAAACAATTCTCAATTATCCTGAGCATTTATTTTCTGGGCGAGCTGCTGCAAAAAGCGTTCGGTCTTCCGGTCCCTGGCAACGTCATAGGCATGCTTCTCCTCTTCTTCGGCCTGTCTGCGGGCGTGATCAAGCTTGAAATGATCGACAAAATGAGCGGGTTTTTGCTTGATAACCTGGCTTTTTTCTTCCTGCCCGCAGGAGTCAGCCTGATCACCTGCTTTACCCTGCTGGAAGGGAAGTGGACGGCGATTCTCGAAATCTCCGTGCTTTCAACCGTTGTAATCCTGGCCGTGACAGGGCTTACCGTGGAACTCGTGAAAAAATACCTTGATAAAGGCCAGCCTGAATCCGGCTCCCCGGAAAAACCCGCCGCTGCGGCTGAAAAAGTTGCTGCAGAATCAAGAGCCGGAACTGTTGTAAATACAGGGACAGCAGAGCCTGCGCAGGGGCAGGTGAGCTAAATGCCGGACCTGCAGGTATACCTTGCCGAAGAGTTCATTTCCACGCCCCTTTTTGGGATTCTGCTTTCCCTCGTCGCTTACCAGATAGGCATTGTGCTGTACAAAAAGATCAGGGTATCAGCCCTGAATCCTCTCCTCGTGGGCTGCGTTATCGTAATTCTTCTCCTCATGTACACCGGGGTCGATTTCGAGACATTTAACCGGGGCGGGGACTACATCTCCTTCTTCCTGGGACCTGCAACCGTTGTCCTTGCCGTCCCCCTCTATAAAAAGATCCAGCTCCTGAAAAGCGACGCCCTTCCAATCCTGGCCGGCATAAGCGCAGGCAGCATTGCGGGAATGTCAAGTATCCTCGTCCTTTCCCGCTTCTTCGGACTCGATGAAGCCCTGAGCATTTCCCTTGTCCCAAAGTCCGTTACCACCCCAATAGGCATGGAAATCTCAAGGCAGCTTGGTGGCCTGCCCGCCGTAACCGTTGCAGCCATCGTGATCACGGGAATCATTGGAGCCGTCGTGGGGCCGTTTATCTGCCGCTGCTTCCGGATAAAAGACAAAGTTGCGGTCGGTGTTGCCATCGGCACTGCTTCCCACGCCCTCGGGACCACCAAAGCCATAGAACTCGGAGAAACCGAAGGGGCGATGAGCGGGCTTGCAATCGGAATCGCGGGTCTGCTTACGGTATTTCTTGCACCGCTGCTGGTTTACGTATTCGGGCTTCTTTTCTGAAGCCTTCTATCTTTTAATCCGGAAAAGGCGATCGTGATCCGATCATTCAGTTATTCCAAAAACCTTTTTCGGATTGCCTTTCAGGTACCGACGCTCTCACCGGTCGTCGAAGACGACCGGCCTTTTCTGAAAATTTGAATGAGCATATCCTAAAGCTCAATATTTGTTCATTAAAATCTCTTGTTCCAGATAAGTAATCTGGGTTAGGATCGTGAAAAATAGTCACAAAAACACTTGTTGCTAATGAAAAAAATCGGTTTTGTGATAAACTCATTAATTAATTTTGAAATTTTAATTTTTTAGCTACTTTGCTTGATAATTTCCAACTTTGATTGATAACGAACATATATTAAAAGAGATAATTGTGAATTGCATTTAGATTTTAGTTATTTGTTAATGTTAGTATGGGGAACCGGAATGAGATTTAAATACAACATAATAATTTGCATTAACATATCCATCATTTTTCTGGTTGCAACCGCTGGTATTGTATCGGCTAATGAAATTCATGTGTATCCTGAGGATTCAATACAGACTGCTATCAAAAATGCTAATTATGGCGATACAATTATTGTGTATCCTGGAACCTATTCAGAGAACATAGACGTTAACAAATCAGTCACTATAATATCAAAATCCGGAAATCCCGATGATACAATAATTAGAGCTGCAAATCCAGGCAATCATATATTTTATCTAACTGCAGGCAATGCTGTTATCCGGGGTTTTACCATAACAGGTGCTTTTGAAGAACCCGAGAGACGTTATTTCCCAGATGCAGGCATGACTGAAAGTTCTTTCAATGAAACAACAGGCAAGTACGAAGTTGTCAATTTTTCTGAAGGGCTATGGGTCGGCATACCCAAAAACTGGGCAGGAATTTATGTTGATAATTCTAATGGCGATATTATCAGCAACAATATTTTTTTGGAAAACAATCGAGGTATTTTGCTTAATTCATCAAGTAATAATTTTTTAGAGAATAATACTGCAATTAATAATGATGGTGCAATTTCAGTATGGAATTTCAGCGATTTCAACATTGTTAGAAACAACAATATGACCTCTGATGAAATATATTTGAATAACTATGGAATTAGTTTGATAGAATCAGATGGTAATGAAGTTTATAATAATAATCTATTACGGCTTGATTCTATAATATTGCGTCAATCAGATGCTAACAAAATAGTTAATAATACAATAAATAGAGGAAGGGGAATCGCTCTTATCGAATCCAACGGTAATATGCTTAGCCGAAATTCCATATCCAAATCTAGTGACGGCATAACTTTACAAAAAAATTCAAGTTACAATCAATTAACTGATAATATCATATTTGACAACTTTGTGGGGATTAAGCTGGAATCATATAGCAACAACAATACAATTTCTGAGAACATATTAAAAAATAATGAGGACAGGCTGTCTCAAAACTATGCTTGATCGTACATTTGGGTAAGAAATATTAGGAATATTTATCTTTTTAAAAATATGTATTACATCTAAGTACACTATTTGAGAAAATTAATTCCAGTGTTTCACCATGTTCAAAAAGTACGATCAAAAGCAGCAATTTTTACTTCCATTAAGCCTGGAAGAGTTTGTTCCTGAAAACCATATTGCCAGAGTGTTAAACGACCTCATAGATCTCGTTGATATCAGTGATATTGAGTCCACTTACTCTGAGGAAGGTTGTCCTGCCTATCACCCAAGATTTCTTTTAAAAATCTTACTCTACGGGTACCTTATAAACATTAGAAGTTCACGCAAGATAGAGCAAATGACACAAACTGATACTGCTTTTATGTACCTTGCAGCTATGCAAAAACCTGATTTCCGCACTATTTGTCGATTCCGTTCAACTCATCTTGACTCTATTAAAGAAATATTTTCACAGGTTGTCACGTTTTGTAAGGAAATGGATATGATTGGTTCCAGTATTTCGATCGATGGAACAAAGGTTAAGGCAAACGCTTCACCAAGACAAAGTAAAAGTTCCGACGCTCTCAAAAAAGAGATCGATAAGATACTCAAAGAAAGCATTGAGATCGATAAACAGGAAGACGAAATTTATGGTGATTCGACACCGTACCAGGTGCCAGAAGAACTGGTTAACAAGCAGAAAAGAGTAGAGAAAATCAAAGCTGCTATGAAAAAAATTGACGAAGAAAAGTTAAAAAAAGTAAACATCACAGACAACGATGCTAAAATTATGAAGCATAAAGATGGAAGCAAGAAACCTTCCTATAATTGTCAGGTTGCTGTTGATGAAAAGGAACAAATAATCGTTGCATCAGACGTTGTCGATGAAGAAAATGACTTGCATCAAGTTGTACCAATGATAGAAAATGTAAAGGAAACACTGGGATACAAGCCGACAATAGTGCTGGCAGATGCAGGTTATTTTTCATATGATAATGTGAAATTTTTACTCGATCAAGAAATTGATGCTTATATTCCTGATAACTTTTATGAAGTAGAGAAAAGGGGAAAAACAAAGAAGTTCAGAAAATCTCTCTTTAAATATGATCCGGAAAAGGACTGTTATTATTGCCCTGCTGCTTTTGAAATCCCATTTACAAGAATCCAAAAAAGGAATGATGAGCCAGATTTACGGTATTATGTCTGCAAGTATTGTTCTTTGTGTGTGTTAAAAAATGCATGTACTGAGAGTGAAAACAGGACAATATCAAGAGATCCAAGGGAGTACCTCATGGAGAATATGAGGGCTAAACTGAATACAGAAGAAGGAACGGAACAGTATCAGAAAAGAATGTGTACTGTAGAACCTGTGTTTGGCCAGATGAAACAGGATAGAGGATTCAGGGAATTTCTTTTGAGAGGGAAAAGGAAGACAAAAATTGAGTTTCTTATGATGTGTACTGTACACAACATAAAGAAAATAGCAGATTTCATGAAAAGAGAAGGAAAAAGCCTGAAGGAAATACTGAATATGATAACCGGGAGAGGAAATGAATGTAGGAATAAAGGGGGAATTACTGCAAGAAAGGCAAGTATGGTACGTTGATCAATGAAAACTGATCTTTTTTTGAATAAAAATTGAAATGGAAATGGATATTACCCAATTGTAGAATTCAAAATGGTTTTGAGACAGCTTGAGGATATTTATTTTTCAGAGGACAGCAACAATAACATCATTCACAACAATAAAATAGACTACATTAAATATCTTAAAAGACCGTTCAGAGACGGTACTGCGTTGATATTCTTATCTGTGATTGGCATGATGGTTTATTTGTTCATTTTGCTGTTTCGAAAATAACGGCTGTGGAAATCACATCTAAATCAATTACAGGAAAAATCAAGATTCAGAGGTCTTCTACAAAGCCAAAATTTTATTCTTTAAATTCCTTTAGTTTGCACGAGGTTTTCGTGTATGTATTTTTGGGGGGTGAAATATAACTTTCTATGAATTTTCATAAATTTTCAATGTATTCTCAAAAAGAGCATCCCGATGACTGATTAGAAGTATACAGGAAAAATCTGGAGCCTTAATTCTTAATCAATACATTGGAAAAAAGTTTTGCCCATAAAATTTCGCGTCTTTTTCTATGAATTTTTATGGAAAAGCCGGCCGCTTCGCTGCGCTCGCGCCCGGTGAGAGCCCGGGGTTCCGAGTTCCTGTGGAAAATTCGGCTGTTAAATGGCTGTTAAAGTTCCGAATACTTTGTAACGAAGGCGGGCTTGAGGTCGAATGCATCGATTATTTCCCATACGGCCAGGTCAGGTTAGGAGGTCTGGAGAAATACGGGTTTACAGGGCAGGAGAACGATGCCGATACCGGGCTGAAAAAAAGAACAGTAAAAGGTAAAAAGCAGGCGTTTTCCCTTTTCAGGGCCTGAAATTCGTGTACATTTGCATCTGCACATCTCCCCTTTCGATCTTTTTCCGGAGCGTCTCTTTTGCAATGCCCACGTAGATTTCCCGGATCTGGGGGATGAGCATGGAAAACCCGATGGCGTCGGTCAGGAAGCCGGGGGTAAGGAGGGCAAAGCCGCCGATGAGGACGAAGAGGCCGTGCAGGAGTTCGTTGCCGGGCATGTAGCCCTGGCTGTTTGCTTCCTGGATCTTGCGGAGTACAAGGAAACCCTGGCTTTTTGCAAGGTAAGCGCCAATGGTTGCGGTTATGAAGATGACCAGCACTGTGTTGAAAGCGCCGATTATGCCTCCGATCTTGAGCAGGAGGTAGAGTTCCACGAGGGGAATAATCAGGAAAAGGGAAAAGAGTTTTAGAAACATGTTTATCCTTTTCTGGGGTTGTTTAATGGTTATCAAACAAGTTTTTTCGGTTTTTTGCCTGATACCTGGGTCTTACACTTATTAACCACTCCACCTATATTGTTTTTTTGGAGTTTTTTGTTTTTGCCTTCCGGAGTTTTTTGCTTTTTGTGTTTCGTTTTTTGAGTCTTTCCTTTTTCGCTAATCTCAAGGCAAAATTTAATCACAGAAAGTGCGGAAAATACTGAATAAAGTAAATGGGGGAATAACCCTTCCGTGCTTTCCGTGTCTTCCGTAGTTATAACATAAGTGTAAATATTTACATCCGGGACTATAGTTGTCCAAACATATTTTTGGGCGCTTCCACACTATTTTTACTCACATAAATACTCATAAAAATATCCTTTATGGAAAAGCCGGTCAGCAAGCTGACCGGTGAGAACGCCGGTACCTACAAAACAAATCGAAAAAAGGTTGTCTGGAATAGATGAACAGGATAATTACAGCTACCCTGTCCGGGTTGATTTAGATCGGTTTTCTACAAAGCCTAATTTCGAGTTGATTTAGATTGGTTTTCTACGAAGCCGTTTGATTATTTAAATCAGGGCAAAAGCCCTCAGGTATATCAGCATGCTGACGCCGATTAGCAGAACCCCCACATAAAGCCTCATTCCCTGCGGCGAGAACCTTCTTGCAACAGCCGGGCCCATCTGCCCTCCCAGGACCACTCCCGGAGCTACCCAGAGCATCGTATCAAAGATAAGTACCTTCTGTTCTATCAGGACAGGAATAAAGTCCGGGGTCAAGCGGAAGAGGAGGGCAATAATGTTCACAACAAAGATTATGGGGACCGTGGAACCCACAGCTTCCGCAGGAGACCTGATTTCTTTATGCTCCAGGATGCAGGGGGTTATCAGCTTTCCAAGCCCGGTTGCGATGAGCCCTTTCAAAAAGCCGGCAACAGCAGCGCGTTTCCAGCATATATTATCACGGGTTACGAATTCTTCCGGGACTTTTCCCCTCCTGTAAAGCCAGTAGCGGTATATGAGGTAGCTCCCGTATCCCAGGATGAAACTTGCAAAGAGGAGCAGAAGTAGTCCAACGGGGGCAAATGGAACCAGCAGGGCTCCTACAATAGCTGCCGGGATCGTGATTTTCAGGTACTCTTTCACTATGTACCAGTTAACGGTTTCCTGTTTCAGGTTCCTGAGCACACCGGAACCGAACCCGAAGATCATGGTCAAAAGCCCGAGCCAGAAAGCCGTTTTCGTATCAAATCCAAGCCATATGATGTAGACCGGAATCCAGAAATTCGTGCCCGAAATGCCTGCGGACATAGCAAGGATTGCAATAATGACGGCTACGGGAAAGAGAAAGGAGTAGGTCAGGCAGTCAGGCATTGTAATCGTTTTCTCCTGTGAATATGTAGGATCTTTTTATTCTGCAAACGTGTTAGCTTTGAGATGTCTTAGTTTTGAGGCGTTTTGGATTTGAGAGGTTTTAGTTTTGAGACGTCTTGTATGTGAAAAGTGCTGGATGTGAAAAGTGTAGATATGAAACGTGTAGATATGAAACGTGTCAGACATGAAACGTGTTAGACACGAAACGTGTTAGACATGAAACGTGTTAGACATGAAACGTGTTAGACATGAAACGTGTTAGACATGATACTTTAATTAATTAAAAGTGTTTTATTGTATCGAATATATCGAAAACAGGGTTTATTTGAGGTTTTTGCATGAAAACGATAGGAATGATCGGCGGGATGAGCTGGGAATCTTCCCTCGAATATTATAGGCTTGTTAATGAGGCGGTAAAGGAGAGAATGGGCGGGCTGCATTCCGCAAAGTGCGTCCTCTACTCGGTTGATTTCGGGGAAATCGAAAAAATGCTGGTCATCGGGGACTGGGAAGGGCTTGAAGCCTGCCTGGGAGAGGCTGCCCTGGAACTGAAAGAGGCGGGAGCGGATTTCCTAATGATCTGCACGAACACCATGCACAAACTTGCGGAAAAGGTGGAAGCAAAAGCCGGGCTCCCGTTGTTGCACATTGCTGATGCGGCTGCCGGGGAGATCCAGGCGGCAGGGCTGGAAAAAGTAGGGCTTCTGGGTACGAAGTTTACCATGGAGGAAGCTTTTTACAGGGAGCGGCTCGAAGAGAAGTTCGGAATTAAGGTGCTTATTCCTGAGGCAGGGGATCGGGAATTCGTGAACAGCGTGATTTTCAATGAACTGTGTCTGGGTGTTATAAAGGAAGATTCCAGGAAAAAATTCAGGGGAATCATCGGAGACCTTGTTTCAAAAGGAGCAGAGGGCATCGTCCTCGGGTGTACCGAAATCCCGCTGCTTATCGGGCAGGAGGACGCGGAAGTTCCCGTGTTTGATACGACTAAAATTCATGCGCTTGCGGCGGTTGAATTTGCTCTGGAGTGAGCTTTTGGAGGGTTTGCCTGATTTTTTGAATGGCTCCTCATATTCTCATTCTTAATTTCCCTAATTTCTCAAATTCTAAACTTTTTTAACTTGTGTTGTGAGTATTTGTATTATAAAAAAGTATTTATTATCCAAACAGTAAATGATTAGTGGGTAAGACAAAACTGTTCCGGGAGCCTTTTTGGGAAATATAACCTTGAAGGAACCTGTTTTGGGAATAGAACTTTATCGGGATTGTTTTTGGAAATGCTATTTTTTCCGATAGAAACTTTTCCGGATTTTTGGGAGATTTGATTTTTATGGACCTGGATGCACTCAACAAACTTGTCTTTGATGTCGTGGAGATTGTCAGGAAGGATGAAAATGGGCTGGACCTCGGGGTTGATTTTGCTCTTGACTTTTCAAGGGAAAATGCGATTTCAGCCGATTGCCTTCTGGAACTTGCAAAGATCTGCGATTCCAGGGGCATGTTCAGGGAAGAGTATGTTTTCCTGAAAGCCTGTGCAGGCCTGGCAACCGGGAAGGTGCGGGTTGAGGCTCATTTCCTTTCCGGGGTGATCGCTTACTTCATAGGGTTCAAGGAAAAAGCTCTTGAGGAGTTTAGGGAGGTGCTCAGGCTTGACCCGGAGCATGTAAATGCCCTTTGCAATAAGGGAATCGTCCTTGCAGACTTCGGAAACCGGGTTGAAGCCGAAAAGCTGTACAAACTGGCTCTGGAACTTGATCCCGGGAATGTCAGCACCCACTGCAACTACGGAAATCTTTTTTATGAACTCGGGGAACTGGAAAAAGCGGAATACGAATTTGAAAAGGTACTCGAACTGGACCCCGGGCATGCAAACGCCCGCTGCAACTATGCAAACCTTCTGGAAGAACTCGGGAGAAAGGAGGAGGCAGAAGCCCAGTTTGAAAATGTGCTTGAAAAAGTTCCTGAGCATGTGGCAGCTAACTACAATTATGCCAACTTCCTGAAGCAGGAAGGGAGGTTCGGGGAAGCCGAATATCATTATAGGGAAGTGTTGAAAGTAAGCCCGGGTCATTTAAATGCCCTCTGCAACTACGGGAACCTGCTTTCGGAATCCGGCAGGCTTGATGAGGCTGAAACCCAGTACAGGCTGGTGCTCAGGCTTGACCCCGGGGATGTGGATACCCGCGCTAACTACGGTCAGCTCCTTTTCGAGTTTGGGCGCTACAGGGAAGCTGAGTTCCAGTACAGGGAAGTCCTTGAAACGGACCCGTTCCATGTGCCCACTCTCTGCAATTACGGAAACCTGTTTAAAAGGCTCGGAATGCTCAGGAAAGCTGAAGACAAATACCGGGAAGCCCTGGAACATGATCCCAAAGACATTAAGACCTGCTATAATTACAGCATGCTCCTCTTCAAACTCGAAAGGGTTGAAGAAGCAAAGGAACACTATCTGAAGGCTGTTTCCACAAAGGATTTTCTTTCGGAACTTCCAACCTTTATGCTTTAATTCCGGCTAATCCGATAGGTTTCGTTTAATTCGGTAATTTCTGGTTAATCCGGTAATTTTCGGTTAATTCAGTCAATTCTTTTTAATTCAGGAATTTCCGGTTAATCCGGCAGAACTCTTCTTTTCTATTTTTTTTCTACTTTTCCCTTTATATTAAAAATATTTGGATATTTGTCAGAACTATATAAATAATTATTTATAGATGGCAGGGAAACTTATTTTTGAGAGGTGCATCACCGATGGACTATTCTAGAGTTGATGAACTCGTATCTGCTGTGATTGCAAAGATAGGGCCGGACCGTGAATCCCTTGATTCAGCTCTGGATTTTACCCTCGATTTTGCTGCCACGAACGCTGTACATCCCCAAATGTTGCTGGAGCTGGCTGCGGTCTGCGAACAGCAGGGTATGTACCGGGAAGAGTATGTGTTTGCAAAAGCCTGTTCCAGGCTTGGGTCCGGAAAAACCCGGGAAAATGCCTTTTTTATCACGGGTGTGATGGCCTATCTTATGGGTTACTTTGAGGAAGCCGAATACTGCTACCGGCTTGTCCTGGAAGAAAACCCGGTGCATACTGCTACCCTCTGTAATTACGGGTCCCTCCTGACTGACCTTGAACGCTTTGAAGATGCGGAATGCTTGTACCGGAATGCGCTCGCAAACGATCCCGGCCACGCCAGTTCCCGCTGCAACTATGCTTTTCTCCTTGCCGAAATAGGAAGGCTCGAGGAAGCTGAAGAACAATACCTGCTTGCCCTTGCCTCCGATCCTGAGCATGTGGGAGCCCGCTCCAACTACTCTAACCTGCTCTCCGACCTGGGCCGAAACGATGAGGCGGAAAAAGAATACCTTGCCACCCTTGAACTTGACCCGGAGCATGTGGGCACCCGCTACAACTACGGGATTTTCCTTTCTGCTCTCGGAAGGCTCGAGGAAGCCGAAGTCCAGTACAGCGAAGTGCTGTCCCTGAACCCCCGGCACATCCATGCCCTCTGCAACTACGGGAACCTCCTCTCGCGGCAGGGCAGGGTTTCCGAAGCTGAGACCCAGTACCGGAAAGCCCTTAAACTGGTTCCCGAAGATGCCGACCTCCACTGCAACTATGCCCTGCTCCTGCTGGACTGCGGGCGCAGTACCGAAGCTGAAAAAGAGTTCCTAAAATCCCTCTCCCTGGATTCCATGAGGGCACCCCCTCACTACAATTACGGGCGCCTGCTCGCGAAGAAAGGGCGAGTGGAAGAAGCCGAAGCCCAGTATATGGAAGCTCTTGTTCTGGACCCCGAGCATACCGGGACCCATTACAGCTATGGCTCCCTTCTGAAAAAACTGGGGCGAACGGAAGAAGCAAAACAGCACTACGTCCTGGCCCTGAAGGAGAACTATTCTCTTGAGAGTGAGGACTGCCAGTGGGTTTTCTTCGATTGAGTTCGGGATGGCTTATTTCAATCTTTTTTTTCTTTTGTTTTTTCTTTTGTTTTTCCTTTTGTTTTTTCTTTCGTTTTTATCCTTCTGTTCTTCCCTTCTGTTCTTCCCTTCTGTTCTTCCCTTCTGTTCTTCTCTTCTATTCTTCCCTTCCGTTAATCCCATTGTTCATTATTAATCATTATAATTTTTTTCATTGATGGAAAGTGCCTGGTTTTGGGATTTTGCTTTCTTTATTTCAATCGGAGCACCTTCCCTAAGAATACTCTTTTGACTCTCGGGTATTTTCTTCATTGATATTTTTTCCGACAATTTCAAGATCAGTAGCTTGGTTTTTTCAATTTCGTTAACTGTTTTATATTGAGGAACAAAGGGAAAGGATGTTATATTATGGTTATAATCTTATATCTGACACTATAAAATCTATTCAATAACTAACTAATATATTCGAATCTATTTAAAATATATTCGGGATGTTTAACTTCCATCCCTACCAACCCTACCAACCCACAAACTTGAACAAAATTCTCTTTCTTGAGGTCGGATAATGGACTTCAACTCGATTGATGAAATTGTATATTCCGTTGTTGAAAAGATCGGATCGGACCATAGAAACCTTTGCTTTGCGGTTAATTTTGCCCTGGAATTTGTTGAAAAAAAATCTTTCCCCCCTGAAATTTTGCTTGACCTTGCAGATGCCTGCAAAAAGCAGAAGATGCCCCTTGAAGAATATGTATTCGCAAAAGCCTGCTCGAGGCTGGCTTCCGGAAAGCTCCGGGAAGATGCCTCTTTTGCTGTAGGTAATGCGGCTCACTTCCTGGGTTTACCCTGCGAGGCCGAAGCGAACTATATGGAAGCTCTCACAAAAAACCCTGAAAATGCGGACGTCAGGTCGGCATATGGGGACCTGCTCATGGAACTCTGGCGGATCGCCGAAGCTGAAAATGAGTATCAGGCTGCGCTTTCATTTGACTCAGGGCATGTGAAGGCAAATTCAGGATATGCATGTCTTTTAGCGCAAATGGGGCGGGTAAGTGAAGCCGAAGAGTGCTATTCCCGGGCACTTTCTTCCTGTCCGGACTATGTCCCGGCAAGAGGAGGGTATGCAAACCTGCTCTTTGAGCTGGGGCGTATCCGGGAAGCCGAAGAGGAATACAGGGCCGCACTCAACCTGGACCCCGAAAACCCTGTGCTGCACCACAACTACGGGTCGCTACTCTCTTTCCTGGGACGCGCTTCCGAAGCGGAGGATGAGTACAGGAAGGCTATTGACCTGAACCCGAGTCACAGGAGGAGCCGGTTTCATTACGGCAACCTCCTTGCCCGGGAAGGCAGGGTGTCCGAAGCCGAAGAACAGTACATCGAAGCCCTTGCTCTGGATGAAAATGATGCAAAGACCCACTGTAATTACGCAAACCTCCTTTCCCGTTTCGGGCGGAGGTACGAGGCTGAAATGGAATACAAAAAGGCCCTCGATCTGGATCCCGAAAGTGCCGAAGGGCACTACAGCTACGGGAACCTCCTTACCGAGATCAGTCGCTTTGTCGAGGCCGAAGAAGAGTACATTAAGGCCCTTGGCCTGAACCCCTATTACCCCCCCTTCCATTACAGCTACGGCTTGCTTCTCAGAAAAATGGGTAAGTTCGATGAAGCGAAAAAACAGTATAATAAAGCTATGCAGCTCGACCCGGATATCATGGACAAAATGCTGGAACCCTGGATTATCCTCGACTGAGAATGTTTAACCGGCGAGGTTTGAATGGCAAGGTTTGAATGGCAAGGTATGACTGAAATATTCTGCCTGAGATGTGCTTTCAGATGCTTTGCAGCTTCTTCAGGATGCTTTCCAGATTCTTCCAGGCACCTTCCAGATTCTTCCAGGCACCTTCCAGGTTCTTCATTTAAAGGCAGGGATATCAAAAGTTTAATAAAAATTTTCACAGGGATTTGAGCAGAGAATACCCCTGTTCTTCGTTCCGTGTTTCGGTCTTCGTGTTTCCGAATACAAAGAGCTTAAGCTCTTTTTTTCCGGGCTCTCTTTCTCCAGTTTCTTCCTTCTTGACCCCTGTTTTTTCTATTTTTACTTCTCCGGCCTTTCCGTCCCCGAACAGCGCAAAGGCTCCAGAGTTTCTGAACCCCACATAATCCGGGCAGGAGAAAAGGGAGAGTAGTTTTCCCCCGAACCACCATTCGTACCCGTCCTTGATGGCGGTGTGGGCTCTGATGACCCGTTTTAAACCGTTAAGCTCCAGAAAGCCGTCTACCAGGTCAGGTCCGTATTCTTTTACCGTGTCTCCTCTTCTTGAGGCGCTGAGTCCGGGTTTTTCCGAGGGGTCGTTCCAGAGGTAGGGAAAAGCGTTTTCTTTCGTGATCTTCTCGATCTCCTCTACTCCGGTGATGCCTCCATGTACGCAGAAGGTATGTCCCGAAAGCACGGCTCCCACTGGCATTTCCTTGTATGTCCGGCTGATCCCGGCCAGGAACAGCGGGTCGAAGCCTATTTCCTCAAAAAAACCGTAGTAGACGTTCATCTCCACCGTTTCGTGGTTCCCGCGCAGCAGGAAAATGTTTTCAGGGTCTTCAAGTTTTAACCGGAAAAGCCTTACCAGCACTTCCACACCCTGCGGTCCCCTGTCCACGTAATCCCCCAGGAACAGGAGAGTTTTGCAGTCCATTTCTTCTCTCATCTTCAAAATGAATTCAAGAGCTTCCAGGTTGCCGTGGATGTCCCCCACGAGCATGACAGGTTCTTCCTCAATCCGGAGCACGCTGGGTTCTGAATTGAAAATGCGGTTAGCTTCCGGTAGAAGGGCACGAAGGGCTTCTTTTGCGGCAGCTTTATCGATGACATCTTTATTGGGAAATTCTCCTGAAAGCACTGGATCACCCCTGAAGAAAAGTGGTCTTAAATCCTCTTTTTTTACGGTTAATTAAGTTTTGAAGTATGGTTAATTATGTTTTGAAGCGCACAGTAATTTAATTTTTGCATCGATAAACGTTTCTTCCCGCTTTTTTCAGTAAGCCTTTGCAGGTTTCTACCATTTTTTTGAAAATGCTGTCCCTTTTCTGGTAGAAGGTATAAACCCGAACCCTGCATATATGAAAGAGCAGGAAATACCGGAAAATGATAAATTTCCGCAAATAAAACCTGAACAGAACTTTAACTAAGATTTAAGTTCGAATTTAAAAATAAGACTTTTTGGAGTGGGGAAAGTGGAACTTGAAATCAACAGGCAGGACCCTGAAAAGATGGACCTTGCCGATGTGGTGCTTGAGTATGAAGGCCTGGTTTCCGCGATAGCCAGGCTGGAAGCCCGGCGGGAAAAACTCAGGAAACATATTCTGGACATCTGCAGGGAAAAAGCCATTGATTTGTTGAGGATAGGGAATGTGGAGCTCAGGCGGCAGGCGGCGGAGTGGAAACTCTGGCATATCACGAGTTTGAAGCCCTATCTTGAGAAAAAGGGTCTCTGGGATATGGTGGAATCTGTCGACCGAAAGGTGCTGAGTGAACTTCTCGAAAAAGGCTTTCTGGAAGAAAGTGAGCTTAAGGGCATGTATGATGTTGAAACCAGATACAGTTTGCATGTTAAAAGGGATTGACTGCGGCTAGTGTCGCGTCAACAGTAAAATGTCGTATGAAATAAGTCACAACTATCCAGAATTGTTCAATCCTTAAGGATTGACGCGACACTAGCTGCCTGAATCTGTGTTAACTGCCCGAAGCTGTGTTAAAAGGAACTGATTAAAATGGCTTGAATTTTATTCGGTGTAATTTAATAAGGCTAATTATTTATAGAGAGTCGAATAAACTTACTTTAAAGGGAAATTTCCTGAGGTTTTTCCCGGGAGTTTTATCCCCTGGAGGTTTTTTCGGCATGGAGATAGATGCTGTCGATACTCTTGTTTCTGATGTAATCGAACGGGTTGCATCGAATAAAAAGGATCTCAAAAGTGCTGTTGAATTTGTAGTCGATTTTTCAGGCAAACATTCGGTTTCTCCGGAAACCCTGCTGAAGCTTTCAGCCGTCTTTGATGCTGATAAAATGTATAAGGAAAAATATGTGTTTTCCAGGGCCTGCGCCGAGCTTGCAGGGGGAAAGCTTCGCGAAGAAGGCCTTCTCAGCGCAGGAAATACCGCGTCGGCTCTCGGGGAAAAGGAGCTGGCTGCGGGGGTATACGAGGAACTGCTAAAGTCAAGCCCGGACAATGTTGAGGCTCTAAGCAGGAATGGGGCAGTTTTTGCGGAATTTGGGGAACTGGAAAGGGCCCGGGAACTGTTCGAGAAGGTCCTGGAATTTAACCCCTACCATGTGGACACGCTTTGCAATTACGGTCTGCTCCTTCACAGGCTCGGGAGAATAAAAGATGCCGAAGCCGCTTACAAAAAGGCCCTGATCCTGAAACCCAGGCATGTGGAGACCCATTGCTGGTACGGGGTCCTGCTTTCCGAACTCGGGCAGAGGATAGAAGCAATTTATCATTATGGGCGGGTCCTCGAATTCGATCCGGACCATGTAGAATCGAACTTCCGCTATGCCCTCCTCCTGGAACGGGAAGGGGATGCTCTGGAGGCGGAAATCCATTACATAGCGGCTCTGAAGGCAGCCCCGGAAAACCCGGAGATCCACCGAGCTTATGCCAGGTTGCTTTCCAGGTACGGCATAGTCCATGGGGCCAGGCAGCATTTCAAGCATGCTCTCAAACTGGACCCCCATGACGTGGAAACCTGCTGTGAGTATGCCCGGCTCCTTGCAAGGTTCGGTCACCGGCACGAGGCCGAGGTCCAGTACAGGAAAGCCCTGGAACTTGACCCGAGGCACATGGATACCCTCTGCGGATACGGAGACCTCCTTCGGGAAAAAGGGCAGTATTCCGAAGCCGAAGAGTTGTATCGGCAGGCTCAGACATGCAGCCGGGAAGAGTGAACCGGGATGAATAAAAATTCGGTAAATCCGGTTTGAAATTCGACAAATGAAAAACAGAATCAATACAGCCTTAAAAGTTCAATACAGCCTTAAAAGTTCAATACAGTCTCAAAGGCTCAATTCCTCTTTTTTCCATGAGGCAGGCGGGGATGTCGAGAACCTGCAGGACCGAATCGATTATGATCCCGTCCGAACTTGCGACCACAAAGTCACTTTCGGGTTTCCCGCCTTCTTTTTTCAGGTCGAAATCGACGTGTTTTGAGGTCCGGGCATCGCCGGGAATACCTTTTTCCTGCATTCTGCGGCGGATTAAGCCGGCAAGTTCCCCGCTCCGGCTGATCTGGGCGTCGAGGAGGAAGGTTGAGGTATTAGGTCCGGTTTCGGAGAGAAAATCCAGGACGGTTTCGAGGGCTTCCTCTATGTCCTGGGCGTGCTTTGCTTTGCTGAAATAGAAACGTGTGTCCCGGATGTAGCTGTCGTCGCAAAACCACATTGGCTCTTTTTTCAGCAGGCTGTCCACGGTGAGCAGGACGTTGTATCCGTCGAGGAGAATGTCCCTGTTTCCTGTTTCTTTACACCCTATCTTTTTCTTTGCCCTGGAAACGGTCCTGTCCGGGGGCATGATGACCCTGGTAAGGATGTGCCGCTCTTCGGCGCTGAGCCGGGAGTGGTCGGCTACAAAACGGATGGTTGCGAACTTCGGGTAGCCCCAGCGGAGGATACTCCGGACGTCGTTTGCGGGTTTAAGTAATTTTTCTATTAAAAAAACGGTTGACTGCTCCTGCATGGCCGGTCCCCTTTCCGAAAGGAGGTTCTTTAAGTGAGTGAGGCTATATGTTATATATACATATTTACACAATTAATTATGATCTTTGTTGAGTCAGTGGTCAATTTGCCTGTGCGTCTACCGGTTTATCCCCTGGCTTTTCTAAGTTTCAGCCCGGTTTGGGCTGCGGGCCGTTTGGAGTTCAGGCTGGAGGGTTACTATTATGGAAGTGTTGTGGCTGGATCAGGAAGAAGTTAAAAGTGTCATTGATATGCGTTCTGATATGGAAGTGGTGGAAAGTGCTTTCAGGCAGCACGGCCTTGGCAAGGTGCAGATGCCGCCCAAGTCCTATCTATACTATGCCGAATACAACGGGGACCTCAGGACCATGCCTGCCTACCTTGAGGAGGAGGACGTTACGGGCGTGAAGATCGTAAATGTCCACCCGGGAAACCCGATGAAAGGCCTCCCCACCGTGATGGCGCTTATTGTCCTGATCTCCCCGGAAACCGGGGCTCCCGTCGCAATCATGGACGGGACCTACCTGACCGACATCCGGACAGGAGCAGCAGGCGGAATCGCCGCAAAATATCTTGCCCGGAAAGACTCCGGAATTATCGGCATGATAGGGACCGGGAACCAGGCAAGGAGCCAGCTTGAAGCCCTCTGTGAAGTCTTTGAACCCGAAATGGTAAAGATCACCTCCAGGACCCGGAAGAGCAGTGAAAAGTTCAAACAAGAAATGGAAGACCTGGCCTGCTGTGAAATCAGCATTGAGGAAAACGTTGAAAAGGTTTGTGACTGCGACATACTCTTCACGACCACCCCGGTTCGAAAACCCGTCGTAAAAGCCGAATGGGTCAGGGGAGGTACTCACATAAACGCAATCGGCGCCGATGCTGTCGGGAAAGAAGAACTTGACCCCGAACTCCTGATGCGCTCCAAAATCATTGTAGACGACATGGTACAGGCCGTTCACTCGGGGGAAGTCAATGTCCCGCTTTCCAAGCACTACATCTCCGAAAACGACATCCACGCCGAGCTAGGGGAAGTTATCACAGGCCTGAAGCCCGGCAGGACCAGCGATGAGGAGATAACGATCTTCGATTCAACAGGCCTTGCAATCCAGGACGTCGCAACTGCAAACCTTGTCTATGAAAGAGCTGTTGTGAAGGGCTTTGGTAGGGAAGTCAGGATGTTCTGAAAGGCTTTTTAAAGCCTTTTTTGATTTTCTTTTCCGTTTATCTTTTCTGCTTCCTTTTTTTGTTTCCCTTTCTCTGCTTCCTTTTTTGTTTCCCTTACTCATCCTCCACAGAATGCAGGCAAAGTTTTATATTCGGTTTTATGTTATGTATTTACAACATTATGTTTGATTTCTCCAACAATATGTTGTAAATTACTAACTATTTTTTTCTGCCATCCGGAAACCTTTAAATATCATGAAGAGTTATCTATCTCTAACTCAATGTTGCAAATACATAACATTATGTTGGAAATATGCAATATGTGGTTATAAATAGTCAACAAACATGCGGATCGGTTTGAGAGGCGTTTAAAGTGGAATACATTGAAAAAAAATATAAGTACAAACTGCTCATGGGCCTGGGTATATTGCTTGCCGGGATGCTGGTTGCAGCTTTTCTTGAAGTTGACATTCTGATTCCTATTGTCCTTATCAACACAGGCCTGATCGTTTTTCTTGCTACGGTGTTCAAGCTTTTCAAGAGCGGGGATCTTCCTGACAAGGATGAGAGGACAAAGAAGCTGGCTGCTTACGGGATTACCTATTCCTGGTTTCTGACCCTGGTGCTAATTACGGTCCTGATCTGGGTGGACTACTTCAAACTGCTTGAACTTACAGCAAAGGGAGTGCTGGGAATACTGCTCTTCTTCATGATTATTTCCGCAAATATTTTCAGGTGGTATTTCATGCGTAAGGGTGATGTTGAATAATAAGGCCCCGGAGGTCACTTCGTGAAAACAAGGATAAAGGAATTCAGGGCCCGGTATGACCTGACCCAGGAAGCTCTGGCAAAGATGGTCGGGGTAAGAAGGGAAACCATCGTTTTTCTTGAAAAAGGAAAGTATAACCCCTCTTTAAAGCTTGCTTACAAGCTTGCAAGGGTTCTGGAAACGACAATTGAGGAGTTGTTTATCTTTGAGGACTCGGACCTGGAATGAGCCGGATGGTCCATTATATTTCAATTTTTTATATATTATATCCGGGATTTTTTTGAGGGCGGCTTTAAGTTGAAGGTTAACCTGATTTTTGTTAAGGAAGTAAAATTCATAATCCATAAATACTTGAAAACAAACCGGGTAATTGTTTAGCGGTTAACTGTTTTGGAGATTTATACATTACCCCCCAAAAATAGTTGTACCTTGCCCCAATGGTATAATGAAAAATTTTTGTCCCAAAATACTCCCATATACTCTCCCTGAAAACCTGCTCAATACCCTCATTTTAAAAACAGGTATGGGTACTGCACGGCTACGCAGTACCTGTCCACTTTCCTTTTAATGCCGAGTTTACTTAAATGTTTTAATGTTTCTTTTTAATGTTTCTTTTTGACGTTTCTTTAAATTTATTCAGGCCCCGACGATTTCGTAGAGCTTATCCATATCAATGTGCTGTTCCACCACTCTTGCAAGTTCTTCGTAGGCACCGTCTTCGGTCATGACTTCTTCGAGTTCGTATTCGAGGCCTTTTTTCTCGTAGAGGTACTTCATCAGAGCGTTCCTGATGTTTCCGTTTTCGAAAAGCCCGTGGAGGTAGGTGCCTATAACAAGGCCTTCCTCATCAATGGAGCCGTCGTCCCCGAAAACATGTCGCTTCGAGTCAGTTGCGCCCATGTGGATCTCGTAGCCTTTTACTTCTTCTCCGTCTATGGGGGCAAGGATCGGGCCGTGGGCATTGACGGTTTTTGTGACCTGGATGGTCCGTTTTTCGTATTCTCCGAACTTTGTCCTGATGTCCAGGAGCCCGAGGCCCTCGAACTCAGCTTCGACCCCGTTTTCGATACCTGAGTCAAAGATGGTCTTTCCTAGCATCTGGTAGCCGCCGCAGATCCCGAAGATGGGGATTTTCCCTTTGAACGCCGCGATTTTTTTGGCCATGCCGCTTTCCCTGAGGTCAAGCAGGTCGTTGATGGTGTTCTTTGTGCCAGGAATGGCGATTGCGTCGGGGTTTCCAAGTTCTTCGTCAAGGTCCACATAGCGGATGTTGGCGTGGCTTTCCAGGGGTTCGAAGTCCGTGAAGTTCGAGATTCTGGGCAGGCGGATGACTGCAATTTCGATTTTCTTTTCCGCTTTCGAGTTTTCCTTGTCCCCCAGGGAGACCGAGTCTTCGGAGGGGATGTGGAGTTTGAAATATGGGAGTACGCCGAGTACCGGGATTCCGGTTTTTTCCTCAAGTTCCTTTAAGCCCGGCTTCAGGATTTCCAGGTCGCCTCTGAACTTATTGATGATGAAACCTTTGACGTTTTTCCGCACGTCTTCGGGCAGGAGGGCTATGGTCCCGTAGAGGCTTGCAAAAACGCCACCTCTTTCGATGTCTCCTACAAGGATAATCGGGGCCTGGGTAAGCCTTGCAGTGCCTACATTTACGATGTCCCTTTCATAGAGGTTGATTTCAGCAGCCCCGCCTGCTCCTTCCATAACAATGATGTCGTGTTCGTTCCCGAGCCTTTCCAGGGCCCCTTCCAGGACTCCGTTCATCTCCTCGATAGAATCGTAGTACTGGCCTGCGCTCCTGTCTGCGTAAGGTTCCCCAAGCAGAATAATCTGGGAAACGCAGTCACCTTTCGGTTTCAAGAGGACCGGGTTCATGTCGGCAGTGGGTTCGGTGCCGGCAGCTTTCGCCTGAATCGCCTGTGCAATCCCGATTTCCTTCCCGTCCTTTGTAATCCAGGAATTCAGGCTCATGTTCTGGGCCTTGAAGGGGGCAACACTGTACTTTCTGGACAGGATCCTGCAAATGGCGGTCACAACTGAACTCTTCCCAACATGTGAAGCGGTTCCCAGGATTAAGACGCTTTTCGTATCCATTTTTACCATATCCGTCTTCTCGAACACTGATTGTGGGTATTGTTAGTGAATATTATTCCCGAAATAACATCAATGAATATTATTATGATCTCGCAGTTATAATAAAATGTTTGGGTACTGTGGGTATTAAATCAAGAAAACTTGTTTAAATTAAATAATTGCATTCTTATACTTCTGCCCAAGGATATATAGTTTCTGACGCCTGGCAGGTTTTTTGATCTCCTTAAAAAAGCCGTCTTTTTACACATTATTTTTTCCTTTCTCAATCTTTGTTTCTTTCGGGATTTGCTTCCTTAAAGCCTTCTGTTTTTTCGGATCTCAATTTCTTCTGAACCCAATCCCTTCCTCACTCTTTCCTGGATGTGCTTGAGTTTATTCAGGGTTGCCAATTCAGGGTTGCCAATTCAGGGTTGCCAATTCAGGGTTGCCAATTGGGATTGCACTTCTTTTAAATAAGATCAAAGCAATCTTTCTGGTATCGAATCCGGGGAAAAAAGACCATGAAAGCCGTATTTTTCCTATTCATTTTGCTTCTTATCATGCCGGTACAGCCAGCCTTTGCAGCCGAAACCCTTCAGGCAGGGGACGCGGGCATGCCCCGCATATCCGAGCTCTACAGTGACCTCGAATCTTTTGATGTGACTGTTTATTCGGAGGTGCCGAATGAAGACCTGACCCTTGAAACCTCTCTTGTCAGGACTGAGAGTAACACCGAGGAGGTGCTCGTAAAGAAAGTTTTTTCTGTTGAGGAAGTCCCCGCAAACACCAGGGTTATAAAGGTGGGGTTCTGGGATGTAAAGGGAGCTGAAGACGGTTCATACCTCCTTAAAGCTCGCCTGCTCCGGGATAAGGAGCTACTTTCCGAGGCTGAGTACAAATTTGTCTACGGGCGCCGTTCCATTCCCAGGGTCAGGGTCAATGACCTGGTCCCTAATTCCGAAGGGATCAGTGTGGTAATCTCTCCCAATGAACCGGTGCTCTTCGATATCGAGTACATGCTTGTTGACGGTTCGGACGTTGTGTACACGACCAGGTCCGAGAAAGTTGCCCTGACAGGTTCCCCTGAAGCTTTCTCCGCAGCCTGGGGCACCCTGCTTGAAAACAACAGGGAATACCTGGGAAGGGTGAAGATCCAGGTTTATTCCCCGAGGCGGGAGTTTATCGCAGCTACGGAAAGTTTCACAGCGAAGGATGACGCAGAAATTACTGATATTTACGAAGACGAGACCGGGGCAAGTGCAACTGTCTTTGGCAGGTCCCAGGTGCCTTTCGAAGGGAACCTGATATTTACTGTCTACGAACTGGGCGAGAATGCCGCTTCCGAAACAGCCAGGCCTTTTGATTCAGCCCGGGAAAGGGTGCCCGTGCTGTTGACAGACGACGATGAGACCGTTGAAGTCGCCTGGAAGGAGAGGCTTCCCAGGGGTGTTTACAGGCTCGAGATAGAACTTACAGGCAAAGACGGGGACGTGATAGAGCGCAGGGAGACAATTATCGAGTCTGACCTGTCGTCCTACTCCTATGTGAACGGAGCTGATGGAAGCGATTCAGACTCTGCAGGTACGGGAGACGGAGCTGCGGAAGAAGACGGTGCGGGAGGTATCCCGGGCTTTTCTGCCGCTGCGGTACTGGCAGTACTTGGTGTTTCTGCGGTTCTTTTCAGGAAACGAAGCTAAATGTAATGCCGGCCCAAATACCTAATTTCAGCAGCTTAAGTTTGCAGGTCAATTTTGCAGGTTAAACTGATAATTTAAGTTTGCAGGTCAAACAAAAATCAGTAAACGAATAATCAATAAGGAAACCGTGAATTCCCATGCGCTACGAACTGTTTATCGCCCTCCGGCAGATCCGGGCCAGGAAATTCCAGACCCTTCTTTCCGTAGGAGCGATAGCCCTGGCTGTGATGGTACTCACCATTTCCCAGGCGTTCATGGTAGGGTTTACCGATGAACTTTATGACACCACGGTGGACAAACTCCCTCATGTCTCGGTCTCCCCGACAGAAGACGAGGAATACATCTACCTTTACAGGACTCTGATGGAGGAAATAAATTCAATCGAAGGCGTCACAGCGGTTTCACCTTTTCTGACAGGCAAGGCTTCCTTAAATTTCAAGGAAAATTCCCGGAACGTCGAACTGAGGGGCGTGATCCCCTCCCGGGAGAACGAAATCAGTGAAATAGAAAGCGACATGGTGGAGGGCGACTTCCGGGAACTCGAGTTTTCGCGGAACACCGTGGTCCTTGGCTCGAAACTCGCGGACAGGCTCGAAGTCAAACTGGGGGATTTTGTGGACGTTTCCTTCCCTGATGCAAATCCTCTGTCCCTCAGGGTTGTCGGGATCTTCCACACAGGGTCTCCTCTGGACGAGTCCCTTGCCTACTGCTCTCTCGAGACTGCCCGGAACTTTTACGACGTATCGGACGTGGTAAGCGGGATCTCCGTCCAGATCGAAGACTTCAATAAAGACAGGGAACTCGCTGCCAAAATCGAACAGACTGGCTATGAAGCCAAAGGCTGGACCGAGACAAACCCCGAGATCCTGCGCACCCTTGCTATAGAGGGGACCTCAAACAGCATCACCCTCGGCCTTATCGTGATCATAGCTTCCTTTGGCGTGGTCAGCACCCTGAACCTCTCCGTAATAGGCGCAACCCGCCAGATAGGCATGCTCCGCGCCATGGGTGCCTCTGTCTCAAGTATAAGAATGATTTTCCTTCTCCAGAGCGGTATTCTGGGCTTCCTGGGGGCCTTCTTCGGGACTCTTATCGGCATCGTCATCTCTCTCTGGATCGGAGAATACGAATATCCAGAAGGCGTAGAGTTCGCCGAACAGTTCGGGGGTATCAGCTCTATCCCGGTAGTCATCCGCCCTGAGGACATCATCTTAATCATTATCGCGGTCTTTCTTTTGAACCTTATTGCAGGTATCTATCCTGCACAGCAAGCTGCAAAACTGGATCCTGTGAAGGCTATCAGTTCGAGGTGAGCTTCTGCCGGAAAGGCGATCTTCTGTCAGAAATGTGCTCTTCTGTCGGAACATCGGGTTTTGGCCCCCCAACTCCGGTTTCTTTTTATCTTTCCTTAAAAAAATAAACCGCCTTAAAAAATTCAACTACTTTTAATATATTACCGGCGTTGTAATGTTCCACGTGGATAAATAAGTCAACCGGGTTGAAAATTTATCCCCGGTAATTATATATCTTTTTCTTACCCTTGTTCACATACTTCCTATAGCATAGCGAACAAAAAGGACCTTGTGCAGGAATTCTCATCAACTGACCACTGATGAGAATTTCTCATATCTCTATTCTAATGCGTTAACATAAGGATATTTGTTCCTTATCATTTTCCTGATTTTGTTTTTATTTAACCGGGTCAACCTGGCTTTAAAAAATATTTCAGTCATTTCAAAAGAATTTCGGAAACTATAAATAGTATCCTATGATAAATTGGCATGCTACTTTGTTGCATAGCGCGAACTTTGAGTGGGGGATTCCCTGCGGCTGATCACCTATTGGGAATTCTCATTTTTTCTTTCTGTTTGAATTTTGTTTGCGGAAGCATTTTTGTCGGTTTTTCACTTCCCTGTTTTCTTCTTCAGGCCAGGCTTTTGGTGTTGTTTGAAGATCATAGAGGGAACTTATTATTTTTGTTAACATATCTTATTTATTTACATTCAATACAAATATTTATATTCGTTTACATATATTTATGCTGTGATGGGCAACAGTAAAGAATACGAATTTTACCTTGCAGCCCTGGACAATAACAATTCCCTCTTTGGCAGGAGAAGAGCTATAAGGAGGCTCAGCAAATGCGGGACTGAGGAAGCCCTGTATTACATGAACGAGCTTGTAGTGGACAGGTACTGCCTGCTGCCCGACTGGACCAGAAGGATAGCAAGGGAATATTACGTCTGCCTCTGCCTTGAGTTCCTCTGAATATATAATATGGAAAATTCCGGCTTATCCTGTTCTTAACATTTGGCTCTGACAGTTAATCTAATACTTTCTCCCTTTTCCACTTCTTCCTCTTCTTTCCCTCTTCTTTTCTCCCTCTTCTTTTCTTCCTATTTTCTTCTTCTTCTTCTTTTCTCCCTCTTCTTTTCTTCCTATTTTCTTCTTCTTCTTCTTTTCTTCCTATTTTCTTCCTATTTTCCTCTTTCATTTTCTCCACTTCCTCTCCTTCTCTCCACTTCCTCTCCCCTTTTACAATTATTTTTTCTGCCTGACCTGGCCCGGAAACTTTTCCTTGAAGTCTTTTCAGTTTTTTTTCGGTTCACTTCTGGGAAATACTTATGTATCTTGTCTGCATGCAGGTGGAGGCTGAGCTTGTTTCTTGCTTTGGTATTACATTATTCATCACAGTGTTCACCACAGGTATTCATCACATTATTCAATACGTATTCAGGCTTTTTTCCAGTTAAACCGAAAAGGGCTTTGCCTGGAAGAACATGTGCCGGGAAAATATTTTACTGGAACTTTACGGTTCTCGGGATGGTCGATCAAAAATGGAAAAAAGGGCTTATCTTTTGATTATTGCAGGGGCAACCCTCTGGGGAATTATAGGGTTCTTTGTCAGGGGGCTTTATGGTTTTGGTTTCAGTCCCCTGCAGGTGGTGTCTCTCCGGGTCTTTGCCGCAGCCTTGATCATGATCGTGTACCTTTTTTTCACCCGTCCCGAACTCTTGAAGATCAGGTTCCGGGACTCGCTTTATTTTGTGGGGACAGGCATCTTCAGTCTTGCGTTTTTTAATTTCTGCTACTTTAGCACCATGAAGGAAACTTCAATCGCAGTTGCCGTTATTTTGCTCTACACTGCCCCGGCTTTCGTAGCGGTCCTTTCCCGCATCTTTTTCGGGGAAAAGCTGGGAGCAAAAAAGGTCTTTTCCCTGGGGCTGACCTTTGCAGGCTGTGCTTTCGTTACCGGGTATTTTCCTTCCTTTGGGGCTTCCTCTTCTTTTTCCCTGTCCGGGCTCGGACTCCTTACCGGCATAGGGTCGGGTCTGGGATATGCCCTTTACAGCATCTTCGGGAAAGCCGCCCTTGAAAAGTACCATACCATGACCATTGCAACCTACACATTTGTTTTCGCAAGCCTGGCCCTGCTTCCGGTGAGCGGCCTTGGTAATATGGGCTGGGCCTTTTCAACCGCCAGTTTCTGGCTCTACCTTCTGGGGCTGGGGCTCTTTCCCACAGTCTTTGCCTATATCCTTTACACAAAAGGCCTTGAGGAGGTCGAGTCCAGCCGGGCATCCATTGTGGCTACGGTGGAACCGGTAGTCGGGACTCTGGTAGGGGTCTTTTTTTTCGGGGAAATGCTTTCCTCCTGGCAACTTGCAGGGGTCCTGCTCGTGCTTGTGGCTGTGGTGCTGATCCAGGAAAGAAAATAAATATTTAAATATTTAAATAATTTGAATAGGTTTTTTCTAGAAAAACCTGTTTCCGTGTATTTGAACCGTTTATTTTTTGCCCGACAGGAAATTATTAAAATTAACAGGATGTATAAAAAGAACTTGTGTTTTTTTAATCGCCCGTTTGTTCTTTTATATACAGACCAGGTTTGGTCGGATACAGGCACTGAGTTCGCATATACTGGGTTGGCATATACCGGGTTGACAGGCGCTTAACTTGCAGATGCCTGGCTAGTAGATCCCGAACCAGGGGATACGAGATGTGGGGAACACGGCTGGAAGTTTTATGAGGTTGAAGTTTCATAGAGTTATCATATTGATTTAATTGAAATGGAGAAAATGGACTGAAAAAGTGGTTACTCATGCAATTGAAACTACAGCATTTTGACATAAAAATCGGGCAGCATAAAGTGATGTTCAATACTGCCGACGCAAAGGAACTGGGGGTAAATCCCGGAGACAGGGTGCGTCTCAGGAGTCATGAGAGCATCACGGCCATCGTGGACACCACGGAAGATATGGTGGAGCCGGGTACCCTCGGGGTTTTCACCGAGGTCTATGAGCACATGGAACCTGGCTGGGATAAACCGGTGGAGGTTTTCCCGGCGCTTCGCTCTAAGTCGGGCGCGGTGATCAAGAAGATGATGGACAAGAAGCGCCTGACCCGGGAGGAGATCTACATGGTCGTAAACGATGTTGTGGAGGAAAACCTCAGCGATATCGAGCTTTCGGCCTTCATGACTGCTTCTTACATCCACGGTATGAGTGACGACGAGATCGAATGGCTGACAAGGGCTATGATCGATACCGGGGATACGATCGAGTTTGATACCCACCCGGTGATGGACAAACACTCCATCGGAGGCGTGCCCGGGAACAAGATTTCCCTCCTTGTAGTCCCGATAGTAGCCGCAAACGGGCTCCTTATCCCCAAGACAAGCTCCAGGGCTATTACCGGGGCAGGAGGGACCGCGGATCTTATGGAAGTGCTCTCCGAGGTCGCGTTTACTTCCCAGGAGGTCAAGGAAATTTCCGAGAAGGTAGGAGGTGCCCTCGTCTGGGGAGGAGCCACGAACATCGCCCCTGCGGACGATAAGCTCATCAGGGCGGAATACCCGCTTTCCATTGACCCCTACTGCCAGATGCTCGCTTCCATCATGGCAAAGAAAGGGGCAATTGGAGCGGAAAATCTGGTAATAGACATCCCCACGGGGCCCGGGACCAAGGTCCCAAATGTGCAGGAAGGACAGAAGTTCGCAAGGGACCTGATAAACCTCGGCCACAGGCTCGGGATGAACGTGGAATGTGCCATCACCTACGGCTCGTCTCCCATAGGCAGGACGGTAGGCCCGGCGCTGGAGGTCATTGAGGCTCTGAAAGCACTCCAAAACTTTGAAGGCCCGAACAGCCTGATCGAAAAGAGTGCGGCGCTTGCGGGCATCCTGCTCGAGATGGGAGGAGCTGCCCCGAGAGACCATGGCAAGGAACTTGCAATGGAGACTCTCAGGAACGGCAAAGCCTTTGAGAAGATGAAGGAAATCATCGAAGCCCAGGGCGGGGACCCGAACATCAACCCTGATAACATCCCTGTCGGGGAGTATACCGCTGACATCTGTGCCAGCACTGACGGCTATGTGATCGAGTTTGACAACAAGTGGATTGTCGAGATTGCAAGGCTTGCCGGAGCCCCGAACGACAAGGGTGCAGGCGTCAGGATCCACAAGAAACTCGGGGAAGCCGTAAAGAAAGGTGACCCTATCCTCACCGTCTATGCGGAAAAGGAATTCAAGCTCGACACTGCACTGGTCACTGCCCAGCGCTCGAACCCGATAGTAGTCGAGGGCATGCTGCTCAGGAGAGTTCCCGGAGGAACCTTTGGGTTTGGCGGGTGAAATTACTTTTTTCCTTTCTTTTTTCCTTTCTTTTTTCCTTTCTTTTTTTCTTTTCTTTTTTCTTTCGAATCTAAATTTTTTCTTTTCCTTTTTCTTTTTTCTTTTTCTTTTTCTTTTCCTTTCTAATCTCAATTCTTTTTCCTTTCTTACAGTGAAATTTTAATACCTTGTAGGGGTTTTAGCACGGATATGAAACGGATAGTACTGCTCCGCCTGGGACATCGACCTGAAAGGGACAAAAGAATAACCACTCACGTAGGGCTCACAGCCCGGTTGCTGGGGGCCGAAGGGATGCTTCTGGCCTCAAATGACCCGGGGATTGTGAAAAGCCTTGATGGCGTTGTCGAGCGCTGGGGCGGGAATTTTTATGTTAAAAATGATGTGAACTTCAAACAGGAAATCCGGAAATGGAAAGAAGAAGGCGGGAAAGTCTGCCACCTCTCCATGTACGGGGTCAACCTCCCGGACGTCACTGCCGAACTTAAACAGTGTGAGAAACTGATGCTGGTCGTGGGCGCGGAAAAGGTCCCTCCTGAGATCTACCAGCTCGCTGACTGGAACGTGGCAGTGGGAAGCCAACCCCATTCCGAGGTAACAGCCCTGGCCCTGACCCTGGACAGGATTGCGGAAGAGGACCCGCTCGAAAAGGAATTCTCCGATGCGGAGTTGACCATCATACCTATGGAATGCGGTAAAAAGGTAATTGAAAACGTCAGGGACTGAAAACCTGTTACTGAAGACCTGTTACTGAAAACCTGTTACTGAAAACCTGTTACTGAAAACCGGTTTTCCTTCAGGGTATATTTTGTGTTTGTCTTCGATTTGTTTCTGCAGGAAATTTTCGGCAAGGGTAATAAATTCTTTAATTTTGATGGGATTTATTATTACATATTAAAAGAAAAGTGTTAAATATATGTTTGACATACTGTAAAGTGTCTACAGGGGCAGATAGATTCCTCCAAAATTAACTACAGAGCCGAATTTTTCCCGTTTTCATTCCTGCTCGCCAGGGCAAGCAAGCGGGGACCGGGAATGGTTTCGGGCTGGGGAGATGAGCTGGAATCCAGGTTGCAGGGGTCAGGAAAGTTTCCTTTTCAAACCTCTGTTTTCCCGGACATCTCCTTCAATTCCCCTGAAGGTTTTCTATTTTTTTATAGGTCCATTTTTTATGTGGTCTTTCTTGTTTTTTACCTATTTTCGACTCGTTTCATCTGTTTTCTATTCATTTTTATCTGGTTTCGACCCGATTTTATATCTACTACAATATTTTTTCCGGACTTAAGGGGACTTTTCCGTGCATCAGTACAAAAAGAAATACTTATTAAATTTGGGGGAAATCCTACAGTCGTAAGAATAACAAACTTTTTATTTCCCACATCCTTTTCCGGCAGTGTGAAATGAGCAGACCTTCAGGAGAGAGCATGAGTTCAAATGATATTGACTTCTTTTTTAATCCCCGGTCTATTGCTCTGGTAGGGGCTTCCCCTAAACCCAGTAGCCTTTCCTATACCATACTCGAGAGCCTTGATAAAATCGGGTTTGATGGAAAAATCTATCCGATAAACCCCAAGTACGAAGAAATCGGAGGGCTCAGGTGCTATGCATCCCTCGGGGAAATTGATGACATAATTGACATTGCCGTCCTTTCGGTCCCGGCTCCGGGCATAATCGAGGTTATGAATGAAGATTTCGAAAACGTCAGGGGGGCTGTAGTGGTTAGTTCCGGTTTCAAGGAAATCAAAGGAGAAGGGGAAAAGCTTGAAGCCGAACTGAAAAGGCTGGCAGAGGCTAAAGGAATCAGGGTTATAGGCCCGAACTGCCTGGGCATCTACGACACCATTTCAAAACTGGACACTTTTTTCATAACGCGGGAACGGGTTAAGCGCCCGGACAGGGGTGGGCTTTCCATCCTTACCCAGAGCGGCTCTTTTGCTTCCATGATCGTGGACGAGATCGCTTCGGAAGGTATAGGAATCGCAAGGATCGTAAGCTACGGGAACAAGGTGGACGTGGACGAGACCGACTGCCTGGCTTTCCTCTCCGAAGACGAGGCCACGAAGTATGTGGTGCTCTACGTGGAATCCGTGGAAGACGGTGCACGCTTCCTTGATGTTGCTTCCCACTGCACTAAAACGAAGCCAGTAGTTGCGGTCAAGGTGGGGAAGAGGGATACAGGGCTCAAGGCCACGGCTTCCCATACCGGGGCTGCAGCAAGCAGGTATGAGGCTTATGAAGCTGCCTTCCGGAAAGCCGGCATCATCGAGGTGGACGGCTATGAGGGACTCAAAGACGCCTGCAGGGTTCTGAACTCCTACAGTCCGGGCCGTGGGAAGCGGATCCTTATCATCACAAACGGAGGCGGGATCGGGATCGGGATTGCCGATGCCTGTGAAAGCCTGGGCCTTTCCGTGCCTCAGTTTTCCGGAGAAAGAACAAATCACCTGAAATCGAAACTCCCTTCCTTTGCAGCCGTGGGAAACCCCATCGACATTACCGGAAACGGCTGGGACGACCATTATGCCGATGCCCTTAAAGAAGGGTTCGGGACCGAATACGACATCGCCATAGTGGCCGTGCTCTGGGGACCTCCCCTGCTGAGCGAAGGGATTGTCGATAAGCTGAAAGCCGTTGCAGATGAATACGACAAGCCGGTACTTATCTGCTCTCCGGGCGGGAATTTCACCCGGAAGATGTCCGGGGAGTTCGAAAGAAAAGGCCTGCCGGTCTTCGTCACTCCGGAAAGCGCGGCAAGGGCAGCTGCGATCCTGGCCGGGGGCAGGAAAGTGAACGGGCGGTAAAAACCCAAAAGTAGCAAATTTAAAGGGGTACCGGGTTTAAACCGGAGCTAATTGAAAATGAACCTTAAGCCGGAATCGAACCTGAATCTCTGTCCGGCCCCCGGACTCTGTCTGTATCGGGAACTTTAATGGAACTTTAATGGAACTTTAATGGAACTTTAATGGAACTTTAATTGATCAGAGTCCAGATCCTAAAAAAGCATACATTAAAATAATAGCGAAAAGTAAGGGTCTATGAATCATATGGATTTAGCGTCGCAAGATATACATTTGGCAGCAGGTTGTGCCTTTTTCCTTATTTTATCGTTTGTATTCTTCCACTTTTACAAGATCAGGTTACTTTCCCATTCCCTGAAACTCTGCAACTGGGTTTGCGGAATGGCGCTAAGCTCGGACAGCCCCTGGGTCAAGATGCTCGTGCTGCATCTCGTTTTTTTCATAAGGCTTCTCATGTACCTCGCAATTGTTTCCCTGGAACATGTGGATAAGCTGACAACAAAGGGTTTCTTGAAGCATTATGTATCAGGCACCAGGGTCGTATTTTCGGAGTGCCTGTCAGCATTTGGCAATTCTTCCGAAGAGATTGAAAAATGTATAGGGGAACTTAACCCTCTCACTCCTCACACGAAGAGAAAAGAGAATCATCCCCGAAAGTAACGTCTCTGGAACTAAAGTTTCCGGATGCAACGTTTCGGAACTAAAGTCTCAGGAAGTAAGACCTCCGGAAGTCAAATTCTCGCAAGTAAGTTTACTTGTAAATTAGATTTAGTGTAAAGAGCCTGAAATGAAGCCTCAACTGCCAGCGAAGGTTAAGTTCCACTTCAGGCTCGTATGATTTTCCCACTTCCTTTGATTTTTCCCCGGAGTTTTTGTCCCTTTTCTGCCGCTATGCACTTAAAGGATTCATGCTCCGGGGATTTTCCATTTTATCGTTTTTACTGCTTCGCGCTCTCCTTTGGATTTTTCAGGTATATTTCCAAAGATGTTCAAACACCTGTTTCCTGTGTTAACCGGTTCCAGCCTGGCACTGCCATAGGTAACCAGACTCGAATGTCTCCGGCTATCGCCGGAATCAGGTATTTTCTCCGATTCCCCGGATAGTCCTCTCCCTCCATCCGAAGTATCATTTTTCTCGTTTCCTCTCTCAAAATTCCAGAGGATAACCTGAGTTCGTCGCATCCCAAAAGCAAGATAATTTAAACGACCTTCCGCTTGTATGAAGCGGTATGCAATATCCCAATTAAAAAATCGTGCCAATCATATATAAATACATATTATATTAATTAAATATGAATCGAGATTTATGAAAATGTCTCTTATAAATATGAAACCCCGTATAAGGCGTAAATGCATGGAGTAAAATGTTTGTAATGTGTAGCAATTTTTGCCTTTTTATAACTCCTAAAATTAAAAATGTTTTTACAATCCCCACTTTTCTTTCTGCGGCCCGATTATGCAGTAGTACTCCTGGTTCAACTCGAACTTTTCGCTTACCGGGCACTTCCCGCAGATGCATCCCAGATCTTTCCTGATGCACCTGTTTTTCCCGACCCCGGGAAAACAAAAACCGATTTCTTTTGCACATTCGTCCCAGGTAGGGCATTCCCTGCAGATGCAGAGTTCCTGGACCTCCTTCCTGGTAGTCTCGATTTCTTCCGGGCTCATGTTTCCGTATTTCTTGATGGTTTTATCAAGTATTTGACCACCCCTTATTTCATAATCCTGTTCCCTTATTTTTCATATTGGCGTTATTTGTGTATAAATATGTGCATTGTATTCCATTTCCATTTCCGCTTCCTGCGGATTTTCCTATCCTTTTTGCTCTTTTCTCCTTCCCTTTCTCCTTCCCTTTCTCCTTCCCTTTTTTCTTTTAATTTGAGATTCTGTATCAAGCCCCTGAACGATCCTTGCAAACTCTGTAGGGTTCCAGGTGAAAAATTCAATCTCTTTGAGATAAAATATAATGTTGAAGGATTTATATATCAAGAGTTTATATATTTACACAGGCAAAAATTTATACATTGAGGGAGAATTTATAGGCGGGGAGTTTATCAGGGCTGGAAGCTTTGGTCCCTGTTTTCCGGAAGTTTTGGGGTAAAGTCGCATGAATATAACCTTGATAGGTATGGCAGGTGTCGGAAAAAGCACGATTGGAAAGGCGCTTGCAAAACGCCTGAGCTGCACTTTTATTGACGTTGACTCGTTAATTAAGGAAAAAACCTGTATGTCTCTGCAGGCCCTTATTGACACGCGCGGGGATTCCGCTCTTGTCAGGCTGGAGGAGGAAGCCGTGCTCAGCCTTGATTTAAGGGGCGACTCTATCATTTCTCCGGGAGGGAGCGTAGTTTACTCCGAAAAAGCAATGAATTTCCTGAAAGAGAAATCAACAATCATCTTCCTGGACACTTCCTTCAGAAATATAGTGCGGAGGATCCGAAACCCGGCTAAGAGGGGGCTTGTCGGCTTCAAGGAAAGAAGCCTCAGGGAACTTTTCGAGGAGAGGCTTGTCCTGTACAGGAAATATGCTGACATGACAGTAAAGGTGAAGGGCCACGAACGCGTTCCCGTTGTTGTGGAAAAAATTCTTGAAGGGCTTGAGAGCTTGCCCGATTCCCGGTGCTGAAGGTTTCAAAAATCCTTAGGAACCAAAATCTATTAACGTTCTTTTCTAATCCAAAATCTATTAATGTTCTTTTCTAATCCAAAATCTATTAATGTTCTTTTCTAATCCAAAATCTATTAATGTTCTTTTCTAATCAAAATCTGTTAATGTTCTCTTCTAATCAAAATCTGTTAATGTTCTCTCCTAATCCAAAATCTATTCACGTTCTCTCCTAATCCAAAATTTCTTCAATCTCTCTTCTAAGGTATTACATATAACTGATACATATAACTAATAATAAAATTTTGAGATTATATCAAATTATTTTGCCTGGCTATCGATAACTATTTAGAATTGTGCGAAAAGCTGATATCTACCGAGTCTAAGTAGAGGAACTCCGGAAGAATAACTCCGGAAGAATAACTCCGGATGAAAAAATCAGGGCTAAAGACAGGAACCTGTGGGAAAGCTTATAATTGGCTCCGCCCTCTTGCTGGATAGAAATTTCCTGCAGATACTTTCCAATATTCTTTTCCAGAACTTTCCGGGTTTTGCGGCCCGGGTTTTTGAAGCAGAGAGGAGATATATCATGACATCAAGTCGTTTCATAATCACGGTTATAGGGAGTGACCGGGTAGGGATTGTTGCCCGGATCACCACCGTAATGGCGAATTTCAACGTAAACATTGTGGATATAAGCCAGACCATCATGGATGGGATCTTTACCATGATCATGCTGGCAGAAGCTCCGGAGGAGAACTTCGACCTTGCGGCTTTCCAGAAAACTATGGGCAGCGAAGGGAAAGAGCTCGGAGTCGAGGTTAAGGTGCAGCAAGAAGACGTTTTCCGCTTCATGCACAGGATCTGATCGTATGGATGGGAAGGAGGGATATCATGCTAATCAACCCGAATGAAATTCTGGAAACCATCCGGATGGTGAAAATGGAGCACCTGGACATCCGGACCGTAACCATGGGAATCAGCCTCCGGGACTGCAGCCACCCGGACATCGATATATTCAATGAAAATATCTACGAAAAGATCACGGCCAATGCGAAGAACCTGGTCCGGACAACGGAAGAAATTCAGAACCTTTATGGGATTCCCATCATTAACAAGCGGATCTCCGTAACTCCCATAGCCATCGCAGCCGAAAGCTGTGAAACTCCTGATTTTGTCTCCGTTGCCAAGACCCTGGATAAAGCCGCAAAGGAAGCCGGGGTGGACTTCATAGGGGGTTTCAGTGCTCTTGTCCATAAAGGAGTCACGAAGGGTGACCTGAAATTAATCAATTCGATTCCCGAAGCTCTCGCTTCTACGGAAAAGGTCTGCTCTTCCGTAAACGTGGCAACCACCAGGGCGGGAATCAATATGGACGCAGTCGGCATGATGGGAAATATCATCAAAAAGACCGCCCGGCTGACAGCGGACCGGGACGGAATCGGCTGCGCAAAACTTGTGGTCTTTGCCAACGCCCCCGAGGACAACCCCTTTATGGCAGGGGCTTTCCACGGCATAGGCGAGCCCGAATGCGTGATCAACGTCGGGGTTAGCGGCCCCGGTGTTGTCAATGCTGCCTTAAGGGAGCTTGAAAACCCAAACCTTACGGATATCTCGGAAACGATCAAGAAAACCGCCTTCAAGATCACCCGCATGGGCGAGATGGTGGGCAGGGAAGTTTCCAGGAGACTGGGCGTGGAATTCGGCATCCTTGACCTCTCCCTTGCCCCCACTCCCGAAATAGGGGATAGTGTTGCAGCCATCCTGGAAGCCATGGGCCTGGAACGCTGCGGGACCCACGGGACAACCGCAGCCCTTGCCCTCCTGAACGATGCCGTAAAAAAAGGCGGAGCAATGGCTTCCTCATCCGTAGGCGGCCTGAGCGGGGCTTTCATCCCTGTCAGCGAGGACGCAGGCATGATCGAGGCCGTAAACGTCGGAGCCCTGAGCCTTGAAAAGCTTGAAGCCATGACCTGCGTCTGTTCCGTCGGCCTGGACATGATCGCTGTCCCAGGGGACACGCCTGCCTGCACCCTCTCCGCGATCATCGCTGACGAAATGGCAATCGGAATGATTAACAAAAAGACGACAGCCGTCCGTATCATCCCCGCTCCTGGCAAAAAAGTCGGGGATTCCGTGGAATTCGGAGGGCTCCTGGGTATGGCTCCCGTCATGCCTGTGAGCAAGTTCAGTTCCGAGACCTTCGTGAAAAGGGGCGGCAGGATCCCGGCTCCGATCCAGTCGCTTACGAACTGAAATTCGATTTCGAAAATAGATAGGGGAAATGAAAAGATGTTTACAGTTCCCCTATTTTTACTTTTAGCATTTTTATTTTTAACATTTTTATTTTTGACATTTTGATTTTTTGACTTTTGGCATTTTGACTTTTTGTATCTTTGATTTTTTGATTTTTTGTATCTTTGATTTTTTGATTTTTTGACTTTTTGTATCTCTGTATTTCGGTATTTTTATTTTTCAGTCTTTATTTTTCAGTCGCCTTTGCACGCTCCTCCTTTGTCATCTTAGCAAGGCGCTCAACTTCCTTTATGTCAAGTCCGAGGCCCTTCGCTACCCTGCTCCCGTAGTCGGGGTCAGCTTTGAAAAAGAGGGCAGTCTGCCTGAGATGGATGCGTTTCTGGGCGCCTGAAAGGTGGGCTACGATGTTGCCTACCAGGTGTTCCCGGGCCTCTTCGGTCATGACGTTACGGTAGAGGTTACCAGGCTGTACAAAGTCGTCGTTGCCGTTTATAAGGTGGACTAATTAAGCAATAACCGTACTGAACTCTTCATTATATCCCCCAAAAAATAACAGTTAATTATTGTATTCTTTTTATAAATAATTACACGAAACCTTAGCATCAACCTGAGCATCAGTGAGATCGCCAGCCAAACGGGTTTTTTGCAGGAAAACCCACCAAAAATTTATTTGGATATAATTATATATTATTTCAAATAATGTGTGTATTTATCATGGTAAAGGGGAACCGATGGCATCCAGGCGGTTCACCTCATCCGACATCTGAATGGCAGGTGCCTGGCGGATTGAAGCGGTAAAATACGGAAATTATGCATTTCAGTTATATTTGGTTTTTTTCTTATTGCGAAATCTATATATATTTGGACAAATATGCTTAATTTGCATATTAAATGGTTTGAATTATGTTTTTTAATGTATAATCGGCTGAAAGAAATAATAATTCTCTCTGCTAGCACCGAACTTATTCGGGCTTTAATACCAATTCAATTTAACGAGGCTGAATCATGGAAGGAAAAACATACGGACCTGATACACTTGCCCTGCATGCGGGGTTTACGTCTGACCCTGCAACAGGAGCTCATGCCGTACCGATCTATCAAACAGTAGCTTATCGCTTCGAGGACACCGAACACGCTTCGAACCTTTTCGGGCTCAAGGAATTCGGCAACATCTATACCCGCCTGACCAACCCTACCACCGATGTCCTGGAAAAGCGGGTTGCAGCTTTTGAAGGCGGGACAGGGGCTCTGGCCGTTTCGTCAGGGATGGCGGCAATCTCCCTTGCGCTGCTCACCATAACGGAACTCGGGGATGAGATTGTAGCGGCGGACAACCTCTATGGGGGGACATACCAGCTCTTCAACCACACCCTCCCGAAACTTGGGAGGAATGTGAATTTTGTTGATTCCACAAAGCCTGAAGAGTTCAAAAAAGTGATCACTGAAAAAACAAAGGTGATATATGCCGAGACAATAGGCAACCCCAAGCTTGATGTGCCTGACCTTGAAGCCATTGCGAAAATTGCCCATGAGGCTGGCATCCCCCTGATTGTGGACAACACGACAGGAATCGGGCTTATCAGGCCCTTTGATTTCGGGGCGGATGTCGTTGTCATGTCCGCGACCAAGTTCCTTGGCGGGCACGGGACTTCCCTGGGAGGGGTTATTGTGGATTCGGGGAAGTTTAGCTGGGATTCGGGAAAGTTCCCGGGCTTCACGGAACCGGACCCGAGCTACCACGGGCTGAAGTACTGGGAAGCTTTCGGGAACGTGCCGGAGCTCGGGAACATTGCTTTTATTGTAAAGGCCCGGGTCGAACTCCTGAGGGACCTCGGACCTGCCCTGAGCCCCTTTAACGCCTTCCTCTTCCTGCAGGGGCTTGAGACCCTCTCCTTAAGGGTTAGCAGGCACAGTGAAAACACCCTGAAGGTTGCGCAGTTTCTCAAAGGGCACCCTGCGGTTTCCTGGGTCAATTATCCGGGGCTTCCGGAGCATCCGAGCCATTCCCTGGCTTCCAGGTATCTCAAAGGAGGCTACGGGGCTCTGCTCGGTTTCGGGATAAAGGGTGGACTGAACGCCGGCAGGAAGTTTATTGAGAATGTGGAGCTGCTCTCCCATGTCGCAAACATCGGGGACGCAAAGAGCCTTGTTGTCCACCCTGCTTCCACGACCCATCAGCAGCTTACTCCTGAAGAGAGGGCAGCCACCGGGGTAACTGACGATTTCATCCGGATGTCCGTGGGGCTTGAGGATGTTGAGGACATTATCCGGGATATTGAACAGGCGCTGGCAAAGTCTCAGGAGAAATAAAACAGCAGGATGCAGCAGAAAAAACCGGGCATAAGAACTGGACTTAATGTTTGGACTTTATGCTTGTACGTGATGCTCGGAAAAGATGCTCAGGGATGAAGTAAAACGGAGGTTCGAATGTGAAAAGAGAATCTGTGGGCACCGTTGAGACCCGGTGTTGCCGGTTTGAGGGTGAGTTGCTGCTTGAAGGCGGGGGCAGACTCAAAGATCTAACGTTAGCCTACGAAACTTACGGGGCCCTGAACCGGGAGAAAAGCAATGCTATCCTGGTCTGCCACGCCCTGACCGGGGACGCCCATGCCGCGGGCTGGCATGAAGGGGATAAGAAGCCCGGGTGGTGGGACAGCATCATCGGGCCCGGGAAAGCCTTGGATACGGAGAAGTATTTCATTGTCTGTTCCAACGTCCTCGGGGGCTGCAAAGGTTCCACTGGACCGGCTTCAATCAACCCGGAGACAGGAACGACTTACGGCATGGATTTTCCCGTGATCACCATCGGAGATATGGTGCATGCCCAGAAAAAACTGGTCGAACACCTGGGGGTCTCCCGGCTTTTTGCGGTTGTGGGAGGTTCCATGGGAGGGATGCAGGTTTTACAGTGGTCGGTTTCGTATCCGGATATGGTGGAAAAGGCCGTTGCAATTGCGACCACTGCCTCCTCTTCTGCCCAGCAGATCGCCTTTAACGAGGTCGGAAGGCTTGCAATTCTCTCCGATCCGGACTGGAAAGGCGGGAACTACCCGGCAGGAACCCCTCCGGGTCACGGGCTGGCCATTGCCCGGATGATCGGGCATATTACTTACCTGAGTGACGAGTCCATGCACCGGAAGTTTGGCAGGGAACTGCAGGACAAGGAGGAATATGCTTTTGATTTTTCCCGGGACTTTGCGGTGCAGAGCTACCTGCACCATCAGGGCAGTTCCTTTACCGAGCGTTTTGACGCAAACTCCTATCTCTACATCACAAAGGCAGTGGATTACTTCGACCTTTCTAGAAACGGTTCCCTGATCGAAGGCTTCGGGGGCGTGAAGGCGGCTTTCCTGGTGATTTCCGTAAGTTCGGACTGGCTCTATCCCCCCTACCAGTCAAGGGCGATAGTCTCTGCCCTGAGTGCCGCTAACGTGGAGGTTACTTACCGGGAAATCGAGTCCCATTACGGGCATGATGCCTTTTTGCTGGAAGCCGGGCAGCTGAATTACCTTCTCCACAATTTCCTCTCCCGGCTCTGCATTTCCGAAGTCATGGCAGAAAATGTAATTACCATTGGGGAAGGAAGCAGTATTGAAGACGCTGCTTGCACAATGTTCAGGGAAGGGATTACCCATTTGCCTGTGGTTTCGGAAAAACCAGGAAAACCAGAAGATGAAAAACTTGTGGGGATCGTAACTGCCTGGGACATTACCAGGGCCTTTGCGTTAAAATGCCGGACCCTCGACGAGATTATGACAAAAGAAGTTATAACAGCAAACCCCGAGGAGCCTGTTGAAACTGCGGCCAGGAAAATGGATTCCCACAGGATTTCGGCTCTGCCGGTAGTAGACGGGGAGGGAAGGCTCCTCGGGATCGTGGGGGATGAGGCTATAAACCGGTTTATAGGCAGGTTTTAAGGTCTTTGTATTTCATTTTTTCTCTTCAATTTTTTCTCTTCAATTTTTTCTCTTCAATTTTCTCTCTTCAATTTTCAGGCCTGCGGAGCCTATCCAGAGTTCCCTCATCGTTTCCCTGATTTCTTCTATCTTCCTTACGTTTTCTTCATCGTTGATTATGTCAAGTTCGTTGAAAGATTCCAGGGCCACCTTTGCTGCGATCGAGGCGTCGTTAAGGTATCTGTTTTCAGCATGGGCCATTATGGTCTGGAGGGAGGACGTAGCCTGGAAAACGGCGTTTTCCATTTCTTCTTCCTTTGCACTCTTTCCTATTTCCTCAAGGGAATCGGCAATGCTTCCTGCCGCACTTTGCATGTTCTCTGCCATTGCTGCAACTGCCATCTCTTCCAGCATGAGCTCTATTCCAACCGCGGCATCTTCAAGTTTTTGCTGGGCTGCGAGCTTTCCCGTATCTCCCAGACAGGAAATGCAGTTTGCGGTGTTTTCCGAAAAGTCCGGAAACCTCAGCCTGGCAACTGATTTCCCTATTTCCCCAAGCCCGACTGCAACTGCAACTGTTTCCCTTTCCTCGTTTCTGAGAGCCGCCGAATTTCCGCTTTTTCCAAGCACCGAAGCGGCAAGTTTGGCAACCATTTCCATCTGCTGCTCCGCAGCAGCTTTTCCGATGGTCCCGAAAGAGAGCAGGATACTGATAGTTGTGCTTTCGGTTTTCTGTTCCACGGAACGCTGTAAGATCCTTTCAAGAGCCCTGATGGAATTTACAGCGGCATTTTCCATTCCCTGCATGGTGGCGGCTTTTCCAATCGCCTTTATTGAAACTACCGCATTTTCTGCCTCATACTCTTTCCTATCATTTAGATAAGCCGTCCCGATTTCACTCAAAAAATCGAGGGCCTGGCGCACCCCTTCGTCAAAATTCTCTTCGACGGAAGCCAGCCCCAACTCTACCATCTTGTTTTCTTCCTTTGAAAGCATGACCTGTAACCCCTTTACAACCACCAATTATTTTTATTAAAGCAGGTTTCCCGTTCGATTTGCACCTGTTATGCCTAATTTTCTTTCACTTTTTTATTTCGATTGTCTTCTAATTCTGTTCTCTTTTCAGTTTTCAGTTCTTTCTATATCAACAAGGCTCAATTTACAAATCTCAATCTACAAGGCGGCCTTCTGAGAAATGATATATATAATAAAGAATCAGGAAAACAAGAATTGTAAGCACTGCTTTGAAATCTATTTTCTTCAAAAAATCCATAATTATCAAATCCCCCCGCATTTTCTGTTATATTACTCTATTCTGTTATATTCCTCTATTTTGCACTATCCAGATGTCCCTTAATAACTTTATGGCATCCTTTGTTCAAATATTTTCAGGTTATGTATTTTCGGGCAGGAATATTCTGGAAAAAACATTCTGAGAAAAAGTATTCTGAGAAAAAGTATTCTGAGAAAAAGTATTCTGAGAAAAAGTATTCCCGGTGGAAAATCCTTTGCAGGAGTAATTCCCGGTACATTATAATGTTAATATATTTTTCAAGTGCCCGGGAGCATAAAATAACAAATATGCTGGTGCAAAGCACCCTTTTCGAACCTTTAATCTACCCTTCGAGCTAAGCCGTTGTACCGAGCTGTTTTGCCGAGTTTGCAACGGGCTGCTCTACTTAGTGAGACTTTTGCATATGGATTTTCGTGTTAGGGGGCTGTAGTAACGGAGGCAGTCTGTGAAGGGAAACTCTGTGCAGACATCTCCAGCTATCCGGGTATAAATAATAGCTACAGGGATTACAGGGGTTATTCGAATAACTGCAGTGAACTTACCCTGATCCCTTCAGGACGGCTTCTTTTCTGTTTACTCTTATCGGGCTTTTCCTGAAGTTTTCTCAGGCTATGGCGCCGGCTGAAAAGTGATATATGTAATATAGAATTGCAAACACAAGTACTGCAAGTACTGCTTTGAAGTCCATAATTGTGATCCTCCTTTTTTCTGGAGTGTTTCTCAGGCTATGGCGCCGGCGGAAATGTGGTAGATATAGTAAAGCATACAGAATACCAGTAACGCAAGGATTGCCTTGAAGTCCATAATTGTGATCCTCCTTTTGAAACTATCAAGAAAAATCCGTTTTGTAAGGTGAAAAATAGTAGTGAGGAGCAGGTATATATAAATTCCGTTTTTGTGCCGCTATTGCTTCCTTTTCCGGGTTTTTTAGAGGATCTGCAATTCTCATGTTTGGTTTCATTTAAGGGCTAAATTCTTACGTTATTTTTCAGGGAGTGAGGCCAAAGGAACGAAGCTTTATCAGCCGGAAAGTTACTTAATCACTTATTTTCTAAAAGAAATTTTATATATATTCCAGCATGATAATCCATGGGGGATTAATCATAGCTAGAGATCTCTTGAGTATACGTTTTATTTCCCTGATATTGATCGGACTTCTTCTATTCGCTGCGGGGTGTGTGGAAGAGGGTGCTGAAGAAGGAGAGGAAACAGGTGAAGTTGGTGAAGCCGGGGAAAGTTCTCTTCCTGCCGACTGGAAGGACTACGAACTTGTGGATACCCGGACCGGGGAGACATTCAGGGTAAGCGATTTCAAGGGGAAGCCCGTTCTGCTCGAAACCTTTTCCGTCTGGTGCCCTACCTGCCTGAAACAGCAGCAGGAAGTCAAGAAGATGGTGGGTAACTTAGGTAACGGGGTTATACATATATCCCTGGATGTGGACCCTAATGAGGATGAGGAAATCGTAAGGAACCATATGGAAAGCAACGGCTTTAAATGGTATTCGGCAGTGGCTCCCCCGGAAATGACCCAGGAGCTCATAGATGAGTTTGGGATAACGGTTGTAAATGCTCCTGCGGCTCCTGTGATACTTGTCTGCGAAGACCAGTCCGCCCGCTTGCTTGAGCAAAGGGGAGTAAAACCGGTAGCCCTTCTGGAAGAAGAAATTGAGAAGGGCTGCTGACGGGTTTAGCTGCTGACAGGTTTGATTGCTGACAGGTTTGATTGCTGACAGGTTTGATTGCTGACAGGTTTGATTGCTGACAGGTTTGATTGCTGACAGGTTTGATTGCTGACAGGTTTGATTGCTGACAGGTTTGATTGCTGACAGGTTTGATTGCTGACAGGTTTGATTGCTGACAGGTTTGATTGCTTGTAAGTCTTAGTGCCAATAATTTTGGTTGCGGTAGACGTTGATTGCTCGAAAATTAAATGTTGAAGTTTTCTGGGCTGTAAAACCAGATAACCGGTAAACTTCGGATTGCCCGGAGAGTTTCAAAAAGGGAGTATTGCCAGGCAAGTTGGAGAATTTCCTGTGTTGAAGGGGGGAGCACTAAACGATAAATTATTTGCTGGAGATATCCAGGGCTTTTTTGCTCGGGCTGCTAACTCCTTTGACAGCGGTCTGCGTTATCCCTCTCTACCCGGGATTTTTAGCATACCTTTCGAACCAGCTGGGCAAGAGGCCCGGAGGGGAAGCAGAAGAACGAAGCCGAAAAATGCTGGTTTTATTCGGGCTGATCATCACGGCAGGAATCATTACCTTCATGCTCATCCTGGGATTCGTGTTCACAACGGTTTTGCAGGTTTCCCTTACAAAAGTCATCGGCGTTGTGTCCCCTATCGCATTCGGAATCCTGATCTTTATCAGCCTCATCCTGATCTTCGACGTGGACGTGGCAAGGTACGTTCCGAGGGGCCGGGCTCCCAGGGTCGGGAATCCCTATGTTACTGCTTTTCTTTACGGCTTCTTTTTCGGGGCGATAGTGGTCCCATGCCAGCCGGCATTTATCGCAACCCTGTTTGCAATTGCGGTCTCCAGCCCGGCTTTTGGTATAAATATGCTTCGCTTTCTCTTTTTCGGCCTGGGAATCGGCTTTCCCCTCCTGCTGTTCTCGGCTGTTTCCACCCGGTCGAGCAGGCAGATAATCGGGTTCCTGGTCAAAAACAGGAGAAATATCAACCTGGTTACCGGGGTTGTCATGCTGGTGGTTTCCGTTTACTATCTGGTTTTCGTGTTCAGGATATTCGGGTGAGGTGTTTTCAGGAAAGGTTGGACAGGCATAATGAGACATGGGAAGAGGACTCAGGCAAAGTGGACTCAGGCAAAGTGGGCTCAGGCAAAGTAGTATAAAGAAAATAGAGGTCCGGGAAATCCATTGTATTATTAATTATTTTCATTGATGGGGGGATTATGAATGCTTATGCAAAGGGACAGGCGGCTTGGGATGTTCTTGATGTTTGTGCTTATCCTTGCAGGCATCCTGAGCAGTTGCTGTATCGAAAACGGGGAGGAGGAAGTGGTCGGTACGACTCCGGAGGGGCTGGAAATCAGGGTTGGTTCGGACGGGGAGAAGTTCATTATAGAACCGGATAAGCTGGTTTCCGGGGGGCCTCCGAAAGACGGGATCCCGTCAATTGATTCCCCGAAGTACGTGGGCGTGGAGGAGGCTGATGCCTGGATCCGGGATGACGAACTCGTGCTTGCGCTCATCTACAGGGATGTAAAAAGGGTTTATCCGCTTCAGATCATGGTTTGGCACGAGATCGTAAATGACAAAATTGCGGGAGATCCGATCCTGATCACATACTGCCCTCTCTGCGGCTCGGGAATTGCTTATGAGCGCACGTTGGACGGAGAGGACGTTGAGTTCGGAGTCTCGGGAAAACTCTACAATTCAAACCTGGTCATGTACGACCGGAAGACCGACTCTTACTGGACTCAGATCGACGGGCTTGCGATTGTCGGGGAAATGACTGGCACTAGGCTGAAGCCGATCTCTGTTGACACAGTGGTCTGGAGGGACTGGAAAGCAGCCCACCCGGATTCCGAAGTCCTGAGCCAGGACACGGGCTTTGACCGGCCTTACGGGCGGGACCCCTACGGGAACTACTATGAGGACAGTTTCCTCTTCTTCCCGGTGGAAAATGAGGACGACAGTAGTGTTCACCCAAAAACCGTGATCTTCGGGATCGAAGTTGACGGGGTTTTCAAGGCCTACCGTGAGTCCGACCTGATTGAAGAGGGGGTTATTGAGGACACCGTGAACGGCGTCCCGATTAAGGTCGAAAGGGGCGAGGCAGGCATCGTTACCGTCACGAACCTGGAAACCGGAGATGAAATCGTAAAGGAGAGAGACTTCTGGTTTGCCTGGTACGCGTTCCACCCCGAAACCGAACTGTATGAGGCTGAGTGAGGTAATTTGAGTGAGGTAATTTGAGTGAGGTAATTTGAGTGAGTTAGGTAAGTTGAATGGAGGGTTTGTGTCTATGAAGCGAGTGGTTCATACTTTGTATGTCTTGATTTGCATTGCTGTCCTTTTGTTTGCATCAGGCTGTGCGGAAGAAGAAGATGAAGGGGATGAAGGAATAGAGCCGGTTCCTGAAGACATTCCGCTTCCTGAAGAAATCCCGGCTCCGGGAGCTGAAAATGCTGAGGAATCCGTAGAAGGTGTCGAAGGTGTTGAAGATGTCGAAGGTGTTGAAGATGCCGAAAGTGTCGAAGGTGCCGAAGGTGTTGAAGGTGGAGAAATCAGTGTTGAGGTGCTCGAAGCCCCCGAATCCGTGGAAGTGGGGCAGAGTTTCCTGATCCGCTGGCACTTAAATAGCACAGTTGAAACGGAAATCCCGCATACAGCAGTCCACTACGGCCCCGAACCTGTGAGTGGGGAATTGACCCTGGAGAGCTACCCCTTTCTGACCGTCCCGGAAAACGGGACGATTCCTGCCGAATTCGAAGAAACGCTGGTGCTTGAAGAGGCAGGTACAGTGTATTTCAGAGCCCATGCAATTGTTGACGAAAGCAGTTACTGGTCTGACGAACAAATCATAGAAGTGCTTGAACCCGGGCTTGAACCAGAGACAGAAATTGAACCGGAGATTGAAAACGAATCCGAAGGAGCTTCAGGCGGATCTCAGGGGATCGAGGTGCTTGACTATCCCACGAGCGTTGAGGGCGGGGAATACTTTACCATCCGCTGGGAAGTTACGGGCGGAACCCCCGGAGAAATAAGTGAAACTGTACTTATAAGCGGGTCCGAAAGTGGGAATGAAAGCCTGGCTGACTATCCGACAAAAAGTTCTCCTCAGGGCGGCACCACTCCTAAAGAATTCGAGTTCAGGTTGAGGGCTCCACTTTCCGGTGACATCTATTTCAGAGCATATGCTGTGGTTGATGATGCCGAAGTCTTCTCCCCTGAGTACGAGATTTCGGTAAGCGAGGCTTCAGGGTCTTCCGGGTATTGATTGATTGATTGATTGATTGATTGATTGATTGGTTGATCGATTGGTGGTTGATCGGCATATGGCAAATCTGTGAACGGCAAATTTATCAAGATGCAGGAGAAGAGCAAGCAGTTCCGGCGCTCTCCGGTAGAGCAGGACTCATTCAGGTGCGAACTGATCAGTTTCAGGGAAGCCTGCAGGCTTTCCAGGTTACTCACCCGGAAAATCAAGGCTTCCGGCTTCCAGCCTGACCTGATCGTAGCCATTGGGAGGGGCGGCTATGTGCCGGCGAGGATGGTCGCGGATTTTCTCCTTTTCAATGACCTTTGCTCCATGAAGATCGAACACTACACCCGGGCTGCGGACATGCAGGAAGAAGCCCGGATCAAATTTCCAATTTCCGTGGATATAAGCGGAAAAAAAGTGCTTATCGTGGACGATGTGACCGACACCGGGGAGACCCTTTGCCTTGCTGTGGACTATGTGCAGAGCCTGAACCCCGCAGAGGTCAGGACTGCCGTGCTCCAGCACAAGACCTGTTCCGCCTTTACCCCGGATTTTTACTCGCAAAAAATCGTCAAATGGCGCTGGATCATCTATCCCTGGGCCCTCTATGAAGACCTGGCAGGATTTACTGTAAAAGTCATTGGGGACAGGACCCGGGACCTTTCCGGGATCGTAGCCGGGTTTAAGGAAAGGTATGAGATAGAAATCGGGGAAGAAGAGCTTCTTGATATTCTGGCTGACCTGGTTGAGAGGGGAGAGCTTGAGAAGGTTGAAGGAGGAGAATTTGAGAGGGTTGAGGGAAAGAAGCCGGGGTGGCGGGTTTTAGCTAGATAACTTGTAAGTGACAAAAAAGGATAACATTTCAGGACTTTACGGTCATTTTTCTTAAATATGTGTATTTCATTAGCAGTAGGTACATTTTAAGTGTTCGATCTTCAAAACGATTATTTGACTTTTCCCGAAATTTATCCTGTACAGGAACCTGTAGTGTCCGGCTCTCAACCTGATGAGTTCTTCCCTGCTCTCGATAATTCTCTTTGCTCCGGGGGGCATAGGGTCGGTTGTTAGCTTTTTGATGATTTCCATTGTCCGGTAATCCGTATACAGGTTGGATTTTTCCAGGAAAGATTGGGAGTCTTCATCAAGAAAAATTTCAAATATGTCGGACTCATGGTCTTTCTTTAAGCCCATTTCTTCTTCCATTTTTTTCAGAGTTTTCAGTTTCCCTTCCGATTCATTTTGAAAACTTGCTTTTAAGAGGTCACTTTCTTCCCAGGTAAGTATGGTATCTACATCAACCATATGTTCCCTTATTTCCCAGAGCTGTTTTTTGATGAAGTTAAGTTCTTCAATGACCTTTTTCTCGAACTCCGGCGTTCCCATGCTTAAATGTTGAATTGTCTCTTATATATAGGTATCTTCAAAAACTTACAATGATATTCAGCTCTATAAATTTCAATTTTCCAGCCCCATGATTTTGTTTTCCATGAGAGAGTTCTTGTTTTGCGTCACTCTATGGTCACTTCTCGTTCGGTCTTCGTATCTATCTCTGGTTTTTGCCGGGGTCAGAAGTGTCACCATGGGTTTTCAGGGATTTCGATATAAAGAAAACTTTCCGCAATGTTTAAAATCTTTTAATATGCTAATATAGCATAATATGCAGACATCTGCTTATATTTCGTTTTTATCTCTTTAGTGCTGATTTTTATTACCTGTCAGCCTATCTTTATCACTTTCTCGCTTATCCCTGATAGAAGTAGATAAATAAAAAATGTTTGATCAAGCGATTCAATTACACTGCTTCGCCGGAGAACAATTATGGAATCATTGTTAGGAAACATCGACATCATACTTGGGGTCTCTATTCTTCTTCTTTCCATATTCCACAAATTTGCGGTTCCTTCGGTGCTGGGTTTCCTTGTAACCGGCATGCTTTTGGGGCCTTATGGACTGGGACTGATTGGAGAGACTCAGGGAGTGGAAATCCTTGCGGAGTTTGGGGTCATCTTCCTGCTATTTATTATTGGGGTTGAACTTTCCCTTAAGGAACTCTGGGAGATAAAGAAGACAGTGCTTGCAGGAGGTACCCTTCAAGTCCTGCTGACAATTTTACTGGTTTTCCTGCTATGCACGCAACTGGGCTTCAGCAGGGCAACTTCGGTGTTCATAGGTTTTCTCATTTCCCTGAGCAGTACTGCAATAGTGCTCAAAATCCTTCAGGAAAAGTCCGAGGTCTACAGCCCCCACGGGCGAACCTCGCTTGCAGTTCTGATCTTCCAGGACATCATTATCGTGCCCATGATCCTTGTCACACCTCTGCTGGCAGGGGGCTCGGAAGGAGTTACGGGTTTGCTTTTAATCCTCCTCTTTAAAGGGGTAGGGATCATCCTGTTAGTTATTCTGAGTGCCCGCTATATTGTTCCCAGGCTCCTCTATTACGTTGCCACGACCCGCAGCAGGGAATTGTTCCTTCTGAGCGTTATTTTCATCTGCCTTTCAACGGCTCTCCTGACTTCAAGTGCCGGGCTGTCCCTTGCCCTGGGGGCTTTCCTGGCCGGGCTGGTCATTTCCGAGTCCGAATACAGCCAGCAGACTGCAGGGTACATTACTCCTTTTAAAGATGTCTTCATGAGCTTTTTTTTCGTGTCCATTGGCATGCTGCTGGATGTGCAGTATTTCCTTCAAAATCCCCATGTCTTCATCCTGATGGCTTTTGCCGTCGTCTTCCTGAAAGCATTTTCCGGAGCCATTGCAACTTTTTTACTCGGCTATCCTCTACGCACCACCCTGCTCACGGGGCTTGCCTTATCCCAGGTAGGGGAGTTCTCCTTCGTCCTTTCGAAGTTCGGCCTGGAATTCAATCTTCTGAACCAAAACACTTACCAGACTTTCCTTGCCGTTTCCATACTCACGATGGGCATCACCCCCTTTGTTATAAACGGGTCTCCCGGAGTTGTGGACTTCTTCCTCAGGAAGGTTTCCGACACGAAACTGGTGCATGGGCTCTATTCCAATAGACTGCGCTCTGACAAACGGTGTTTCGGCAAGTTGCACCCTGACAAGCCACATTCCGATAAATCGCACCCTGGTCCCGGGAAAATTGAGGTTGGTGAAGAGCTCAAGCTTAACGACCACCTTATAATTGTCGGGTATGGTTTTAACGGCAGGACAGTTTCAAAAGCAGCAAAAACCGCGGGTATTCCCTATATAATTATAGAAATAAACCCTGAAATAGTCCGTCGGGAAAAAGCCAGAGGGGAACGGATCTACTATGGGGACGCCACTTACGAAGCTGTAATGGAACATGCCGGAATAAGGGATGCACGCATTCTTGTTATTGGGATTTCAGACCCTGCTGCTACCCGGAAGGCCGTGAAAATGGTAAAACACCTGAACCCTAAAATCCATATCATTGCAAGGACCCGCTACCTGCGCGAAATGGAACCTCTGCATGCCCTGGGCGCGGAGGAAATCATTCCCGAAGAATACGAGACTTCAGTTGAGGTTTTTGTCCGCCTCCTTGAAAAGTACCTTGTTCCCGGAGAAGACATTGAGAAATTAGTCAGAGAAATTCGGGCTGACGGCTATGGGATGTTGCGAAAGCTCTCCGACGGAAAACCCGTCAAATTCAACATCAGAAAAGACCTCCCCGGGCTGGAAGTTACTGTAATCAGAGTACATGAGGGTTCCGAAATTGCCGGAAAAACCCTCACAGACATGGAACTCAGAAAAAAACACGGAGTTACAGTCCTTTCAATCCGGCGAGACTCCGATATGATACACACTCCCGACGGCTGTACTCCTATTCAGGCAAATGATGTCTGCATCCTGCTAGGGAAACCCCGTAAACTGCACGATGCCAGGAGATTTTTTGAATGAGTTCCGAAGGTAAAAAAATTAGAAGGTAAAAAAAGTAAATTCAGTTCATAAGTAAATTTGAGTAATCCGGAGAATTCATATTCAGATAGAGTAATCATCTCCAGATGACGTCCGCCTGCTTTCTTCCCGGAATCTTTTTGAATTTATACTTCGGATACCCTACCATCAGTGCGTATTGCGGGACATACTCTTTGGGAATCCCCAGTTCATCTTTCAAAGGCTGATACTCCATCGCTCCGATCTGCAAGAGCCCGGCCCAGCAGGTGCCAAGCCCAAAAGAAGGAGCCATCAGGTCAAGGGTGCTCAGGGCGATGATGCTGTCGGTATATGCAAGCGTGTTTTCGGCGTAGGCGTATACCAGGCAGGGGGAACTGCGGCAGATGGGGTCGAGACCTGCGTCCCAGAGGCCGATAAGGGCAGGGAAGACCGGCTTTAGTGGGTGCACAGCGTCTTCGTTTTCTGCCATCATGCGCATCCAGTCGATCGTAAGTCCTGCAAGCTTCCTGACCTCTTCGGGGTCGCTTATCACAAGCCACTTCACGGGCTGGGCGTTCATGCCCGAGGGGGCAAAGCGGACCGCTTCCAGGATTCCGGCGATCTTTTCTTTTTCGACCGGCTTGTCCTTGAAAACCCTTGTTGAGCGCCTGCTCTGGACATATTTCGTAAAGACTTCATGACTTAGCTGCGTGGTGTCCGATATATCGTTTTCCGGAGGGAAGGTCTCGTAATTTCCCCGGATAGCATCTGCCGGGCAGGCGGTTTCGCAGTGTCCGCAGCGGGAGCAAAAGGGCTCATTTTCAGCGGGGAGGGACGGATAACCATCCTCGCCGGGCATAATAATGTGCACAGGACAGATCTCGGAACATGTTCCGCAGGCTGTGCACTTTTCCAGATCAAAAGAAATCAGACTCATTTCAGGTACCTCACTGATAAGGTTATTTCTCCTGAATTGATGATATAATTAACTTTCAAAATGAGATATGGAAATCAAAATGGAACGAAATGAACAGGAACGAAGAGAAGGGAAATGAAATGGAGATGAGGCATCTGATTTTGGGGTGTGTTGGGTGGTTGAAGGGGGTAGGAGATTGGGGATTTTGAATCAGAAAAGAGTATTTCTCAGATGCCCAATTAATAGAACGATTGCAAATTATATAAGGCTGGGGAAATAATGATTATATAGTTGATTATATGGAAGTACTGTTAAAATTTGGTCAAATATGACCGTACTCTTAATTTTCTTTGATTATTTTCTCTTCTCATTTTCTAAACGCTTTTTTTATTTCCATTTTTCATTTTGTTTGTGAGGGTGGGAAAATGAAAAAGGAGGTAATTAATGGGAGGAAAATAAAAATGGAGGAAATTAATAAGAGGAAAATAAAAAGGAGGAAATTAATGGGGGGAAAATAAAAATGGAGGAAATTAATAAGAGGAAAATAAAAATGGAGGAAATTAGTGAGAGAGGAAAATAGGGTTCTAAAAACCCCTCACATCACTGTTTCAGCAACCAACTCCTGGTTTCCTTCCGGGAAGATCCTGGAGACACGGACATTCCAGTTTCCGTTTTCCATTTTTCCATCTTTCTCTCCCAGGTCTTCATTTCTGCTGCTTTCGGCCTGGATAAGGTTGTAGCACTGGGAGGTTTTGCCTCTGGTTTTGGAGGAGCAGATGGTACCTGCGTTTACTACGAGCATGTTATTGAGGTTCCAGACCCAGGGGATGTGGCAATGCCCGCAGAGGACGAGGTTCACCTTACAGCCGTTTAAGAGGTTGAGGACGTCTCCTGCGTCCACCAGGACGGTGTTCTCCCTGCCCGCAAGGGGGATCGGGACCAGGTGGTGGTGCAGGGCAAAGACCTTGAATTCGTCTCCGGAAAAAGCTTCCTTGATCCAGCCGTAATTTTCTCTTCCCACATGCCCTTCATCAAGGTCCGGCTGGGATGAGTCAGCTCCTACAATGGTAACGTTCCCGAGCCTGTGGGTGGAGAACCGGTCGTCAAAGAGGTCCTCGAAATGGAGGTATCCTGCATTTTTCGAGTCGTGGTTTCCGGGGACAAGGACCTTATTTTTGCATTTTATCCTGTCAATAAACTGTTTTACCCCGTCGTATTCGGCGGAAAACCCGTTTTCCGTCAGGTCTCCCGTGATCACCACGATATCAGGGGAAAGCCCGTTTATGCTCTCAATCATTGAATCCGCAATTTTCGGCACAAAGTACGTTTCTGAAAAGTGTATGTCTGAAAGATGTACGATTTGTATAATTTCTCATTCCTTCTTTAATAAAATTATAATATTGCTTTTATTCGAGGGGTTGAATCCTTCCATGTTATATATATTTATCCTGTATGGCTCAACATTTGTCTTAATCTAATTATAAATCATTAAAAATACATACTTGTATCGTCAGATATAATGGAATGGATCATCATATCCTAAATTTTAATTCATGACAAAATAGCTGTTTTGAGCCGGATTTGGGGAATCAGGTTCTTTTTATTCTTTTTTTCAGAAATAGTTGCCAGGTGCGCGGGGACCTGGAGAGTTTGAGGTTGTGTGAGCTAAGATATGATAATATCATCAGCAAAAAGAAGATCAGCAAAAGAAGGTCAGTAAAAAGAAGATCATTCAATAAAGTGAACGGTTATTCAATGAATTGAATGATTGGTATTCAGTCACTTATGAGATACTGCCAGCTGGATCCCGATTGCAGTAAAAATTCCTGCTTTTCCCCAGTTAATATATTTCCCGATTCCTGGCCTTTCCAGGATTTTGTTACCGATTGTTCCGGCAAAGACGGAAATTACTGAAAAGATTAGCAAGGCCTGGACCATGAATATTATTCCCAGCAATATCATTTGTGTGGACACGTCGCCAGCCTCCAGATTTACAAACTGGGGCAGGAAGGCCAGGAAGAAGAGTGCGACTTTAGGGTTCAGAACGTTCATGAAAATTCCCTTCTTATATAGAGCCCGGAAGTCCGTTATCTGGGCCGGGCCGGAGGATAAGACTCTGTCGCCTTCTCTGAGGGCCTGCCATGCGAGATAGAGTAAGTAAGCTGCTCCCAGATATTTTAAAACCGTAAAAGCCAGGGCGGACTGATACACGATAGCAGAAATCCCTAGGGCCGCTGCGGTAGTATGGACCAGCACTCCGGTACACAGACCCGATGCGGTGGCAATCCCTGCTATTTTTCCCTGGGAAATGCTCTGGGTGAGCACAAATATAATATCCGGGCCAGGCAGGAACGTTAGCGCGGCAGATGCTGCGATAAAATATATCAACTGTGATGCTTCAATCATTTTTCTCACTTTTTCATTTTATAGCTGTTTTTAAGATGGGATTGAACTACTTATAATAAAAGGTTTAGACACCGGGTTTTAGTTTTTGGAGTTGTCTTTCGCATCTATACCAGGATGTAGGAATATACTTTAAAAGAAGAAGTGCCCCACGAAAAATAATTCCCCTCATGTCCACAAGGAAAAACAAAAGAATAAAAATTAAAAAAGTATCCCACGTATTTTCTATGATCAAATAACCCTTCTCAGCCCTTCCTGTTTTTTCCAGACTTTTTATGGTGCTTTTCAGGCTTCAACGATCACCATACCTTCCATCCAGGGATGGAACGTGCAGATGTAATCGTAAGTGCCTTCCTCTTCAAAGGTGAACGTAAAGGTATCGCCCTCATTCAGGGTATCCGATTCAATTCCTTCACCCACCACATTGTGGACAGCAGTATCATAATTAGTCCACCTGACGGTCTGCCCTACCTCAACTGTAAGGGTGTCGGGTATGTACGTGAAGTCCCGGATCTCAACATCGATTATTTCTTCCCCTGCTTTTTCGGCGGGTTCCTGAGCTTCCGTTTCTACTCCAGTTCCTTCTTCAACTTCTGCTCCGGTTTCGGTTTCCTCTTCTTCCATCTCGGTTTCTTCATCGTTTCCCGCTTCATCTGCAGGTTCAACCTCTTCTGCTTCATCTTCCCCCTGTGCTGCAGGAGCAGCTTCTTCCGAATCCCCGTAACCTGCACAGCCTGCAGCGAGAAGTATTCCGATAATCGTCAGGAAAATTATTATTGCCTTTTTCATTCTACTCTCCATCTTTTCATTTCCCCGCTCATTATAATCATTTACTTTTTTGCCCTTGACATAATTTTCACTTTCAATCCTAAAACCAGTATGTGAAACTGAGTTCAGTACTTATATTATTTATTTAAAAATATTTAATTGACATTCTATAATGTTCATAACATGTCCAAAAATGGAACAATAGTAACTCAACCAGTAACTCAATTAGCGACTAATTATTAACTCAACTAGTAACTCAACTCCTTTCATAAGTCCGCTTGAGCGAGCGGAGCGAGCGAAACAGACCGCATACTGTTGCGATTTCATCGCAACTAAAAGAAAAATCAAAGATTTTTCTGATGCCGAGCCACAACTCGGCTGTCGCAGCTAGGCTGACCCAATCCAGCCGAATCAACCTGGCTATCACAAACCCGGCTAAGACAAATACTTTAATAAAAGGGAAATGACTATTCACCTACGTTTCAGCGTGCATTTACGTTTTAGCATGCATGTACGTTTCAGCATGTACTCAGATTTCAGAATTCATTTGCATTACAGCGCCGTTCAAACATTATATTACCATATTGAATCGGCATGTCACATTTACATTAAAAATTATATTTACCCTCAATCAAGGTGTGAATTTATGTCTTTAGCAAATCTCAGAACGCATTATACAACCGACGTAAACCCTGAAAAAATTGAAGACGGTCAGAAGGTAACCCTTGCTGGCTGGGTCCACGAGGTCAGGGACCTCGGAGGGATCTGTTTTGTTGTGCTCCGGGACCGGGAAGGAAGGGCTCAGGTCACGCTTGTTAAGAAGAAAATCGACAGGGACCTTTTCAACGCCGCAAGGAAGCTTGTGCGCGAGTCCGTGATCTCGGTAACAGGCTCTGTTAAACTCGAAGAAAAAGCTCCCAACGGGTACGAACTTATCCCCGAGGAAATCGTTGTCCTGAACGAGGCAAACTCTCCGCTGCCCATGGACACCACCGGGAAAGTGGAAGCTGAACTGGACACAAGGCTGGACTCCCGCTTTATCGATCTGAGACGGGCCGAATCAACGGCTGTTTTCAAGGTCAGACACCAGGTGCTCCAGGCAGTCCGGGAATTCTTTGTGGAAAACGGTTTTCTTGAGACCGCAACCCCTAAGGTCGTGGCTACGGCTACGGAAGGCGGGACCTCACTTTTCCCGATCACCTACTTCGATAGGGAGGCATTCCTCAACCAGAGCCCCCAGCTTTTCAAGCAGATCCTTATGAGCGGCGGTTTTGACAGGGTCTTTGAAATCGGGCCCATCTTCAGGGCAGAGGAGCACGACACCCGCAGGCACCTGAACGAAGCAACCTCCATTGATGTCGAGGTCAGCTTTGCCGACCACTTTGACGTAATGGAAATCCTGGAAAACCTGGTGGCTTACGTCTACACAAAGGTCCTTGAAAACTGCGGCAATGCCCTTGAAACTCTCGGGGTCGAACTGAAGGTCCCGAAGCTCCCCTTCAAGAAGCTTACCTACGACGAAGTCATCGAGATCATAAATGCCCACTCGGAAGAGAAAATACAGTGGGGAGACGACCTCGGCACCCAGGGCGAACATGCTGTGGGCCAGTATGTATATGAAACCACCGGCGAGTCCCACTACTTCATCACCGACTGGCCTACGGAAATCAAGCCCTTCTATGCCATGCCCTACGAGGACAGGCCGGAATTCTCCAAGTCCTTTGACATGATGCACCGCACCATGGAACTCTCCTCCGGAGCCCAGCGGATCCACATCCCGGACCTGCTCAAGAGCCGGATCGAGTCCCAGGGCCTGAACCCCGACGGTTTTGAGTTCTACCTGAAAGCCTTCGATTACGGGATGCCCCCGCATGCAGGCTGGGGTATGGGCTGCGAACGTTTTGTCATGACAATGCTCGGCACCGATAACATCAGAGATACCGTGCTCTTCCCCAGGGACAGGAGAAGACTTTCTCCCTGATTTCCCTCAATTTTCTTTATTTTTCAATATTTTCTTCTTTGAAGTTCTTCTTTGAAGTTCTTCTTTGAAGTTCTTCTTTGAAGTTCTTCTTTGAAGTTCTTCTTTGATTTTCAGAATTTCAAGCGATTATTTTTTCAACTTTGAACGGAAGGTTGGTCATAGTATGACAGACAGAAACGTATCCGCTGAAAAACCGGAGAAACGGTCAGCAGGGATTGCCGCAGCCCGGCTTGTCAGCTCCGGCACGGTTGTAGGGCTCGGGACCGGCTCAACGGTTGCATACACGATTAAAGAACTCGGAAGGCAGGTCCGGGAAGAGGGACTTAACATCCTGGGAGTCGTTACCTCATACCAGTCCGAGATGCTCGCTATCGAATCCGGAATCCCCCTGACCACCCTTGCCCAACACCAGGAACTCGACCTTGCCATTGACGGGGCAGACCAGGTAGACGCAAAAATGTATGCTATCAAGGGAGGGGGAGCCGCTCACACCCGGGAAAAGATCGTCTCTGTTTCTGCAAAACGCTTTGTTGTGGTTGCTGATGACTCTAAAATGAGCGAGGAACTTGACCGGGAAGTGCCCGTGGAAGTCCTGCCCTTTGCAAAGGAGCTCGTCGTGAAAAAAATCCGGGAACTCGGGGGGAAACCCGAACTCAGAATGGCGTCCCGGAAAGACGGCCCCGTGATTACGGACAACGGGAATTTCGTTCTCGATGTGGCTTTTGGCGTGATAGAAGACCCCGCAGCCCTCTCCCTCCAGCTGTCTGCAATTCCCGGTGTTGTCGAGCACGGGATTTTTTCCAATGTTGACGAGGTCTACATCGGGAAAACGGACGGGTCCGTGGAAATCATTAAAAAATAAGATCATTAAGAAGTCATTGAGATGTACGATCATTGATAATTAAATATAGATGTTATTGGTATGTACAATTATTGATAAGTAAGATCATTTAGAAGTCATTTAGAATTACGATCACTGGCAATTAAATAGAAAAGTGCTGCGGAAATAAGGCCGGATTTAAATCCGGACAAAATTTCTGTTTTGCATCCCTGAAAAAAGGAAACGGAACGGGTGTATATGCTCGTTTTGTTCTTCTGCTATCCGGGTTGTTGAATGGAATTTACATTTCCGAAGACCGGCATATTTTTATAGAAGTATTATCAGTACTTTTGTGATCAAATCCTTCTTCGATGCGCTTAAATTATTTGCAGGTGGAAGTAACAGGATAATCTGTGAGAGTTACTCTTATGTGAGATATACATATGAGAGATACCCTGAGCTGAGAGATATTCTCTGTTGGGAGAAATCTTCTCTGGTATGAGATATCTTTCCAGATACTAGAGAGGCTCTGACTGGAAAAACTACCTCAATTTATCCGGAATCAGGTAGACAGGATTAATCGCCGGGAAAAATACTTTAAGTTATCGGGTATTTAAGGATTCAGGTATCTGAAGTTTACAAATTTAAATGTCACGATAATCAAATATTTTCAGGAGGTTTAAGTTCAGATGGCAAGCGGTGGCCAGCCAATTTTCATAATAGATCCGAATAAAGAGCAGACAAAGGGTAAAGAAGCCCTCAGCATGAACATTGCAGCTGCAAAAGCAGTGGCAAGCATTGTTAAGAGTACACTCGGGCCGAGGGGCATGGACAAAATGCTCGTCAATGTCCTGGGAGACGTTACTATTACTAACGACGGTGCTACCATCCTGCACGACATGTCCATCGAACATCCTGCAGCCAAGATGGTTGTGGAGGTCGCCCAGTCCCTCGAGAGTTCAGCAGGGGACGGGACCACCAGCTCAGTTGTGTTTACGGGCACTCTGCTTGAAAAGGCCGATGAGCTTATTGAGAATGGGGTGCATCCCACTCTCGTTGTCAAGGGATTCAGGCTTGCGGCCGAAAAGGCTGTAGAGATCCTTGAGGGTCTCGCGGTTCCCGTGGGCTCTGGGGACAGGGAGGTTCTTGCCAGGGTTGCCAGGACTTCAGCTACGGGCAAAGCTACTGAAACATACAACACCCTGCTTGCAAAGATCGCTGTGGATGCGGTACTTGCCGTTTACGATAGGGATAAGGTGGACCTGAAGCACGTTGCCATGTTAAAAGAAATTGGGGGTCTCACTGAAGATTCCGAGTTTGTGGAAGGGCTTGTGATCGAAAAGGTGGCTATGGACAGAAATGCTCCTCTCAGGATTGAAAATGCAAATCTTGCGCTCATCGATACCCCGATGGAAATCGAAAAAACCTCAAACAAGGCAAAATTACAGATCTCCAGCGTAGAGGACCTCGAAAAGTTCGTGAAAGAAGAGGAAGCTACCCTTTTCGGAATGGCTGATTATATTATCAGGGCAGGTGCCAATGCCGTTTTCTGTTCCAAGGGCATGGACGAAAAGATATCCGCTTACCTTCAGGGCCACGGAATCTACGCCACCCGTAGGGTGAAAAACGAGGACCTTCAGCACATCGCCGAAGCTACCGGCGGCCGGGCTATCCGGAACATCAAGGAACTGACCAAAAACGAGCTTGGACATGCCGGACTGCTCGAACAGGACCGTGAAGGCGATCAGGGCAAGACCTATCTCAGGGACTGCAAAGGTGCAAAGACCGTCTCCATTGTCATCCGCGGCGGGACCGAACACGTTGTGGACAACGTAGAACGTGCAATTGACGATGGCCTGCGGGTTGTCAAATGTGTGGTCGAAGACGGTAGGATTGTGGCCGGAGGCGGAGCTCCCGAAGTCGAGGTCGCCCTTGGTCTGCGCTCTTACGCCTCAAGCATAGGTGGCCGCGAACAGATGGCTATTATGGCCTTTGCCGATGCCCTTGAGGAAATCCCGAGGACAATTGCCCGGAACGCGGGTATGGATACCATCGATACCATCCTGAACCTGCGGGCAAAACATGCCGAGGACAAAAACGCCGGGATAAACGTTTTCTCCGGTGAGATCGAGGACATGTTCGAAAAAGGTGTTGTGGATCCCCTCAGGGTCAAGCTAAACTTCATCAAGGCCGGCTCCGAAGCCGCAGAAATGGTCCTCCGTGTGGACAATATCCTCCGCGCCCAGCGCTCCGAAATCCAGGACGTCAGGCCCGAACACATGGCAGCCACTTACGAAGGCATGTCTGCCCCGCAAATGAACATGCGCAGGTAAAAGCCTGAACCGTGCCTGTCCGGATAGGATAGGATCTTAAGACGGAAAAACGATAATCAAACTAAATGAAAAAGGCAAAAGTTGCAGGCTATGTTCTGCAGCTTTCTTTCTTCGTTTTTCCTTCTTTGTTTTTCCTTCTTCGTTTTTCCTTCTTCGTTTTTCCTTCTTTGTTTTTCCTTCTTTGTTTTTCCTTCTTTGTTTTTCCTTCTTTGTTTTTCCTTCTTTGTTTTTCCTTCTTTGTTTTTCCTTCTTTGTTTTTCCTTCTTTGTTTTTCCTTCTTTGTTTTTCCTTCTTTGTTTTTCCTTCTTTGTTTTTCCTTCTTCGTTTTCTTCTTTTTCTTCGTTTTCTTCGTTTTTGTTCTTTATTTTTCCTTATGCAGCTTTCTTTCTTCGTTTTTCATCTCAATATTCATAAGTTCAATGATTTTTTTTTATATCATTGAATTAATGTCTTTGTCTTCTTTTTCGCAAATGGTTTTTTAAAAACGTTTTTTTAGAACATTTATACGCAAATAATTTTGTTGTTTTGTAACTTTACATCTCTATAATTAGATGTGCAAAATTTTATATGTCATCTATTGGCTATGTTTTTTACCTTGGCCAATGTCAGGTATTTTTATGACATGATTACAAATTATATCATTGGGTTATTAATCTATTATTAGACTATAAGTTTTAAGATTAGATAGGATTTTTACGATTTGACTATAATTAATTCAGAGCAATTATATATATAAATAAACAAATCTTTGCTTTAAATTAGAATGTTTTGAAGTTTTTCCCCGGAATTTCAGGCATCTTCAGGATTCAGGCATTGTAATTTAACGGTGGCGGAAAATGTACTGTGGTAATTGTGGATCGAAAATGGATCCGAAGGATCGTTTTTGCTCTAGTTGCGGAAGGGAAAGAAGAGGTAAACTCGAAACCGAAAAAATTGAATCAAATAGCCATGCCCCTGATGAAATAAGAAACCTGAAAACCGGTAGTTGTGTCACTAGTAAATATAAAAAAACAATCTGTAAGTCTCTTTTGAAGTGCATATGGGTCATAACTCTGGTTTGCATGGCCGGGTTCTTTTTAACTGCGTACTCAACCCTTGCCCTTGATTCCGATGCATATCTTCCGGACCTTACCGGTCCCGGAACAGATGAAGCGGAAAGAAACGTCCAGGTCTGTGAACAGATTGCAGCCGACTATTACGAGAGCCATACATATACTGAAGATGACGTTTATGACTGCGACAACATGGCCCAGGACGTCTGGAACATGTTGAAGGCAAAAGGTATCAATGCAAGGATTGCAGTTGGTAATTTTGATTTTGAAGATAACGGCAGGATAGGGGACGGTAGGCCTATAGGCGAAAATCTTGATTCTGAAAGTCCAGGGGAGTTCGAGACACGTGATTCCGTATCAGGGGATTCCGGCTTACTGAACTCCGGGGTAATTGATAGCTTCAACCACGCCTGGGTTCTGGCTGAAGTATCTCCTGGTTCCTGGTTAGCCATCGAATGTACCGGGGGCTACGTTGTTTACAGTGACGAAAACGAAAACTACTACGGCGGACTTACGTTTAGCAATCCGAGGAACTATAGGAATTTTATTGATCTTTATGCTGACTGGAAAGTACAGTCCCTGGATTATGAGAACCAGCGGCTGTACTATAATGGACTTGTAGAAACATACAACAATGCAAGTTATTTCGATCAGCAGGCTATGAAAAGCGGGGTGGAAGTCGCTGAAAATATCCTTCATGAAAAAGAAAAAGTCTTCCTGCAAACGGATGCCAAACTGAAAGCCCTGCTGGAATATGGGTGAACTACCTCTCCCTGTCTCCTTCGGAGCCGAGGAAGGGGACTTCCCACCTTAGAAGTTAAAAGGGAATACAAAAAAGAATTAAACGCTGGTTTCAAAACTTCGGTGTCAATTTCTGATTAAAGCCACATCTGATTAGGCCGCTGGATTACAGGCTCAGATCTCCCCATAAAAGCGCCTGTAATCCTCTACTGCTTTTTTCGCTTGCTCCGGGAATTCCTTTCGCAAACATGTGATAAACTCGTCCCTTGAACCTATTTCCTTTATTTTTTCAACCATCAAGGAAGCAAACTCCCTGGATGCGAGGTTACCTTTTTCGATTTCGAAAGAGAGGCAGAGAGCTTCTTTTGGAAAGTATTTTCTCCTGATGTGCGGGGAAACCGAGCCCAGAAGAACCCCTGCTTTCAGGATGCTGTAAGCTGGGACTCCTGCTCTGTCAATCCTGTCTTTTCCTGCGAGTTTTTCGAAGTTTTCCCTGCCGTATGAATGAAGCTCGATGTAGATTTCAGGCTCAAGCTTTTCTACGGTTTCAATGATCGGTTTTCCCATCCCCGGATAGTAGCGTGGATCTAGGGTCGAGACATATTTTTCCCTGCTTACAAGGGGGATGAGTGCTAATGTGCCTGTTTCCGGGGGTTTGAGTTTCTCCAGGATCCCGGTCGTGTCCTTCCATTCCTCTCCATGCAGGCCCGCGACTAAGAGGCGTACCGGTCTTCCGCTGCCGTAGATCCTTATCCCGACTTTAGCAGGGATGGCTGCAGGCGGGTTCCCGTCGGAAAAGGCCTCTCTTTTTTCATCCGCTTTCATTTGCTTCCCATTAATTTTGATCCGCTTCCCACTAGTTTTGATCTACTTCCAAACCTTCAGCTTCTTTTCCCCGATTTTCTGGTTCTTTTTCCCTACTTTCAGCTTCTTTTTCCTCACTTCCAGGTTCTTTTTCTCCACTTCCGGGTTTTCTTGCTATCACGTAGATTTCCTGCTTTTCCGAACTGATTGCCTGGAGGATTTCAAGCCCGAGGTCTTCGATTTTACTGAGGAAGGGCTTCGGGTTTTTCTTTTTAGGCATCTTTATTACCTGGAGGAGCTTTCCATTTTCCTTCAGGAGGGGCAGGACCCGGGAAAGGGCTTTGATTGAGTCCTTGGGCTCAAGGGTCATATCCGAGAGGATCACGTCCACCGGTTCTTCCGAGAGGGTGTTCAGAGGCACAGTAAAAACATCTCCGAACATGACTTCCACATTTTTCTGCTCAAAGGCTATTTTCCCAAGTTCACTCCTGAAGTCCCGGCTGAACTCGATTCCCTTTATGTGGCCTGCGATCTCCGAAGCAAAGAGGATGAACCCGCCGGCACTTGAACCCAGGTCCAGAACCCTGTCGCCGGGCTTGATAATCCCGCTTTCTTCCTGGATACGTTTGAGCTTAAAGTAACCCTGGGGTTGGTCCAGGCCTTCGGCAACTTCGATTTCGTCGTCGGAGGCCACATCCCTGGATACTTTCTTTACAACGGCACCGTTTACCTTTACACTGCCCGCAAGGACGGCAGTTTTGGCGCGCCCCCTGGATTTGAAGTAGCCCATATCAACAAGGTATGCGTCAAGTCTCATAGGGCAGAAGTATCGGCAGAGCCTCTATATATAGGTAGCAAGTGGGGACGAGCCCTGGGCAGGAAAATATTAACATTATAGTATTTTTTTAATTAAAATAAAATAGTGAGATTTATATAGTATTTCGAAATTTACTCAAAGCTATATAATTTATCGATAATAAATGGATATATTTTTAAAGTGCCATTTCCTAGTTTCGATAAGCTAGCCGATCATTTATTTATCATTTTAAGGTCTGCTAGGGTAATTACAGGTGGTAGATGTAGTTTACAGGCCGATTCAACTCTTTAAAGTTTATATTTAACTTTGCTAATTTAAATGGCTCTGTTTAATACAGCTAAACGAGCTCCAACAATGTTCCAATAATGTTCCAATAATGTTTCACTATTATAGCTGTTTAAGCAGTAGTTTATTCTTTAAAGTTCAGTACTGGTAAGTTTCGGTTCTGGAAACTCGATGAAAGGTGTGTCAAGATGCTTAAAAAGTTCACTTCATTATTTCCCCTCTGGGCTGTTTTGCTCTCTGTAGTGGCATATTTTTACCCGGAGTACTTTGCACCCCATAAAGGGCTGATAGTGCCCTTTTTGAGCCTGATCATGCTGGGGATGGGAGTTACCCTCTCCGTGGACGACTTCCTGGCAGTGTTAAAAAAACCCTCCGTGGTTGTTCTGGGCACCGTTATGCAGTATACCCTGATGCCCTTTTTTGCCTGGATTATCTGTATAATGTTGAATCTTCCGACTGAGCTCATGGCCGGAGTTGTCCTGCTGGGCTGCTGTCCAGGAGGTACGGCTTCAAATGTGATCTGCTACCTCGCAAAAGGGGACGTTGCCCTCTCGATCGTGCTCACCTCCGTGTCCACCATGATAGCCTTCCTCGCAACTCCCTTCCTGACCTGGCTCTACATCGGGCAGACCGTGAATGTGGACGTAATGGGCATGCTCGTGAGTGTCGTGAAGATCGTGCTCGTGCCGGTGGTCTTCGGGCTTTCAATCAACTATTTCTTCGAAGAGAAGATCAGCAAGATCAGGGACATTTTCCCCGCAATCTCGGCCCTGGCAATCGTGATCATCATTGCGGTGATCATAGGGGTAAACAGGGGCAGCCTTGAAAGCATGGGCCCGCTGGTCCTGCTTGCCGTGGTCCTGCACAATGGGCTTGGCCTCGCAGGAGGGTACGGGGTCGCAAAAGCCCTTAAACTCAGCGAAACGGAGGCAAGGACCATAGCAATCGAGGTAGGGATGCAGAACTCCGGCCTGAGTGTTGCCCTTGCGATCAAACACTTCACAGCCGCTGCGGCACTGCCCGGGGCAATCTTCAGCATCTGGCACAACCTTTCCGGGGCTTTCCTGGCAGGACACTGGTCCAGAGATTCTTTACATGACGATAAAAGCGGGAAACCCGAACTTAGCGGGAATCCGTTGGAATGAAATGGGGTGAAACCTAAAACAGGTTTTGCAAGAAAACAAAAGGTTGGGTAACCGGGAAAAATCTGGAGGAATTGGGGCTTTGCCCTTCCGGATTTTTCCCATCAGGCTTTTTCTATCCCTTTAAGTTCTTTTTCTATCCCTTTAGCTTCGCAGGAAGTGGCGAAATCCTGTTTTTTTCATCCGTTCCGTTCGTCACTTTTTTCCGTATTTCTAATATATGTAATAAAATATTGCGAAGTGAATAATTATATATAATATCAATATAATTTAACTCCTGTTAACAGGTTGAAACTGACAAATCTGTATTTTTTCCGGCGGCTTATCAACCACCTTCATGATTATGTATTTTTTTAATATGTTTGTCTGACCAGTGAGCGGAAGGTAGAGGCTGCTGGGGATTAAAAAACCCCTGAAAAGCAGAAGAAAGCTTGAAAAGCAGGAAATCGTTTGAAAGGAATTAAGAAAAGAAAAAGGAACTAAGAAAAGAAAAAGGAATTAAGAAAAGAAAAAGGAACTAAGAAAAGAAAAAGGAACTAAGAAAATAATTAAAAAGAAAGTGAAGGTTTTTGATTAATACTTTCACTCCGCTATCTAACTTTATTAATAAAAGGTTCACGTTTTGTTATATGGGCTGTCTGATCAGGATCCTGTTATTCCACATTTATAACACACAATTTATAAATTTTCCTTAAATATTATCAGGGTGGTTTATTTTCCTTACTTCAAACCATCTCCTGGATTATCATTCCGATCATCTTTCAAATCATCTTTCAAATCATCATTCCTATCATCTCCTTAATTGTTTCAAGCAGAGACAGGCAAATACGAGACAAGACAAAATCCGAGAGTAAAAAAATGAAAAATATCATTATCAAAGGGGCTCGGGAACACAACCTTAAGGACATTACCGTTGAGCTTCCCCGGGACAAATTTATTGTTATTACCGGTGTCTCAGGTTCAGGGAAGTCCACCCTGGCTTTTGACACGGTATATGCCGAAGGGCAGCGCCGTTACGTGGAGTCCCTCTCCGCCTATGCGCGGCAGTTCCTGGGGCTTATGAACAAGCCGGACGTGGATAGCATCGAGGGGCTCTCCCCGGCAATTTCCATCGAGCAGAAGACCACCTCGAAAAACCCCCGGAGTACCGTGGGGACTGTCACGGAAATCTATGACTACCTGAGGCTGCTCTTTGCCCGGGTAGGAACGCCTTACTGCCCGGTGCACGGCATCAAAATCGAGTCCCAGTCCCCGGAAAGGATTGCGGACAGCATAAGCTCGGAATTCGAGGGGATGGCCACTATCCTTGCCCCTATTATCCGGCAGAAAAAGGGGACTTACCAGCAGCTTTTCAGGGACCTGGACAGCGAAGGTTTCGCCAGGGTCCGGGTCAACGGGGAGATCCACCGCACGGACGACGAAATCACCCTGGACCGTTACAAGAAGCACGACATCGAAGTGGTTATCGACCGCCTGGACCCTGCCGAGGACCGTTCAAGGCTTGTGGAGGCCTGCGAAAATGCCCTGAAAAAGGCTGAGGGGCTCCTGATCGCCGTGGACTCCGAAGGCAAGGAACAGCTCTATTCTTCGAACATGGCCTGTCCGGTCTGCGGCATAGCTTTTGAGGAACTACAGCCCCGGATGTTTTCCTTCAACAGTCCCTTCGGGGCCTGTGAGGCCTGCAACGGGCTTGGGATCAAGATGGAGTTCGATCCTGAGCTGGTAATCCCGGATAAGAGCCTGTGCATCGCAGACGGGGCGGTTGCGCTTTACCGGAACTTCCTGGACGGGTACAGGAGCCAGCACCTGGCAGCCGTGGCAAAACATTTCGGGTTTGACATCTTCACCCCGATTGAGGAACTGAGCAAAGAGCAGTATGATGCCCTGATGCACGGTTCAGACGAACGCATCCAGTTCAGCATGAGCATGAAGAACGGGGACGCCCACTGGTCCCACAAAGGCTCCTGGGAAGGGCTTCTCCCGCAGTCCGAAAGGCTCTACCACCAGACAAAGTCCGAATACCGGAGAAAGGAACTCGAGAAATTCATGCAGGTAAGGCACTGCCCGAAGTGTGACGGAAAGCGCCTGAAAGGGAAAGTACTGGCTGTGAAGATAGGGGAAAGGTCCATCGTGGACGTGACGGACCTTTCCATCACCGAATGTATCGAATTTTTCGAGACCCTGGAGTTCTCCGAAAAGGAACAGGAAATCGCAAAACAGGTCCTAAAAGAAATCCGTTCCCGCCTGGGTTTCCTGGAACACGTTGGGCTCGGCTACCTGACTCTCTCCCGTGGTGCAGGTACCCTCTCGGGAGGGGAAGCCCAGCGCATCCGCCTGGCCACCCAGATTGGATCTAACCTTATGGGCGTGCTCTATGTCCTTGACGAGCCTTCCATAGGGCTGCACCAGCGGGACAATGAACGCCTGATCAAGACTCTTCAGACCCTCCGGGACCTGGGGAACACCCTGCTTGTGGTGGAACACGACGAGGACACAATCCGGGCTGCGGATTACGTCCTGGACATAGGTCCCGGGGCCGGGATCCACGGGGGCTACGTGGTTGCCGAAGGCACTCCCCTGGAGATAGAGATGAACCCCGAGTCCCTGACAGGCCAGTACCTTTCAGGCGAGAAGCACATCAATACCCCGGCTTTCCGGAGAAGGAGCGAGTCCTTCATAAGGCTGAAGGGCTGCCGGGAAAACAACCTTAAGGACATTGAAGTGAAAATCCCGATCGGGGTTTTCACCCTTATAACAGGGGTTTCGGGTTCCGGGAAATCCACGCTTATTTATGATACCCTCTACAAGGCCCTGATGAAAACGCTTCATAAGTCGAGCGTGAGTCCCGGGGACTACGACAGGCTTACTTTCGATTCCGAGATCGACAAGGTAATTGTCATCGACCAGAGCCCCATTGGCAGGACTCCGCGTTCGAACCCTGCCACCTACACGAAAGTCTTTGACGCCATCAGGCAGGCGTTTGCCGAAACAAAGGAAGCCAAAATCCGGGGCTACAAGGCAGGGCGTTTCTCCTTTAACGTGAAAGGCGGACGCTGTGAAGCCTGCCAGGGCGACGGGCTGATCAAGATCGAGATGAACTTCCTGCCTGACGTCTATATCGAGTGTGAAGAATGCAAGGGCACCCGTTACAACCGGGAGACCCTGGATGTCAAGTATAAGGGCAAGTCTATCTCCGAAGTCCTGGACATGACCGTTGAAGAGGCGCGTGATCACTTTGAAAACATCCCCGCCATAAGGAACAAGCTCGACACTCTCTCAAGGGTGGGCCTGGGCTATATCAAACTCGGGCAGAGTTCAACCACCCTTTCCGGAGGGGAAGCCCAGCGGATCAAACTGACCCGGGAGCTTTCCAAGAAAGGCACGGGAAAGACCATCTACCTCCTGGACGAGCCCACCACCGGGCTGCACTTCCACGACGTGAATAAGCTGATCTCTGTCCTGAACGACCTGGTGGCAAAAGGCAACACCGTGGTCGTGATTGAGCACAACCTGGACGTTATCAAGTCTGCGGACCATATCATCGACCTGGGCCCCGAAGGTGGGAACGCAGGCGGGGAGATCGTGGCTGCAGGCACACCCGAGGAGATTGCCAGGGTACCGGAAAGCTATACAGGGACATTCCTTGCCCCAAAAGTTCTCGGAGAAGGGATTTCTTACATCAATGCAGCCGGGGGGCAAATGGTGGAGGCGGTCTTCGAAGAAGAGGCTTTTGAAGAGGATTCTGAATAATAATTAGGGATAAAACCCTGGAATTATTCTAAAACCCTGAGTGAAATAGGATATAGGGTAAGATGTTGAAATAACTCAAAAAACCGAGGTTTGCAAAACATGATCGACCTGGAGGCCCTTCCCCACCTGCCCGGATGCTATCTTTTCAAGGATGAGGAAGGGTGTGTGCTCTATGTGGGCAAGGCAAAGGACCTCAGAAAGCGTGTGAGCAGCTATTTCCAGAAACGGGACCATGACCCGAAGACGGAAAACCTGGTCAGAGCGGCAAAGGGCCTGGATTTCATTGTCACGAATACCGAAGTAGAGGCTCTCCTGCTGGAGAACACCCTGATCAAGAAACACTGGCCGCGGTACAACATTGCCCTCAAGGACTCGAAGCGCTATGCCTGCATCCACCTCACGGACGAGAAATTCCCGCGCATAAGGCTTGCCAGGAAAAAGGTAGGGGGCGGGGACTATTTTGGGCCCTTTGTCTCGGCAAAGGAAAGGGACTATATATACGAGGTCGTCAGGAAGACTTTCCAGCTCAGGACCTGTAAAAGGATGCCGAAACGTGCCTGCCTCCGCTATCATATGGGAGTGTGCAGCGGGCCCTGTATAGGGAATATCCCGGAGGAGGATTACAGGGAAAAAGTGAAGAGGGCGGCTTCGGTCTTGAAAGGTAATATCAGGGAGCTCATGGAGTCCCTGGAAACCGAGATGAAGGAACTTGCGGCAAAGCAGCAGTTCGAACTGGCAATGGAACTGCGGGACGAGATTGCAGCCCTTGAATTCCTCCAGGAAAAACAAAACGTCGAAAGGCAGAAAAAGCACGATGAGGATATCCTGAACTATCTTGTTAAGGACAACACCGTTTATCTCATGCTCTTCAAAGTCTACAAAGGCACCCTGGAAGACAAACAGGACTACATCTTTGCCTATGGGGAAGCCTTCCTCGAGGAGTTCCTTGTGCAGTACTACTCGGAAAACGAACCTCCGGGAGAACTGATCGTTCCCGAGCTCCTTGACGAGTCCCTGGCGGACTTCCTGGCCCATGTGAGGGGGAAAAAGGTAAAGGTCACGGTCCCGAAGCAGGGGGAGAAGAAGGAACTCCTGGACCTTGCCGGGAAAAACGTTGAGATCGGGTTCTTCGGGGACCGAAAAAAGCTCGAAGCCCTCCAGCAAAAACTTTCCCTCCCGAAAGCTCCCAATGTTATCGAGTGTTTTGACATCTCCCACCTTGCGGGCACCTCGACCGTGGGTTCCATGGTGCAGTTCCGGGGGGGCAGGCCTGACAAGCACAACTACCGCCGTTTCAAGATCCAGAGTGTGGAGGGGATCGACGACTTCGCCTCAATTGCAGAGGTCGTGCGTCGCCGCTACACCCGCCTGCTTGAGGACAAACACGAGCTTCCCGACCTGATCATTATCGACGGGGGGAAAGGGCAGCTTTCCTCAGCTTTCCAGGAACTCAGGAAACTCAGGGTCAGGGTTCCCATTATTTCCATCGCCAAAAGGGAAGAGGAAATCTACGTGCCGGGGCTCAAGTCTCCCCTCCCGATCAAAAAAGACGAAAAAGCCTCCCTCTTTGTCCAGGAAATCCGGGACGAAGCTCACAGGTTTGCAATTACCTATAACCGCCTGCTCAGGCAGAAGGCACTGATATCGTAATAAGTTGTTATACAGATTCTAATTTCCATGACAGGTCGCTGATACAATGACATCGTCCAGCCAGCTCGCAAAAGTCTCTCCCGAACCGCAGTTCAAGCTTACATCCGAGTTCAGTCCAAAGGGCTCCCAGCCGGAGGCTATCGAAAAGCTTGTTGAAGGGCTGAATAAAGGAGACCGGTTCCAGACCCTTCTCGGGGTTACCGGTTCAGGTAAGACTTACACCGTGGCAAATGTCATAAATCAGGTCCGGAAACCGACCCTTGTAGTAGCCCACAACAAGACGCTGGCGGCTCAGCTCTATAACGAATTCAGGGAGTTTTTCCCGGAAAACCGGGTGGAGTATTTCGTCTCCTACTACGACTACTACCAGCCCGAGTCCTACCTGCCTGCAAAGGACCAGTACATTGAAAAAGACGCCAGCATCAACCCCAAGATCGAGCAGATGAGGCTTGCAGCCACAGCTTCCCTTATGTCCCGGCCCGACGTGATTGTGGTTGCTTCCGTGTCCTGCATATACGGTCTCGGGAACCCGGAAAACTTTCAGAAAATGGGGTTTGAGCTGAAGGTAGGGGACAGGGTTTCGAGAAAAGAGGTCCTGGGCAAGCTCGTCGATATCCTGTACGAACGAAACGACCTTGAACTCATGCCCGGGCGCTTCCGGGTAAAGGGAGACACCATTGACATTATCCCCGGGTACTTTGACAACATCATAAGGATCGAACTTTTCGGGGACGAGGTAGACCGGATTTCCGAAATCGACAAGCAGACCGGCCAGCGAAAGGAAGACATGGAATATTTCTTTATCTATCCCGCCCGGCACTACGTCATTCCCGAAGAGGATCAGAAAAGCGCCATTAAAGACATCCTCAAAGAGCTGGAAGAGCACCTTCCTACCCTGGACCTCCTTGAGTCCCACCGTCTGAAACAGCGTACCCTTTATGACATCGAGATGATCGAGGAGACCGGGAGCTGCAAGGGCATTGAAAACTATTCCCGGCACTTCGACCACCGGAAACCCGGGGAAAAACCCTTTTGTCTTCTGGACTATTTCCCCGACGACTTTCTCCTGGTTGTCGACGAGAGCCACCAGACCCTCCCCCAGCTTCACGGGATGTACAAAGGGGACTACTCCCGGAAAAAGAGCCTTGTAGATTACGGGTTCAGGCTCCCCAGTGCTTTCGATAACCGGCCGCTCCGCTTCGAGGAAACCGAGCTGTACATGAAAAACGTGATCTTCGTCTCGGCAACTCCCGGGGAATACGAAAGGGAACGCTCGGCTCAGGTCGTGGAACAGATCATCCGTCCCACGGGTCTTGTGGATCCCGAAGTTGAAGTCCGTCCTCTGGAAGGCCAGGTCAAAGACGTTATGGAAGAGATCAGGAAGATCGTGGAACGGGGCGACCGCGCCCTGGTTACCACCCTGACCAAGAAGCTTGCCGAAGAGCTGACTGACTACCTTGCCAGGAACGAAATCAAAGCCCGCTACCTCCACTCGGACATCAAGACCATCGAGCGGACCGAGATCATCCGGGAACTCCGTCTGGGCAAGTTCGACGTCCTGGTCGGGATCAACCTGTTGCGGGAAGGGCTCGACATCCCCGAAGTGGGCTTCATCGGCATCCTGGACGCGGATAAGGAAGGCTTTCTCAGGGATACAAAGAGCCTGATCCAGATCATCGGCAGGGCTGCAAGAAATGCCAGCTCGACAGTGGTCCTCTACGCCGACAACATGACCGATTCCATCAAAAGAGCTTTGGGCGAGACCGAGCGCCGCCGGGCCATGCAGATCGCCTACAACCAGAAGCACGGCATAGTCCCGAAAACCATAAGGAAACCCATCAAGGAAAAGGTCGTGGACATCACCGCTACGAAGCATATCCCGAAGTCCGACATCCCGAACGTGATCATCGAGCTGGAAACAGAGATGAGGGAAGCGGCGGACAGGCTGGACTTTGAAGAAGCGATCCGGCTAAGGGACATGGTCAAGAAGCTGGAAAAAGAGATAAAAGTGGCTTGAATATTTGCTCTGTAGAAATCCCGTATGTTACTTGAAACGGCTCTGGCTTTTATGATAAGGTTTAATTCTGATTCCAATTTCGGGAGTTTCCTCTTTTTTATAGGTTACAGGAGACCCCACTCTTGCATAAGCAAGCGGCCCTTCCCGACATTTCTTTGAATCTCTGCCAGTGCTCCTGGGCTTCGGGTTGTCCCCTTGTTTTTTCAGAAGGACACCAGGTGTGTTGGCCATTTAAGGTCTATTTTTTGATTTTAAGGAAGTAATTGTTTACGAATTTTTCCTTGAAATATTTTAGAAAGCTTTATATATGGGAGGAATTTTGCATTTTTTGCCGGGTCCGATTCTTTTATCACTTTTTTACATATTCTTCATACATTTTTTTCTACAAATTGCCTGTATTTATCCTCTTGCTGTTTTTTAGATCAAGCTTCCATCGATTTCGTAAATATGCTTGATTCCTATCCCTGAAGACCTGATACCAAAAATTTTTCTGACTTCAACCTTCTTCTTTTCCAAAATAAAGGTCATGCATGAGCTAAAACCTCAAAAACACGTTATAGAGCCTCAAAATTTTCCTAGGGTCCGCCAATTTTAAAATAATATTAAAGGTTTAAATAATTAGATATTTAAACAATAATTTTGTAAAAGGTATATACACTAATTTTAGGAGGGTTGTGTTTTGAAGACAAAGTCTGCAGTTTTAGTTGGAATCCTTGTACTCCTGGTTTTCACGGTTGGTGCGGCGAGTGCAGAAACATTTTATTTAACTAACACAAGCGAAAAAATTGATGGTCAAAGTATTCTAGGTATATGTGTAAAAGTGGAATTTAACGGGACGCATATAAGCGTTGAAGACGTCAGCACCCGCCTCGAAGGAGAATCCGATGTAAATTTACAGGCTATTAAGGTTTGTATTGAGGATGACGATATCAAATCAGTAAGTGATGCCAGCGGTTTGACTAGTCAGTGGACGCACAGCTACGATTCAGCGGCCAGTACATCCGAATTTGGAGATTTCGTGACGGTGTGTCAACATGATAAAAAAGAGAAGAACCAGAAGACTCGGGGACCTATAATAATTGAGTTAAATAGTTATTTTGCCCAGCTTCCGAATAATGAATTAAACAATAGCATGGTTGTCCATCTTCAATTCGGTACTGGAGAGATTGAAGTTACAGAAGGAGAGAATATAGGCAGCAGCTGGCTAACCACTGGTTTGCAAATACCTGAATTCCCTACACTTGCTCTGCCGGTTGCCGTAATTATGGGAATAATGTTTATTATCGGGAGAAGAAAAAAGGAGTGAATATTTAATTTTTTCGACTTTTCGTATCAGGTGTTTTTCTTACAGAAAAAGGATATTTCCCTCCTTTTCTCAAATATTTTTTTTCAGGAGTTATTTTCTTTTCCTGCGATCTCTTTTTTCTAATTCTTCTGCTGTGTTAATTTTGTGTTTTCTTTTTTTCAAAAATGACTTGCATTGATAATGAAATCGTTTTACGATCAAGGTGTTATTAGACCCTATCAGTTTGCTTGAAAGGACCTGTTCAAAAGAAATAAAAGAAATAATTCAGGGTTTATTTCATAGGGTCTTTTCCTGCCAGGAACATTTCGGCATAACTTGTTGATTTTCCGGCATTTGCCGGATATGTGAAGGTCAGTCCTTTAGGCCCGAGGATGCATGTTAGGGGTTTTGCCTTTTCGAAATCCATTTTTCCTTCTTCATCAAAGAAACGCTCATCCACTTCCAGGTTTACGACTTTCCCTATGATAAGGGAGAACTTTTCCCTGAGTATCTCTTCCACAAGGGTACATTCTGCCCAGGCAAGGCAGCCTTCAATTCCTGGTGCCTTGATTTTCCCAGAGGGGTGGGTCTTCAGCCCTGCCATTTCAAATTCGTCTACTTCAGGTGGATAGTTCCTGGAGCAGATCATGACAGCTTCCATCATGTTGACAGGTGGGATATTTATTACGAACTCCCCGGTTTCCCGGATGTTTGCTAGGGTATTGCGCTTGAGCCAGGAAGCGAGTACGACTTCTTCCAGGGGGCGGAGGATAGGGGTTATATTGGACCAGGGAGCTGCATTCCTGATTCCATCTTTTGAAATTGTGGAAATCAGGGCGATCGGGAGAGGGAAAATCTGTTCTCTTTTGCTGGGTTTCAGTTGCATTTCATTACCTCGGAATTTCATACGGGAATTATAACCGGGGTAATATTTGATTCATACATATTTAGAATTTTGTATTATTTTATGCAGGCTTTTCAGGATTCAAGTGTGAATACATTCTCCTCAATTTTCTCCTTAATTTTCTTTTTCTTCTTCTCTTTCCTCATCTCCGTTTTCCTCATCTCCGTTTTCCTCATCTTCGTTTTCTTCTTCGCTTTCTTCTTCGTTTTCTTCTTCGCCCTTTATTTCTTCCTTTGCTTCCATTTCTTTCATTCTTTCAATTTTCTTCTCTTCAGCTTCTTTTAGCCTCTTTTTTGCAGTGTGTCTCGCATGAGTGAAAATAAAAAATACGATTACCAGTGATGCAAACAGGAAAATAAGTATCAGGTTCAGCATTGGTTCGTAGGCGCTGTATGGAATTTCAGGTGCAACGCTCATATAAATCCTCCCATAGAGTAGTTAGTTAGAGGTTATATTTGCCTGTTTTGCAGTGAAAAATTATGGGGGATGTGATCTGTTGGTCAGGAACAGTAAAGTTAAGTATCTCACACTTGTCTACATAATTTGATTTGACAAAAACAGGATCGGAAATCGATAAATTGGTTTTTTTAAAACTGTAAATATATACAAATTAAATAAGTTTATCATCTTACACTTCTATAAATAATGCAGTTATTTTATTTGATGATGGAGTTCAGATAAATGAGAGCTATATACTTTATCGGGATACTTATATTTTTACTACTTACTGTAAGCTCTGCGAGTGCATTAGAGGAATATATTTTAACAGAGGATGACACAAATATAAATAGGGATGCTCTAAATAATGGTTTTCCTCCTGTTCTACCTGAGGGGATATTAAAAATAAAAATAACATATGATGAAATAAATGGTATTATAACCTATGTGGATGAAAGCCCTCATGATTCTAATGGGGGGACCAGACCTTACATAGGGGATCCCAGGATTGATGAGGTTGGATATAATCTTTCTATCGATGGAGCTATTTCCGATTTTAAAAATGGAATTCCATTAACAGGAACAACATGGAATAAGGACACTAATAGTCGGATGGATGGATTTGGAACTTTTGATCGAGTATATCGTTTAAGTGACAAAAAAGTACGACCAGATAAAGTTGTAGTTAGTTTGAGTGCCTCTTCACTTCCATTAGAAATTCCAGTGAATTCTCAGTATAAATCGGTTGCACTTCATCTCGCTTTCGACGAGGCTTACTATGCTAACGGTTCCAAAATATATGAAATAAATGAAACAGGAGTGAATGTAGGTTTTTTAGGTAGCACTTATCTTGCATGCGGTACAGAAATACCCGAATTTCCTTCAGTAGTCCTACCTATTGCAGCGATAATAGGGATAGTACTTATTTCGGAGAGGAGGAGAAAAGAATAAAAGGACTAATTTTGACTTTTTTATACTTTTCTTCTGAAATGAAGGATATTTTTTTTTCAAAACTTCCTTATCGGGATTTATTTCCTTCGTTTTTTGTTCCGCGCTCTTTCATTTACCTTTTTTTTCATTTTCCGCGCATCATTATTCCGAATCTGACCCAGGGATCTGCCTCGCGAGTCAGGTTCAGGGATCAAACGTAGTATGCCACAAAGAAACGGTACATTACTTTGATTTCTTCCAGTTCCCTGGGGTCGATTTCAATGTCTGGCTGTTCAGTGTTGTAAATATTTTCTTCAAAATCCTTGAAAGTGACTTCGCACTTTATGTTTTCCGGAAGTTCGGCTTCAAACCAGTCACATTTCCGGCAGATATCTTTGCTTATTTTTCTCACTTTTTCGGGGGTAAAAACATTTTTGTCTTCTGGCTTGTAGTTGACGTCAACTGTAAGTTCTTCTTTGCTGAGTAAATCCGCCCAGAAGCCGGAAAGTTCGGTACCTTCTATACTGTAGTCCTTGAGCTCGAAACTTCTTGTGATCGTGTTCTTGATCTTGCCCTCTTCCATAAGATTAGGTTTTGAAATTGGATGTATATAAAATATCTCCAGAAACAAAAGGAATCTGTAAAGGAAATTATATAAGTTTTTTCTGATTTTGAATTTGTTTCTTAAAAAAGAGAATTGAATGGGAATCTCGAATGAGAGAACTAATAGAAGTGTTGAATAAGGGAATCGAATGGGAAAATTAAAAAGGGAGGATGAGAAAGGACTTCCTACCCTCTTTTCTTTTCTTTTCTTTTCTTTTCTTTTCCAATTCCATTCATATTTTCTTAAGCATTAAGGACATTATTCCTGGCTTTGATGATGTCATAGGGTCCTGGAAGAGGCCCATTTCCATGCCAGAGCCCCCGAACATCTCATTATTGACCCTCTCGGTTATTTCATTGAATATCATCTGATAGGAAATACAGTGGGGGTCAACTCCCTTTATTTCCCCGTCGGTTGGGGTTATGGCATTGTAGGGGCAACCGCCTCTGCAGTAATTGATATGGGGACAGTCTTTGCATTCCTTATCCACATATTCTTTGTAAGCGAACATGAGCTTCCAGGCGTCGGATTTTGCGAGGTCTTCCATGCTGGGGTGGTCATAAACGTTGCCCATGACGTATTTTGGCATGCCTACAAAGCGGTAGCAGGGGTATATGCCTCCGTCAGGGCCTACGGCAAAGGTATCTCCCATGCAGTCCACAAAGGTGCAGACGGCTCCTCTACCTCCGAAAACGCCTTTACAGAGGTGGTCGATGTTCATGACGTCGATCTGGCCAATGTTTTCCAGGTACTTGTCCAGAAGGTAAATTAAGAGCCTTCCGTACTCTTCCGGGTCAAGGGCCCATTTCTCGGGTTCGTCGCCGCGTAAAGAGGGAAGTGCGGGGTGGAACTTAAGGGTCCAGCCGTTTTCCAGGTAAAAGTTGAAAATATCATCCTTGTAATTTACGGAATGGGAGGTGAAAGTGGTGATGAACCTCACGTTAAGCCCGTGCTCTTTAGCTATCTTATAGCCCTGTATGGTCTTATCGAAGTATCCCTCTCCTCTCTGGAAGTCATTAAGCTCCTTCGGGCCGTCCAGGCTGGAACCGACAGGAATGTTATACTCCGCAAAAATTTCGGCTATTTCATCTGTCATCTTCCAGAGGTTGGTCTGTATGGCAAAAGCCACGTTCCTGGGACTTACTCCCTCAACAAGGATTGGTAAAGCCTCCCTGTAAAAATCCGCACCTGCCAGGAGCGGCTCCCCACCGTGGAAGGTAAAGGTAACCGAATCGTTCCGGAAATCCTTAAGCCATTCGGCAATTTCTTTGACGGTCTCAATGCTCATTCTCGGAGACCCTTCCTCGGAACTCCAGCAATAACTACAGTTCGCAGGACAGCCTAAAGTGGGAATTATCATTATATGGAAAGGCATTTTTAAGCACCCCTAAATTTGAGTCTGCCCAAACTATTAATAGTTTTCTAAAAATTGCTACTGCCGAATAGCCGCTTTTAACGGCGTGAACATCAAATCAAAGTGTTTTACGGTGCTTTTTACCTTCTGCACAATATACTTCTCATCCATGATAATGGCAATTTTACGATATTTCACGCGGATATTATCAACTACAGGGCTTGAATCTCAAGTCAGGCATGGTGTTCAGGTTCCGGATATTTTCATGTATCTCCGCTGTGTTTATTTTTTTATATATTTTAAATAGATATTTATTTTAACGAATGGGATCAATTATGTTACAGGGATGGGGAAATTACCTTTTTTGGGAAGACCCGGAATCCTGGATTTCCATATCATCTTGGATTTGTAGTTTAGAATTGGTAGTTTAGAATTGGTAGTTTAGAATTGGTAGTTTAGAATTGGTAGTTTAGAATTGGTAGTTCTGATTAAGTGGGGGAATATTATGCCAAAATTTGAAGTGTATCTGGACAGGATTGGAGAATACCGCTTCCGGCTTCGGGCCAGGAACGGGCAGATCATCGCAGTAAGCCAGGGGTACAAAAGTAAAGAAGGTTGCATGAAAGGGATTGAATCCGTGAAGACGAATGCCCCGATTGCCAGGATTGTCGAAATTGAAGAAGAGCATGAAGAGGAAGCAGAAGCTGTGACCTGATTCTTTTAATTGATCCGTTATTCAAATATTATTCCTTCGAATTTACACTTAGCTATTTTTCTTTTTTTGAAGGCGTAGAGAAAGACTTTGAACAGCGCATAGAGCCTGAAGTAAAGGGAAAGCAGGAAAGGTGAACGGAAACCGTTGATATACACTATTTTCTTATCGTCCCGGACGGAGTCATCCAGGAATTTTACCACCCCGTCAAATTTTTCCCTTTCAAGGATGCTTCCCTGAAGTAGTCGAGGGCCCAGCACGACTGCATCTTCTTCCATGCCGTCAGGGCTTTTTGTGCCCTCAATGAAGCCGTAGTTGAAAATGGTGGGAAGAGGGGAAAAGAAGGCTATTTCGTACCCTTTTTCGGTTTTATTGTATTTGAAAAAGCTGTATTTTGGGGTTTCTATAACGATTTTCATGAAAATGGGTCCTGCCATAACGGGTTGGCAGAAATAGTGCATAAAGTAACTTTAATTTTGTGGAAGGGGAATAGATCGTAAAATCACAAAATTACAAAAATAGCGAAACAGTAAAAAAATAGTAAGAGCCGGAAGCAGAAAGTTTCTGCTTCTCGGAACTTTTTTTTCTTTTTTTTCTTTTTTTTCTTTTTTTTCTTTTTTTGTTTCAGTTGAAGTTCTGTTTCTCAGCTGAGGATGTTTCCGTTGTCATCAATGCGTTTGCCCACGAACTTCACAAAGACTACAATGGCCACGCTTCCCACGATAAGGGAAATCCAGGGGGAGATTCCCAGCCCGGCAGGGATGAAGCCAAAGATCACGGCGAAAGCTCCGGCTGCGACTGCATAGGGGAGCTGGGTATTTACGTGGTCCACGTGGTCCGAACCTGAGGCCATGGAGGAGAGGATCGTGGTGTCCGAGATAGGGGAACAGTGGTCTCCAAGCACGGCCCCGGTAAGGACTGCCCCGATGGTTGTTACCATGAGGGGGGTGACAACGTCGGTTGCCCCGGAAATTGCAGCTGCGATGGGGACAACAATTGGGATTACGATGGAGTTCGTACCCCAGGAAGTCCCGGTGGCAAAGGCAATGAACATCGCAATTATGAAGGTCAGGGTAGGGAGGACCGAACTTGAAAGGACACCCTGGGTAACTGCTACAAGCCACTCTGCAAGCTGCATTTCGGAGATCACGGACTTCAGGGCAAAGGCCAGGGCAAGGATGATAACCGCGATTACCATGGACTTGAGCCCGTCGACCCAGGCGGTAACCCCTTCGTCCAGGGTGAAGCTCTTCTTTGCAAGACCCATTGAAAGCCCGACTATGGAGCTGAGGAAGGCGGCCCAGGTAAGGGCAACGGAGGCGTCGGCATTCCCGAATGCGTCCCTGATGCTGATCCCGGGTTCGTATCCGCTGTACCAGAGCCCGACGGTTGCAACGATGACAAAAGTGATGATCGGGATGGCGGCGTCCCAGACCGAACCCTTTACACCTTCAGGGGGCATGAGGTTCTTGTCTTCCACAAAGAGGGGGGTCGAACCTTCGGCATAGACCTGTCCGGTCTTGCGGGCGCGGATTTCGGCGTCAAGCATCTTGCCAAAGTCCCTTTTCTGGATAATGAGGGTGAACATAAGGACAAGGGTGAAAATTGAGTAGAAACGGAATGGCAGGGACTGGAAGAAGACAATGATCGCGTTGGCTTCGATGTTGAGGGTTCCGAGGGTACCTGCAATTAGTCCGAGTTCCATTGCAATCCAGGTCGAAACCGGGGCCATGGAAGAGACGGATGCTGCAGTTGCGTCCACGATGTATGATAGTTTTTCTCTCGAGATCTTCTGTGCGTCCGTAATGGGCCTCATGGTGTTGCCTACGACCATGGAATTGGCGTAGTCATCGAAGAAGATTGCAATCCCCATGAAAGCAGCTGCAAGCTGGGTGGACCTGCTGTCCTTTGCTTTCTTTACAAGGGAGCTTGCGATGGCTTTTGTGCCTCCCATCTTGGACATGATCCCGATCATCCCACCGATAGCAAGACAGAAGACGAGCAGCCCGGCGTTCCAGGCATCGGCAATGGCGCTTTCCACAATATAGTGTGAAAAGGTTTGTAGAAGCCCGATAAAGGGGTTATATCCATTGATGACCGTTGCACCAATCCAGATACCTAAGACGAGGGCCACAATGACCTGCCGCTTCCAGATCGAAAGTACGATGGCGACCAGGGGAGGCAGCAGAGCAAGAGCCCCGTACGTTGTTTGTGCGTCCATAAAATTACCTTTTTAGTTTTTCAATATATTATGAGTAAAAATCATTTTTTTAAAAATAATTTTTTATAAGGTTCATTTATTTTAATTAACAAATGTGAATATTCTATTGTACGCGTCGTACTTTAGATTTATGATTTGCTTTTTTAAGATTACGGACATAAAAAAGCTTTTTTTTCTAATCAAGTGCTCCATTGGACTTTTTTATCCGGCACACTCCCGATATATACTGCCATGGCTATTTATTGACATTAATTAAATTTTTCCCAATGTATCCTTATCTCTTATTCACTAATTTTTCCTGCATGATAAGCGAAAACTTAAAATAAGGTAGGGAAACGCAGAACGGGAGTTGCCATAAAAAGTAAAGTTGCCATAAAAAGATGGAATTGCCGAGAAAAGTGAAATTGCCGAAAAAGTAGAGCTACTGTAAAAAGTGGAAAGGCTTTATAATTAGCAGGGCAGAGGTACGGTCGAATGAGTTTGCAGGATGGGCTTAAAGGTATAGTGGAGGACTCTTTGCTGGACCGGGTGCCAAAGCGTTTTGATTACATCGGGGATGTGGCGGTAATCTCGATTCCTCCCGAACTTGAGGCTTACAGGAGGGATATTGCCGAAAAACTCGTTTCGATGCGAGGCAATACCCGGGCCGTGCTCAACAAGGTGGGCAGGCTGGAAGGGGAGCACAGGGTAGCCGGATTCGAGCTCCTCCTGGGCGACTCCACGGAAACCGTCCATCGAGAAAACGGCTATGCCTACAGGCTGGATGTAAGGAAGGTTTTCTTTAACCCCCGCCTCTACTGGGAAAGAGGAAGGGTGGTGGCAAAAGTTATCCCCTCCGAAAATGTGCTGATCCCTTTTTGCGGGGTTGGCCCTTTCGTCCTCCCGGCTGCGGGAAAAGGTGCAGAGGTGCTTGCAATCGAACTGAACCCGGATGCTTGCGCCTGCCTGCGGGAAAATATCCGGCTGAACAGGCTGGATGAGAAAATAACCGTTGTCCAGGGAGACGCCGAAGAAGTCTTCCGACAGCTTGAACCTGGCATTTCCATGCCTGAACAGGGATTCGACAGGGCTATTGTCCCGACCCCCTACGGCATGGACCGAGCCCTCGGAGAAGTCGTAAGGCTGGTAAAGACAGGAGGTTCAATTCATTTCTATACCTTTAAAGCCGAAGACCAGCTCCCCGGTTTGATAGAAGAATACGAAAAAATGGGGCTCAAGGTCGAATTTTACAGGCGCAGCGGAAATGTAGCCCCCGGGATTAGCAGGTGGGCATTCGACCTTGTCAAAAAATAATGCGAGAAATCAATCAGGGATAATCAGGGATAATCAGAAATAATCAGAAATAATCAGAAATAATCATGGAACTAATCCGGGAACTAATCGGGGCAATTATCACGGTAGCAATAAAAGGAAAAGGGTTTCTGAAATCCCCTTTTACACCTCGAGCCCAAGGTGTTTCAGGACATGGTGATAATATTCCGGAGGCATTCTGGAATAAAATGCCCTGCTTACGACTTCGCTCAGTGAAGGGTGGATGTCCATGCCGTCCATTATGGGGGCTGCACTTCCCGTTTCCGTGTACATGAGCGGGATTATCTGGTGGATCAGGATGGACGCATGGGGGCCGATTATGTGGGCTCCCAGGATTTTTTCACTTTTTCCTTCCAGGATGACTTTTACGAAATAGTCTTCGGCTTCCATTGCCGTGCCTTTTGCTGTGTCCTCAAAACGGTGGTAGCCGATGAGCACGTTGTCTCTCCCGTAATCTTCGATCGCCCGGGCTTCTTTCATGCCCACACTTGCGACTTCGGGGTAAGAAAATACTGCGTGTGGGACTGCATGGTAGTCGACTTCTACTTTTTCTTTAAGGATAGCGTTCCGGTAAACGATCCCGGATTCATAGTTCCCCACGTGTTTTAGCAGGTACTGCCCGGTTGCGTCCCCGAAAGCCCAGACGTTCGGCAGGGAAGTTTCCAGGTGCCGGCTTACGGAGATCCAGCCTTTTTTGTCCGTTTTGATTCCTGCCTTTTCCGGATGGAGGATGTCGCTGTTCGGGGCTCTGCCTGTCGCAACAAGGACCTCGTCAGCGGTAATTTCCACTTCCGTGCCTGAACTCCTTTCTCTTGCAATAACGGTTTTTTGCCCGTTTTCTTCTTTGACCACTTCAACGGCTTCATGGTTTGTGAGGAGGTCCAGGTATTCCGACATTTTTATCCTGGCAAGTTCCGAAACTTCGGGCTCTTCTTCCGGCAAAAACTGCGGGTTTCTCCCTATAATCGTGACCTCTGCCCCCATAGCCGAGAAAAAGTGTCCGTATTCGGCACCGATGTAGCTTCCGCCGAGAATTGCAAGGCTCTTCGGGCATTCGTTGAGTTCAAGTACCGAATCACTGGTGAGGTATCCTGCTTCCGAAAGCCCCTTCACGGGCGGGATTGCCGGTTTCGAACCCGTGCAGAGGAAGATCAGCTCGGAATAGATTGTTTCCCCGCTCACCTGCAGGGTATACGGACCCGTAAACTCTGCGGTATCGGGATAGTAGTCCAGGTTCGGGCTCTCCGTTAACCCCTCCCTAATCATCTCGATGTCTTCCCTGATTTTACCCCTCATCCGCTCCATTACCATGAGGAAGTCAATGTTTTTGATTTCCAGGTCGATTCCGAAGAGCGGTGCGGTTTCAAGTTCCCTTAAAAGTTCGGCAGGGTAGAGCAGGAGCTTTGAAGGAATGCATCCCCTGGTCAGGCAGATCCCCCCAGGGTCGTCCTTGTCGATGACCGCTATTTTCATTTCGGGTTTCGATTCGATTAGCGCGCCGATATAATTCATTGCAGAACCGGTACCTATCACAATCAGGTCGTAATTTTTCATTCTTCCCCCTCACAACAAAGTTCACCGGAATAACCGGAATAACACCGGGCATATTCCTAAATAATATTGAGTATGTTCCCGAAATAGTATCGTACGTATTTCCTGAATAATATTGGGTATATTGGCGGTTATACCTATTGATTGGAAAATTTTTTATATGAATCCCCAATTCATAATTCCTAAGCAGGAAATCCCGGAATTTTTAGCCCAGGGGTAGTTCACTACAGGTCAATCGTCTGTCTCTTTAACAAAATTCTATTATCTACTCTATATTTTATATTGAAAAATCGAAAGCATAAGGGCGTTTTCTTCAGGGAAAGGTTCCACAACAACTTTTATATCTCGCTGACCATATTCCTACTGTCATTATCTTCATGGTTGCCGGTTTTATCGTTTATGTGGTAATTTATAAGCTCTTGAGGGAGATGTAAAGCAGAAAAGCGGTCTGCCTTTTCCGGGTTAAAAAAGGAACGTGAACTTTTTTATCTACGGAAAACAACTAGCTATTTATAAATGAAATCCTATTCTATGTAACTTCTTTAAAGGATCCAGAAAAAACAGAAGATGCAGGACTATGAATGGAAACAGCCTCAATATTGAAAAAAGAAATTCAGGTCCGGGGATTACGGTGATGCATGCTGCATATCTCTTACTTATTCTGATTGCCCCTTTTGCAGGGGTGCATGTCCTGCTTCTTCTTTCCCTGGGAGTTTTTTTCTGGCTGAGGTTTTCTGGAAGGGCCACATCTGATAACAGAGGCGAGATCAGCCTTGCTTTTTCAATGTCTCTTATGTTCCTTGTCTCGGCAGTTTTCGAAAGTTTCTCCTATCATCTTCCCCTTTACATCGTCCTTGGAGCTTTTGCAATTTCGGCGGTAGGAAGCCATAACTGGTATTCTCCGGAATCAGGTAAAAACAGCGGTTTCGGTTCCGGGGGGGGTCGGGTGAAACGGAAGGGTTTTTCCCTGCTCTGGAGTTCCGTTTTCCTTGGGCTGAGGATCCTTGCGGCGTTCCTTGCGGGGTACTGGGTAATTTACTGGCAGGGTTTCCCTGTGTCTCCCAGTCTGGTCTTTTTCATAGCAGTAATAGGAGCTGTGACCGGCTCGCTCTTTGAGTCCATCCCCTCGAGGATCGACAGCAACATTTCCGTGCCCCTGGGGGCGGGAATGACAATGTGGATTTTCGAAGAATTCAGGTACTGGGTACCCCCGGAAAGGATGCTCATAGCCCTTGCTTTTTCCCTTCTCCTGGGCTGCCTGGCTTATAGGGCAAAGATTGCCGATGTTTCTGCCCTCCTGAGTGCGGCACTTCTCGGAGTCCTGATCATAGTTTTCAGCGGGCTTTCCTGGTACATCCTTCTTCTGGCGTTTTTCATCCTGGGAGGCGGGTTTACAAGGTACAAGTATGCGTACAAGGAGTCCATCGGGATTGCCCAGGCCAAGGACGGGATCCGGAGTTATGAAAACGTTTTTTCGAACAGTACGGCTGCCCTTGCCCTTGCCGTAGCCCATGGGGTCTTCCCGGAACTCAGCCTGCCCATTCTTTATGCTTACCTTGGAACCGTTGCCACGGCAACCGGGGATACCCTGGCAAGTGAAATCGGGACAACGGCAAAAGGAAGGCCCAGGATGATAACCACCCTCAAACTCGCAAATCCCGGAGAAGACGGGGCAGTTTCGGGACTCGGGGAACTTGCTGCTCTCCTGGGCTCAGCGGTAATAGGGCTGCTGGCATACCTGCTCGGGGTCTCGGATAACCTCCTGCTTTCTGTCCTGGTAACGACGGCAGGGGGCTTTTTCGGAACTAACGTTGACAGCTTGCTCGGGGCTACCTTTCAGAAATGGGGTAAACTTTCAAACAGCGGGGTCAACTTCCTGGCGACCTTTGCCGGGGCAGGGATTTCCGGCGGGGTTTATCTGCTGGTTTCAGGTTTTTAATAGCGGTTTTTACTCTTTTTACTTTCCGGCTTGCATAATTGGAATTTTTCCGGAGTACACTCATTTTCGGGCAAGTATTAATTTATAGCTGCAGAATAATGTACTATGTGGGGTAATGTTACTATGCTGGGGACATTAGTGGGTTACTGCGGTAATTATTCTTGCAATACTTCTTACCCTAGTTTGCTTTGCCGATGGTTCTGAGTTTGCCTATGGCATCAGGAGTAGTCGGAAATGAAGTAATTGGTCAGTTCTCTGAGTTCAAAAGAGTTATCTGAACTCGAAACCCCCGCATTTTCCAGAGCACAGACATTCTCTAAAGCCAGTAAAGCTAGGAAGGTGACCCGGTGACAGAATCCGAGTATAAAGGGAAAAAAATCCTGCTTGTGATCGCCCAGGAACAGTTCAGGGATGAGGAATGTTTTGTCCCGAAGCAGCTTTTTGAGGCTGCGGGGGTAGAAGTTACGGTTGCAGCCGAGTTTATCGAAACTGCGAAAGGAATGCTAGGGGGAACGATTAAACCCGACATCAGGATCTCCGGGGCAAGCATGGACGACTATGACGCAATCGTAATTACCGGGGGGCCGGGTTCCAGGGCCTACCTCTGGGACAACAAAAAACTGCAACAGCTGGTTAAGGCTGCGTATGCTAAAGGCAAAGTGGTTTCTGCAATTTGCATCTCGCCTGTGGTCCTGGCAAGGGCTGGCATCCTCGAAGGTAAGAAAAGCACGGTTTTCAAGAGCTCTGAGACCCTGCATGAACTGAAGAAGCACGGTGCCCTTCACGAGGACAGGGAAGTTATCGTTTCGGGGAAGGTAATAACGGGCAGGGACCCGAATAGTGCGGAAGCTTTCGGAAAAGCCGTGCTCGGAGCCCTTAAACAGGTCTGAAACTCTTCAAAACCTGCCTTAATCCTTCAAAATTCACCGTATCTTTCAAAATTCGCCATATCCTTCAAAATTCACCGTATCTTTCAAAATTCGCCATATCTTCAAAACTTCCCGTACCTTTCAAAATTCACAGTATATCTCAAAACTCCCCGTACCCGTAAAATCGATAAATCATGCGAAAAATATCCGCGTGGAAAACTGGTGCAATATGTCAAAGGAACTTGAAGCCATCCTGGCCTATCATGAGGCAAGCAAGCACAACTTCGGGGCCTATTCCCCGGGTCCGCGCCGCCTGGACATGGAGACAAAGCCAGACCTTTTTCTCCGCTACGTGGGATCTCCGCGTCTGAAGCTGGATATGGGGAGTGCGGGCGCAGTAAAAGAAAGCTTCCCGGCTTACGAACAGGTCTTCATTCCCGGGGAAATTCCGCCCGAACCCCTGGACAGGAAGGGTATATCCAGGCTGTTTTTCGACAGCCTCGCGATTTCGGTCTGGAAAAAGACAGGCTTTGCAAAGTGGCCGCTCCGGGTCAACCCTTCCAGCGGGAACCTGCACCCGACTGAAGGCTACCTGATCTCAGGCCCTGTTGAGGGGCTTTTGAAAAAGCCGGCTGTCTGTCATTATTCTCCTCTGGAACATGCCCTTGAGCTCAGGGCGGAATTCTCCCCCGAAACCTGGGAACTCCTGAGTTCCGGCTTTCCGGAAGGTACTGTTTTTGCAGGTTTGAGTTCCATTCACTGGCGGGTGGCCTGGAAATACGGCATCCGGGCATTCAGGTATTCCAATCATGATATAGGGCATGCTGTGGGAACCCTCGGTTTTGCTGCTGCAGGGCTCGGTTGGGAGGCAAAGCTCCTTGAAGACATGGGTTCGGAGGAGATCGCTTCCCTCCTGGGAATTTCCGGAAGTACGGGGCCGGAAAAAGAAGAACCTGCATGCCTGCTCGCAATCTTTCCCTCCGGAAAAAGCCCGGGGAGAAGCAAAATTAATTCTGCAGCGCTCCCTGCCTTTGAAAAGCTTTCCTGGAAAGGCTACCCTAGCCGTCTGAGCCCGAAACATGTCAAATGGGTGGAAATCGAAAGAGCCGCATTGGCAAGCCGGAAAGAGGAAACTGATTTTCTATGGGAATTTGGACCTGAACCGGAATCCGGGGAAAGAGGGAAAGGGCTGGAACCGGAATCCGGGGAAAAAAACAGGACTGGAGAAGAAGCTGAAAAGTATGGGAAAAAAGAAGCTGAAAAGGAAAAAAAAATGGAAAAGGAGACTGATGAAGTTTCCCTGCGCAGGGTTATCCGTTCCAGAAGAAGCGCCCTGGAAATGAACAACAGTGCCTATATGGAAAAAGAAACCTTTTACGGCATGCTCAGGAGAACGCTTAGGGACCCGAAGGTTCCCCCGTTCAATACCCTGGCTTTCGGACCCTTTGCCCACCTGCTCATTTTTGTGAACCGGGTTAAAGGTTTGCTTCCAGGGCTCTACATTTTCCTCCGAAAACCCGGGGAACAGGGAAAGCTTAAAGCTACCATGCGCGGGGACTTCCTCTGGGAGCGCCCGGAAAATTGTCCTCCTGATCTTGAATTCTATATGCTTGTGGAAGAGTCTCTCTACTATTTTGCCGCCCAGCTTTCCTGTGCCCAGAGAAAGGCGGCAGATGCCTGTTTTACCGTTTGTATGATTTCGGAATTCGAAGCCCCCCTCAGAAAGTTTGGCTCCTGGATCTACCCCTACCTCTTCTGGGAATGCGGAATCCTCGGGCAGCTGCTTTACCTGGAAGCCGAAGCCCGGGGATTCAGGGGCTGCGGGATAGGTTGCTTCTTTGACAATCCCTTACACGAAACCTTAGGGCTTGAAGGACACGAATACCAGGACCTCTACCACTTTGCGGTGGGAGTTCCCCTCCCTGAAAAAGGGGTCTCGTCCCTTCCCGCATACCCGGATGATAGAGGTAAATAATCTGAATGTGTGTCAAAAACGTAAGGTTAGGTCCCCTTTCAGTATCTCCTTTTCCGGGTGGATGCGTGAATTGGGCGTGCTTCTTCCTTTCCTGTTCCGCATTCCACTACGATTCCCCGGAGCAGACGCCCCAGGATGTCCGATCCGGTCACGATCCGCTTTTCTTCACCCCAGTAGAGGATCAGGTCCTGGTCTATCACGTCGTCTTCCGGGTGCTGGGGGTAGACCTTGAACTGGCGGATGACTTTTTCAAGCCGGGTCTTAGGGGACCTGACAACGACCGGGAAGTGGCAGTATGAGAGGGGGAGGAAGGGCCCCTTCTTGTAGACTACGTCCCTGAGGAATCCGTCGGCATCAAGCACCATCACGGGTTCTCCTCCGGGGTTGGTGATTATAACCCATTTTTTTCCCGAAGCTTCGATTTTTTGCAGGAATGGGTCCGAAGGTTCCCTGTTGAAGGGAGGGAATATGGGCCGGTTGTTTTTGACCTCAAGGGCTACGATGCTGCGAGGGTCTATTATCGAGCCTTCGTCGGAGATGGAGACATCGTCGATTGAGAGGAAGTTCAGGGCTCCTATACCTTCAAACATCCCTATATCGGATTTTGCAGATTTTATGTGCTTTTCAAGCATAATCCTCATGGCTTGCTCCCTGAAAAGCTCCAGCTTTTCCCTGCCCAGCCACCAGTCCAGAAGCAGGGCCGAGGGTTTTGCCACGGGATAGAGGAGCAGCTGGTAAAAGTAGACCAGGGGAACCAGCCTGGACCCGAGCTTCAGGGCGTTTCTCGAAAAGTAGGCCTGAGGTGCGATCTCCCCGAAACAGGTAATCCCGAATGTGGAGAAGAAGAAGGCTGCTGTCCCTGCCATCACCGAGTCCGTGAGCAGGGTCAGGAGAACGTTAACCCCGACGTTTCCCCAGAGCAGGGTTGTGAGCAAAAAGTTAGAGTCCCGCCTGATTTTCAGGATCTTCAGGGCTTCTTTGTTGTTTGCCTCGGCTTCGATTTCAAGCCTTAGCCGCCCCAATCCGAAAAGCCCTATCGTCAGTCCGGAAAATATCCCGGACTGGACAAGACAGAGTGCAATCAATATCCAGGTAAAAATGACGTGCATTGAAGCCTGTAACCCCGAATTTCTTAGTTTTTGTAAGCTCAGGTTTGTTGTACCTGATTTATATATTATATTTTAGGTTATTATAATTTGATCTTATAGTTCGATTTTCTAACTTGATATTCTAACTTGATATTCTAACTTGATATTCTAACTTGACCTTGTGTGTCTGTTGATCTGATGAATCTTTCGTATTATTTGCTGGTTTTTCCATACCTTGATTGTTATTTCAGGGACGCGATATGATGGGAATAACTTGTATAAATATTTGTGGTAATTTGTAGGGGACGGTTTTGAGGCTTGGGATTAAGGAATATCCGGGATTTCGAGGATTGCGATTAAGGATGATTTGTTTTTCAAGAAAAGTACTCATACGATTAAGGCAAAATTAATGTAATTAAAGAGGGGGCATCATGGACCTTTTTGGCTGGAAGAAAGAGAAGGGAAAGCATGTAGAGGGAATTGACAGGGGAAAGATTGTAATGTACGGGCTCAGCACCTGTGTCTGGTGCAAGAGAACGAAGAAACTGCTTACCGAGCTGGGGGTGGAGTTTGACTATGTCTACGTTGACCGGCTTGAGGGAGATGAGGAAAGTAAAGCCATTGAAGAAGTAAGGCGCTTTAATGAGGTGCTTTCTTTCCCGACTACGATTTTCAATGATGAAAAGGCAATTGTAGGGTTCAAGGAAAAACAGATTCGTGAAGCTCTTGGTTTCCAGAAGGGGGAGTAAGATGGGAGAAGATATTTCGGAGGGATACGGGATAACCGAGGAAGACGTGGACAAACTCCATGCCCGGCTGGACAGGGAAGCCAAACGTGCCGGTTATCACCTGAACCCTGATGTCGAGTTTACGAAAGAACTGGTCCTCGGGATCCTGGTAAACGAAAAGCGCTACGGGTACTGGGCCTGTCCCTGCAGGCTGGCTTCCGGGGAAAAGGAAGAGGACTTGGACATCATCTGCCCCTGCAACTACAGGAGCCCGGACCTGGGCGAGTACGGGGCCTGCTACTGCGCCCTCTATGTTTCCGAAGAGGTCCTGAAAGGGGAAAAGGAACTGGGATCCATTCCCGAAAGGCGCCCTTCCCCCGAAGCCCGCAAGGCCGCAAAAGCCAGGGAAAGTGAAGGTTTTACTTTTACGGGAAAACTTTCCAAACCGGTCTGGAGGTGTCCGGTCTGCGGCTATCTCTGTGCTATGGACGAGCCTGCTGCCGTCTGTCCTATCTGCAAGGCGAAAAAGGAAAGGTTTGAGCGTTTCATGTAAAATCCCCCTTTACATTTTTTACTTCCTAATTTATTTTTATCCTGACAATACTTTTATCCGTTATAAAACGGCATTAGTGAATAGGGGGAATATTTATGGAAACCATGAAAGCTATTTTGTCCAGAAGGAGTATTCGAAGATATACCGATAAACCCGTTTCAGGGGACCAGATCGAGGAGCTTTTGAAAGCTGCCATGAACGCGCCGTCAGCCGGAAACGAGCAGCCATGGCATTTTATCACGGTCGACAGGCGTCCCATACTCGATAAGATCGCAGACATCCATCCGTATGCAAAGATGCTGAAAAATGCGCCGGCTGCTATAATCGTATGTGGGGACGAGAACATGCAGAAGTTCAAGGATTTCTGGGTTCAGGACTGTTCGGCAGCCAGTGAAAATATGCTCCTTGCAGCCCATGCCCTGGGGCTAGGCGCCGTCTGGCTCGGAGTTTTCCCTGCCGAAAAGATGGTCAGGGAAATCCGGGAACTCCTGAACATCCCACCGAACATTATCCCGTTTTCAATCATATCTGTCGGCCATCCTGCTGAAGAAAAAGAAAGCAAAGAGAGGTTTGACGCTTCGAGGATCCATTCAAACACCTGGTAAGGGTTTTCTCTTACCTTTCTATTTCTTCCCATTTTCCAATTCTGCTGTCCGACTTTTCTATTCTTTTTTATACATTTTTAGGCTTTGTAGATAACAATCTAAATCAACCCGGAAAGGGTATTTGTAATTTCCCTTTTCAGTTATTTCTGATAACCTTTTTTTGATTTGCTTTTTAGGTACCGGCGCTCTCACCGGTCGTCAAAGACGACCGGCTTTTCCATAAATGACATTTAAATGAGTAAAAATAGTGTTTCAGTGCCCAAAAAATATCTTCGTTGATAAAAAATAGTCCCGATGATTTTACCCTTCTCTTCTTTTTTCATCTCTTTTCTTCTTTTTCTTCCTGCTGATTTATTGTAAGTAAGATTTATTATGCAATCCGGGAACAATTTATGTTATCGAATTTATTGATTCAGGGGTTTTGATCAATTTAGAGGTAGCTTAAAAGAGGGATACTCATGAAAAGGAAGATGGAATGCTGTCTGGGTTTGCTTATCATTCTTTTTTCTCTGCTGGCTCTTCCGGCAGGGGCTCAAAACGAAGAGTCCTATCTCAGGGTTACGAGTTCGGGGAACGCTTTTGGTGGCGGGGATGACCTGGTAATCGACGAGGATATCGAAGGGGACCTTGTGCTTGCCGGCTCCCGGCTGGATGTAAAAGGAGATATAGGGGACGACTTTACAGGAGCAGGGGGCATGATTATCGTAAACGGGGACGTTTCGGGCAATATCCTTGCTTTCGGCGGCAGTATCAGGGTGAACGGCAACGTAGGAGGAGATCTCGTGGCAGCCGGGGGCGATATCTCCCTTTCCGAGAGCAGCACGGTAGAAGGAGACGCCCTCCTGACCGGAGGCGAGGTTAGCCTTGACGGAGTTATCAACGGGGACGGTTCGATCTCCACCGGCACGCTTCGCACCGGAGAGAACTTCGAGCTTAAAGGGGACCTTGAACTCAATGCCGAAAACGTCCCGCCTGACCTTGAAGAAAATGTGGGAGGCTCTCTTACGGTTGTCGAAAGGGCGGAAACCGATGAGTTTGTAGCAGACGCATCCGAAGGTTTCGGGTTTTTCGGTTTCATCGTCGGGCTCCTGTCCTCGCTTGCCCTCGGCCTTGTCCTGATCTACCTCTTCAGGGACTTCGTGGTCGAGCTTGCGGAAACAGTCCGGGAATCCGCACTGAAAGCCGGGGTTCTGGGGCTTGTGATGCTCATCTTTATCCCTGTCCTGTCCATTGTCCTCCTCATAACGATTTTCGGGTGGAGCCTCTCAATACTGCTCACTCTTCTAACAACCCTTGCCCTCTTGGTTGCCACGGTCCCGGTGAAACTGCTGGCAGGAGAACTTATCTACGAGAGGGTGTTTAAAAAGGAAGCAGGGGAGCTGATGTATTATCTCATAGGGGCAGTTGTTTTCGCAATTGTTTACGAAATTCCCTACATTGGCGGACTTGTCCAATTTGTGGCACTGCTCCTGGGGTTCGGGGCGATAGGGGTCTGGTTTGCGGAGGCTGGAAGATCCAGAAAAGTTTCATTTTGAAGTGATAGAGGATAGTGAAGTGAAAGGAGACACAGTAGCTGCTGGTTATATGCGCGTTTACTCTGGGAGTTGAATGGAATTAATAGACTGGCTTATCCATTGGAATCTTAGTTGACTAAAAGATTTCCTCGGTTAAGGTGAATGAAGAAATTGCGTGGCTTACTCTTAATATCTTAAATTTGGGCGTAAAGGAGAAGCCTTGCATTCTCTAATCTTTTAAGATTCCTTTCAAACCCGATGAATTATGTGGAAAGTCTGGGTGAAATATATTACTTTTATAATAAATTCTAACATTTTGGCTTTGTAGATATCTATTCTTTTCTGCTTTTTTTCTTCCTGTTTATTTATTTTATGTAATATTTATTATGCAATCGGGGAATAATTTATGTTAACGAATTTATCGAATCATGGATTTTGATCAATTCAGGGGTAGCTGATAAGAGGAGTGCTTATGAAGCGTAAGTTGGAATTTGGTCTGGGTTTGTTTATCATTCTTTTTTCCCTGCTGGCTCTCTCGGCAGGGGTTGCAAACGAAGACTCCTACCTCAGGTTTACAAGTTCAGGAAACGCTTTCGGTCGTGAGGATATCCTGATAATCGACGAGGACATTGAGGGAGACCTTGTGCTGGGTGGGTCCCTACTTGAGGTAAACAGTAATATCGGGGACGATTTAATAGCTGGCGGTGGTTTGATTTATGTAAACGGTAACGTTTCGGGCAACGTACTTGCCTCCGGAGCAAGAGTCCGGGTGAAAGGCAACGTCGGAGGAGACCTGATGGCAGTCGGAGGCGAGGTCTTCCTCTCCGAGGACAGCACGGTGGAAGGAGATGCCTTCCTGACAGGAGGCATGGTTGCCCTAGAAGGGGTGATCAATGGGGACAGCTCGATTTCCGCTTATACGCTACGTACTGGAAAGAACTTCAAGCTTAAAGGTGATCTTGAACTCAATGCCACAAACACCCCACATGACCTAAAAGAAAATGTAGACGGCTCTCCTAACGTTACTGAATGGGAAATAACTGATGTGATATTAGAAAAAGCGTCCGAAGGCATCGGTTTTTTCGGCTTCATTCTCGGGCTCTTGTCCTCGCTGGCCCTCGGCTTGGTCCTTATCTTCCTCTTCCAAGACTTCGTGGTCGAGCTTGAGAAAACCGTATGGAAATTCAAACTGAAAGCTGGATTCTGGGGCCTGGGGATGCTTATCTTTATCTCCATCCTATCTCTTGGCCTCTTCATAACGATTCTCGGGTGGAGCCTCTTAATGCTGCTTGCTCTTCTAACAGCCTTGGCCCTCCTGGTTGCCACTGTTCCGGTGAAACTGGTGGCAGGAAAAGTCATCTACAACTTGGTCTTTGAAAATGAAGATGAGGAGTGGGTGTATTACCTTATAGGCGCAGTCATTTTTGCGATTGTTTACGAAATTCCCTACCTTGGAGAGCTTGTCCACTTTGTGGTGCTGCTCATAGGGTTCGGGGCTATAGGGATCTGGTTTGAAGATTACAGTAAATTTGGAAAACCATAAAAAGCTTGCTTTCGGCAGGTGGCGTTCATATTCTGAATAATTTTTTCCGATGCCGTTTTTCGCCTTATCTCAGAAATTACATTCAATATCTGTAAATTCCATACACATGCTCTTACTTATATATGGACCAAGATTCCAAGTATATGTAAACGTTATCAAATGATTTCAGTTAGAGATTGTTATTTCAAAAACGGCATCAGGAAAAATGTCTAAATTATTATGTCGATCTGCCGAATATAAGAAAAGGGAAAACATTCGCTCTAATCTCACATAGAGGGTTCTACCGTATAATTATATTGAGTGCTTCCTGAAGAGAAAAAAGAAAGAATAAAGGTATGAAAATTATCTGGATATTTGAGAGGCATATCTCTTCTCTAATATTTCTTTCGAAGAGATGTACTGTTCACATGTCTTGATCTATATCCGGATACAGGTCATGCCATCGATCAGTTGTTCTTCTCATCGGGTCCACAAGCATTCTCGAGCACTTTCTAATTACGGAGATATCTGCTGACCTATCAAATCTGAAAGGTGGAATCGGTGGGTTGAACTCGATAATCGGGATAGGATGGCGTAAATGGACTTCAAACCCCTTTCCGGAAACTTGTTTGAGGTTTGGAAATAGCAGTATGAATATTATAAGAAGTATAATCATTGAATACTGTATAGCGTATGTTCTCCAGATGATTGTAAAATTAACATGTGGGATATCGTAATTTTTCTCACTAAAGAGAAATAGGGGTTGAAGAATCCCAACAATAAGAATAAACAAAAATAATAATATTAGCCAATTATAATATTTGTGAATAGGAGATGAAAGCCACCACTCCCATGAAGGGGGGGTGATCCGGTAATACCATATATCCTTAAGCAAATTCTTCGCAGATTCATTTAAGGGGGTTTTAGGCATTAATTTTCTACATGCTTTAAATTTTTCTACAGCGCTATGGAATTCATTGATCTTATAATAACAGCACCCTAAAAAGTAGAGAATATATGCCCGGATTTCCTTGTGTTTTTCTAAATTACCATCATGACATTTTTCATACAACTGGGACGCGGCTTCTAAATCCCTTATAATTTCTTGAATTTGCTTTTGATACTCAAAATTAGTTTTTTCGGAACTTTTAAACACAGATTCACTTTTCAGGTATTTAGCGTAGGCTTTCCAAACACCGAATTTACATTCAGTCGGATCTAAAGAAATCGCTTTTTCGAAAGAATCTATGGCTCCTTCATAATCGAGTTTTTTAATTTTTACAAGCCCATCCAGGCACCATGCCTGGCTCTGTACAAATTTATTTTTTGTGTTCTGTGAAAAAGCTTCCTTTACTTTTTCAGCAGCCCCCATCCTGTCTCCAAAGTTTAAAAGAACTTTTCCCAGATAAATATATGAAAGGGCATTGGTAGGGCAGTATTCAATCGATTCTTCAAATGACCTTTTTGCGTCTTCATACTTTTCAAGATCATAAAACACGATCCCCAAATTATTCCAGGCATCGGCGTGGTTTGGATTGTATTCTATCGTTTTTTCAAAAGCTTCCTTTGCCTTTTTGTAATTCTCAGTCTCATAATATATGGAAAGACCTTTTAAGAAATATGCCTGATAGTAGTCTTTTTTTATATTTATTGCATTTTCAAACGCCCTTCTTGCTTTTTTGTGACAATTCTGATAATGATAAATAAGTCCTTTCCAATACCATGCCTGGTAGTTTTTGGGATATAAATGTATAGCTTCATCAAAGGCTTTCAGGGCTTCCTCGTATTTTTCATCATCATAATAATTTAGTGCTTTATTATTTAATGTATCAAGTGCAACCTTTTCATTTATTTCTACCGCCTTTTCAAGAGCATCTTGTGAACCGCTATTTTCTTTCTGCTCGCGAAGGGTAAGGCCCTAGTTGCTAAACGCTTCTGCCTTGACACTTTTACAAGATTTAATGTTAATTGCTTCATTGAAACAATCTATTGCTTTTTTGTAATAGTCAGGAAAATGTTTACTAAGAGAGCGATAAGCTACACCCATGTTACTCCATGCATAAGCGTTCTTTGGATCGAGGGCTATACATTTGTTAAATGCTTCAATTGCTTCCTCGTATTTTCCAAGTTTGTTAAGAACAAGACCTTTGATATACCAGGCATTATTTGATTTCGGTCTGATCAATATGAATTTATGAAGTGATTCATTGGCTTCTTTGTAGCTTTTAAGGTAATATTGAGCAAGGCCTCTATTGTACAAGGCAACGGTATCACGGGGATTTTCTGAAATAATCTTGTCCAGAATATCAATAACTTCTCTAAAGGCTCCGGTTGCTTCCCCATATTTTTTAATACGGAAGTGTATAAGTCCTCTGCCGAACCAGGATTCGTAGGAATTTTTATCGATTTTTATGGCTTTATCAAAAGCTTCCAGGGCTTTATAGTATTTTTCCAAATGAAAATAGGTAAGCCCAACATAATTCAATGCACAGCAGTCTTTGGGGTTGATTTCTACAGCTTTTTCAAATGCCAGCCTTGCTCCATCATATTTGTGTTGATCAAAATATGCAAAACCTTTATGCATCCAGGCACATACTTCTTTGGGATTGATTTCTGTGGTTTTGTCAAAAGCTGCTATAGCTTCATCGTATTGGTTAAGGGAACAAAGAACAAGGCCTTTCTTGTACAATGAATCAAATTCATTTGATTTTTCATATAAACTCAAAGCGTTTTCAAAAACCTTTTTAGCTTTGGTATATGCTCCAAGTTCACGATAAGCAAGACCTTTAAGGTTCCATGTATCCGCGTCATCCGAATCAACAGCCTCTTCAAAAGCCTTTATAGCCTTAGCATATTTTCCAAGCTCATATAGAACAATGCCTTTTTTGTAATGTGCTTTTTTGTGTTCAGGAGCATTTTTTATAACTTTCTCAAATGTTTCCAGTGCTTCTTCATGTTTTTTGAGATTATACAGGACAAGTCCTTTTTTATACAATGCATTGGCATTAATATCTTGAGAAAACACTGATATATATTTTTCATATAATTTCAGCGCTTCTTTAAAAGCTTTTTCAGCTTCTTCATGTTCTCCAATTTCGCGATGGGCAAATCCTTTATGGTACCATGTGTCGGGGTTAAAAGGGTTAGTTTCTAGAGCCTTATTAAAAGCACTTTTTGCTTCAGAAAACTTTCCAAGTTTACGGAGAGCAAAGACTTTGTTATACCGAGCTTTATCATTCTGGGGTTTAAGGTTTAAGACCTGTTGGAAATCATCTGCAGCATTTTGATATTTTCCGAGTTTGAGGTCAACTAGGCCCTTGTAGTACCATGCATTGTCATCATTTCTATTTTTTATCAGAGATTTTGTAAAGTTATCTCTCGCGTCTTCATATTTTCCAATATTAAAAAAATAAAGACCTATGATATACTAATCCTTAGCATATTTAGAATCCATGGTACACCAGCGGCTTAATTTTAAGATTTCATATTTTTATATAATTAATCTTATTTATATATGTATAGATCATGTTTCCTGAACAGAAGTCCTTACAATTCCTGAACATTTCAACTTCAAAAAGCCTGGATATGACATTAGTTTCCTAAAGTGAAAATCAAAAAAAGTAAGCAAGGGGAGGAAAAAAGCTCTCCCGAATGGAGACTACAATTCTCCTCTTGAAAATCAAAGTTGCGCTGGCGCACCCCGCTGCAAGCAACGGGGTATGTTCGCGCCACCGCTGAAAATTCCGTAAAAGAAGACATTAGACATAATACGGTTTAGTTCGAGCAGAACTTAACAAACAAAAAGTGGAATTGAGCATTAGCATTGTCACTAACGGTTACTGGGGAAGTATCCATCCCCGCAGCAAGCTACGGGGTATTCGACTGAAATAAATCTAGGAATGGATCCACAAGTTTAGATTCCTGTGACCCTTCTTTAGCTTATCAAAAAATTGTTTCCCTGTATTTCTCAAACCCGAGCCTGTCCAGCAGGTCCCCGAATCTCTCTCCTTCCATCCCGTGTTCCCTGTAATATTCCAGGGTTTTTTCGAGGACTGAGAAGAGCTGTTCCTCATCTGCCATTTCGAGGAGTTTCGTGCAGGCTCTCGGGAAGCGGCCCACTTTCCCGCCCACAAAAATAGTATAGCCGGTTTTTTCTGCCCGAAGTGCGCCTTTTCTGCAGGCTGCAATGCATTCCCCGCAGAGGATGCACTTTTCCCTGTCGATCTGTAGTTTTCCATCTTCGATGCTGAGGGCACCTGCCTTGCAGGTCTTTACACAGCGTCCGCAGTCCACGCAGTTTTCTTCCACCCAGGTCGGGAGGACCATGCCCATTATCCCGAAGTCGTTTTCCTGGGGTTTCATGCAGGCGGCGGGGCAGCCTGTGACTGCGATCTTGAACTTCTTGGGAGCGTAGGTCCCGAAGTACATGGCGTCGATTTTTTCTGCGATTTCCGGGCAGTTGATCAGCCCGTGGTTGCAAACGGTGTTTCCCTGGCAGGCCACAACTCCCCTGACCTTTTTGCCGGAGGCTCCCCCGAAAAGGTCGGCGTTTTCCATTGCTTCGATGATGATGTCCGTGTTTTCCAGTTTGACAAAGGGGATTTCGATTCCCTGTCTTGAAGTGATGTGGATGTGCCCGTCTCCGTATTTCTCGGCGGCGTCGGCAATAGCCCGGAGCTGTGCTGTCTCGATGCGGCCGCCTGTGCTGTGCAGGCGCATGGAAAAAGTGTTTTCCTGCTTCTGGGGCAGGAAGCCTTTGCTTTTGAGTGAAGGTAAATCAACTTTTTTTTCATTCATGAAGGTCACTTCAGCGGGATGTATCGAGGGTGACCTATATAAAACTTGTGCAGGGCTCTTGCATCAGTGCGTGCATCCAGAACTAGTTTGTGCATCACGCATCAGGTTTTCATCATTCATCATCGCTTTTACTGTGCTTCAGTGCTTTCACCGTGCATTAGCGGATTCTTCACGTATTAAAGGAATGAAAACACGTCGCACTGCACGAGCAGCATGTAAAGCCCTGTCCCTGCGAAGATGCTGAGCATGGCGTTTCGTTTCCAGAGGTGCAGACCTGCCACCATCCCGATTGTGAAGAGTTCAGGAAACCCGTAGGGTGCGGCAAACCATTGAACGTCTTTCAGGCAATAGATGACCAGGAGCAGCAGGATCATTGGAGGCAGGTTCTTTTCGATCGCTGAGAGCCCTTCCGGGGGAGCCCTGCAGCTGAAACAGATGAAGGGGAGCGCCCTTGTGGCAAAGGTCGCAAGGGCAGTGGCTGTGATGATCACAAGCATTTGCATTGTTCCCAGCGTTTCCGTCATGAGCTTTCCTCCTTCACTTTGCTTTCAGCCACCTGTGCAGGAGGCTGCGGGACATTCCCGGTTTTCTCTCCCACGAATTTCTCGTGTGCGATCAGGACAAGAGTCCCCAGGATGATCGAGAGCAGAAGCATATTTTCCGGGCTGAAAAGCAGCAGAGAGACAACCCCTGCCCCGAGGGCTGCCATGAAGGGGAAGCGCGAGCTTGAGTTGAAATACTGCTCGATGGTAAGCACTACGAAAAGGGCTGTCAGCACGAAAGCCATGCCCTCCAGGTTGAGGTCGAGCAGGGAGCCGAGCACTGCCCCGAGGACGCAGCCTGCTATCCAGTAGAGGTGGTCAAGGGCGGCTATGTAGAGGTAAAACTTTGCCTTCGAGCCGCCGGCGGGGACTTCTGTTGAAGTAAGGAGCGCATAGGTCTCGTCCGTGAGCGCAAAGATCAGGTAGGGCTTGACCTTCCCGACGTCGGAGAACCTGTCAAGGAGGGAAAGGCCGTAAAAGGAGTGCCTGAGGTTCAGGAGCAGCGTGGCAATCACAAATTCCGTAATCCCGGCTCCTGCCGCCAGCAGGGCTACTGCCAGGAACTGCCCCGAGCCTGCATAGATGAAAATTGCCATTATAAGGGCATAGACCCAGTGATAACCTGCCCCGTCGAGCAGGAACCCGAAAGCCATTCCCAGGGGGATGTAGCCGAGAAACACGGGAATTGTGGTTTTTAAGGCGCTCATGAAAAGGTTTTTATGCTGTTCACTCATCTCCTGTCCCTTCTGTTTGTTGCCTCTTTTTCTTTTCTTCCTTTTTCCTTTCTTCGATAACTCTTTTCATTGTTTTTTGGTGAAATGAAAACCAGAAATTATATTTATCGTATTTATGTTTTGCCAAATTTGTCCGAAAAATTATGAATCAATGCCCCTCCCTTCTCAGCAGAATGCGCCAGTAAACACCGAAATTGTACTGGAATGTTTAAATAGCTGTACCAATTATTTTTAATTCAATGACCATTTGCGGAAATCCTGTACTCTTTGCGTCACTTACCCTTACAGATCTAAAAAATTCAACCCTTATCGGAGAATTTGTTATGAACGACTGGCTCATTCCAACCCTGATCATCTTTCTTGCTCTCTTTGCAGTTTATATCCTGTTCAAATACATCCAGATGAAAGGCCGGGTGGAGTCCCGGGCCCGCGACCTCTTCGAGACCTGGCAGACCCGCGAGATGGAAAAGCAGGTCTCCGAAAGAGCTGACAACATGTTCAGGTCCTGGAAAATAGACGAAGAAAAAAAGATCCGCCAGGATGCCGTAAAGAAAAGTGAAGCCGTCATCCGTGGCAAAGTCACGGAACACCTTATCCCCTATTTCCCGGACTTCGAATATAACCCGAAGGACGCACGGTTCCTGGGCACACCTGTGGATTTCATAGTTTTTGACGGCCTTTCCGAGGGAGATATGAACAAAGTTGTTTTCGTAGAGGTGAAGTCCGGAAAGACCGCTGTCCTTTCCCGGAGGGAGAAGCTTGTGAGGGATTGTATCGACAAAAGAAGGGTCACTTACGAGATTATTCATAACCGGGAATAAGTTAGAAGAACGAGAATAAACTAAAAGAACGAGAATAAGTTCGAAGAACGGGAATAAGTTAGAAGAGGGCTTTTTCGTTATTTTCGTTACCCTCTGCTTTCATTAAAAATCCCAGAATCCGCTTTTTTTCTTGCTTTCAATGTCCCGGGGCTCTCACCGGGCGCCGAAGGCGGCCGGCTTTTCCTTGAAATATAATATGAAAATCTGAATACTACCTTTATATTGGTAGTAAAATGCCTGATATATTTACCTTTATATTGGTAGTAAAATGCCTGATATATTTACCTTTATATTGGTAGTAAAATCTCAAAACGTACCGTTAAAAGGTTAATATTAAATAGAGCATGAAAAGTAGCAGCAAACCTGAACTGAATTTGATGTCCAAAAACCACCTAAACGTAAACTGGTTCAATATAAACCAAAAATAAAAGAGAAGAGTTAACGTTTTTCAGTCGTACTGCCCGCCTTCCACCGTACATCCGAAGTTTGTGATATCTTCAACCCTTTTCAGGGTCTTGTTTATGCTTTCAAGAGTCGCTTCCATTTTTTCCAGCCGGTTCTCTATTCCCTCAATTCTTGCCAGAATTTCCTGATCTGTAGCCAAAATTATTTCCCCCGGGTTTAATCTGCATGAATGCAGTTGTATTTGGTAAATTTTAAAGTAATTCAGTTGTAGTATACTATATGTAAATTATATGTAAATCAATGTTTTTATAGGCAGCGTCGTGAAGATACTTGTTTTTGTCATTTATAACTCAGGTAAACAACAATTTGATAAATGCTGTCTGGTAAACAACAAGTTAGTTAACGTTTTTTGACGCAGGACAGATAGAGGGTGTGTTTTCATGCGGAGAATTGCAGTAACAGGGAAGCCGGGTGTAGGGAAATCAACAGTCGTTGCAAAGGCAGCCGGGAAGCTGGCCGAGAAACAGGGGCTCAAAATCGGTGGCATCCGGACTGCTGAAATCCGGAAGGAAGGGAAAAGGGAAGGTTTTTCAATCGAAGACCTGGCAACCGGAAAGACCGGTATCCTGGGTCATGTCAAGGGTAGTGGTCCGAGGGTTGGAAAGTATCACGTGAACCTGGAAGACCTTGCCGGGATAGCTGCGGGTGCACTCATGGCTGCTCTGGACTGCGACCTTGTTGTAATCGATGAAATCGGACCGATGGAACTTAAATCCGAAGAGTTTATTTCGGCCGTGGAAGATATTCTGGAGTCGGAAAGGCAGGTGCTGGCTGTGCTGCACAGGTCCAGCAAACATCCTCTGGCGCAGAAGGTGCGGGAAGAGTTTGAGGTTTTGACGGTTGATGAGGGAAATCGGGATTATTTGCCTGATAAAATAGTGGAGATGTTTGGATATATAAATTGAAATTCTCTGGTTTCTAATTCTCTGATCGCTTACTATGAAAATAAATTACATTTATTTACATGTAAACTCAAACAGGAAACAGAAAACTTTTTTTATATTTTAGAAGGCCTTTTGAAAACGCAAAAATGAGAGAAAAACATGTCAGATAACGATGCTTTTTTGTTTATGAGACGGGCTATCGAACTTTCCCGTGAAAGTGTGAAAAAAGGAGGAGGGCCTTTCGGCGCCGTGATTACCAGAAATGGGAAAATTATTGCGGAAAGCCATAACCAGGTCACCTTGCTTAACGACCCCACCGCCCACGCCGAGGTCAATGCCATCAGGGACGCAGCCCGGAAACTGAACACTTTTGACCTGAGCGGCTGCGAGATATACGCTTCCTGTGAACCCTGTCCGATGTGCTTGGGGGCTATCTACTGGGCCAGGCTTGACAAAATCTTTTTTGGCGGGAGCAGGTCTGATGCCGGATCCGTAGGATTTGATGATTCCTTTATTTACGGGGAAATTTCACTCCCTCTACTGAATCGAAGCATTGAGTCTCGCCAGCTTCTCCGGGAAGAAGCCCTTGAGGCTTTCAAAGCCTGGAAACTATGTGAGAATAAAATTGAATACTGATGAAAATTGAATATTGCTGAAAATTGAATATTGCTGAAAATTGAATATTGCTGAAAATTGAATATTGCTTAAAGTCGAATATTGCTTAAAGTCGAATATTGCTTAAAGTCGAATATTGCTTAAAGTCGAATATTGCTGAAAATTGAATATTGCTTAAAGTCGAATACTGCTGAAGGGCAGGCTTGCCTGGTTTTGCCTGGTTTTGCCTGGTTTTGCCTGGTTTTGCCTGGTTTTGCCTGGCTTTGCATCACATTCCTGACGACGGAGAAGCCGGTAATTCAAAGGTAAAAGCCGTTCCTTCGCCTAATTTGCTTTCCACCCGGATTTTTCCACCGTGCATTTCGACAAACTTCTTTACCAGGGCAAGTCCGAGCCCGGTACCTTCAAAAGAGCGCTTCATAGAAGAGTCAATCTGGATAAAAGGGTTAAATATTTTGTCTAGGTCTTCTTCGGAGATACCGATACCTGTGTCCTTGACAACTACCCGGATCATTTCCCCGTCCCTCTTTGAGAAAACATCAATCGAACCTCCTTCGGGGGTGAACTTTGTAGCATTGCTTAAAAGGTTGTACATGATCTGCTCGAATTTGCTCAGATCCGCATAGACGGTTAAAGCCTGAGTTCCGGGTTTGTGGCTTAGAATAATGTTTTTTTCTTTTGTTTGAGGAAGCATGGTTGAAATTACCTTATCAACGGATTTGCCGACGCAGAACTCTTCCCTTTCGAGTTCCATTTTTCCTGATTCTGCTTTTGACAGGTCAAGGATGTCGTTGATGATGCGGAGAAGGTTTTTCCCGCTTACGGAAATAAATCCAATGTACCTGGACTGCTTTTCTGTCAGGGGGCCGGCTGTCCCCTCGGCAATCAGGTCCGAAAAACCGATAATCGAGTTCAGGGGTGTCCTGAGTTCGTGGCTCATATTTGCCAGAAACTCACTTTTCGTGCGGTTTGCTTCTTCGGCAGCCATTTTTGCATCGATTAAGGTCTTTTCAGCCTGTTTTCTTACGGTTACGTCCCTTACGACCACAATATTTGCCGGCATGTTCCGGTACATTATTCGGGTGCCCAGGCCCTCTATCCAGAGGGTTTCCCCATTTGAGGACCGAATTTTATAGGTCCTCAAATAGCCGCCTCGGCCATTGTAGACGTTTATCTGGTCTTCCAGGGCGGTTGCCCCTGATTCAGGAATCAGGAATTTATAGATGTTTGAGCCGATTACCTCGTTCAGCGGAGCATCCACCATTTTTCCGACGGCTGCATTTGCGGACAGGATATTGCCTTCGAAATCAAGGATCAATATGCCGTCAGGTGTATGCTCAAAAAGGGCGCGGAACTTCTCTTCACTTGCTTTTAAAGCCTCTTCGGATTTTTTGTGCTCCGTGATGTCTCTTACATATGCGATCAGCCTCTCTTCCCCGGCCAATTTGAAGAGTCTGGTGCTGATTTCGGTCGGAAATAGCGTCCCATCTTTCTTTTTATTTACCCTCTCGATCGCCACATCCCCGGTGGTTTCTTCAGCTGTTATTCTCTCGGGCAGGGTTTTTGCAAATTCATCGGGGACAAGGTCTGCGATGGTCAGTCCGAGCATTTCTTCTTTGGTATACCCGAACATCCTGCAGGCTGAACTGTTGCAGTCGAGAATCTCTCCCCGGTCGGTTTCTACAAAAATCCCGTCAATTGCCATCTCTACGAGATTTTTGAATTTTTCTTCGGATTCCAGCAGGTCTTTTTCGGTCTGTTTGCTGGCAGTGATGTCGTAAACGTTGGTGAAAAGCAGTTCCTTGTCTTTTACATTAATAAAGTTAGTATACACTTCTACGTCCCTGATTTCTCCGCTGGCAAGTTTGTGAGAGGAATGAAAGTGGCCTTTTCTTTCAAGGAAGATTAGCTGCTGAAGGTCCTCTACTTTTTCGCCGGACATTAGATGAATATCAAAAATACTTTTTGCGGTCAGTTCTTCCCGCGTATACCCGTAATAGGAACATGCAGGATCATTAGCGTCAACAATGAGGCCTCTCCCAGGTTCCACCAGAAGCGTTACTGCAGGACTGTTATTGAAAAAATGCTTATACCTGTTTTCGCTTTCCTGAAGGGCTTCATAATTCTTTTTTATCCTGATCAGAGACTTTATCCTTGTTTTAAGCTCAAACCTGTCAATAGGCTTGCTGATAAAGTCATCAGCCCCGTATTCGACTGCCTTTATCTTATTTGATTTTTCAAAAAATCCGGAAATGATAATCACAGGTATAAACCTGGAAACCGGATCGCTTTTGATTCTCCTGCAAACTTCAAACCCATCGACTCCGGGCAGCATCAGGTCCAGTAAAATTAGGTCCGGGTTCAGGTTTTTCACGAGATCAAGGGCTTCCTTTCCACTATTAGCAGGGATTGGGAGGTAGTCATCTTCAAGCTGCAAACACAGTAATTCTACCTGATCCGGTTCGTCATCAACGATGAGGATTTTGGGCTTATCGGAGGAGTGCAATTTTGATCATCTTTAAAAGTCGTTTTAATTAGGGTTTTCGGGCGTACACTGTGACATAATGTATATAGTAAACACTCATATATATCTCTAGTTATATATTTTGTTTTCTGATCATCTGTTTTTTTGTAAAGTGGAAAATTTTCTGGTCGTTAAGTCAATTCCTCGCTTCTTAGATATCAATACATGCCTGAAGCAACTGGATTGAGTGGTTCCGGATCTGTGCGAGTAAAAATGACAACAATTCTATGTTCACAAAGAAATCTACGGGAAATATATCAGGATGATTTGTTCTAAACGCAGTTTCAAAAAATATATCCCACATGAATAAAGAAGTCCATATATTATTTTTAATGGATTTTTGGTATGGGGGAAATATGAAACTAAAAGAGTGTACGGTATTTTGTCTGGTAATGGCTTTGCTTTTACTGAGTGCCGGGACAGCAACTGCTGACTCGGTGATTCAATTCGGAATGACAGCGGATGGAAAACCGCTTGAACTTACAAGAACGAGTTGTGCAACAAATAAGTGGTGGATAGAAGCTCCCGTTGTACATGGGCTTTCCTTCGAGGGTGTCAAAAGAACGGATCAGGGAGCGTATATAATTCCCGCAAACAAAAAAATTGTTTCCATATGCGTCCCGCATTTTGGCTTTTTACACGGTATTGACACTTTAGATGCCGTCTGTTTAAAGAGGGGAGAGCCGGATATCGTCTATCCTTATATCGGAGAATCCCGGGGAGATTGGGGGAACTGGGAAAACATAACTGCAAAGCAATATTTTAATCAAGACGTGCTCTATTTAGGAGGCGATTTCTTTGACAATGGCAAAAAAAATGATGGAATCAATGACTGCTATGTGGTTCTCTGTGATATCGGGGATGCAGCTCCCCTTGAAACAGGTGTATACAGCTTTCTTATAACGGGCTGGGCCGATAATGGAGATTGGAGAGCCGTAGCTTCATGTGTGCCTATATATGTCCCTGATAAATCTTCTTCAAAAAAGTGACTAATGGAATTGACTAATGGAATTGACTTAACGATGTGGAATCACCCCTTAATTCCACATTTTACCCTCTTTTTGCATTACTTTTCCTGAAAAACCTATCATCTTTTGAGACCGTTAAGGAAAACGAGTGGGTTCTTGCGAGTGTTCCTCATTAGGGGAAGGTAGTTTTTCGTATTATTCCTCATCCTCTTTACTGAATGCTCCCCCTATCGCCATTCCAAAGAAAGTTCCAAGAGCAATTCCCGGGCCGATGTTGCCCATAATAATTCCAATTAGCATACCCAGCTGCATTCCCAGGGCAAGCCCGAGTCCCATTCGGTTCTTCTTCGCGAAATCTTTCGTGTATTTGCCAGTCTCCTTAGCCGTTTTTTCCATCCTTTTGTAGACCAGGAAAACAACTATTGTGGTGACGATTAAAACAATTGTAACTGTTAATGCAACTGCCGGAGTGATCATTATTTTGAATTTTCTTCATTAGTATATAACTATTTTTAAGTGGATGGGTGCCATAGAAAATAATATTTTGCCGGGACTTATCATGTGGAGGAGAATCTGGTAGCAGTTAAGAGTTAGGCATTTGAATAGTGACAGCTGAGAATTAAGCATTTGAGAAGTGATAGTTGAGAAGCGGTAGCTGAGAAGCGGTAGCTGAGATGTGTATCCCTCATTCCTTACTTTTTATATTTATTCTTAAATAATGATCTTAGAAATCTTTATATCATATCTTCTTTTTTCATTAACTATGACGCTGCATGTTCCTCACATTCTTCTTCCGAAGGGTAATTGGGAAGAGTGGGCAGTAATCGCTTGTGACCAGCACACCCAGGATATCGAATACTGGGAAAGGGTTGAAGCCTTTGTTGGAAATACCCCTTCTGCTCTTAGGCTTATTTATCCGGAAATATATCTCCCATTAAATGAAAAAAGGGTACAAGACATTCATCAGGCCATGCGTGATTATAAAGAGATTCTTGTTGATCACGGTCCCTGTTTCATTCTTGTAAAGCGCTCGGTTTCAGGTAAGGAAAGAACCGGGCTGGTTGTCGCGGTCGACCTGGATGACTATGAATTCGATGGGTCCTATTCTTTTATCAGGCCAACTGAAAAGACAATCAAAGAAAGACTTCCCACAAGGGTCAAGATAAGAGAGGATGCGGAACTGGAACTTTCCCATGTCCTGGTCTTATATGAGGACCCGGACTTTTCCGTTCTCCCCAAAATTACAGCCGATCCTGTTTATGATTTCGATCTGATGGAAGACGGCGGGCACATCACCGGGTACAGGGTCAATGATGAAAATGCAATTAAAGAAATTTCCGATAAAATCCAGGCCCTCGGGGGCTTTCTTGTCGGGGACGGAAACCACAGTCTTGCTGCAGCAAAGAGTTTCTGGGAAAGCATCAAAGGAAGCGTTCCGGACAAGCATCCTGCAAGGTACGCAATGGTCGAACTCGTAAACATCCATGACCCCGGCCTGACCTTTGAACCGATCCACAGGGTCGTAAAAGGCGTTGACCCCGGGAAATTACTCAAAAGATTCAACGCAAGGATCGTGGAGTCTCCGGTTTCGGAATCTCCGGTTTCGGAACCTTCAGTTGCGGAATCCCCATCCGTTCATTCAATCGGATTCATTACAAAAGACAGGCGTGGTACCCTTGTCTTTGACAAACCCGGGCATGACCTGGAGGTTGAAACCCTGGACGAGATCATTGATGATTATCCGGTTGAGTATGAACACGACCCCGAAATTGTAGAAAAACTCGGAAAAGAGCCGGATACTATTGGTTTCTTCCTTCCTTCCTTTAAAAAGAGCGAATTCTTCTCTCTTATAGAAAAGAAAGGCGTCCTTCCAAAGAAGTCCTTTTCACTCGGAGAAGAAAACGAAAAAAGATATTATGTTGAGGCCAGAAGGATTACTCAATAACTTTTACCCAATATTTTTTTATTCAATAACTTTTTTACCGATATTTTTTTACCGATATTTTTTTACCCGATATTTTTCAGGACAATACCATTCCCAGTGCCGTACCAGGGGTCGAAGCAAAACCCGGGACTAGTGGCTGTCTGTTTGTTCACTTTTCTCCCTTATATCTTCGGAATTTGCAGAAAGCTGCTGAATGATCATATCTCAGTTAGTGGTAGCTGCCTCTTAAAATCCGGTAAATACCCTTCTCTATGTAAGGCTATTTTGTAGTCATTTATTGCTTTACATATTTTGTGTGTGAACTTGATGCAATCTTTGCCCACCTCTCCTTTGAATAACAGCTTTTCCGTTACCTCTATAAACTCCGGATAAATTAATACTAATTCTTCTTTAGTGTGTAGAAATAGAGCTGCAAAATCTCTGTGAATGGACATACTTCTTTTTAGCAGTTCAAAATTTAATTGATCTTCAGACAGGTAGTTCTTGAATTTTAAATATGTATAAAAGTCTGCTATATTCTGATTTAATGAGCTTAAAATTGAATACAACACGTTGTCAGTGTCTGGATGGGGAATATCCGGAAGGTCCAGATACTCACCAGTGTAATTTTCTTCCTCTCCCCTGTTCTGGTTACGGGTTGTTTCCTGATCCATTTAATCTCTCCCCACTTAAATAATCCCCTCTTTAAGAATACCCGCTTAAATAATCCCCACTTAAATAATCCTTTAATATTTCTGGCACTTTCTCTGTTTTATACTTGCTCACACTTCCATTAAATGCAATGATTTGTAAGCTTGAATTCTATATATAATGAATTCAGTCATTTTTTCAAAATACTTGAATGATTGTATGATCTTGAACATTTCATTATGTTAAAATCTTTTCATATCTTCAAATATACACAATCCATTGTATTTTTTAACGGCTCTCAAACCCCATCCTTGATTCTTAGAAACAGGCTTAACAGTAGACGGTCACCCTCAAACACTATTTTTTATTTTCCTTGTCGTCTGCCCCTAACGCCGATCCAATTGCCAGTCCCAGGGCAGGCCCGAGAGCAACTCCAAGAGCAATGTTATCTGTCATGAGGCCAATTAGCAAACCCAGTGACATGCCAATGGCAAGCCCGGTTCCCATTGCATCCTCTTTCCTGTTCTCTTCCCCGAAGCTTATTGTGTACTTGCCGGTCTTATTGACCTTTTTTCCCTGGTGGTAGAAAATGAGAGAAAGAGTTATAGCAGCGACAATTAAAATTATAACAATCTGAGGAAAAGCCGTATTATCCATCATTCTGAATTTGCCACTTTAGTATAAATAGAGTTTGAAGCGGAGTGACTGTCGAGTTGAGATGCCTATCTGGTTGGATGCCTATCTGGTTGGATGCCTATCTGGTTGGATGCCTATCTGGGTGAGGATTTTCCAAATCTTATTTTTTATATTTTTATAGTCCCGGTGAGCTGTGTAATCGGGCTGATGATAAATAATGAATCAAAAGACTTATCCATTTAAAATTGATAGTTTCTAATCAATGAATGACCATTCTGAAGCGGAAAGTCCGGGGCATGACCGAATGAAGGCCGTTCCCGGGTGGAATGAAGAACTTGAATCGGCTTTTTCTGCCTACGAAGGCCCCTACCTTGCCGGAAGAGTCATGTCCCGGCATAAAACGGTCTGCGACATTCTTATTCCCGGAGCTTCCGTGCAGGCGGGAATTTCCGGAGCACTCCTGCGGATCGGCAAGCAGCCGGTGGTGGGGGATTTCGTCGTTTTGCTGGACCAGCCGGAAACGGGCTCACGCCTGGTCGTAAATATCCTGCCCAGAAGGACCTGCCTTTCAAGAGGGGCTCCGGGAGAAGGGGGCGGGGAGCAGGTGCTTGCTGCAAATATCGATACCATCTTTATTGTAACTGCAGCAGGAAAAGACCTCAACCTGCGAAGGCTCGAACGCTACCTTACCGTTGTGTATTCCTCCGGGGCAAACCCGGTGATTCTACTGAACAAGTCCGACCTTGCGGAAGACTCTGCCCGCCTGGTCGAAAAAATACGGTCCATTGCAGGGGCAGTGCCGGTCATCCTCCTGAGCGCCCTTTCAAAAACCGGGCTCGATGCCCTCAGCCCTTATCTCAAGCCCGGGGAAACAGTGGCCCTTATCGGTTCCTCAGGTGTCGGGAAATCCACGCTCATCAACTCCTTTTTTGACGAAACCGTCCAGAAAACCTCAGACGTCCGAAAAGACGATGAGAAAGGAAGGCACACAACCACAGTCCGCCAGCTCTTCCTGCTCCCCAACGGCGCAATTGTCATAGACAACCCCGGAATCAGGGAAATCCAGCTCGGGGACTCTTCCGAAGGCCTTGAAAAAGCCTTTTCAGATATCATTAACGCAGCCCAAAACTGCCGGTTCAAAGACTGCACCCACCGTGACGAACCGGGCTGTGCTGTCCTGCAGGCGGTAGAGGAAGGGCTCATTTCAGAGGAGCGGCTGGAAAGCTACCACAGGCTAACCGAAGAACTCGTATTCCAATCAAAAAAGTCCGAAATCGGCCTGAAACGGCTTGAAAAAGAAAAACACAGAGATATATCGGTGACTATCAAAAAATATCGGAAATTTACGGGGAAGCCGTAAGGTGGTTCAGGTCGGTTGTGCTTAGCAGCGATATGCTGGGTTCGTTATGAATCTCAAAAGTTACCGATATGGGTGGAAAGTATTGGGGCAAAATTACCGATATAGATGGTAAGTATTGGGGCAAAGTTACCGATGTAGATGGCAAGTATTTGCCTGAAATAAATGCAGAGTTTAATATCTCATTTTTTATATTTTTACAGTGCTGGGACAGCTGCGTGAACTTTCCCTGTATAACTGAAATCGTCTCCTAAAGGAAGAATTGTAACAGGAAGGTTCAAGTAAGGTTCTGGCCGGAATCATAGCTCTGCGAGTTACTCCGCAAGTTAACTTATTAGGGACCAAGTTGGGACCAAGTTGGGACTAAGTGTGGATCAGATGAAGCTATTGGTGAACTTTGAAGACACTCATTCTATTACAGACCTGACGGAATAGGTGGAAAGGACCAACCTGCCTAAATTCCGTGAGATGATTCTTAATCCACTCATGGAAGCCAATCTAATAGAGATGACTATTCCCGAGAAGCCACGCAGCAGTATGCAAAAATATCGCTTAACAGAAGATGGTCGATAGATATCAACTTACATTCAGTTACTTTAGCTGGAAGGTTGTGATGTTTGCTGTTTTTTTGTGGGAAACTTCCGAAAGAGGCGGTTAATTCTAATATCTCGAGGTCTAAATTCCCTTTATGTCCAGACAAGCCGAAGATTTGCTAAATAGGAATTTAAAGGATGCCTTTTCCCTCATTGAAAAAAAGAAGTACAAAAAAGCCCTTGAAAAACTTGATAAAGCCGAAAAACTTGCGGAAAAAGCAAAGAGACTGGATCTAGTGTGCCGTGTCCTGCTGCAAAGGGGAGCAGCCATGGTTTCCATGGATAAACCGGATGAGGGCCAGGTACTGTATGATAAAGCCCTGGAGATTTTCAGGACTTCCGATTTAGATGAGCATGAGAATTCGGTTCTTCAATTCACCCTTTCAAATACCTTCCAGGAGCTTGCAAGACATTTTAAAAAGGCAGGCAGTGTCGAAAATGCAGAAAAGTGTTACCTGAACGAAATAAAGGTCCATGAGATTCTTCTGAAGAAATATCCTGATGATGAGGACCCCAAAATCGATATTGCCAAAACTTTCGATTCCATCGGGGATCTCTATGAGGGTTCTGGACCAGAGGATATGGACCCAGAAACTGAAAGGCGGTATTACGAAAAAGTCCTGGACCTGAGGGAAAAAGCATTTGAGCTGCTTGATGAAAGTGATCTCTACAGAAGCAAGCTTGTCAGGGTCCTTGGAAAGCTTACGGACCTCTATTTATCGCAGCAGGATTATGAGACTGCAATTCAGCTGCAAGAGCGTGTTGTTGAAGCCTTTGAAGAAATGATTGATGACCTGGCAAACTGGAAAGAATTAAAGGCCAAAGGAAATGCCTATGATAAACTGGGTTTCCTCTATTCGAAAATCGGAAAAGAGGAGCTTGCAGAGGAGCAGTATTCGGAAGCCCTTGAGTACTACGGGATGATTTTCGATGATGAACTCTGGTCCCTTTCTGATAAAATGATACTGGCTGACGAAATCATGGAACGTGGAAAGGACCTCCTCCTTTCAAAGAAATACGGAAGTGCAAAAGAATCCATGGACCTGGCCCTTGATTTCATTGAAGGTGTAGACAAAGAAGAACTGGAAGAAATTGAAAAAGAATCCAGAGAGCTGGCTTATGTTTTCCTTGGAGAAGGTGAAGAGGAGCTGGAAGACTCCGGTTATGTGGAAGAAGTTGCCGGGATCTCCATGGAGTATGCAAAAACTCTCTCAGACCTGGGCCGGGATAAAGAAGCAGAGGAGTTTACTGCAAAATCGGAGGAAATATTCAGGAAACTGGGAGAAAGGGGCAGCGATGACTGAAGAGGATATTGAATAAGGTACTGAAGAAAAGCGTTGATACCACATTTTTAAGTTTTGCTTTTTATTACCCGAGTTCCTCTTCGGGAGCACGGAGTCTGTTTCGCTGCGCTCAAGCGGACTGAAAACAAAGTTTTAAATCTTATTTTTTATTTTTTGCCAGTGCTGGGGCAGCTGAATGAACTTTCCCTAAACAACCTTAATTTCTAGAATAAATCGAAATAAGCCTTCTTCCTTTCAATGGGGCGTTTTTTGAAAATCCGAAACTGGGTTTTCATGAATGACTGGTGGGTACCGGGACTCTCACCGGGCGCCGAAGGCGGCCGGCTTTTCCAAGAATAAATTGAAAAATAGAATGCAAAGTAAAAAACGCCAGCGTAAATTAATGAAGAAAATATCACTGTACATGATTACATCTTTATGTGTCAGCTCTCAATTCAAAAAACTTACATGTGCTTTCTATTTCAACTTCTTTTTAATTTCAGTCAGGGAAAGGCCGGCCTTCGGCCGGTGAGTACTCCGGTACTCGATAAAAGCGGATCAAAATACCTGGCCTTGATACCTTTAATTCTACGATTAGACTCCGGTGATTTTTCTAATAGTTCGGCGTCTGATTTTAAAATCTTATTTTTTATTTTTTGGCTGTGACGGCCCACCGCGTGCACTTTCCCGGAATTGCCGGAGTTATACTTCAAAGCTATCAGAAACCCTATCTCCTTTTTTATTCCAGAACAGATACAAAGAAGGGTATATGGTTTTATTATGAAGATGGTATAATTATCTCTCAAAAACCAGAATAACTCTAATGCAGGTTAGCTTTTCAAGGGAAATATCATGATTGATACCGTGAAAATCCGTGTAGCAGATTCTGTAGGAAGTGGTTTTTGTGTTGCTTCCGGGGACGGACAAAGAATACACGAGGCGATTGTTGGAGCTTTCCACATAAATAAAAAAGTGAAACTCTCATTCTCAGAAGTAACTGACCTTACCGCTGCCTTCCTTAACGCAGCTATCGGACAGTTATACGGGAAATTTTCGGAAAATTTCATTCGGGAGTATCTTTCTGTTGAGGACCTTTCAAAAGAGGACCTTATTTTATTCAAGAAGGTCGTTGACCGTGCAAAAGGCTATTTCAAAAACCCCGAACCCTACAGGCTGGCAGTTCAGGATGTGATTGGGGAGAATGATGAATAAGCAATCCATCACATCCCCTTCCCTAACATCCCCTTCAACTCCCCAACATTCTCCAGAATCCGCCCTTCAATCTCCTCGATCTTCCGAATAATCACTTCCGGCTTCTCATACTCCACTTCCTCATACTCGATCTCTTTGTATCTGGAGATTGATAGATCGTAATTATTCGCCTTTATCTCCTCCGCAGGCACATAGAAACACTTCCCCTTCCTGTCCCCGGGATTCTCTTCTCTCCTCTTCCGGAACCTCTCGATTATATCCGGAATATCCCCTTTCATGTCTGTCGGAGTCCGCTTATCGTCCAGGGAATACCCATCGGCTTCCATGTCGTAGAACCAGACCTTTTCCGTGCTCCCGCCTCTGGTGAAGACCAGGACCGCCGTGGAAACTCCCGCATAGGGCTTGAAGACCCCGGAAGGCATTGAGACGATTCCTTCGAGCTGGCAGGTCTCAAGCAGAATTTTCCGCAGGTTTTTGTGGGCAGTCGAGCTTCCGAAGAGGACTCCATCAGGTACGATTACGCCGCACTTTCCGCCGATTTCCAGCAGGCGGATCATTTTTTCCACGAAGAGGAGTTCAGTCTTTGTTGTGCCGAGGGTCAGTTTGTCGTTTATGTCGTTTTTGTCGATGCTCCCCTTGAAGGGAGGGTTTGCAAGGATGACTGTGAACTCTTCTTCTCCGCTGTACTGGTTTGAGAGCGTGTCAGTATATTCGATATGAGGGGCTTTGATCCCGTGCAAGACCATGTTCATGAGCGCGATCCTGACCATCGTGGATTCAAAATCAAAGCCGTAGAAAGTGTCCTGATGCAGCTTATCCCATGCGTTCTGCTCGGTTATGTGGTCTCCTATAAGGCCGTGCCAGTCCCCTTCCTCGTCTTTCGTCACCATATCGGGGCTTGTGTACTTTTTGAGGATGTACCTGTAAGCCGTAAACAGGAAACCTGCCGTCCCACAAGCAGGGTCGCAGATCCTGTCATTAACATCAGGGTCTACAAGCTCTACTATCATCCTGATTATATGTCTCGGTGTCCTGAACTGTCCATTCTTCCCTGCAGTAGCAAGCTGGTTTAAGAGGTACTCGTAAATGTCTCCCTGCACATCTGAAGTCTGCCCCGAAATGTCGAGTTCGTCAATGATCCCTACAGCTTCCTGTACAAGAGAAGGTTTCGGGATAATGAACATGGCATCTTTCATATGCTGGGAAAAAAGCGTCTTCTCCCCATCATGAATATTCTTGATAAACGGAAACACAACATCCCGGACGTGCTTGAGCATATCCTCTGCAGTCTTATGCTTCCACGCCGACCACCTGCAGTCCTCATGCCCTTCGAAGACGGACGTGTATTCCTTCCCCATGGCGTTCGCCCGTCTCTGTTCCAGCACGTCCATGTCCTCAAGCCTCTTCATGAAAATAAGGTAGGACATCTGTTCAATGGACTGCAAAGGGTTGGAAAGCCCGCCGCTCCAGAACCGGTCCCAGAGGGCGTCTATTTTCGACTTTTTTTCGGGTGGGAGTCTCATAAGATCACTTAAAAATACCAATTGTTTTTAATTGTTTTGGAGTTGCCTTTTAGTGAACTTTCTGCACTTTTTCAATGAAGATGTCACCATACGTCCCTCTGTCGGGACAGTTGAAGTATTCTCCTTCAAGTTTACTATTACCTATTATATTTAGCGTAGTTACACCGTAGTGTTTATGCATGCTTTCTACGGTGGTTGAACGAGGTACATTGAAGTAATAATACACAAGTTGAGATTCAGAAGTAAATATTGAAGCAGCTGCACTTCTTGATCTCGAGGCGGTAGTTTTGAGTGTTATGGATATTGAAGTCCAGGTCTGTTCTATTTCGACAGTTACATCTGTTTTTGTTGTTTTACCTTCACATTTAGAAACGACATACCCTTTCCATTCTCCAGTTAAATCTGGAGTTTTAGATACGCTTATTCCTTTTACGGTAACGTTCCACAAAACTTTATCAAAAAGGAAATAAAAAAGTGCAAATATACACCCAAAAATTGCCAGGGATGAAATATAGGGAGTTTTATCCAGATACGGAATCCACATTATTATTTTTTGAATTATTGTATCAAAAAAATTTATGAGCAGTATGGATGCCAAAAAGGAAGCAGTTCCAATTTTGCTTATGATTTTTAACCTGCTCACATCTGTTGAATAAGAATGCATTATCTTCCCCAGTTGTTCCAGAGATCCACGGTTTTATCAATAAAGTTCCTCGCGTTTCTTGTTGACCATTGTTCAGGAGAATTTCCAAAAATATCAATAATTCCATTTTGACACTTGAAAGCCCCAATTTCTGCACTGTTCAGATAATCCAGTACATTATAGAATGTAGTATAATGATTGGTTCCAAATTTTGAATTAGGAACATTATAGAGCAAACATTCGACAAAATAAGAGGATGCCAAATCCTTAGAAATTAAGCCATGTTCAACAAGGTACAATCTTGCATTCTTAAACATTCTTACTGTTTTCTTATACCAACCATTAGTCTTTTCACTTTTCTGTTCTCCATTCTCAACATGCAGCTTTGGATAATTGACAACCCATCCATTTTCCTGTGACTTAAAAGTCATTCCTTCTATGTAAGATTCATTTTGAGGACTTCTGTAACTCTTGTATAATCTGTATTGCATACAAACAACAACATCAGCACTTAGATAAGGAGTTTCAACTTTTATAGAATTATTCCCAGTTTCGACCTTACTATACTTTTGGTTAAGAGCTTTTAGTATATCAGATCTAAAATCTTCCCATAGATACGTTGCTTTGGAATGATTCATCAAATACAAAATTTTTTCATATTCTGATAAGCTACTTAAATCTCGGTCAAAAGAAGAATTTAACTGTACAACCAAATCGACATCACTGTTTTTACGAGTGGTGGTCGAATTTTTGTATGAGCCTTGGAGGTAAACATCATAAGTCGGTTTTCCAGAAGGCCAATTATATTTTTTCAAGGTTTCTCTAATTGATTCATGAGCATCTTTAAACTTAGCTTGTGATGCTGGATTTGCCCAAACTTCCAATTGATTTTCAGGTATTGCCAATAATATCCCCTTTATAATTTTATTACTGAATGTATGGGAATATCCTGTAAATACTTTTTGAATTATTGCATTAAAATGAATATAAATTTCCATTAAAGGCTTTCTGCATGAGGGCGTCGAAAAGAGTATTTATTTCAAGGGAAGATTGTTGTTGGGCTTGTTTTGTTTCTTTAATTTTCTGAACAATTGCACCATATTTTTTTTGAAGCTCTATAGGTGGTATGATTATTGGCATATCTTTAATTATTTTCATGTTTAGGCCATCCATGATGGCTCCGTTTGCTTTCGACAAGAGATACTGCCTTGAAATTGGGTGCTGCAAGAAGTAACCATGCAAATAAATTGGTAGACACTTTTCTTGATTGAGAGTAATGCAGCAGAGATGCTTAGTGTTAATAGATAATGGGATATCATCAGGTACTATGGCACAACGACCACATGTACCCATAATAGTAATAACAACATCACCTGGATAAACTGTATATCTTTTTAGTTCTTCATATTTAGATTCGCTAATAAACCGTCTTTTACCCCATTCAAAATTGTTTTTAACGGCATTATCTATTCCAAGTACTGCAATTCCCTCTTCAACAAATTCACTATGCAAAAGTTGACTTCCAAAAGGACCTGTACGCATTGATCCTTTATTTGGATGCACTACTTCTTCTACAATTGTAACCGGCCAGTCATTAGCATGTGAGCCGTCAAACATCTCCAAAAACACACTCTGAAGAAGCTGCTGTGTCAACTCATCCGCCTGTGCCCGGAGCTTTTTCGTCTCTTCAGCCTTTTCGAGGACGGCGACTATTTTTTGTTGGGTTTCGAGGGGAGGTAAAATTATTTCAATTTTTTTGAGTGCATTAATTGGTATAAATTTCTGGTTCCCACCGTCTGCTCTTTTTAGCAAAGAGTTATGTACATGTTCCCATTTCAGATAATATCTAAGATATTTACTGAAGATAATGTCTTCCTTTAATTTGAATAAGGCTACATTTTTTATGCTAAATTCGATGTCTACGTCAACAATGGTCGGCTTACCAATTGTTCCTATTTTTGAGTATAATATGTCTCCCTTTTCCGGTTTGGATCTTCTTATTATTTGTTGGTGTTGTTCTTTTGTTATATAAATTACATTTTCAAAAGAAATCCCATCTTCAGTGAGATCTTTAGAAGTAATTAAAGGAACACCTATTTTTTTATCTACAAGTGGTGTTTTATCATGTGTCCCATCGGTGACAAGATTACAAATATATTCAAGATTCGTTATCTTCCATCCATCCGGCAGTTCTTTTTCCATTTTTCAACCCTTCATGCAAAGATCTCTTTTTCGACTCCGTTGCAGATGTCGATGAAGGCATTTATTTCTTCCTGACTGAACATGGGCATTGGGGCGTTTATGCCGAAGTTGGTGAAAGGTGGGTTCCAGAGAGTGTGGAAATCGATGTGCTTTTTCTGGAGGAAGACGGTCTGGAGGGTGCGGATGAAGTTTAGCTGGTCGGCGGAGTATTGTTTGTTGCTTTCAATTATGTAGGTCTGGAAGGCGTCTTTTATTTTTTCTTCGGGGGAGGGGGAGGAGTAGAGGTTGAGGATCAGGCGGATGAATTCGACCAGGGGGGTTTCCCGGTGCCGGTAGAGCTGGTTCAGTTTTGACTCGTTGAGGGAGAGGGCGGAGTTCTGGAGGGTTTCTTCGAGGAGCTGGAGGTCGGATTCGGTCAGGGTTTCGTCGTTTATGATTCTTTGGACGACGGGGTGGGTTTCGGCAAGGTTTTGGATCCAGGCTTCGACTTCTTCTTTGTAGGATTCCACGTATTCGGGTTCTTTTCCTTCGAAGATTTCCCATTCTTTGCGTTCGGCAATGTGGTCTCCCATGTCGATTACGATCGTTTCCCGGGGCTCTTTTGCCATGTATGGCATCAGGGGGGCGATTTCGGAAAGGAGGGCCTGGACATCCTCAAAACTCACGGTTTCCCAGAAGGAGCGGGAAAGGACGCGGTCCAGCAGGGCTTCTTTTTCCCTGACTTTGTCGAGGGTGCGGGGGAGGCGGTCAACCATTTCGGCAATTGGCTTTTTCAGGCGCTCGATTTCGTTTCGGTCGTTCTGGAGGAGGGCATAAGCCAGCCTTTCGCAGCGCAGGGTGAAGGTTGCCTCCTTTAGATCCACGCCGGGCCTGTACTTCATCAGGGGCGTGATTTTCTTTTGCAGGAAATCGATCGGGTCAACTGCGATGTTGTCCCAGAGTTTCGGGGAAAGGGCTTTTTCAACGTCCTGGAGCTGTTCCCGGACGCTTACCGAATCCATGGGAAGAGCCCTGATGTCCCCGAGGATCTTTTCCTTTACCTCTTCGGCAGTGCGTTTCGATTCGGGGTCCCCGCGCTGCATCAGTTCGTCAAGCTGCTTGAGCCGGGTCAGGAAAATCCGGCTTGTGATGGCATCCGGGGACTCGTTTTTCACACCTTCGGGGTTCATGTCCCAGTACTCGAAATTGTTCCAGAAATCAAAGACCTTGAAGTATTCCTTTTTCCCGTCCGGCAGCCAGTCCCTGTGTTCGCAGGCGCCATCAGCCCGCGTGCCCCTGCCAAGCATCTGCCAGAATTTGATTTTTGAAAATACCGGTTTTGCAAAGACCAGGTTGCAGACCTCGGGGACATCTATCCCGGTGTCCATCATGTCAACCGATATTGCAACCCTCGGGAAGGGCTTTTCCTTGAAGTCGTCTATTAAATGCTGGGCTCTTGAGTCCTCCGAGACAATAATCCTTGCAAGCGTCCCCTTATATTCGGGATAGAGCTTCTCGAAAGCCTCCCAGAGCCTCCTTGCGTGCAGTTTTGAGATCGCAAAAAAGATCGTCTTTGCAGGGAGTGTCCCGGACCGGTCCGTAATGCAGTTTTCCATGAACTCCCGGACAATCGCCTCGGACGTGCCCTTGACTGCGACTTTCTTCTCAAGCTCCGTGCCTTCAAAGTCGATTTCATCAGGGTCAATGCCTTTCTTTATCAGTTCTTCCCGTTCGCCTTCGGTCAGGTCAGCCGGCTTGATACCCTCTACCTGGAAATATGTCCTTGCCCCCGAAATGTTCTTCCGAAAATCGCAGAGCACGCCGTCCCTCACCGCGTCTTCGTAAGAATAAAGGGCAGTCGGAATATCGTCATGGCACTCGAAGAACCTGAAGGTGTCCCTGTCCACCATATCGGCAGGCGTAGCCGTAAGCCCGATCTGGATTGCGTCAAGGTAGGTAAAAATCCCTTTCCACTTCGAGTAAATCGACCTGTGGGCTTCGTCCGAAAAGATAAGGTCAAAAGAACCTGGAGAAATCCTGTACCTACCGTTTCTGTCTTTCTGGTTGTAAATCTCCTGGAAGGTCTGGATCGTTGAAACGTAGAGCCTGCAGCTGGATTTGTAGTTTCCGGAAAGAATTATATCTTTAGTTTCCTCCGGGAAAAAGCGCAGGTATCCCTTATCATAAGCCTGTTTTCGAAGGGCTTTTCGATCTGTCAAAAATAGGACTCTCTGGACCCTGCCTTCCCGTATAAGCTGGTCGATGATTGCCATTGCAACCCTTGTTTTTCCCGTTCCGGTCGCCATAACAATCAGGGCTTTCCTGTGCCCCTTATGGATCTGCTCGACAATCCGGGTTGCAACTTCAATGCTCTTAGGCCGGTCAACAATGCTGCCGTCAATGTCGATTTCGGCTTCCAGTTCCGAATTTTTTCTCTGGTAGAGCAGCCGCTCCAGGTCCTTCTGAGTGTAAAAGCCCTTTATTAGGCGAAGCCCGTACCGTTCCCTGTCCCATAACCAGATTTCATAGCCATTGGACAGGAAAATGAAAACGTCTTCCCCGGTCTGTGCCTTTATATCATCGGCATACTCTTCGGCTTGCTTCTGTCCCAGGAGCGGGTCTTTAGTAGTGCGCTTGGCTTCGATAATTGCAAGCGGCTTTCCCGTACTGTCAAGGAGCAGGTAATCCGCATACTTGCTTTCGGAATCGTTTCTACGGGTTTCGTTCACCCTTTTGTAGTCCTGTTTTGCAAAATCGGATTGTTTGGTGTCAACTTCGAGGACAATTTTTGACCTGTCATTCACGTCCCAGCCCTGTTCCTGGAGCAGGACATCTATTTTTTGCTTTCTCGTCTGGAACTCGTTCAGGTCGTCCACTGCTTTTCCTCAGGAAAGTTCTCTGTAGATATAAAATGAAAGGTGAATGATAAGTTGCTAAAAATCTTTTATCAATTATACCCACTTATATAAATAACTTAGGAATTTTATCCAAAGGCTTGTTGTTGAATATTCAGGTACAAATTTTTGATTTGTGAGGTCTAAGATTGTTTGGGATTTTAAGATGCTGACAGGTTTAAAATGAGATGTTTAAAACGAGTATTATAAATAAGGGTTAATTATATTTGATATGGGGGGAGAGGAATTTCTATTAGATCATTTTTTGCCGATGAAAGTGCTCGTACAATTGCGGGGCCTAGTACAGAAGGTCCGAAAAAAACGTTTAATTTTTTGAACAAAGTGCCTAATATAAACGTTTACGGGCTTTTGCTGACGAGAGACTTCAAGCATCCACTCTCAAAAATGGTAAGTGAGCGTTGGTATGATCTTCATAATCTTACAGGTTCCAACTTCTTACTCATTGCTTTTAATCCACCAACCGAATGGAGAGATGATTTCAAGAAATATTGGACAGAAAAATTAGGTGAAGAATTTGAGATTTTTTGGGAGGAATGGAAAAGTGGATTTATGCCAGGTGGTGCTGTTCAATACGGAGATTTATTTGAACCAGAAATAAAGATTTCACAATACCCTTGCTTGATTCTTTTTACCGATCCCAATAATTTGGAATGTCAGAAAGTAGTAGTTCGCTCACTTCCAGACTGGGATGTTGACAGTCTATATTATCTTCTTAGCGGGATGATAGAATCTATTAAAGAGTGTGGAAAAAAACCTGAGGAAAAAAGATTGGAATGTTTGCAAAGTTCTTTGACATCTCCTACTGCCAAATTTTTAGATCATTACAAGCATGTTAAAATGCAAGCATTAGATTATATGAAAAAACATCCTTCACAAATTTTATTAACCACTGCTAACTTTATTTTCGCATTCTCTTCTGCAAACATTTTATCTTTAGGTGAGACTGCAACTATACTTTTAGATGTAATCAAAAAAATGAAGTAAGTATAAAGTGAATAGATAGAAATTACTTTTTTACGTAAAATAAGTCTCTACAGTGAAGTATCCAACATAAGGTGTCAACCTTTCACACTTTGTTTTATCTCTATAATCTCAGCTTGAAGGTACAAATCCACTCCCCCCTCTCAACGCATAAATAAAATCAAGTCCATATTATAATTACAAAGCACGGGGAAGGGAATATGCCGGAGACCAATTACATCCGCTGGTTCAGCGAAACCACGATAGACGACGTCCCGCTTGTGGGCGGGAAGAATGCATCGCTCGGGGAAATGTACAGGGAGCTTACCGGACAGGGGATTAAGATCCCGAACGGGTTTTCGATTACGGCTGAGGCTTACTGGAAGCTGCTGGAGGCAGGGGGGATCCTGGAGAAATTGAAGAAGGTTATGGAGGGGCTTGATACTTCGGACGTGGCTGAGCTTTCGAAGAGGGGAAAGGCTGCAAGGGACCTGATCCTGGAGGCGGGAATTCCGGACGTGCTCTGGAAGGAGATTAAGGGGGCTTATGACGAGCTATGCGAGGAGTACGGGGAGGAGGCGGATGTGGCAGTGAGGAGTTCAGCCACGGCTGAGGACCTTCCCACGGCTTCTTTTGCGGGGCAGCAGGAGACTTACCTGAACATCCGGGGCTACCCGGCGCTGAGGGACGCTTGCGTGCGCTGTTTTGCGTCGCTTTTTACGGATAGGGCTATCTCTTACCGTGTCACTCATGAGTTCGACCACTTCAAGGTGGCGCTTTCCATCGGGGTCATGAAGATGGTCAGGTCGGACCTGGCGGCGAGCGGGGTGATCTTTACGCTGGACACGGAGACCGGCTTCCCGGATGTTGTGTTTATCACGGGGGCTTACGGGCTTGGGGAAAACATTGTCCAGGGACAGGTCAACCCTGACGAGTTTTACGTTTTCAAGCCCACATTCCGGGAGGGGTACAGGCCCATTATCCGGAAGAAGGTCGGGAGCAAGGAAATCAAGATGATCTACGGGCGCGGGGATTCCAAGGTCCTGACGCGGAACGTGGACGTCCCTGAGGCTGAGAAGATGCGCTTTTGCCTGAGCGATGACGAGGTCCTGAAGCTAGCTGAGTATGCGATTGCCATCGAGGACCACTACTCAAAAAAATCCGGGCAAGCCCGGCCCATGGATATCGAGTGGGCAAAGGACGGGGGAACAGGCGAGCTCTTTATCGTGCAGGCAAGGCCCGAAACCGTTCAGTCCCAGCGCAGGAGAGACGTGCTTGAGACCTATGTCCTGGAAGAGAAGGCCGAAGTGCTTGTCAGGGGGAGCAGTGTCGGGGACAAGATCGCAGCCGGAAAAGCGCATGTGGTCCCTGACGTTTCCGTCCTGCCTTCCTTTAAGCCGGGAGAGGTCCTGATTGCGGACACCACGACCCCTGACTGGGAACCGGTCATGAAAACGGCGGCTGCCATTGTCACGAACAAAGGTGGGCGGACCTGCCACGCTGCAATCGTGAGCCGGGAACTCGGGATTCCTGCGGTGGTCGGGGCAGGGGATGCAACCGAGCTTCTCAGCACTGGAAAGGAAATTACAGTTAGCTGTACGGGAGAAGAGGGGCTTGTCTATGCCGGTATCCTGCCTTTCCATGTGGATACCCTCAGTTTGAAAGACCTGGAACGGCCGAAGACCGAGATCATGATGAACCTGGCAAACCCGGAAGAGGCTTTCAGCTTTTCCATGATCCCGAACGACGGGATAGGGCTTGCCAGGCTGGAGTTCATTATCAACAGCTACATCAAGATCCACCCCATGGCCCTTGTGCACCCGGAAAAGGTCGCGGACAAAAAAGTCCTGGAAGAAATTGAAGGGCTGACCCGGGGCTTTGCTAGCAAGGAAGCGTATTTTGTCGAAAAGCTTGCCGAAGGAGTCTCGACCATTGCTGCGGCTTTCTACCCGAAACCCGTGGTTGTCCGCATGAGCGACTTCAAGACCAACGAGTACGCAAACCTCCTCGGGGGAAGTTACTTCGAAATGGAGGAGAGCAACCCCATGATCGGCTTTCGGGGGGCTTCCCGCTACTTTGACGAGCGCTACAGGGAAGGTTTTGCCCTGGAGTGCAGGGCCATGAAAAAGGTCAGGGACGAGATGGGGCTGACGAACCTTATCCTCATGATCCCCTTCTGCCGGACTCTGGAAGAAGGCAGGAAAGTGCTTGCCGAAATGGAGAAAAACGGGCTTGTGCGGGGAGAAAACGGGCTGCAGGTCTATGTCATGTGCGAGATTCCAAATAACGTCCTCCTCATCGATGAGTTCAGCGAACTCTTTGACGGCTTTTCCATAGGCTCCAACGACCTTACTCAGCTCACCCTGGGCGTGGACCGGGACTCCGAACTGCTGGCTGCCGAGTTTGACGAGCGGGACCCCGGGGTCATGAAGATCGTGTCCATGGCCGTACAGGGGGCAAAGAGAAACGGAAGGCACAGCGGGCTCTGCGGGCAGGCTCCCAGTGACTATCCGGAATTCGCGGAGTTCCTGGTAAAAGAGGGGATTGATTCCATATCCCTGAACCCCGATTCGGTCATGAAAATCACCCTGAAAGTCCTGGAGACCGAAAAGGAACCGGGACCGGGTTAAAATCGGAACCGGGTTAAAATCAGAATCGGGTTAAAATCAGAATCGGGTTAAAATCAGAATCGGGTTAATATCAGAATCGGGTTAAAATCAGAATCGGGTTAAAATCAGAAAGTTAATATCGTAATTTTTAGATTGAGGCGGTTAAAGTTAAGCAGTTATATGGGGCCTGTGAATTAATGGATTAAGCAAACATTTTAAATAATATCAAGTCGGAATTGGGTTGTTGTATTCCTATAAAATCCGCCGTAAGATAGGACTGTCAACAAGAGAGAATACAAATCTCATTTATAAATATTTAGTCAGTGTTAAATCTAAAAATTGTTTTAAAGGCGTTAAAATGCTTAAAATACTCTTTAATTCCTCATAAATATATTTTATGTAATGAATATCTTGCAAAAGTATTTATGGGAATCCATCTATATAAATATCTGTAAATATTCCGTAACTCTAAAAACGGTTCTTAAGGGGTTGAGTGGGAATATGTTTTTGTTCCAGTGTGTCTAACAGCCGGACATTGAGGGAATTTCCGGTAAGTCGTACAAAGGGAGGATTGGAAATGGGTAGTCTGAAGTTTTGTCCTGAATGTTACTCCGAATTGAAAGAAGATCCCGGAACAGTTATCCAGTACTGCACTGTTTGCGGATACTGGACTAGAAAAGAAAGCGCAATGCTTGGGCCTATAATGATTTATGAATAAGGCAAAACACGCTGGCTCTTTGGCCTGTGTGTGGGGAAGGGCATGCCTCCAAAACACACTTTTTAAATTAATTTTTTTAACTCCGGGAAATGCCATTTTCAACTTTGCTTTCCATGCGGGTCTACAACCTGCAATCAGGGAAGCCCTGAATGTGGTGCCGGAAAGTGTGTGAGACATCTGCTTGAAATATGAGGCTCTATAGGTTTTCTATAGTCTATTGAGGTTATCTATATATATTTGGCAGTGGTTATGGGGTTTGAGCGCAATATACGTCTGATTCGAAATTAATATCTGAAAAATCCGTAAGAAAGCTGGAAAAAGCTGTAAAGAGGGGGGAAGAAACACGGGGTTGTTGAAAAAATGTCCGGAGTGTAACTCCGAACTGAAGAACGATTGTTTCGGGGAATTCCAGTATTGCCATGTCTGTGGGTACTGGACAAGAAAGAAAACAGCAAGACTTGAACCGATAATGATCTTTGAATAATATAAGGGAGAGATACAATATGCTAGAGTTTCCCACAAATTGCAGCAGGTGTGGTACCTTGCTAAAGAAGCAGGTACTCGGTTCGAATACATTCTATTATTGCAGGAAATGCGGCTGTACAACGTCCGTATCCGCATCTTCCACGCTCTCCACAGCAACTGTTGAGCAGGTAAAGGCCTGATCTCAAAGGGTCCGAAGCGCTGAAGCAGGTAACAGCTAAAACTATAGTCAAGGACCCAAATTCTTTAACCAATCTCAAGTGAGAGTTTAACCACAGAAAGCACGGAAAACACGGAATAAAGGAAATAGGGGCACAATTCTTTCGTGCTTTCCGTGTCTTCCTTGGTTATAATGTAAGTGTAAATATTTACGTTCGAGACTATAGATCGCTAAAACTAGATAGCTAATATGTCCGAATGCATACCTCCAAAAGGACATCATCTCCTGAAGTTCCACGGCTGTTGACTGAGGTTTTTTATTTTTTTAAAAAGGAAATATTAATTCGTAAACTTACAAACAGTTGTTTGTTTCTGTTTTATTGGTTCAATCTGTTTTAATTTTTATATGTTACTCAACAGATTTATATTAATAAAGTAAATAATGGTGCTTGCCGTATTATCATTATAAATCGTGATAATAATTTCGGCAATTTTTATGAGATCAATGTTCATGAAAACGACATTCATGAAATCGAAACTCGTGAACACGATATTCGTGAAAACGACATTTGCGGGAACGATACTCATAAAATCCGTATTCATTAGAATGCTAACTTCATGCGAAAGTCCTATCTGGCTTGCTGGGCGCCGGAAGGACTCCAGAGGAGAAAACGATGAGTAAACTTAAGACCGGTACTTTTTCCGTTGAAAATCTGGAATCTCTCCAGATTACGATCAACAGTATAGTGGGGGCGGCAGAGGACCTTTCGGGGATAACTGCCGAAAAGATGGGGCCAACCCCGAAGCCCGGGATGGCCGACCTTCGGGAGTGGGGCTTCAACCTGCTTGAGCGCTACGAACCCGTGCTCACTCCCATGTGTGACCAGTGCTGCTACTGCACTTACGGCCCCTGTGACCTTTCGGGCAACAAAAGGGGGGCCTGCGGAATCGATATGAAAGGGCATACGGGCAGGGAATTTTTCCTGCGGGTGATAACGGGGACAGCCTGCCATGCAGCCCACGGGAGGCACCTCCTTGACCACCTGACCGAGACCATCGGGAGGGACTATCCGGTAGCTCCCGGGGCTTCGGATGTAATGACCCCGAACATCGAAATGATCACAGGGCTTTCCCCGAAGACCCTCGGGGACCTGCAGCACGCAATGGAGTATGTGGAAGAACAGCTCACCCAGCTCCTTGCAACCGTGCATGCCGGGCAGGAGAGTGCGGAAATCGACTATGACGCAAAAGCCCTCTTTTCAGGGTTGCTTGACCACGTGGGCATGGAAGTTTCCGATATCGCCCAGGTCTCAGGCTATGAATTCCCAAAGTCCGACCCGGATGCCCCTCTGGTAGAAATCGGGCTTGGGAGCATTGACTCTTCGAAACCGGTGCTCCTTGCCATCGGGCATAACGTTGCCGGCGTTACCTATATGATGGACTACATGGAAACGTACGGGCTTACGGACAAAGTCGAGCTTGTGGGGCTCTGCTGTACCGCCCTTGACATGACCAGGTACAAAGAAGCCGGAAGAAGGGAGCCCTACGCAAAAGTCGTTGGTTCCATGGCAAAGGAACTCAAGATCATCCGATCAGGGGTCCCGGACGTCATTGTTGTGGACGAGCAGTGCGTTAGAGGGGACATCGTAGCCGAAGCTTCAAAGCTCAAAATTCCGGTTATCGCTTCCAACGAAAAGATCATGTACGGGCTTCCGAACCGCTCGAATGAGAGTGTGGATTCTGTTATAGAGGAACTAAAGAACGGAAAAGAAGCCGGAGCAGTCGTGCTTGACTACGAAAAGCTCGGGGAACTGGGGCCAAGGCTTGCCATGGAAATGGCTGCGGTCAGGAAAGCGGAGGGAATTTCCGGCCTGCCTGACGAAGAAGAGTTTGAAAAAGAACTTGCCCGCTGCACCCTCTGTGGGGAATGCCGGATTGCCTGCCCCGAGGAACTGGAAATCCCGGAAGCCATGGAACTTGCCCATGCCGGAGACCTTACGGCTCTCGAAGCCCTCCACGACCAGTGCATTGGCTGTGCCCGCTGTGAACAGGTCTGCAGGAAGCGGATCCCTATCCTCAGCATGATCGAAGCGGCTTCGAAGAAGGTCATAAGTGAGGAAAAAAGCCTTGTAAGGGCCGGCAGGGGTCAGGTTACGGATGCGGAAATCCGGGCTGAGGGTGTGAACCTTGTTATGGGCACTACCCCTGGCGTCGTTGCGATAATCGGCTGCCCGAACTATGGCGAGGGCAGCAAAGACGTCTATAACATCGCCGAGGAGTTCCTGAAAAGGAACTACATCGTGCTTGCCAGCGGCTGTGCGGCAATGGACCTTGGCATGTTCAAGGATGAGGAAGGAAAGAGTCTTTACGAACGCTTCTCCGGCAGGTTCGAGAGAGGCGGCTGCCTGAACATGGGCTCCTGTGTCTCAAACTCCCACATCACGGGTACCGCCGAGAAAGTGGCTGCGATCTTTGCCAGGAGGGACCTTGGAGGCAACCTCGAAGAGATCTCGGACTACATCCTGAACCGGGTTGGCGCAGTCGGCCTTGCCTGGGGAGCCTATTCCCAGAAAGCCGCTTCCATCGGGACCGGCTGCAACATGCTCGGCATCCCGGCTGTGCTCGGCCCCCACGGTTCCAAGTACAGGAGAGCTCTTATCGCAAAGCCCTACGCCGAGGAGAAGTGGGAAGTCTACGATGCCCGGAACGGGGAGAAAATGAAGATCCCCCCTGCCCCGGAATTCCTGCTCATCACCGCAGAGAGCTGGCAGGAAGCTGTCCCCATGCTTGCAAAAGCCTGCATCCGGCCTTCCGATAACAACATGGGAAGGATGATCAAGCTTACCCACTACATCGAGCTTTCCGAGAAGTACCTGGGAATTCTCCCCTATGACTGGTGGAAGTTCGTCCGGACCGAAAGCGACCTCCCCCTCTCCCGCCGCGAACAGTTCCTTAAGATCCTGGAATCCGAACACGGCTGGAAGATTGACTGGGACAAAAAGAAGATCCTCTCAGGCCCTGAAACGAAGTTCGACGTCTCGGCCCAGCCAACCAACCTGAAGCGGCTCTGCAAACAGCCGGAAGGAGCCGGACAGGCTTCAAAAGCTTCGGAATAAGCAAGTAGGGAGCAGGAGAGAAAGTAGAAGAGAGTAGGAGAGCTGAAAAATGGTCGACACGACAAAAAACACCAAAGTCTTCACGAGCTACGGGGTAACGACTTCCAGGACCGTAACCCCGGCAGTGGCAGCGAAGATGATCGCAAAAGCAAAGCGTCCCCTCCTTGTGGTGGGGACAGCCGCAGCCGAACAGGGGCTTCTGGAACGCATCATTTCGATTTCCAGAACCTTAAATCTTCCTATTGCAGCCACCGGGAGTTCAATGCCCGCTTTTGTGGGAAAGGACGTGGATGCCCGCTACATCAACCTCCACGCCCTGGGCTTTTACCTGCCCGATCCCGAATGGCCCGGCCTGGACGGCAACGGCAGCTATGATACCCTCATAGTGCTCGCCCACAAGAAATATTACATCAACCAGGTGCTGTCAGGGCTCAGGAACTTCAGTTCCATAAAGACGATAGCAATAGACCGCAACTACATCCAGAACGCCTCGGTCTCTTTCGGGAACCTGGGCAAAAAAGAGCATATCGAAGCCCTTGATGAACTTATAGGGCTTCTGGAAGCGGAAGCAAAGTAAAGTAAAGGACATAGAATTTGGAATTAAGGGGAATGAAAGCTTTTCCTTCCTCTTTCCTTCCTCTTTCCTTCTTCTTTTCTTTCTTTTTATAAATATCCCCCACTTCTCTAATTTTTTCTAGCATTTTCCAATTTCGGCTCAGAATAAATGAAATTTTTAAGTAATTTGAAAAGAAAAAACTATATGAATTTTAAATCTGCATTAACCCTTCATTAATAATCCTAAAAACCCTCACACCACGATCACACATGGTAGAAAAAGAGATCGATTCCTTATGCAGCCAGTACGGGCTGAGACCTACAAACTTATCGGAACTTACGCTTGAAATCAATTTGCCTGACCCTGCACTTGAGGATGGGTTCAGGGAACTGGAAAATACCCTCTATCTTCCCCTTTCCGACGGCGCAAACGCTGTTTCTTCCCTGTCTTTCCTCACAGAGGCGGAGCCCTCGGCTTACATCCAGCTGGTTCTCGATCCCGGAAAAGCGAGTGCAGAATACCTTGAAGACTTTTTAAACAACCCCCTGGGCCGGAAGATCCGGAAAGCCTGGGAAGCCAGGGGCTTCATCCGCAGGCCGGATTCCCTTTCAGAGGAAAAACTGCTGGAAGATACTGTTTTGGATGATACTGCCTGTGCGGAGGGCGCTTCATTTTCATCTACTAGCTCAGTTGCAGAGGTCTATGGAGAAGCCTACGGAGAAGCCTATTCGGATGTTTTTGCAGGGGAGGGAGGCGGTTCGGGGGCAGTTGCGGTTGCAGGAGCTGGTGATTCCCTGGATGCGCTTCCTCCTACCGTTGACCTCAATTCCCTATCCCACAGCAGGATCTACCTACCTGACCTGCAGACCCAGAAAGAGGTCCTTAAGGTCAAGGGACTGATAAAAGAGCTAATGGACCAGCTCAGCGTTTTCGAGTGCAGGCTATCCACCTATCCCAAGAACCTCGCCCACATCGAGGAGAAGATCGCCCATATCCGGGAAGCTGTCCAGCTTGCAAACGACTCCGACTACGCCCTGGAACTCATCCGCAGGGGTGAGAGCAAGAAACTGGAGTTCAAGTCCACGCTCCGTATGAACCTCATGTCAGGCAAGCCGGACTGGAATATCGAGCATGCTGTCCTCAAGACCCTCGTCGCTTACCTGAACACCGACGGTGGGACCCTCCTGGTAGGTGTTTCCAACGATGGGGAAGTCCTGGGAATCGAAAACGAAGGTTTCCCGAACGAGGACAAGTTCCTCCTCCACTTCAAGCAGCTCATCAAGCAGCATATAGGCCTCGCATATGCCCCCCTGATCGAATACGCCCTCGTCCCGGTAGGTGAAAAAAAGATCCTGGAAGTTGACTGCCGGAAAAGTGACGAAGCCGTCTTCATGACGCCAAACAAAAAAGACGAGGAGTTTTACATCCGGATCGGGCCGTCCAGTGAGCGGCTTACCGGCAGCAAACTTCTCGAGTACGTGGGCCGGCGGTATAACGGGAACGGTCACCAGTAAAAAGTCCCCTGCGAAAAAGTCCCCCGTAAAAAAAGTAAGTTGAGGTCAGATGTTTCTTACGATATTCAGCGCCCCTGTGGAAACAAGGTCCACTGCAAGGGCTGCAAGAAAGAGCCCCATGAGCCTTGTGAAGACCAGCATTCCGTTGTAGCCGATAATCTTGTGAATCCTTCTGGAGAAGCGGAAGATTACAAGGCAGATTGCAAAAGTAAGGACAATTGCCAGGACTATAATCAATTTCTGGTCGACTCCTCCCGCACTGCCCATCAGCACGATTACTGCGCTGATCGTCCCTGGCCCGGACAGGAGTGGAAGAGCTATTGGAAAAACCCATATGTCTTCCCTTTCTTCAGACTGTTTGATCTCTTCTTCTGTTATCCTTTCTGATGAAATCTTGGCATTCATCATATCAAAGGCAATGCTGAAGAGCAGGATTCCCCCGGCAACCCTCAGGGAATCGACATTGATGCTGAAAAGTTCGAGGATTATGTTCCCTGTGAATGCAAAAAAGAGGGCTATAAGAAAGGCCAGAACGATGGCTTTATTTGCGATCTCATTCTTTTCATCAAAAGTCATTTTACTGGTCAGGGAGATGAAGGTCACGACTGCACTGAGGGGGCTTACGACTACAAAAAGTGACATGAAGGAATAAATGAAAAAACTGATACCGTCCATCTCGCTAAACTACCCCTGAACTATAAGCCTTTTCTTACCATTTCTCACAGTACTACTATATTTACTTATGGAATGCCGATTTTTTTAAATAGTTTGGTTCCCCTCGTATTCCGGCCAATGCGGATGAGCTTGAATTTTTCTTCTTATTCATTCGGTAAAATTTCGGTTAAATAGTTTCAAAAAAAGTAAAAATATATAAAAAGGATGGCTTAAAAATTAAGTTCATATGTATTTCTAAACATTATTGCTAACCATTATCGCCGAACATTATTGCTAACCATTATCGTTGAACATTATTGCTAACCATTATCGTTGAACATTATCACTAAACAGAATCATATCCAGGAGTTCAAAACCATGCCCCCGGAAAAATCCTATACCCTGAATGCCGTTCCAATGGGCAATTCCAACGCCTACCTCATCACAGCCGGAGCTTCCGCAGTCCTGGTCGATGCCGGCTGCGGCGGTAAAATTAAGAACCTTGAAGCAGCCCTCGAGCAAAAGAACCTGAAATTCCCCGACATCAATCTTATCATCCTCACCCACACCCACTACGACCATGTCGGCTGTCTGGCCGAAATCAGGGACCGCAGCGGGGCAAAGGTCCTGGTCCACGAAGCCGAAGCCGGGAACCTGGAAAGGGGCTACACCCCATTTCCTAAAGGCACCATGTGGTTTTCGAAAATTATATCAGGGCTGGCAAGCAGCCTTCTGTCCTCAAAAGCAAAATATCCTCCCGTAAAAGCGGACATCGTAGTCAAAGGCGAGTACGACCTGAAAAAATACCTTCCCGGAGTAAAGGCAAAAGTCATCCCGACGCCGGGCCATACCAAAGGTTCGATTTCCGTAATCCTGCAAAACGAAGATGCAGTTGTCGGGGACACGCTTTTCAACGTAATGCCCTGGACCGTTTTCCCTCCCTTTGCCAACAATGAAAAACAGCTTTTTAGAAGCTGGGAAAAGCTTGCCGAAACAAGCTGTGCGACCTTTTACCCAGGACACGGAAAGGAGTTCCCTATTGAAAAACTGGTGGACAACTACAGGAAACTGAGTTCCAGAGTGTAAAAAGCAAGCTGAAAATTCAAGCTATGCACTCTTATTTTACACTCTTATTTTTGTACATTGGGTAATCCTTTTTGTATAATCAAGTAATTATAATAATTATAGCAATTGAAAGCCAATTCTATGCTACTTTATTGGGGGGTCTTTACTGGATAGTGAACAGCAAATATCTAAGCCGGTTTCTAAGACAACTTCCGGGACTTCAATGGGTTTGAACGAAAACACTGAAGCCGTCCTGTCTTACACGCTCACCTGGTTAACAGGCCTGCTTTTCTTCGTTCTCGAAACTAAAAGTAAATTCGTCAGGTTCCATGCGCTACAATCCGTTATAGCATTCGTGGTCCTTTCCGTCATTCTCAGTATCCCGCAAGCTTTTTTCGGAGAGCTCGGTTTCCTGGCTTACTTCATACTTAACCTCAATCCGGCGTTGATTATCTACCTTTTAATTTCTGCGCCATCCGACATCTTCTCAAGCTTTTTCGGAGGTGTTTTTATGTTAAGCGGTATAGCCATTCTTCTCTGGCTTTTCCTGATGTACCAGGCCTTCAAGGGGAAAAAGTTCAGTCTGCCTTTGATAGGGGATCTGGTGGATAAGGTGCTTGAAAGCATATATTCGGAGTAAAAGGGAAAGGTGGAGATCTGAGGGATGTGCAGGTTTGTGATTTTGGGATCAAAACCGTGAAACCATCAAGTTGTTAATCTCAGCAGCAGCCACGCTCGCCTCAGGCGAGCGGCCTTTCCCTGATTATGGATATAAAATGAAATAAGGGAGAACTTAAACGGATTTTTTTGAATTTTTTTGTTAGAATCAAGAAAGCTTGATATTCTTTTCATCAACCAGCTTTTGCAAAGAGAAATGCCAGCATTCATTACTATTTTTGTTCTTTCTTCTAAAAAAATATTCAAGATCAATGGACATAATGCTATAAATTATTTTTGATTTTTATTAGGGCCAAAATACGTAAAAATTGGCTTAAAATTTTAAAATGCTAGGATATTAAAATATAAAACTAGTGTTTGATACTGAAAATTCTATTATAAATTGACATCTCTACATATGTATGAAAGTTAACTATGAGTATGATGTGTATTATTTTTATAAATTTCAAGCAGATGAATGTATATAATATTATATAGTCCTCAAATCTAAAAATCCATTAGAATCTTCAAATCTACCTGAGGTCCTACCCGGACTTAAGGTTCTAATGGGTGGTACAGAATGAAATATTTGAAAGTTATAGTTATGTTATCTGTCAGCTTCTTGCTGCTTACGTTATTATCATTGCCAGCTATGGCATACATTATCGATGGTAAGCTTGACGACTGGGGAGTTGATCTTCGGTCTGGCTTGGATGAAACCGACATCAATGCATGGATACCAACAAGAAACACCGTTGACTGGATAGTTGAGGACAATATAGACCCTACTTACACCTCAGATGAAGCGTATCCAGACTGGACCGGATACACTGACACCGGCGTACACATCAAAAAAAGTGGGGACACGTATATTGCTTATAGCGAGCCAACCCTTGCCTATAGCGACTGGTGGGCAAGAGCTCACGGCGATCATTACTTGGAACCTGCGGGTGGAGAATACTACGATATTGAAGCCCTGTACTTTGATGATGATGCCCAATATGTTTACATCGCAATCGTAACCTCTATGCCACCAACTGGCTACACAGATGAATACGGCAGATTCGTTGACGCAGGGGATATTGCCATAGACCTTGATACCGACGAAAACACTGGTGAATATGGATATGAATACGGTATCAAAACCCATGGTATCGGCATAGGTATGATACGATACAATCCTGACTGGTCACTACCACAAGCAACTGGAGGTTTCATCGTAAATGCACCCTCTGAATTTGACAAAAATACTGGTGATTTTACAGGCACAGCCGAACTTGTATACGTTAACGCAAATAATGATGAAACGGTGGATTATGGGTCAGATGAGTACGAACCAAATGGTGTACTTGTAGTACCCAACTACATTATCGAAGCAAAAATTCCAAAAAGTGCACTTGGAAATCCAACAGTTGGACAGACCAGCAACATTCACGTAAGCATCGGTTGCGGAAACGATGTAATCGAACTCGTACCCGTATCCTTTGAAGCTGAAATCCCGGAATTCCCGACCGTCGCATTACCGGTATTCGCGGTTCTGGGACTATGCTACATCTTTAACGGAAGACGCCGGGACGGAGAATAATAAAAGTAAGTAGCAACCTGATAAATTCAAGGGCATCCTGATTGATGCTCCTGGATTTAATAGGCCAGACTCATAGATTTCTTTCTTGCTTCTATCTCTTTTTTAATGTTTTAATGGAAAAAGCCACTTGCTTCGCAAGTGGGAAAGACAGGTTTGGGACACTATTAACGCTGCCCTGTTTCCTATATCCGAGCCGAAAGTCCTTACGCTTCTTTTTTATCTTCCTTCCGCGTATCTTTATGATGAAAATATGATTGTCATTAAGTGTGCCCGCTGCAAAACAAAGATTTTCAAGTACCTGAAAGTCGGGAAAGGAAAAGTCCTGCGCTGTTTTGAAGAGCGGATAGTTGAGGACTCCAGTTTGAGGGAAGAGGGACAGGTTAAGTGCCCGAAATGCGGAAACCTGATAGGGGTTGAAGAAGAAAAATGGGTGAAGATGAACCGAAGCGGGTTTACTTATTCGGGGAAAGTGATCAAAAAGTGAGGTAATCAGTACGGTACGGTTAAAATATTCGATGGAAATAATAGTGCCCCTGATTATCTTTTTAAATTCTTACGGGTGTGGTCTTTTGCCTGCTTGCCATACAGGATAATTTTTATGAAGGACTCATTATCATTTAGAGTAATCATTTAGAGTATCTTTTTGGATGGTCCTTATGGCACATATCAAATCTATAAACAGCATGTCCCTTGGAAAAGTCCTCGGTCTTATGTACATGATTTTGTCGCTCGTCTTCTCGCCCTTCTTTTTCCTTATAGCGGCTCAAACAACATCGGTTTCAGGTGCAGCCGTAGTCTTATTTATTATTGTGTTTTATGGGATAATGGGAGTAATTGCAGGCTTGCTTATAGGAATCATCTACAACTTCATTGCGGGAAGGTTCGGAGGTATCGAGTTAGAGATTGAAACAAACTGAGTGTGGGATTCCTGGCTCGCTCCCGGTAAGAAATGGGCAGGGAGCTTGTTTCTGGCGTAGTATCCAGTCACCAATTATTTATTAACTGACCTTTATTGTTTCCAGTCTTTTTTTAGTTTTTACCAAATGTCCCCAGTTGTTTTAACCGTTTTCAGGTTTGGGAGCCTGCTAACAGAAGCCCACAAACTTCACTCAAAATCTAAAAAAAGTCGAGAGCATCGTTTGCTCAAGGTCTTCTTCCACCTCTCGCCTGTCCGAAAACCGGCTCCATAAACTGCTTTCGAACTTCGGGTCAGGGGCCTGTTCCAGCGAACTCCGGTAATGCTCAACCGTCTTTTCCTGCCAGTCCCCTTCCAGCAGCAGGAACTTTATCCCTCTTCTCTGCTCGTTCCACTCCCAGACTTCCGACTGGTAAAAAATAGCCCCTAGCTGGCTTGAAAGCTGGGCATAAGGGACCTCGGGCCTCATCCGGTAAAGGAACTTTCCGATCCCCTCTTTTTCCCTTCCCCTGTACAGGTTTACGGCATTGTTTGCCAGGTCCTTCCATTCCCTGTCCTGCATGAACTCATCGAGCCTGTTCAGGTGGTTGTAACTAACCTTGTCAATCCTGGGAAAGCGGTGGTTCCTGAACTTCCTTTTGATGAAAATGTTTCCCCTGCTGTCTATTCGCCATGAAAAGGCTCGCTGTCTTGCGCCCAGGGTATTGGATCGGGACCAGAAGGCATCCATTGGTGTAGATTTGGTTTTGAGATATAAAAAATTACTTGTGGGAGTGGAGGGATTTCGTGTGCTTAAGCAGAAAAGAGGCAAGAAATCAGTTTGATTTGGGTAAATCGCTTCAATGATCAGTTTTTTGATAGCAAAAATAAGATTATTTGTAAATATCATCGTGATGAGCGATGTCCCAGAATATCACTTTATTTTCGGCTTCAACTATTTCAAAAACAAGAACAAATGACTTGTCGATGTGGACTCGCCTCAAACCTTTCATATCATGTCTTAAAGGTTTGAAATGATAGGGGTTGTCGAGTATCTCCCCCATTTTGCTCAGCAGAGCTTCAAAACGCCTTTTGTTTTTCTTTTGAAGTTTTTCCATTTCTTTTTCAAGACTCTTGCTGACTTCAAAAGAATGTCTCAAAGCTTTACCCCGAATTTCTTTTCAAACTCGTTGCCAGAAACAGTACCTTCCTTTTTTATTTCATCCAACCTTTCAAGGTACTCCTCTTTAACTGGATGCAGTTCGCTATCTATTGCCTCAAGACTTTCTTCTATTTCAAGGACCTTTTTCTTGAGGAAATCCAGGTCATCGGATATTTTCCTGAGAAGCTCTGTTTCAGTCATATTTTCACATAGATATTTTGTGCTTTGATAATATTTATACGTCGCTGTGGAAGAAAAATAAGCTGAGAGACAAATAAATGGCAGCACAGTTTTTGAAGTTGAATCCGAGATTTTCATGCAACTGCTTCATAAACGCTCTGATTATCCCCGGCGTATGAGTCGTAAATGTGCTGGAAAACAGCGTTGCATTTTTCTTCATAAATATCCGTATCGTATGAGTCGGGGAGTCCTCTATCCAGTTCGTCTTCAATTTCTTTTTTAACTGCTGCCATAGCCTACTGTTTTTTTCTCCAATCGAGCACCAGTTTTTCAGTTTTTATAGTGGAAAGCAGCTCTTTTGAGATCTTTTTTCTTTTCATTTTGCTCTAAACTTACATGCTGCTGTTGGTGGTGAAAAGATTCTTACGCCTGATTGATATTCTTTCCATTCTTCTTCATTAAGGCATATTAGGGCGGGATTTATACAGCCTGCCTTTCCGCATACTAATGCAGTGTCTGGATATCCTACAGGTTTTACCATCTTCACATAGACCGCAGTCCTTCCTTCGGGAAGACCACATTTTTTGCATCTAGCCAGTGCCATGCTATCACCTTCATTCTTATGAATTTGTATATGTTTTTATATTTTGTGGAGATAAACTTGATAAATATCTCATCTGTGTCTAAGAGTAAAAATGTGTCACTTTTTGGAAGTGGTAGAATGGTAAATGAGAAAGCAATCGAAAAAATTGTTGGGTACGGTGATACGTACATAGAGCAACATCTTGAAAATGGGTATGAAAAAAGTAGGCTGACGACTGATTGGTGGGAAGGGTTGAAATTTCTGTTTGATCACGTTTTTTATCAGGGTCGCAGTGATAAAGTTTCGGAAAGGGTAGAAAATGAAGTAATTACTGTTTTAGAGAAGTATATTAATGGAAACAAAGAAAATCCAGAAATTATTTTGAATAAAAATAATCATGAAAAAATAACGTGTGATCTTGAAGAAGTTATAGGAAAAGGTAAGGTCGGAAGGCACAGAGATATTGAAATGGTCATTTCAATTTTTAAATTTATTCCCAGAATAGAGGATAAAAATATTCTAAAATATTCAGTGTCAAAAATAAAAAATGGATATGTAAGGGATCATTATGAAGAACTGCAAAGTATTCGTTCTATTGGTCCCAAAGTTAGTTCTTTTTACCTTCGGGATCTGATCTACATGTATTCATTAGATAGCTATATTTCAAAAGAGGATTTGATATTTTTACAGCCTATAGACACATGGGTTAGAAAGGTTGCATTAAAAGTTGAAATTATAGATAATATTGATGAGGATGACACGATAGTTAGGGAAAAAATTGTTGAATCTTGTTTGAATTTAAACTTGTCTACCACAAAATTCAATCAAGGTTCTTGGTATTTAGGATACAATTCCTTTGACATCCTTATAGATAACTTGGATAAAATTTGAATTCCATGAAAAAAGTTATACTTGGATTACTTAAACATCTCTCTCTTTTTCTTCACTCTTTCTCTCCCTCTTCCCCTTACCGGACATCTCTGGAATTATTATTAATATGGAGCTGCCAGTAGCGGTCGTAGAGGGTGACGATCAGGGTCAGGAGCAGGATGAAGAAGAGCGTGTTCCCTAGGTCGATTGAGCCTTCGTACCTGGGGCTGAAGAAGTCCAGGAGGAGGACGATGCCGGTGTTTACCAGGGACATCACGATAAATTCCCTGACGATGGAACTCCAGTGCCTTCCGTGCCGGGCAAGCCAGTGACTCAGGGCTGTGTTTATTATGATGATTATGGCCACGGCAATGGATAGCTGGATGTTGTTTGCCCGCACGCCCGGAAGGATCTGGGCGAAGATGATGGTCAGGAGGGAGATCAGCGCGATCTTCTCGAGGACCTGTTTGTTAATAAGGCGTTCCCGCTCGTTCTTGATGGCCTCCGGGAGAGGGGCGACTACCGGGGCGGCTGCAACGGGGAGGGCGGCAAATTCCAGGCCTTTTCGGGCAGGGGGCAGGTCCCGGAGCAGCCACCAGGCTATGGCGAGCAGGAACGCAGCATAGGCAACAAGGATAAGGGCGTTGGAGGGGTTGGCTCTTATCCAGTCTGTGGTGTCCATCTGGGCGACGTGGATCCAGTACTCCTGGGGTATTTTGACGAAAACCCAGATAAGAGCTGCCGCGGCGATTAATTTGCTTTTTGTCAGGACCTTCGGATCCCATTTCAGGCGGACGGCTTCGTAGAAGATGAAGAAGTACTCGAAGGTGTTTGGGAAAATAAGCAGCAGGTAGCGCAGGTGTACGATTTCGAAAATAGCAACTCCCACAAGCCGGTAGTAGAAAAGGAAGCGGTCCAGCTTGAAGGCGTAGAGGTTCGACCAGTTTCGCAGGGTCGAGAGGTAGGTTATACTCAGGTAGTAAATGTCAAGGGCCTTGTCATATCCCTGGTAACCTTCCAGAGGCAGGTCCGTGAAAAGCTGGAAGATCGTCTGGTCTACCATGTCGAGGATCAGGGAAGCCAGCACACCCGGCAGGGGATAGCGTGGAATGGTGAGCGGGATCAGGAAACGGGCCATGACCACAGCCCAGAAAATCAATAAGTCTGTTGTTTCTGTCAAAATCTGATTCCCCCTCAATCAGTAGCTCAATCAGTAGCTCAATCAGTAGCCAGCCTGCCATTCCCCCCCGGAGGCAGGCCGGATTTTCATCATGATTTCCATTGTGATTCCAATGGCAATTCCCATCGCGATTCTCATCGCATTGTTACTTGTTAGTATAAATAGAGTCATTTCTATAAAAATTGTTTCATATTAAAATACTTATTTTAATCCCTTATGCTTGTCTCCAAACATCTTTTCTTGAGAACGGGGTATTTATATCTCTTTTTTCGCTTTAAATGTCCGTAAAAATGCATTTCTTAAAAATCAACGGTATTTTAGAATAGTAATAATGATCCAGAACAGTATTCTGATTATAATAATTTCTGTTAAGAAAGTGAGATTTCCAGCAAGAAAATTTGCCCTATCGAATGCTTTAAATAATTCCGGAAAAAACAACTATCATTAGGTAATAAACCAGGGGAATTTAATCTTTTTAAGGGGGTAACACTTATTTCCAGTGCATATGACAACCGGAGAGGTTCTGTAGTAGTTGAAACTGACAGGGGAGTCCTGCTTGTGAGCAGTTCGGGAGGTTACTACCGGCTGCCCGGAGGAAAACCGAAGAAAGGGGAAGCAAGCATCCAGACGGCAATCCGGGAGCTTCGGGAAGAGACCGGGCTTCGGGCATACTATGTGAATTATCTATTCAAGTTTCATGCTTCCAAGATCTTCAAGATCCGGGCGAAAGGAAAACCGACTCCGAGTAACGAGATACACCATCTTGCGTATTACAGGCCGGGAAAGGAAATGGACGTGAAAGTTTCCTACAATACACGCAAAATATTGAATAAGCATTATGGGTTGGAAGAAGCTGAGGACGAGAGCTAAGAGGTAAGGGCTAAGAGGTGCACGGATCCCAAACGGAAGAATTAGGCCATAAGTTTCAGGTCGTAAGAATAGGGGCAGGATTTTTCCGTGCTTTCCGTGTCTTCCGTGGTTTATAGTGTAAGTGTAAATATTTACGTTTGGAACTATAATTCCGGTTTTACAGGCTTGAATTCAGGCTTTCGAGCCAATAATTGTTTTCTTTTTTCAAAAAATTATATTTATTCTGGGAATACTTTTCAGGTGGCTATTTATGCCTTATTTTTAATATCTAGCTAGATATGGATACCGACCTGAACAAAATAACTACGAATTGATCTCCCATGCACCCTAAAACCCGACAAATCCTCGAAACTTTTGAAGAAATCAATAAAATCCCGCGCTGCTCGAAGTACGAAAAAAAGATTGCCCTCTGGCTTGAGGACTGGGCCAGGTCCCGGGGTTTTGAGGTAAAAACCGATCTCGTTAACAATTTGCTGATAAAGGTCCCGGCGACCCCGGGGTATGAAAATTCTCCTACCCTTGTTTTGCAGGGGCACATGGACATGGTCTGTGAGAAGAGCAAGGGCTCGGCCCATGACTTTTCCAGAGACCCGGTTGAGTGTGTGTATGACGGGGACTGGCTAAAGGGAAACGGTACTTCCATCGGGGCGGACAACGGGATTGCGCTTGCAATTGCCATGGTCCTGGCGCAAACCGGAAAGGCGGGAGAGATCGAGCACCCGTCGCTTGAGCTGCTCTTTACGGTGGACGAGGAAACCGGGCTTACCGGGGCGATGGCGCTTGAGCCGGGTTTCTTTGCAGGAAGGGTTCTGATGAACCTGGACTCCGAGGACGAAGGGGTCTTTACCGTCGGGTGTGCGGGGGGGCTGAATACACGGATTACGCTGCCTTTAGAGTACGAGCCTTTCGATTACGCGAACGGGTTCGGGTTCTTCAAGCTCTCCGTTGAGGGCCTCAAAGGTGGGCATTCAGGAGTCGAGATCCATAGGCAGCGGGCAAATGCCGTCCAGCTGCTCGCCCGGGCCCTGGCGGGAGTCCGGGATAAATCCGGGGAGACAGGTCCGGGGATCCTCAGGCTCGTTTCCCTGAACGGGGGAAGTACCCACAATTCGATCCCCAATTTTGCGGAGGTTTTTTTTGCGCTTAAAAGGAGCGAGTTCGACCGGGTAAAGGGGCTTGTTTACAGGTTCGGGAAAACTTTCCGGGCCGAGTATGCCAGGAGCGACCCGGATATCCGTCTGGACCTCGAGGAAGTCGAAATGGGCGTGATTTACGAAATTACCGAGACCGAAATCCACGAAAAGGAAGTTCCCCTTGACCGGGTGCTTACGGAAAACAGTGACTCAGGGCTGCTCAAGCTGCTGCTTGCTCTTCCCCACGGGGTCTACCGGATGTCGGACAGGATTCAGGGCCTGGTGGAGACCTCGAACAACCTGGCCATGGTGAGGACAGGAGACGATGAAGTGGAAGTCCTGTCTAGCCAGCGCAGTTCAGTCATGTCAAGGCTGGACGAAATTACCGGGAGGATCGAAGCCGTGGCAGAACTTGTAGGAGCCGAAGTCCGGCATGAGAACGGCTATCCCGCCTGGGAACCTGACCTTGAATCGGACCTGCTTTCCAGGTGCAAAGCGGCATATACGTCCGTTTTCGAAGAAGACCCCTCCATAGAAGTCGTGCACGCCGGACTCGAATGCGGAGTTATCGGCTCGAAATGTGGACTCCGGGGCGGAAAAGGGAACCCCGGCGATAGTGGCGGAGAGAACGGTGATGGAAAGTACAGCATCGGAGAAGACGATGAAGGAGGCATGGAGATGATTTCCATAGGCCCTACTATCAAGTATCCCCACTCTCCGGATGAGAAAATCTATATTCCTTCCATCGAAAAGATCTGGGCCTTCCTGGAAAAGCTGCTGAAGAGTTACCGCTGATAAAACAGCCTTTAAAAATTAAGGTTAAAAGGCTCTGCAGAAATGCTGTAATACTGCTTGAAATGGCCCCGGTTTTTGTGACAGGGTTTAATGCTGATTCCGGTTCCGGGAATTTCCTTCACGGTATCGACAACAGGGGCCCTCACCGCCCGCATTGGCGGGCGGCCTTTCCGAATTTTTTGAGAAAAAGTGTTTTCAAAATAAATTGATTGTGGATGATGACTGTGTTCTGATTTTCAACCCTGATTTCTTCGTCCTGTTCCCAACGTTCTGCTTTTCCCACCCTGTTCTCAACATTCTGCTATACACGGAATAAAGGAAACAGGGGAACAATCTTTCCGTGTTTTCCGTGTCTTCCGTGGTTACAAAGTAATTGTAAATGTAAATTTGAGTATAAATTTGAGCATTAATTTAAATCTAAATATTTACGTTCAGGACTATGGTAGTTTTAATAACTTTTTAAGTCATTTTGCTGTACTATACTTCGCCATTTTAGTACTATTTTTTGTCTTCTAAATTATTATATGGAAAAGCCGGTCGTCTTCGACGACCGGTGAGAGCGCCGGTATCTGGAAAGCAGATTAAAAAAGGCTTTTGGGGTTAGCTCATATAAAGGGAAATTACAGTTAACCTGCCTGGATTTTTATTTTGACTGGAAATTGTTTTCCTTTTTTTCGATTTTTTCTTCTTCAGTGGAATAACCTGAAATTCCGGCTTTATCTCCCTTTTCGTACAATAGCCGTTTTGCTCCACTGGTTTTAGAATTCATTTCGCTTCTTGTCGGTGTTTTTCTTTCTCGCTGTCCGTTGTCTTCGAGCGAACCTTTATGAAGTAAGCCAGGGCTGCAATGGGCAGGGCGTAGCCTATCCCGTATAAAGCAAGGTTTTCATCCTGCTGTTCAAGGACCACGCTCAGGAAGTTGACTGCAAGCACGACTGCAGTGAGCCCCACCAGGTTCATCTCCAGTTCTTCGATGTCGTTTATCTCCAGCCAGGCCGGTAAGGGAAGCGGTTGGATAAACAGCTGGTAGAGGCCGAATGAGGTTATGAAAAGCACCGTCCCGACCAGGAACAGATGGACTATTTCCACAAGTTCGATAATAATGAAACTGTTTGTGTCCGTCTCCCCCATTCCGGGAAGCATTTCCCAGAGGAAGTCAAGAAGGTCGATGCCGCCCCTGATAAACAAAATGCCAGCCGTGATTGCAAGCCCTATAACCGGAATCAGGACGAAGTATCTCATTTCGGCAATGAATCTCACGACTTTCATAAGCAGATTCCTCCTGTTACCTGACTGTGTGATTTCTCGGTCTCCTTTCTGCGTCCCTCATGAGAGCCGGGACTGCTGAGAACCGGGACTTTCTTCCGAATCTTATTCTTCTGTATCTGATCCAGCGTCACCTCCGACCGTACGATATGCAATGCCAGCTAGAGCCCCTCCGACTATCGGTGCCAGCCAGAACAGCCACAGCTGCTGAATTGCCCAGCCGCCAACGAATAGTGCCTGTGATGTGCTGCGGGCCGGGTTCACTGAGGTGTTTGTCACCGGAATGCTGATCAGGTGGATCAGGGTCAGCCCGAGCCCGATGGCGATCGGAGCAAAACCGGGTGGGGCGCGGATGTCGGTTGAGCCGAGAATGATGAAGAGAAACATGAAAGTCATCACGAGCTCACAGACCAGCGCTGCGAGCAACGAGTACCCTCCGGGTGAGTGTGCCCCATAACCGTTAGCCGCAAAACCACTTTCGACCAGATCGAAACCGGGCTGGCCGCCGGCGATCAGCGCGAGCACAATAGCGGCGGAGATAGCTCCTGCCAGCTGTGCAATGATGTACGGGACGATGTCCTTTGCAGGAAAGCGGCCGCCTATGAACAGGCCGACCGTGACAGCCGGGTTGAGGTGGCAGCCCGAGATGTGCCCGATCGCAAAAGCCATCGTCAGGACGGTCAGTCCGAAAGCCAGGGCGACACCGGCAAAGCCGATGCCAAGCTCCGGGAAGCCGGCCGCCAGAACTGCGCTTCCGCAGCCCCCGAGGACCAGCCAGAAAGTACCTATAAGCTCTGCTGAGAATCGATGTATTAAGTTCATGAGAACCCCCCTTTCTTTGATTCTGAGTACTGATCACTGTCTGCTGATAACTGTTTGCTGATCACTGTCTGCTGATCACTGTCTGCTGATCACTGTCTGCTGATCACTGCCTGCTGATGCTATTTGGTTGTGTATTTTCCGGCCAACTGGTTTTCGGGCGCATCTGGTAAATCCGCATCATGGGGCGGAACTTACCCTCATAATCGCAATCTTCGGCCGACAGTTATTGAAGATGCTGCAATAGAAACGCTTTTAGCTCAGCAAAAGCGTGATCCGACTCAGGTGAGCCCAGCACGCCTACGTAATCCGCATGGGCAGTGCCGTCATATACGAGGATATCGGCTACTACGCCCGCTTGATGGAGTTTGATATGGGTGCGAGCAGTGGCGCTCAAGAGCAAGTCTCGAGTCCCCGTAATTAGGAGTGTGGGCGGGAAACCATGAAAGTCGCCATACAGAGGAGAGACCAGCGTATCTTTCAAATCACGACCGTTCGCATAGAGTCGGATACAAGCCGCGACGAATCCATCATAGGTGACCAGGTTCCGGTCGATACCGTCATTGATGTACCAGGAGTCACCTGTCTTGCTCATGTCAGCGCCAGGCGTACCCAGGAAGAGCGCGCCGGGTACGTCAATACCCAGCTCGATCAAGTGCTGCACCAGCCCCATGGTGAGATTGGCGCCACCCGAAGAGCCACCCATAGCCACTGAGCGTGCTGGTCGCGTTTTTAGGAGGTGTTGATAGACGCTCAACACATCGTTCCTCGCGGTCGGTGCGGGATGCAGAGGCGGCATGCGGTAGTCAATGGACAGTACTCTAACCTTGGCCAGATGGGCAATCACTATGGCTTCGAGGGTGCATACTTCACCCCCGTTCAAAACAAAGGCGCCCCCATGAGTGTGGACAAATAATTTATCCTCCAACCTGGGATCTATCTCTGAAGGTGTCACATGATAAACGTTGACTCCCTCGATCATATCGTGTTCAACGGATACCGAAAACTGTTTGCTGATTTCTCGCGCCATGTCGAGCTTACCTTCGTCCAATTGCGCGATAACCGCAAGCCATTCAGCTTCGCTCTGGGGTTCGATCTGCACCTTCGCCGGATCAGGTTGTGGGGTGATGGCGATGGCATCTCGCATGAAATCACTGGCGCCATCAGGCGGCGGCAATGTGCGGGGGCCGATCTGCCATGCAGTTTTCTGCTCGCCAAAGGCTTCACGCAGTTTGGCTTCCTGCACGTTGGTCAGATTAGACTCAATCAGGCTCCCCATTTTGCCTTTGAGTTCATCTTGCAGCTTATCTGCGGCAGCACTACCGGTAACGGTAAGCAAGAATAGGGCCGAGGTTCCTTCAGTTACCTTAGCACGCACTGATTTGATAAAGTTGTCATCAATGCCGTAGTCGCTATAACGGCCCGCGAAAGCACCCAGGACCGCGCCTACAGCCATGCCAAAGAAGGGCATAAAAAAGAGCAGGCCAAAGAGCATGCCCCAAAATGCGCCGCCGAGTGCCCCGGGCCCGGTCAGGCTCACCGCTTGCCGGGTTTTGGGTTCCTTTTCGCCAGGTTGCCATTCAACAACAGCCGCATCTTGAATTTCAATCAGTTGTTGTTTTTGTAAGCTCTCCAGCTTGTCCAGTGCTTCGCCTGCACTGGTAGGATTATCGAATTTCCAAACAGTTAATGTTGCCATTAGATTTTCTCCTATCTGTTACCAGGCAGTTTTGTATTTACCTGAAGATTTCAAAAACTGGCCATAGTGGATCTTTCAGCAGTCCGAATTTTTTGTCAAACTATGCTTTTTCCGGGCCTTGGACACGGAAAATCAAAACACAAACTTACTGCTCGGTCATCATCCGTTTCAGGTCAGCTTCATCGTCTTTGATCAGTTCCCCCGATACGTCAAGTTCAACCTGCCTGATCCTGCCTGTGAAAGTGAATGGTGCCCTGTATTCTTCAGGGTGGACACTGTCGGCTGCGTCGTAACCGCAGCTCAGCCCGATGATGCCAAAGAGGTTGGGTACGGTGTAAGGCAGGTCCTTGCTGGCTACAAGCTCGCCGTTGACGTAGAGCTGGCTCCGCCCCGCAGACCCTTTCCCTTCCCCAAAATCGGGTTCGCCGGTCTTTTCAAACTCATAGCGCAGGGTGACTTCCCCTTTCGGGATAGGGTCGGGCGAGCTTATCCTGAACTTTTCGAGCCCTGAGTAGTTGTGGACGTGATGCAGGCGTCCGTCCTTGACGTAGAAACTGTATCCCCCATGGCGGTTTCCGTGTGCGAGCAGGACCCCCTCGGCTCCTCCTTCGGGGATGAGCACGCGGGCTGTGATGCTCCAGGGCCTGTTGTAGACCCTTGGGGCAGCAGAGAACTGGACCGGGGCTCCGCCTCCATAATAGACGTATTTCGTGCGCGGGCGTGCAATGGTCGGCCTTGGCACGTTCATGCGCTCCAGGGCTGCTGTTGCCAGGGGGAGCACCCCGTACTTGCCGGCCTCGGTGTACCAGCGCTGGACCATTTCCTGCAGTTTCTCAGGCTTTTCTGCTGCCAGGTTTTTCATCTCAGCCGGGTCTTCTGCCAGATCATAGAGTTCCCAGCCCTCGGAATCAAGCACCTTTAACACCCTGGTATTCAGGGGCATCCCGAAGAACCAGCCCTCCCTCAGGGGCTCGGCAAAGCTTGAGCCCGGGAAGGGGCAGACCGCCCTCCAGCCGTCGTGGTATATGGAGCGGTGTCCGAACATCTCGAAGTACTGGGTAATGTGCTTTGTAGGGGCATCGGGGTCGTCAAAGGTGTGGGCGAAACTGACACCCTGTATGGGAGACTGGGGTACCCCGCGGATGGTTTTGGGAGCTTCCGTATCCAGGGCTTCGAGCACTGTGGGTACGAGGTCAATCGCATGGGCGTACTGGCTGCGGTTTTCCCCCCTTGCACGGATGCCCTCCGGCCAGGAGACAATGCAGGCGTCGCTTATCCCCCCGCGGTAGGTCTCGCGCTTCCAGCGGCGGAATGGGGTATCTCCAGCCCAGGTCCAGCCCCAGGAATAGTGGTTGAAGGTCTCGGGGCTGCCCCATTTATCGATGCGCTTCAGGTTGTCCTCCAGGGTCTCTTCCACGTTGTTGAAAAAGAGCATCTCGTTGAAAGTCCCGTGCACCCCTCCCTCGGCGCTGGCTCCGTTATCCGAGAGCACGATGACCAGGGTATTGTCCAGTTCTTCGATCTCTTCAAGGAAGTCAAGAATGCGGCCGAAATGGTAATCGGTCTGCTCAATGAAGGCTGCAAAGACTTCCATCTGGCGGGCATAGACTTTCTTTTCGGTATCCGAAAGGGAGTCCCAGGCAGGCACGTCGGGGTCGCGCTTTGAGAGCAGCGCATCGGGGGGGACAATTCCCAGCCCCTTCTGGCGTTTGAAGACCATCTCCCGGTATTTGTCCCAGCCCATATCGAACTTGCCTTTGTATTTATCTATCCACTCTTTTTCGACATGGTGCGGGGCGTGCCCTGCTCCGGTGGCATAGTATAAGAAGAAGGGTTTTCCCGGGGCATTGTGCTGGGCGTCTTTGATAAATTCGATAGCTTTGTCCCCAAGGTCGATGTTCAGGTGGTAGCCCTCTTCGGGAGTTTTGGGGACCGGCACCGGGTGGTTGTCATAGGTCAGGTCGGGATGCCACTGGTCGGTATCTCCTCCCAAAAAACCGTAGTAACGCTCAAAACCTCTCCCCAGGGGCCAGCGGTGGAACGGACCTGCCGTGGTCGTCTCTTCCGGCGGGGTCAGGTGCCATTTGCCCACGGCAAAGGTGTTGTAACCCTGTTCCAGCAGGATTTCCGAGAGAAAACCGTGCTCAAAGCCCATATACCCGTTGTGTGCGGGGTAGCCCATGGACAGTTCGGTGATGGCGGAGAGCCCCAGGGTATGGTGGTTCCTGCCCGTCAGCGCACAGCCCCGGGTAGGAGAGCAGAGTGCCGTGGTCTGCATATTGGTATAGCGCAGGCCCCTTTTCGCCAGCCGTTCCAGGTTGGGTGTTTCGCAGAGCCCCCCGAAAACTGACATCTGCCCGTAGCCCACGTCATCCAGGATAAAAAATATCACATTCGGTGCACCATCTCCGGCCCGTGTCGGTCTGGGCCAGGCAGGTGAGGATTCTTCAAGTGTCCTTCCGATAATACCCGGAAAATGTGTTCCGGGCTCGTATTCGATCAATTCAGGTATTATTATCCCCCCATTCTTTCGGAACCTGCAAGACCACTCCCTGGCTTGCGGTTCAATGCTCCGATCCTTGCTTCGATCTCTGCTTCGATCTCTGCTTCGACCTTCACTTCGACCTTCACTTCGACCTTCACTTCGACCTTCACTTCGACCTTCACTTCGATCCTTGCTTCGACCTTCGCTTCGATCTTTAATTCATTTACTTACCTGTAAATATAAATTCACTTTTATGTATATCTTTTTATACATGTCCATTTATTTCTCCCGGTGTTGAAATAAAATGCTTTTAATGTCCCGGAAGCCCGGAAATGATGCCTAACGTTTCCAGACCGTCCAGTACCAGCTGCACCGCCAGTGCCGCCAGCAGGACGCCAAAAACAGCCTCCGTAACCATCAAACGGGAAGGGTCCAGTTGCTTTGCCAGTTTGTCCATGTTTTTGAAAACCGCCATGTCGATCACACCCATAAGGAGGACAAGCCCTGCCACAAGAGCAAACATAAGCAGCGAGTCGAGCTGGTCGGAAACGGTGACAAGCACGGCAATTCCCGCCGGGTTTAGCAGGTAGGGTACTGCAAGAGGATAGAGAGCCATCTGCATCGGGTCCCGGGAAGCCGCTTTTTCTTTGTGTTCCTCCGATCCTCCGGCCCCTATCAGCATGTGAAGGGCAAGCAGCATCAGGATGAGGCCCCCGGCGATAGATACCGCTCCCGGGCTAAAGTGCAGGAGCCTCATCAGCAGCGAGCCCAGAAAGACCAGGACCAGGGCAACGCCAACAGCCGTTTTTACCATCTGTCCCGCCACTTTCTTTTGCATCTCCTTTTCCATGCCTGCGGTCAGGTCCAGAAAGGGCACAAGTGCGATTTTCGGGCCCATGCCGATCAGGAGCAAAATAAACAGGTCAAAAACAACATAAAAATCAAGGCTCTCAAGATCCATTTCAGCTTCTCTCCTAAATATGAAAATTAATCAAAAATTAATTTCAGAAAGCTTCAAAACCGGAAGCTTACGACTTATTCGCTTAATTTCTCCTCCTCCTGCAAACCGCCTTTGCCGTGCCAATAATCCCGTAATAACCAGAGGCCGTAAATGAACAGTACCAGGGCAAAGGGAAAGACCAGCATTCCTCCGAGGAAACCTGTGAGAAAGAGCAGGCAGTCCCACAGCCAGTGAATTATGATTACCGGGATGATCGTGTCAAGGCGAACCCGCAAAGCCACTGTCCAGACCCCGAACATGCCTGCGAAAAAAGCCTGGCCTGCCGCGGCTGTGAAATTTCCGGTTATAAAGCCATTTAACGCATGGACCAGCCCGAAAAGGACTGCCGTAATCCACACTGTACGCCAGATCCCGAATGACGACGAAGCCCCATGGAACAATATTCCCCGGTACATCAATTCCTCGCTGATGCCGACAAGCAGGGTATTGATGATCACGAGCATAAGCACCTGAGTTGGAGGAAGGCCTGTAAACAATAAAATCAGCAGCAGGAGAAAAAGCACAAGGGCCGGAAGCCAGAGCAAGCGCAAATCCCGTAAATTTTCCGGGCCTTTCCCTGCTACCTGGGGCCACCATTTCAAATAGCTAATAACCCCAATCAAAAAGACAGCTGCAGCCAGCACCCCGAAGATTATCTGGTTTTTTGCCAGTTCATCAAGCTGCGTGGGCTTTCCCCCGACCTGCAGCAGTTCTCCACCAAATACGATGATAACCCAGATTGCAAATATTACCAGTGAAGTAGGCCACGGTTTTCCTGATGAATTCATATTTTGCTTCCCCAATCCGATTCGATACAGCCGTTGGGCTCAGGCCAGATGGATGACTGCCGGGATTAGCGGGCCGGGTGCAATCCGGGTGTGACCTGGGTGCGTGGGTGTAATCCGGTGTAATCCGGTTGCTAATTGCCTGTTTCTTGCCCCCGCTGTCAGCTATTAAATATCAGCCTTAAAGTTCCTGTCCGGTACCCTTTCCAACTCCACGTTCATGTGCTTCCGATTCCCTTCAAAAGCTTCTCCATTGCCTGGTCTACAGTAAAACTGGCTGCTTTCTGGCGTGGAGGAAACTCTTTGAACGTTGCCAGAAAATCGCCTACAACACCCTGTGCAGGCACAAGCAGGAAGGCATGATCGAGGAGCCAGTCGTAATAGATGTTCGAGGTCTGGTCTGCCCTCTCATAAGGGTCGGTGCGCAGGTTGAACATCTTCGGGACGCGCAGGGGGACAAAAGGTTCAGCCCAGACCTGCAACGTGCCGATGACGCGCTGCTCCATAAAGACAAGTTTCCAGTTATCGTACCTCAGAGCTACCAGGTCACCGTCATCGGAGAAGTAGAAGAACTCGATGCGTGGGGACTTTTCCTCCTTCCCGGTAAGGCAGGGAAGCAGGTTATAGCCGTCAAGGTACACTTTGAAAGTTTTGTCCCCTTCTTTGTAGCCTTTTTTGAGCTTTTCCTTGACATCCGGCTCGCCTGCTGCTGCAAGGAAGGTTGGCAGCCAGTCAAGGTGGCTTACGATCTCGTTGGAAACCGTTCCTTCGGGGATCGTTCCCGGCCATCTCACCACCTGGGGTACCCGGAAAGCCCCCTCCCAGCAGGAGTTTTTCTCGTTTCTGAATGGGGTCATGGCTGAGTCGGGCCAGGTGTTCATGTGAGGGCCGTTGTCCGTGCTGTAGACGACTATGGTGTCTTTTGCAATGCCCAGTCCGTCCAGCAGGTCAAGCAGCACTCCCACCTGCCGGTCGTGTTCGATCATGCCGTCATGGTATTCCGACTGCCAGCGCCCGGACTGGCCCCGTATCCTCTCCGGGACATGGACCCTGAAGTGCATCCAGGTGGTGTTGAACCAGACAAAGAACGGCTTTTCCGCCTTGTGCTGGCGTTTGATAAAATCAACTGTTGCGTCCAGGAACTCCTCGTCCGCGGTTTCCATTCGCTTGCGGGTCAGAGGTCCGGTGTCCTCTATCCTGCCGTCGGCATAGCTCTGGATCACTCCCCTCGGGGCGTAGTTCTTACGGAAATCAGGAAAGTCCTCCTCAGGCGGATAGTCAGGGTGTTCAGGTTCTTCTTCGGCATTCAGGTGGTAGAGGTTGCCGTAGAATTCGTCAAAACCGTGGTTAGTAGGCAGGTGCTCGTCCCTGTCTCCAAGGTGGTTCTTTCCAAACTGCCCCGTAGCATAACCCTGAGCTTTTAAGAGCTCGGCGACGGTCGGGTCCTCGGACTGAATTCCAAGTTTGGCTCCGGGCATCCCCACTTTGCTCAGCCCCGTACGAAAAGCGCTCTGCCCGGTGATAAACGAAGCTCGCCCTGCCGTGCAGCTCTGTTCCCCATAAGAGTCGGTGAACCTCATGCCCTCATTTGCGATGCGGTCGATGTTTGGCGTCCTGTAGCCCATCAGGCCGTCGCTGTAGCAGCTGAGGTTGCTGATTCCTATATCATCTCCCCATATGACCAGAATGTTCGGTTTCTTTTCTGCCATTCTTAATCTTCCCATTGATAGATTGGTTGATATATCGGGTCAGCGCTTTTAAGCAGCCTTCCGATGTTGGATAAAGCAAAATATGAATTTTTTTCTCTACTCTCCACTTTGTTCCTTTCAGAATCGTATAACAGGTCCAGACTGCTGCTGGGTCCTGTGTTTTACCTGCTTCCGGTCATTCCTTTCGGGTCCGTTTTTCTTGCGCCCGTGGCAGTGTTTGAACTTGAGCCCGCTTCCGCAGGGGCAGGGGTCGTTTCGTCCGGCTCTGGCAAAAGCATCTTCCATAGCCAGCACCCGCATCAGTTCCGGTGCCGGATAGCCCCGCTGCATCAGCCAGCCAAGGATTTTCAGGGGGTGGTCGATGTGCCGGAAGAAGGTTTTCCAGCCTTCGCAGAGGTAGTTCAAACCCGGTTCTCCGTCCGGGGTTGTAAGGAAGCGGTTTTTGGGACATTCCCCCCTGCAGGCAAAGAGAAAATCGCATTCCTTGCATGCCCTCGGCAGAGAGTCTCGTTTTTTCTGCCCGAACTTTTGCTGTTTTTCCGAAAAGGCAAGTTCCGCGAGTTCCTTTTCCAGGATGTTTCCCAGCTTGCAGGCAGGTTCCACAAAGTGGTCACAGGAGTAGAGGTCGCCGTTGTGCTCCAGGGCAAGCCCAAGGCCGCAGGTCTCTTCAAAGACGCACATCCCTGAAGGCATGTCCAGCCAGCGGCGGGCTGCGGCTTCAAAGGTCTGCACAAAGACATTACCCACGTCGTTTCGCGCCCATTCGTCGAAAATACGGATAAGGAAATTTCCGAACTGTTCAGGCAGTACCGAAAGGTCCGATACCGTGTTTCCCTCCTGGTAGAGGGTGCCCCCGTCCTCGTTGATTCGCTCCACAATGGGGATGAACTGGACCCAGTCTGTCTTTGCCTCGTCCCGGAAGAAGCGGTAGACTTCCAGCGGATAATCGGCGTTCCTGCGGTTGACCGTGGCAAGGACGTTGTATTCAACCCCATGTTTTTGGAGCAGGCGAAGCCCCCGCATGACCCTGTCGAAGGACCCTTTTCCTCCCCTGTCCACCCGGCAGGCGTCGTGAAGTTCGCGCGGGCCGTCGATGCTGATCCCTATGAGAAAGTTGTTTTCCTTGAAGAAACGGCACCATTCGTCGTCCAGCAGCGTGCCGTTGGTCTGCATCGTATTTTCGAATGTCATTCCCGGTTTTCTGTACTTTTCCTGCAGCTCGATTGCACGCCGGTAAAAGTCGATTCCCATCAGGGTGGGTTCCCCTCCCTGCCAGGCAACGGTCACCTGCGGGCTGCTGTGGGCTGCAATCAGCTGCCGGATGTAGTTTTCCAGCACCTCGTCTGACATGCGGAAGCTGCTTCCGGGATAGAGCAGTTCTTTAGGCAGGTAGAAGCAGTAGGAGCAGGCCAGGTTGCAGATTGCTCCGGTCGGCTTGGCAAGCACATGGACGCGGGGAGGCAGGAAGTTTTGTGCCATTTAACAGTTCCTCCCTGCGCCGTGATTTCCCTGTTCGACTTTGATCTCCATGCTTCGGCCCGTGATTCTGATCATGATCTGGACCATGCTTAGAACCGTACTTCGGCCCATACCCTGGCTAATGCTTCGGATTTCATAAGGTCTGCCTGTATTTTCTGTCATCTGAAATTCTCCTTCTGTCCTGTGCATCCGGCTTTTTTACTCCTCCGCGAAAACCCCTTCCTCGCGTAAGCGGCGCACCGTCTGTATCACGACTGCAGTCAGCGGCACTGCCAGTATCATGGCCAGGAATCCGCCGACAACGCCGGATGCGATCGTTACCAGGAACACGAGCAGTGGGTGCACTTTGAGAGTTGTCCCCAGAGCCCAGGTATTTATGACATTCTGCAGCGCCCCGTTGGATATGGTAACCGCCACTGCGACAATCAGCGCCGTTTCTGCTCCCCCGGAACCAAAAGCGATAATCACGGCAAAAGCGCCGCCAATAAAGGCGCCTATGTAAGGGATGAATGAAGTAAAAAAGTAGAGAATGAGAATCGAGCCCACCAGGGGCACCTTTAGGACAATCAGGGGGATGGCCACCACGATTGACGTAATCGTCGCAGTGAGCGCAGTTCCCCGGAAATAAAGCCGTATTGAACGGCTGATGTTGGCAACGATAGCCGTACCTGTTCCGGGTTTTAACTTGAACTGCCGGGCCAGCCAGACCTCGATTTCAGGCCCGTCCCGCAGGATGAAAAAAAGAATGAACACACTGAAGTATACCCCTATCAGGAGCGCTGCAGCACTCGAAAACGTGCTGCTGAGGATTCCGATAATTCCCTGGCCCAGTGCAGGCAGGCCGTTTGCAACTGCGGCTCTGATGGATTCAAGGGTCTCTTCCTCGATCTGGAACTGCAGAAGCCAGGCTTCCAGGCTTGCCCATCCGGCTTCGAGCTGGCGTACGATCTCGGCCCCCTGGTCAATGAACCCCCTTACCAGAATTAGGAGCAGGGCGGCGGCACCCAGAAATATCAGCAACATCGTAAGCACCGTGCCGATACTGCGGGGAACCCGCCGTCGCTCCAGCCTGTCTACCAGCGGCCGAAAGACAATTCCTATCACCACCGCAACGAGCAGCGGGACAGTGATACTGCTCACGGTCGCAATGAAGCTAAGGACGGTACCGGCGGCGAGCACGATGCCCAGAAAGAGCCAGCTAACCATACCTGCGCGGCGCAGCCAGTAAGGTGCGCTTCTGGAAAAGTCGCTTCGAAGTTGTTTGTCCGTAATGATTCTCCCCCCAGGGTAGGACTGGCAGTTCCCGGTCTGCCTGTTCACCGGATTACCTGCCAGTCCCCCCATCCAATCCTGTCTTCTTTCCTATCTTCACTGCCTCGCCATGACCATGCGGGTCTCGGCTTCCTTGTCCTCGATAAGCTTCCCGCTCACATCAACGGTTACGCTGTAGATCTTGCCGGTGAACTCAAAGGGAGGCTGGTAGTCGGGTGTGACCGGAGCCCCGGGAGCTGAGCCACAGGTGACCCCGCTGGTCAGCCCGAGTGCAAGTGGAGTCGTTACCGGGACCTCAGTTTGGCCGACTAACTTTCCGTCTATATAGAGCTGAGCTCTGCCTGGTACCCCCTTGCCCCTTGCCACGTCCGGCTCGCCGGTTACTTCGAACTCGAAGCGGAGCTTATGCCGCCCCTCGGGAACGTTTTCTACGGACTCGACATGATATAGGGTCCTGGATACGTAGTTGTGCACCCAGTGAAGCTTTCCGCCTTTCATGTAGAACGAATAGCCGGAATCGATTCCCCCATGGGCAAGCAGGACTCCTTCGGCATCCCCCGGAGGGATCTCGACATCTGCGGTGATACTGTGCGGGCGGTTGAGGACCCTGACCGCTGCATTTGAGGGCACCCCCTGGGTTCCGGGATAATAGGTGTAGTGTGTCCGGTCGACGGCAATCTGCGGCCGTTCATCGGCAAGGCGCAGCACTCCGCGGGCATCGATAGGCAGCACGTTATATTTTCCGGCCTCTACATACCAGGTGGCAATCATCTCGATTAACTTCGGCCGGTTTTCCGCAGCTACATCATGGTTCTCGGTCCAGTCCTTTTCCACATGGTAAAGCTCCCAGCCTTTTGCATCCAGCTCGGTCAGCTTCCCTGCCGGGATCGGTTCGCCGAAGGATTTTCCTGCTTCGGCGAACGAGGGACCGGGCCACGGACATACCGCCCGCCAGCCGTTATGGTAAATGGAGCGGTGCCCCATCATCTCGAAGTACTGGGTGTGGTGCTTTGAAGGCGCACCGGTATCGTCGAAAGTAGGTGCAAAACTGAAGCCTTCGATGGGTGCCTGGGTCACACCTTTGATAACCGTCGGGGGCTCAATTCCCAGGCATTCCAGGACTGTGGGCAGCATGTCGATAGCGTGGGCGTACTGGGTGCGGACCTCTCCCCCGACTTTTATTCCCCGGGGCCAGTGGACGATAAAGGGGTCGCTGATGCCGCCCCGGTATGTTTCCCGCTTCCAGCGGCGGAAGGGCGTATCTCCCGCCCAGGTCCAGCCCCAGGCGTAGTGGTTGAAAGTCTCAGGGCCACCCAGCTTATGCAGGGCTGCGAGGTTCTCTTCCAGCGATTCGGGCACATTGTTGAAGAACAGATTCTCGTTGACTGAGCCCGTCGGCCCCCCTTCTGAACTGGCCCCGTTATCGGAAATTACCATGATTAAAGTATTATCAAACTCACCGATATCTTTGAGGAACTGTAGCAGCCTGCCGATGTGGTAATCGGTATGTTCCAGAAAGCCGGCAAAGACTTCCATCATGCGGGCGTAGAGCTTCTTTTCCTCAGGCGAGCATTTTTCCCAGGGCTTGACATCCGGGTCATGGCGGGATAGTTCGGCGTCTTTCGGGACTATGCCAAGTTCCTTCTGCCGGGCGAAAGTCTTTTCCCGGTAAGCCTCCCAGCCGTCGTCAAACTTGCCTTTGTATTTGTCCGTCCATTCTTTTGGGACGTGGTGAGGGGCATGCATGGCTCCGGTGCAGAAGTACATGAAAAAGGGCTTGTTGGGTGCGACCTGTTTGGCGTCGGCAATGAACTGGATAGCTTTGTCCGCAAGGTCCTCATTCAGGGTATAACCTTCTTCCGGAGGCTTTGGAGGGGTTGCGGGGTGGTTGTCGTAGACCAGTTCAGGGTAATACTGGTGCGTTTCGCCTCCCAAAAAACCGTAGAAGCGCTCGAAACCCCGGCCGAGAGGCCAGCGGTCATAGGGTCCGGCTGCCGAGATCTGGTCTGCAGGTGTCAGGTGCCATTTGCCGACGGCATAGGTGTTGTAGCCGTGCTGCTGGAGCATCTCCGACAAAAACCCGTTTTCAAAAGGTATGTAACCGTCGTAGCCCGGATAGCCGGTTGAGCCCTCGGTGATGCAGGCCATATTGTTTGAATGGTGGTTCCTGCCGGTCAGGATACAGGTTCGTGTGGGAGAGCACAGCGCCGTAGTATGCATATTGCTGTAAGCAAGCCCTCCCTCTGCAAGGCTGTCCAGATTTGGTGTATTTATGGGCGAGCCGTAGCAACCTAGTTGTCCAAAACCGGTGTCATCCAGCACGATAAATAGTACGTTCGGAGCCCCTTCTTTAGCCCGCCGGGGTTCCGGCCAGGCGGGTTCTGACTGGTCTGCAGTGCGCCCGATAACTCCGGGAAAGGCGGTGTCGGACCTGTATTCTTTTAATGGCATTTATCCTCCTATCTACTGTTTAGGATTTTCCGTAAAAAGCCTGAAAATAAATATGGAAATAATAAAAAAGGGGAAAGGAACTGACTTTTCGCTCCTTCCCCCTTATTCATTTTATTCAGGAATCGTTGTTCTTGCCCTAAATCCGATTTTCGGGGATGCAGGCATTCCCAATTAGGTGGTTTTCAGATCGGATTTAAGCTGCCGGAGCCACTTCTGCTTCTTCCTCTTCTTCGACAAACATTTCGCGCAGCTTGTCCTCTTCTTCTTTGGACAGGTTGGAAGCGATAAGTTCAAACTCGATGCTTTTCAGGGCCTCCTGGACCTTATCCTGCACTGCGTCGCTTGTCAGCAGGAAGAGGGCAGAGGTGCCTTCGGTCACTTTGCTGCGAACCGACTTGATGAAGTCATCACTGATACCCACGTCGGCAAAAGAGCCTGCAAGCGCACCGAAAGCGGCCCCGACAACCATCCCGAAGATCGGAACCAGGAAAATCAGGCCGAAGAGCATGCCCCAGAATGCTCCGCTAAGTGCGCCTACCCCGGACATGCTGGTTAACTGCTGTGTTTTCGGTTTCTTTTTACCCATTGGCCAGGAGACAACTGCTGCATCCTGCAGGGTAATCAACTGTCTCTTGCTCAAATCCTCAATCACTTCAAGTGTATGTTGTGCACCGCCAGGGGTGTCGAATTTTAGAACTGTTAGTGTTGCTATATTCTAACCTCCTTTTATGTCTGGAATTTTTTCTGCATAAATATTTTCATCGCTGCTTTTTATTATGCAATTTCGCCAATTGAAGTGAAACTGTCATCTTCGCCGTTTTGTAGCAGTTTATCACCGGGAGAAAATCTTGCGAAGGTCAGTGAGCCCTTTTGCACCGGATTTGAGGAATAGTAAATTTATGACCGGGACTTCGGCTGTGTGATGTTTTCCATCTACCGCCACAGGGATCTCCTGAACCCTACATCCGGAAGTAAGCGACGTTGTCAGGTGTAATTTTTAGGTGTAAGAATGATAACGCCGGGAAATAAAGTGCCAGCTCTGTCCCCTGTCTATTTTTATATTGTACCCCCAATTCACGGAACCTGCAAGACTTCCCCCCTGGCTTGCGGTTCAATAATTAACTTTTATATAATTCGATTTTTATGTATATTTCTTTATGCATGTTGATTTATTTTACCGGGTCTGCTGATTGGGATTTCTCCGGAACATTTAAGATTTCCCTTTTCTTTCGAAAGAAAAAATGAACTATTAAAGAAAATATATATGAGAAGGCTTTGTAGAAAAATTAACTAAACCAGCTTCATGTGGCTGAAAAATACAGATGTAAAAGTACTGATCAGACCGTCAGTTTTAGACCACCCGGTTCAAATTAATGGAATTTCTATTTTAGAGATTTTAGAGAACTTCTGAAGGACCAGAAATTCAGCTGAATATTAATATGAAATCACAATCCGAATGAAACGAATTGAACTCTAACAATCCGGAGAGGCCGACTTTAATTTCTCTGTTCAGCTATCCAAAAACCTTTTTTCGATTTGCTTCTCAGTACCGAAACTCTCACTGGCCGACGAAGGAGGCCGGCCTTTTCCTCAAAATACATTGCAGAAATAAAACTATAGTTGGGTGACCAAAAAGTATCGTAAGGTATCTAAAAAGGTTATTGTAGTGACTGAATAAATATGGCAGGACATCTAAAAAAGGTCATTATAATAACTGGGTAGATATAGCAAGACATCTAAAAAGGTCATTATAATAACTGAGTAGATATAGCAAGACGTCTAAAAAGGTCATTATAATGACTGGGTGCATATGGCAAGACATCTAAAAAGGTCATTATGATGACTGAATAGTAAGGTGTAGAATGCAGAATGTCGAGAGCAAGATGATGAAAACATTATGTTGAAAACAGGGTCCTAAAGTAAGATGTAGAAAGCAGAAGACCAGAAAGAAGGATGGAAAAATTAGAGTGAAGAGCTTCTTCTTTACCGGTTTATTTTGCGAGCAATTTTTCTCAGTGAATTCGGAAAAGGCCGCTCGCTGAAGCGAGCGGTGAGAACCCCGGAAACGATTCAAAGCTCACGACCGGCCTTTCCCAGGATCAGGAATCGGTCACATTCCGGGCTTTTCCGGCGATAAGGCAGCATTTCTACGGAGCCAAAAATAAATTATTGAATTCGCACAAAGGATTCCAAGCTCGGGATTTTATGCTGGATACCATTTATGAATTTTATCACGCTGTTGCTGCTGCAGGTTCCTGCTCCTTCTTGTCCGCGGCTTCAACTGCTTCTGCCAGTTCTGCTCCTACCAGGGCGAGCAGTTCGGGCGTGATCATACCCTGGGTGACCAGTACCCCTCCGGCATCGCCAATCGCCTGCTTGAGCTTCTTTGCCCAGAGGTGCTCGATTATAAGGAGGCCGGCAGCGCTATTTTCCGGGATGGCTTCGGTTATCTCCATGATGTCTTCATCGGTGATCCCGTAGTTTTCCCGGGCAGCTGCCAGGGCTCCTGCTTCCATACCTTCAAGTGCTCCTGCTTCACCGCCGGCTCCGAACCCCATGATTCCACCCACAACGGCGCCGAAACGCATCCTCTCCTCCTCGTCCAGCTGCGTGGCTTCCAGAGAAGCGACGTTTCCATCCACGTCTTTCCACAGGAATACCAGGTCAATTAGCCGAATAAGCCCTTTTTCCATTACTGATTCGAGTTCACGGCGGATCTGCCCGTGGAAGTCCGGGTCATCGAATACGATTACTAAAAGCTGCATCGGTCCATACATTACTTCAGCCATTTATTTATTCCCCCAATGGAATTCTTCTTCGTTTTCTCTTCTTTCCTTTTTCTTCTCTTCTTTCCTTTTTCTTCTTCTCTTTCCTTTATTTTCTTCTCTTTCCTTCTGCTGCCCCGCTCTCCGTTTGTTTTCTCAGTTTCCCTGTCCCTTATCAGAGGGGCAAGGGCTGGCTGGATAAACCACGGGATCTTTTCATATTTCAAGAGGCTATCTTCACTTTTCCCCTCATCCGGAACTCGGCACCCGAAAAACAGTTTCAGCAGAATTAGCAATGCTACATATAAAATCCCGTTTATATAAAATTGAGCACATATAAAAATACACGTAAGATCGGCTTTTGTAAAAAACCTTGCTCAATTAACCCGTATAGGGTAGCTGTAATTCCCCTGTTCAGCTTTTCCTAAAACCTTTTTTCGACTTGCTTTATAGGTACCGGCATTCTCACCGGTCGTCTTTGACGACCGGCTTTTCCAGAAAGTACATTAAAATAACTAAAAATAGTATGGAAGTCCCAAAAAAATATGGCTGGATAACTAAAAAAATCAGAATATGACGCGAAGTGAGTTGAATAAAAATAAAAGCCAATAATTGCAGTTTATTTTGTAACTGCTTTTGGCATGAAAGTCGACGTGTACTTTCATTTCTTTGTGCCTGTTATTCAGAGAATTTCATGTGCTTTTTTTCAGATATTTCGGGAAGGGCCGCTTGCTTACGCAAGCGGTGAGGGCCCTTGTTACCGATATTAATAAAGAAAATTCCCGGAACTGGAATCATTAGTAAACCCGGTAATAAAAACCAGGGCCATTTCAAGCTATAGTCACGAGCGTAATTAATGCGACAAAAAACGATGTGTAATAAAGCAATTTATGTCGCATCAAATGCAGGCGTGACTATATATACGGGATTTCTACACAGCCATGATATCAAAAAGTGCTGGAAATAGGCATAAAGAAGAGCAGGCCAAATAAAAATAATTTGAAAGAGCGAAGGGTAAGGAAAACCCTTCACTCAAAGAATTTAGCTCTTCCTCCTGAAGAGGTAGCCGACTGCAAGGAGTCCGACAAGGCAAGGGACAATTCCGAATCCGGGAGTTCCTTCTCCTTCTTCTCCACCAGTGGTGTTGTTGCCTGCAGTTTCTTCCTCAGTTTCTTCCTCAGCTCCTTCCTCAGTTTCTTCCCCAGACGGTTCCTCAGTTCCGTTCTCGCCTGGAGTTTCGGTTACGTTCTCTTCAGGTCGGGTTTCGTTCTCTCCCATTTCGGTTTCATTCATTTCAGGAAGCCCTGTGGTTTCGTTTATTTCCCCGAGAATCCTCACAACGAATGGGAAGTACCTGAGTTCCTCTACAGGGGTGTCCCCGATTTTGAAGAACATGCCTTCAGTGATTTCTTCTTCGGAGTCCAGGGACAGGGTGAAGGTGTTTTCATTGCTGATGCTAAGGGTATCGCCCTGGATTGAAACATCGTCGAGCTTCCCGAATTCGTCATCAGACTCTATGGTCATTGCGTTTGCATAGTCAATGAGCCAGATACCTTCGATCTGGGCAATGCTGTCGACAGCACCCTGGAAGACCTGGTTGACGTGTACTCTGAGGACAACTACATCGTCTTCTTCCTCGATATCATCGAGTTCGACGTCCCAGGTTCTACCGGTAGTGTTACCCCCTGCGACTGAAATGATTTCGTCATCTACGAATTCGCCGTCCCTTGTGAATTCGAGCCAGACTTTCTCCCCTTCAACATCGACCTGCTTTGCTTCGATAGAATAGTTTTCGCCAAGCTCGAGGATTTCGCCGGTTCTCAGGGTGTACTTTTCATCGCTGTCAAGGACAAGCTTCGAGAGTTTGTCAGCTTTGTTTTCCTTTAGCGGGACATATTCTTGTGCAAAGAAGCCGATAACGGGGTACCGGTCCCAGCCTTCATCCGTGTTGAAGTACTCATAGTCAACTTTCTCAATGCGAGTCTCGTAAACCAGGTTTCCTTCAGGAATCACGTTTCCGTCAATGTTGGAGACACTGAGGGATTCGGTTTCGACATTGTCGTCGAGGTCATAAAAGAAGCCTGCAAAGCTGGATGCATCCCAGGTGAAGTTACCCGGGCCGAAGGAGGCTGCTCCCGCTATCACATGGATACCCGGCTCTCTGATTTCTTTCATGAGATGGAACCTGAGCACATCGGATCCTGTGTCAGCTGTCCTGAAGGACACGTTTTCAAGAATTTTGTCTGTGCCGTCCCTGGTAAGGGTTATACTGTCCTCGTTGGTGAGCCTGAGGGCTGGTCCCAGGATGGCAACATCATCCAGTTCGCCGAATTCGTCATCAGACTCAATGGTCCTTGAATTTGCGTAGTCTATGAGCCAGAGCCCTTCGATCTGGGCAATGCTGTCGACAGCACCCTGGAAGACCTGGTTGACGTGTACCCTGAGGACAACTACATCGTCTTCTTCCTCGATATCATCGAGCTCGACATCCCAGGTTCTACCGGTAGTGTTGCCCTCTGAGACCGAGATGATTTCGTCATCTACGTATTCTCCGTCCCTGTTGAACTGGAGCCAGACTTTCTCACCGTTAACATCAACCTGCTTTGCTTCAAGCGTGTATCCCTGTCCAAGCTCAAGAGTTTCCCCTGTTCTGAGGGTGTACTTGTCGTCACTGTCAAGGACGAGCCTGGAAAGTTTGTCAGCCCTGTCAGGTTTGAGTGGGACGGCTATCTGTGCGCCGAAACCGATAATGCTGTAGTTGTCCCAGCCAGCAGCCGGGTTTTCGTATTCGTATCCGATCGGCTGAATCGTTGTTATGTAAACTAGGCCGTTTTCTCCAATGATGTTGTTTTCAGTGCCCGGAACATCGACAATGAGAACAATCTCTGTTGACACGTTGTCGTCAATGTCATAGTAGAATATCGGAAATCGAGAACCATCGATTGGAAGGATGGTACCGTTGCCGTATGTATCAATAATGTCGTCGATATCAGTGCCGTTGAACACTGAACTGCGGACCTCAATTACATCCTGTGCACCTGCAGCGGGTGCAAATACAGTAAGAAGCATGAGAACAGCCAGTGATACCGCTGCAAATCTCTTCATTTTACTTTCCCCCACGTTTGTTAAGATATATCGTATGTAAAAAGAAGTGTCAGGACCAAACCCTTAAAGGATTTCAGCATCACTGCTTTTTGCAAATCGGTCCATACTGGTCCATGCTGGTCCATTCTGATCGATGCTTTGCGTCAGCAGTTTTACTTCTTTAAATGCTGGCGGCCCATCATGAGGAAGCTGTATCAGGACGGTTTTGCTCTTTGCTCTCTGCTCCCACACTTCCCGTGCTGGCCACCATTCCTGCTTCACATTTCACATCTTACTGCCGCGCCATTATCCGCTGGTATTTTGTCTCTTCCGGCTCGAGATGGCTGACGTTGTCCTCCTCCAGGTCAACCCGCACCCAGTTGACTTTACCCTGGAACCTGTTCGCTACGCCTTCGGGATAGTCGTCGGTCACCGGCAGGGCCAGGTCGCTGCCGATGTCCATGGTCTCATCGGCGGAGAAGACAAAGGGCACGGTCTTTTCGATGCGTCCCTCGCCGACCTTCTTATCGTTGACGTAGATCGTCCCCGTGCCGCCGCCTCCGGGCTTGTCGCCGTCGAAGTCGAAGTGATAGCGGATGTTGACCGTACCTGCAGGCAGCTTCTCGGACGCTTCCACGTAGGAGTACTCAAAGTCGAAGAAGTTGTGGACATACCTGGCCGCGCTGTCCTTGACGTAGAAGGCCCAGCCTGCAAAACGCCCGCCCTGTGCCACGATCACGCCGTCCGTCTTGCCTTCGGCGACCTCCACCTCGGCGGTGACGGTGTGCGAGCGGTTCTTGACGTTGAGCACCGTGTTTTCCATCAGGTGTGTCATGCCAGGGTAAAAAGTCATAGTCGTGCGGTCTCCGGGCAGGTCCGGGCGGCCGGCAACGGCTGGGTTAAAGCGCTCGTAGCGCCGGTCGTCGAGGGGGAAGACGTTGTACTTTGAAGCCTCGATCATGAACAGGTACTGCAGCTCACGCAGCTTGTCGGGCATCTCCTTTGAGAGGTCATGGGCCTGGCTCCAGTCTTTGCTGGTGTCGTAGAGCTCCCAGTCGTCCGCATCGAACGAAGGCCACTCCCGGGTGAGCCAGGGTGTACTGTGATGGGTAACTGCCGTCCACCCCTCGTGATAGATGCCGCGGTTGCCGAAGATCTCGAAGTACTGGGTCATGTGCCGGCTCTCAGCATCCGGGTTTTCGAAGGTGTAGGCCATGCTGACGCCTTCCAGGGGCTTCTGGGCGATGCCGTTGACCATGTAGGGTTCGGGCAGCCCGGCTGCTTCCAGGACAGTAGGCAGGATGTCGATGACGTGGTGGAACTGCTGGCGGATCTCCCCCCTGGCTTTGATGCCCCTGGGCCAGCTAACGGCCATGGCGTTGCGGGTGCCGCCGAAGTGTGAAGCGACCTGCTTGGTGTACTGGTAGGGGCAGTTCATGGCGTGAGCCCAGCCGACAGGGTAGTGGTTGAAGGCTTTCGGTCCCCCAATTTCGTCCAGCCTGGGAAGCACGTCTTCCAGCACCTGGGGAATGCCGTTCAAGGCCATCAGTTCGTTGAAGGTACCGTCCAGGCCGCCCTCGGCGCTGGCACCGTTGTCCCCGGCGATGTAGATGAAGAGGGTGTCCTCATAGACGCCCATGTCTTCGAGCGTCTCGATCAGGCGCATCACCTGGGCGTCGGTGTGCTCCGCAAACCCGGCATAAGCCTCCATCAGGCGGGCATAGACCTTCTTCTGTGTCTCGTTCAGGTCGTCCCAGGCTTCAACTCCCTCGGGCCTGCCGGTCAGTTCGGTGTCAAGAGGCACGATTCCCTTTGCCTTCATGTTTGCCAGGGTCTCTTCCCGCACGGCGTCCCAGCCTTTGTCGAACCTGTCCATGTATTTGTCCATCCACTCCCGAGGAACGTGATGCGGCGCGTGGGTGGCCCCGAACGAGACGTAGAGGAAGAAGGGCTTGTCCGGGGTCATGACCTGCAGGCCGCGCACCCAGGAGATGGCTTTGTCGACGATGTCCTCTGAAAAGTGGTATCCCTCCTCTGCCGTCCCCCAGGGCTCGACCGGGATGTTGTTCATGTACAGGGTGGGCGACCACTGGTTTGTCTCCCCGCCCACAAAGCCGTAGAACTTCTCGAAGCCTTCTCCCGTGGGCCAGCGGTCAAAGGGACCCGACATGCTGACTTCCCAGGTCGGGGTCTGGTGCGCCTTTCCCACACAGCCTGTGCTGTAGCCGTTTAGCCGCAACATCTCGGCAATGGTGGCAACACTGTTAGGACGTACACTGTCGTTGCCCGGTATGCCGGTGGCGACCTCACAAACCGAACCTATTCCTGCAGAGTGGTGGTTGCGCCCGGTCAGTAGCGCCGCTCGTGTGGGTGAACAGAGCGCTGTTGTGTGGAAGCGGTTGTAGAGCAGGCCGTTTCCGGCTACCTGTTCCATTGCAGGCATGTGGCAGGGACCGCCGGTCAAACTCGGCGCACCAAAGCCCATGTCGTCGATCAGGACTATGACCACATTGGGAGCTCCCTTTGGAGGGCGAAGCGGCTCTATTGCCGGAAATTCGGCATCTCGTGCGTCCAGTGCCATTTTTCCTTTGGATGCGATGTCAGGGACCGGGAGAATCTCCCGTCCGGTTAATTCTGGTTTCTGTACCATTTTCTCAATCTCCTTTCTATTGTCTTGTTTCGACTACTCTCCCTCTGAGTTAGTTTCAGGTATTTTTCGAGGGCATTTGCAGCGCTCTTTTATCTGCGGCTCTTGCTCTCCCTACCCCTGTCCGCTGAATCTTTCCGGATCTACAGGGTCAGCTAGCCGTCAGGATTCTTTTTCAGGCCCGGTAGAATAGGTCAGTTGACAGTGTAGCGGCATTCCCCCGGTTTGCCGTCACTGAATTACGATTTAGGGAAACGTATACCGTTGTTTCCAGAAGTTCAGGTTTTGGAGCTGCTACTTTTTACCCCTATAATCAAAGAGCAGGTCAGCTCCGAAAGTCACATTCAGGTCGTACTTCTTTCCGGAGTGAACATGGTATCCATGCTTTCAAAGGCTGTTTATGCTCGGGAAAGCAGCCGGGTCACTGCGCAGGAGCCTCTTTGGTTTCGGCTTTTTTCTATCCGTCGAAGCAAAGCGCCATAATGCTATAGAATTCTGGAGTATCCGTGCCTTCTTTTCCCACTATATTATTCCCTACCCCTTTAGAGGTCTGAATATGTAGCCCAGGCTGGCTATTTAGATAATTTATTTTATAAAAAAGGTTTTATAATATATATGCATACCTATGCTTTTACCCTCGATGCATATCGTTTTTACTTTGAAAGTCAGGTTCTCTTTTGAACGAAAAGGAGGTTTTTAGGGGGAATGTATACAGTGGAAACCAGAACCTCTATGAAAAATATAGAATCCGGCAGTCGCCGGTTTCCGGGGCATGGGTCCGGAACAGCAGCAATGAATACGGTTAAGGGCTTCAGGACCTCAGGATTAATTTTCGCCTTCGTTTTCCTCAGCCTTTTCCTCTTCCTGATCTCTATCCCCGCTTGATTCCATCATTTTAGCCATCACGCGTGTCTCCTCGGAACTTTCCAGGACCATCTTTACAACCATTGTGAGGGGGACGGCAATCAGTGCACCTGCAGCTCCCAGTATGAAGGACCAGTAAAACAGGGAAAGAAATACAATCGTCGGAGACAATTTAAGGCCTTTTCCTGCAAGAGACGGGAAAAGAACATTTTCCACGAGCATATTGATAATGCTGATTCCGGCAAGGACAGCTACTGCCCCTATAGGCCCATACTTGAACAGGGCAAGGAGCATAGGTGGAACAGCGGCAAGATAAAAGCCCAGGTAAGGGATATAACCGAATATGAATGTCAGGAGTCCCCAGAGAATAGCAAAATCTATGCCTCCTATAAGGAGCAGTATGGCAGTTCCGATTCCCCCAAGCAGGTTGGTCTCAGTCCTCAGGACCATGTAATTTACGACGCTGCTGCTTAATTGGGTAAACTTCGAAAGCTGTACCGGTTCACCTTCAACTTCTTTTTGCACCTTTTTTGGCGCACTTGCAGAATCCAGGAGTAAAAATGTTGTCGTGACAAAAATGAGCACAATTGTTGATCCGGCATTTAAGGCTCCTGAAATAATTTCCCCTGACACGCTGAAAGCAAATGTTGCAACATTGCGCAGGATCGATTCCAAGGAAACTCCAACTGTAGGCAAATATGCTGAAATACTGTCCAGAGTGCTATCAAACTGATTTTCATAGTCTGGAATCTGGTCACTAAGCTGGACTAAAGAGCTTAAGAAAAGAATCACGGTTCCAACAAAAACAATTATGAAAAAAAGGATTACCAGAAGAACGCTAACTTTTCCCGAAACCCCTTTCTTAATGAGCCAGTGAACCAGAGGGGAAAAGATTAGAAAGGCAAAAATAGCAAAAAAAATCGGTACAAGTATATTTGAAATCGCTTCCATACCTAGTGTAAGGAGAACTGCAGCAGTGCTGTAAATTAGAACTTTGGCTGGCGTTGAACTAGTAGTTGCATTCATATTTATATCCCCCAATCTTTCTTACCCCAAATTTTTCTTTTACTGCCGACTCTTGTTTTTCAAATTATTATAGATCACTTCCCTGTCTTGCTCCCTAATTTCCATGGATTTCCAATGCATTTCAGTCAAGAAAATTAAATATCAGTAGCATTACATCCTGGCTTTTCAGCTGCCGTTTAACTAAAGAAAGAGTGTAAAGACCCCAATCTCCCCTCTTTTTTAATTAAGGTATCAGGTTACTGAATTGATACAATATATGTATAAATCCCAGAATATATATAAATTAACATATATAATTTTGGAATATTCCCTCTTTTTCCTGATCTTCTTTTTTCTGATCCTCTTCTTCCTGATTTTCTTCTTCCTGATTTTCTTCTTCCTGATTTTCTTCTTCCTGATTTTCTTTTCCCACTTTCCTTTTTCCCTATTTTCTCTTTACTGCGTTTTCTCCCGGGAGTTTCCCTGTGGATTTTCGGGAGCATTAAACTCCGGACGTGCGGGCAGTTCCTTCACCTCACCCAGTTCCGGCGCGTCTTCCGGCAGTGCAGCTACTCTTCTTGAATACCATTCGCTTGCAGGGTTTGCAGAAATCCCGTGGGCAAAGACACTTAAAAGGACAGTGGTGGTCACGACCAGGCTTATCGTTTCAAGCCCCTGAATCCCTTCTGCCTCCTCTATGGCGATGAGCAGCAGGACGACTGATGCCAGGCCTCTCGGGCCGAACCAGCCCAGGAAGAGGACAGTTTCACGGTGCAGTTTCGTACCTATCAGGGAGATTGCCACCGGGACCATGCGGATGGCAGTGAGGCTCAGCACTGCATAAACGATTTCAGAAAAGCCGATGGCCGAAAGCCTTGTTGCGGTAACGACCCCGAATATGAAGAAAACCGCAAGGCTCAGGATGCTCCCTTCGGCTTCCGTAAAGATGATTTCCTCCTCTTCGACCCTTCTGCCCATGGCTCCGCTGGCCATACCCGCTAAAAAAGCCGCCACGAATCCGCTTCCTCCTATCCCATCAGCCACAAGCCAGGAGGTGATAGCCAGGGCCAGAAACTCTATCCTGTGATAAAGCTCTGAGGTCCATCCTGCCCTGGAAGCCCTTCCGGAAAGCCATCCCCCAAGGAGACCCAGGGCGATTCCCACAAATGCTCCAAACCCTATCTGTTCAAGTGCCAGGGAGAGAAGGGTACCTATTGGCTGGTTAAGTTCCTCTCCGCTAGCCAGCACAAGGAAGAAGATGAAGAACGGGATTGCCCCCCCGTCATTTAGTCCGCTTTCGATGTTCAGGCCCTGTCGGGCCCGGATAGGCAGTTTCGGGTTGTTTACGATCGTCTGGCCCAGCCCGGCATCGGTCGGGGCAAGGATGGCTCCAAGAAGCGCAGCTTCGGGAAGGGTCAGGTCCGTAAAAATAACCGCAGCAGATGCAGTTCCGGTAAAGATTACAAGCGGCAGTCCCAGGAAAAGGAGGCGGTTTTGCAGTCCCCCCTTCTGGCCAAGCGCCCTCAGTTCGATCCTGGAAGCATCGGCAAACAGCGTGAGTACCAGTGCCACTTCAGCCACAAGGAGGACGAAACTGCTGCCTGCCGAAAGTTCGACCAGGTCGAGCCCTTCCGGGCTGAGCAGCAGTCCGGCCGCCACAAATATCATCGGGGCAGTGACCACGGTACCCGAGATTTTTCGGGAGACAAGGCTGAAGACAAAGAGTAGCGTTGCAAAGGCAATGACAAAACTTGTGGCTTCTGATGTCATGGAAATCCTCATGCATTCGGTGACGCCTGTCACTTTTACTTCATCGCGTTTTTGAGTCACCAGCTGCCTTTTGTGCAATCGTCTGTTTTTTACTTCATTAGCTGCTTTTTTGCCATTGGCTGCTTTTTGGGTAATCAGTTGCTTTTTGTGTCATCAACTGTTTTTTTATGCCATTGGCTGCGTTTTACTTCATTAGCTGCTTTTTTGCTTCTCTCTTCACCTTTCAGGTTCCGTGGGAGTTTTTCCCTGCTCCGGGGAGGTTCCTGCCGCCGCTTCAGCACGTTTTCCAAGTTCTCCTCCTATAAACATCAGCAGTATGAGGCCTGCCAGGGACACCACCAGAATCATGACCATTACGTCCGGGTCCGTGAAATTAAGCGCGGCAATTGCCAGGGCTGCCGATAGGTTGCGCTGCGCGGTCCCGAGGCCAAGCACGCTCCTGATAGGCCGGGCTGCTCCTCCCAGGAAATAGCCGATGATAAACGAAACAAGCAGAAAGAGCACCGCCGCAATAACCGCAGTGGTCCCGATAACGCCGAGGAGGTCGGAGATGTAGACCACAAAGAAAGCCACGAAAAGGACAAGCAGGGAAAGGCTGGTAGCCTGGTTCATCAGGGGCAGGAGCCCGTTTGCCACTTCCTCGTACCTGGCCCGGATAAACAGGGCAATCGCAAGCGGAATGAGCATCAGCAGGATAAGGGATCTCGCTATTTCCCACGGATTGATGGTAACCCCCGTGATCAGGAGCGGCAGGACTATGGGCACGTAAATAATCGTCACCACCATCAGGAGCACCATCAGCCCTACTGAAAACGCAGTGTCCCCCTTTGCCACCTGTGCGAGCTTCGGAAGGAAAGGAGCTCCTGCGGCAGTGCCGACAAGGAAAAGGCCGATTGAAAGCCCTTCGGAGAGCGGGAAGATAAACAGTATCCCGAGAGCAAGCAGCGGGACAAGTATGAAATTGGCTGCCAGCGAAAGGAGTACAAGCTTAGTGTTGCGCAGAGGGGCGACTATCTGCGGTACTGTAAGGGAGAACCCCATACCAAGCATGCTGGTAAGCACGAAGATCAGTGTGGCAAGGACACCTATAGTCTCAAGGAAACTCGAAAAAGAGGCGGTTTCAACCATCCTTCCCCCAATTCTTTCCCGCCATCTATCCTATCATCTATCTCCCCACCATTTCTCCCTTTTTTCTCCAATCTATCCTATCATCTATCTCCCCACCATTTCTCCCTTTTTTCTCCAATCTATCCTATCATCTATCATCTATCTCCCCATCTTTCCTCCCATCTTTCCTCCCATCTTTCCTCCCATCTTTCCTCTTATTCTTTTAAAACTCTCAGTTCATCCGTGAGCCATCTGGTCGACTGCAACCGTAATGGCCAGGACCAGGGCGTCATCCTGTCCGGGAGAAACCTCCACTCCATAGGTATCCCGTACCCGGAACCACTTTTTTGAGACTTCTGCAACTTTTTCTCTCCCTGCATCAATTTTGTACTCGTGGTTCAGGATGTTGCCATGAATTTTCATTTCAGACCCATTCGCCAAATCCACTTTCCAGCGGTCGCGAAGGGGCGTGATCAGGGCTTTTTTGACTGTCGCTACCGTTCCGCCTCCTGCGTCCTGGATGCTCATCGTATCCCTGACCCGGAGCAGCTTCTCCTTGAGTTTGTACTTCTCGTTTCCCTGCACATCCTTGATGATCAGGGTGTCACGGACGCGGATAGCTTTGCCGTCAACATAGAATGCCTTCTCCCCGTGTTCGTTTTCGATCCAGTAGTCATCCCCGATGGAAATGAGTTTTTCGCGCATTTTGTAGCGCTGTGTGCTTTCTGCTCCGCGGCCCCGGAGGCCGCCCATCATTCTTCGCATTAAGAATCACTCCCTATGTTTATTGCATTCCAGGTCCCTTCCCTTGAGGGTTGCCTGATCCTGATATAGAATAAGGGGGGATAATCCCTGTTAGCTTACCAGCCCTGAAAAACGCAGTAACACTCAAACATTCTTCCCATTATGGTCTGGACTGATGAGTCCTCGAAGTTTTCCAGACCTGTTCCCCCCTTATGAGTGTATAAATATGTATGATATATATTTAAATTGATTTATAATTTTAGTCTTCATACGTGAACTTTTTTCCGTTCATATGGCTTTCCCGTAAATTAAAATTAGATCTTTTTTGAGAGCACTCCGGAACCCGGTAAGCCAAAGACATAAACTAGGCTGTTTTTAAGAAGTTTGTCTCAAAACTCGCCCACCCATATGATTGGATAACTGGAACCTTGTCTGGTTCGAGTTGAGGAAGGCACGTTAAAAGAAAAGTGTTTTTAATATATGTGCAATATTATAAAACAGGGAGGAGGATTTTTGTGGCTGACATGCGCCCCGCTGGTAAATTCGTTAGGTTAGTCTCAGGAATACTGATAGGAATATTGTTCGCCGCATTTATAATCTGGATTGTGGGCAAATCAGGAATTGGGGGTTACGGCCTTGGCGCTGCCATTGCGGTGATCTTTTTTGCAGTACTGAGTTTGTTACGGCGGCTATTTTAACGTCTGCGGACAGTTACGTAAAAGGTCTCAGGGTGAAAGGCTTTTCTGCTGCCCTAATTACTTTGATAGCAATCGCATTAGTGGCCTGGTTGGTCGTCCGGGTAATCGGGCTGGTGGTTCGTTCGGACACATTTATATGTAGATGTGGGATTTATCCCGTGTCCAAACATTTAAAACTAAATACGAACGATGTTTGGAAAAACTTAACCAGAGGAAAAGCTTAACCTGTTTTCCTTATTTTGCATCTTTCTCCTTTATCTTGAAAACCATTTTTTGCCTAATTTTACAAATCGGAATAACCATAGATATATATCATGTTTATTCAAAATAGCCATTTGTGACCTATGGAAATATTATGCGTGCGGAAATCTATGTTTCAGGAAGGGTTCAGCATGTGGGTTTTCGCTGGTTTGCGAGAAATTCTGCAGAACGCCTGGGTGTAAAGTGCAATCCCATGAACCTCAGGGATGGAAGGGTTTTCGTAATTGCCGAGGGGCATCGTGCAGCCATTGAGCTCCTGATAAAAGATTTGTGGGAGGGGCCCACGTTCGCCCGTGTAGATAATGTTTATCATACTTTTATGGAGCCCACAGGCAATATGGACGAGTCTTCGTTTCAGCCTTGAGTTATGATCAACCGGATCCGTGAATTACTTCATACGGTACCGGAAACCGTTTTTAGATCCGGGTGTTATATGAGTGCCCCCGCCAGCTTGCCTGGCGGCGCCTCCCCAAAATGAATAAAAAAGAGATCTTGAAAAGAGTATTTTGCAGGCTTTATTAGTTTCTTTTTGCGTCCAATCTTGCCGTTTTTTGGTCCACTTTGGATATCCTGTTTTTGCTGAATTCCATATGTATATTTTCGTTACCTGTTTTCATCCGGGTTCCTTTCTTCTGACCCCCACTCTTCAGGCCTGGTTTCCGCTTCTTTTCTCAGGCATACGCCGGTTTTTCCGGGGTGGATGGGAGGCTCGGGGATATCGGGTTCGGCTTTTACAAGGACGTAGGTGTAGGGACCAAAGGTTTTTTTCAGGGAGTGTTCGACGTGGAGGGCAATCCTGTCCGCTTCGCCGACGTTCAGGCCGCTGTCCACCTTTATGTGGACGTCCACGGCAATGTTGCTCCCTATCTTCCGGGTTTTCATGTTCGAAAGAGCCCGGACACCTTCGGTGTTCAGGATGATTTCCCGGACCTCCGCGTTTGTCTTTTCGTCAAGGGAGGCTTCGATAAGTTCGTTTACGCTGCTGCAGGAAATCTTCAGGGCAACTTTGAAAATGAAGAGGCTCAGGAAAACCGCCATCAAAGGGTCGAGGACCGTCCACCTGCCGCCAAGGAAAATAGCGGCTCCGACTCCTATCATGGTACAGACCGAAGAGAGGGCGTCCGAGCGGTGGTGCCAGGCGTTTGCGGTCAGGGCCATACTGTTGATTTTCCTTGCATGGCGGATTGTGTAATGGTACATCAGTTCTTTGGAGAGGATGGAAAGAATAGCGGCATACAGTGCTATCAGGGCTGGCTGCTGGAGGGTCTCCCCATTTATGACAAGCAGGCTTTTCCGGAGCCCGTAGAGAAAAGTTTGCCCTGCGACTACGAAAAGCATTAGCCCGACGAGGCTTGCAGAGAGGGTCTCGACCTTCCCGTGCCCGTAGTTATGGGTCCTGTCCACAGGCTTCCTGGCAATCTCGAAGCCCAGGATCACCACCAGGTCGGTCAGGAAATCGGAAAGGGAATGGACACCGTCCGCAAGCATCGCCGCGCTGTTTCCCAGGACTCCTGCAAACAGCTTAAAAATAGTTAGCCCCAGGTTCACGAATAGCCCTGCGCCCGTTACCCGTACTGCCTGTTCGAAACGCTCATCCTGGTCCATATTCCGGATCACTTCCACTGCAGTGGTCCCCCGGAAAGTTTCCTCTCCGTTTCTGGTCCGGTCCCATCTCGCCCTTAATCACGCAAAATTGGGGGTTCCGGCTTCTCCCGGGGGTTTGCGGCCTAAAGTCAGCTCAATATACAAACATTAAATATGTTGTTATATATATTAAAATAGTACCTCTTGATTTTTTATTATTAGTCTGGGGAGTTGAAACCCCTATTTCATTCAAATTTTATAAGACATTATTTAAATGGATTTTAATATTGTCCAGGCCCACAGGGGTTTTTTTAAGGTTTTTAAGGTTTTTAAGGTTTTTAAGGTTTTTAAGGTTTTTAAGGTTTTTAAGGTTTTTAAGGTTTTTAAGGTTTTTTTCAGGGCCATTCCAGCTTTTCAGGTCCTCCCAACCCTTCCAAATCTCTCAGCCCTTTCAGCCTTTCCGGCCTCCTGAGGTCTATCCTGACTTTTAACCTTCATTCAGATCTCAGGGCTTTTATCAGTATTATTCAGATCTTGCAGGGTTTTTTTCAGCCTTCATTCAGATCTTTCAGGTTTTTTTCAGAATTTTTCCAATAACTACCAGCCCGGTCAGATTTATTATCCCTATCAGGAAATAGCCTATAAGTTGCCTGAAATCTATTCCAAATATTCCATTGTTTCCCGTGCCTGAACAACTCCCAATCCGGGCTTCACTGGCGGTGGCGCTCTCAATTCCGGAACCATCGTCGGCTCCGGGTTTCAGCTCAAGGTTCCTGAATTCGATAACAGAGTCGGTTTCCAGAAATAGTTCTTCTTCTTTTTCTTCCTGGCCGTTTTCGCCTTCAAAGGTAGCTCTTACCGTGTAGGTGAAGTCCGGTTCAAGGCCCAGGAAAAGAAACTCGTCATCATTCCTAGGGGAAGCTACAGGTTTCCCGGCTTTCAGGAGTTCTACGGAGCCTTCCCCGGGCAGTTTTACCTCCAGGTTCACGTAGCTTTTGAGCACAATCTGCTCCCCGTCGGCAAAGCGGGGCTTTCCGGGGACGTTGAGGACTCCCAGCAGGGTCGGAGCTACATCTTCCTGCCCGAATTCCCCTTTTATCACTCCTCTTTCCACATCCGGGGCCCGGATTATCAGGGGGACCAGCTGGGCTTCATCGGATACGGAGTATTTTTCGCCCTGGTGCCCTCCCCTGGAATCTTCTGTTGGAAAAGCCATCCCGTGGTCGGCGGTCAGGATGAATGCGATATCATTTCTCTTGCAGAGTTCGTAGAGGGGCATAAGGTCAGCGTCCAGGTTTTCGATGCAGTCCAGGTATCCGTAGTTGCCGCGGTAGTGCCCACTCATGTCCACGGCTCCCACGTTGACCGTGAGCAGGTATTTCTGTCCGGGATATTCCTCGGCTATGTATTCCACAAGGGCATAGGCCGTATCGATGCCCCACCTGTTGTACCCGCTGTACCTTTCCCCTGCCTCTTTCGAGCTCACATAGCCGGGAGCCCCGGCTGCCTTTTCTTCCATAAGTACAAGCAGCCCTGGCGGGACTTTCGAAGGCCCAGGGTTGTGTTCGTAGCTCTCAAGGGTGGGCGCCAGTTTACTAATTGAGTTTTTTTCGTCTCTCAGGATGGCGTCATGCTCGGCGCAGATTGACCAGGAATCCCCCTTTTCCATCACCCCTATGCAAAGGTAGCCCTGCTCATGCAAAACATCAAAAAGAGTGGCGTCCCTGAAGCTAACCATTTCACTGTCCGCCCCGGGGTTCCCCGTAACCAGGACCGAATGTCCACCTCCCGTGAAGGTCTGTGGGACTCGGAGTTCCAGGACTTTTGCGCTCTCTTTGCTGATTTCGGGAATCGCTTCAAGCCTGGCTCTTTCAAGGGGACTGCCGTCCAGGGCGTAAGGGGTCAGTTCGGGATATACGAAAGGAGCACTCATGCCGTCTGCGATAAAGAGTACGGCTCCGTTAGGGGTCTGCACCGGGCTTATTTCCACTTCGGTAAGGGCGAAGGCCGGGCAGGAAAATATTGCGAAAAAAACAGAGGCAGCTGCAAAAAGGATTGCCGCTGAAAAGAGGCGGTGTTTCGGGATTCCTGGTTTCATTATAAATTAATTTAGATATCAGATATAAAGAATTTGCTTTTGCACCTTTTTTATTCATCCGGGATAAATAATTTGTCCCGGTTAGAATAATGGGTTTTGCCACATATTCTCCCTGATTTGGGTATCTTTTTAAAGGTTTAACTTTCTTTAGTTTGCGTAGCTTCATATTACATTTCTAACAAATATACATAAACATCCCGGAAAAATCTATCATTTTACTCAAAAAACAGGTAATGTTCCCATGAAAATGAGCCCACGATGTACTTACTGTATGCTTTCCAGAGTGCACTTCCAGTCCAAGCTGTCCACGGACGACGAAGACCTGATAAACAAAACAATTCGTGAGTGTCTCTGCGTTCTGAATGATAACTATAGCCCTGATGCCGTTTCTTCCGTTGTTGCCACCAAAGTCCACAGGAAATGCTATGAAGTCCTGGGGGACAACGACCCTTATGCCGTTACCAAGAAACTGATCAACCAGGCTGCGGAAAAAGTCCTGCCCTTCGCAAGGGAGAAAATTTACGAAGGAAACCCCGATGACGCGGAAGTTTTCAAGCGGGCCGTGCTTGCCTCCGTTATTGCGAACTACTTTGACTTCGGGATCATGGGCTTTGATGCCAGCGAGGACAAGTTTGAGGCTGCCTTCCAGAAATACTTCGAGCAAGGGCTCGATGTGGACGAGACCCGGAAGATGCTCGGGCTAATGGAAGACGTTGTCTATATTGCCGACAACTGCGGGGAGATCCTCTTTGACATCTTTGTCTTTGAAATCATCAAAAAGCTCGGCGGAAAAATCACCCTCGTGGTCCGTGGTGGTCCAATTCTTACCGACGTGACCATGGAAGATGTCCGGAAATACGAGATCGATAAAAAGGTCGACAGGGTCCTTACCACCGGTTCCAACGCTATAGGTGTCCTTGTTGAGGAAGCTCCCAATGAGTTGCTGGAGGCCATGAAAAACGCAACCCTCATCATCAGCAAGGGCATGGCAAACTACGAGACCCTCTCCGAACACAACTTCGGGCCCATTGCCTACCTCCTCCTTACAAAATGCGAATGTGTTGCGGACTCCCTGGACGTGGAAGAAGGCCTGTCCGTTGCAAAACTGATGAACTGCCCGTGACCTTCGGGACGCGGCTTTAAATTCCCTGCTGCAGCGTGGCCTGCAGCAACCATAGTTTTTCGCTGGCAAACCGACAGTTCATATTCTGCAAATCATCCTCCCGCTTATCCTGCCAATCCTTCCGCTTATCCTGCCGACCATCCTGCCAATTATCCTGCTGACCATCCTGTCAATCATCCTGCTGACCATCCTGTCAATCATCCTGCCAATTATCCTGTCGGTCATCCTGTCAATCATCCTGCCAATTATCCTGCCAATTATCCTGTCGGTCATCCTGTTGATTTTTTTCCGGCACCTTTTTATTGTTCCGGGTTTCTAAATATATACAGTTAATATAATGTAACAATGAAATTGCAACTTAAACAAAACGCAACTTAAACAAAACGTAAATAGAAAAGCGCAAATAAAAAAACGTAAATAAATGAAGTAAAGGGAGAACTGTAAAATGTGTGAGCTGAACGTCATTATGCTTCGTGGAGAAGAACGCGAACAGGTTATGGAATCCGTAGCAAAAATAGTGGTTGAAGGCGACTCGATTGAGCTTACCGGGATTCTCGGGGAGAGGATGACGGTTACGGGTTCAATCAAAGAAATTAACTTTTCAAGCGGAGAAGCCCTGCTTCTGGCAAAGTGAAACCGTATTCCCTGAAGGAAAACGAAGTTTTTGAGCTGAATTCCAGAGTCCCGGAATTCTCATTTCCTGTTTTTTTAACGGGCTTAAATGAAACGAAGTTTTTGAGCTGAATTCCAGAGCCCCGGAATTCTCATTTCCTGTTTTTTACGGGCTTAAAAGAAAGTATCGTCAGAAGCAAAAGGAAAAAACAGACAAAGGAATTTGAGCGATGCAGGCCGATCTATGGGGAAGAGAACGCCGTAACAATCGACCGTACCACGAAATGGGGCAGCCCTTTGCAATAGGCAAGGACGGGACCGGGGAAGATTCGAGTATATGTAAACGTTATCAAAGGTTTTCAGAATCAATTGTTCATTGAAACATATTTATAGTTCCGAACGTAAATATTTACAATTACTTTATAACCACGAAAGATACAGAAAGCATGGAAGGACTGTGCACCTATTTCCTTATTTCTGTGTTTTCCGTGCTTTTTGTGCTTTCTGTGGCTAAACTATCACTTGAGATTGGGGGGGAATTTGGGTCATTGACTATAATTGGCAGCTCATTTGCAAATGCCTTAAATGTAAAGTATTTTCTAAGCTCACTTTATTCGAAAATAATGTAACTTTTCAGAAAAAACAATCTCAAAGTAAATAATATCAGGAGATCTGTTATGCGATTTCCCAATAGAGTTTCCGGGATTAAATTTGCAGGATTATTAGCCATTATTATTTTAGTTGTTTCGACTCCGGGGTGTATGAGTTCAGGTTCGGATAAGAACAATTCAAGCTCCAGTCCAAATGTAGAGGTGATACCTCCAGCACCTGAATCGGATAAGAGCAATTCAAGCTCCAGTCCGGATGCAGAGGTGATAGCTCCAGCACCCGAAGCAAGTATTACGTTTGTTACTACCGGTTCATCATTTTCACCAATTATCACAGTTACGGGTAATCCTGAAATTAAATGGGTATTTGGGGACGGTTCAACATCCGATTCTCCGGCTCCTACTGTAAATTTTGCTTCAAAGGGGACAAGATCAAACACTCTGGTAGTAACACCATGGAGTGCAGTAACTAAGATCAATATAGGTTATGATGGTTCGGATGGGGGAGTAACTCCAGGTCCCGGTACAATCGAAAATCTGGAACAACAGAATGTAATAGCTGTTACCGGTTTGGAAAATGTTGCACCGTACCTCCAGGTATGGGCTTCGAGTTATAATCCGATAGCTGAGCTGGATTTCAGTAACTTCACGGAACTGCATACGATTGAGTGTTTTTATTGTATATCATTGACCAGCATCAGGCTCAGTAACGTTCCATCCCTGACCAGGCTTTGCCTCGAAAGATGCAAGATTTCTTATCTTGACCTATCAGAGGCTCCTGCCCTGGCTGACCTTCGCGGAGCATCCCAGAGAAGTTCAACATATACAATAAATTGGGGCACTACAGGGGCTAATATGTGGCATGTATGTATTGGGGCTAACCCACGTATGACCGGCGCATTACCATCCGGCCAGTTCCCGGTCCTGGAAGATTATTTTGTTTGGAACGGGAATCAAAGCGGGACTCTATGCCTGGATTCCAAATATTTATACAAAGTTCGGGCATACGATAACCATTATAGTGCCGCTGATTTATCCGGGTGTTTCCCTGCTGGTAGAAGAGCTGTTGTGCAAATTTATAATAATGAACTCACAAGTCTGGATATTTCCGATGACCCCGGTTTAATTCATTTAAATGCCAGCCGTAATTCACTGGACCAAACAGCAGTAGACGGGGTACTCCAAACACTGGATTCTTATAATACTCATCATGGGTATCTGGATCTAAGCGGAAATGCCGCCCCATCAACTACAGGAATAGCCCATGCAAATAACTTAACTGCCAGGGGATGGGAGGTCCAGAGCTCATAAAAAATCCCCCACCTGCAAATTTATCCACTTAAAATTTTAAAACCAGGGTTATAAGTTTATTATTGGGTTCATGATGGGGTAGAAATGAGTGTCAGCCATGGTAAATTAAAGTATTTTCTTAAAGAAGACGCTTTCATTGTTTCAAACCATGCTCGAAGCCGCATGTTTCAAAGGAACATCTCCACTTAAAGCATAAAAGAGGTTATACTTCAGGGGCAGATTATTGAGGAATACCCTGAAGACGAGCCATGTCCATCAGCTTTTTTTTGCGTATTCTGAAGGTAGACCCTGCCATGTTGTGGTAGCAGAATGTGAAGGCCATATAAGAATAATCACGGTGTACATCCCGGAAAACAATAAACGGATAGACCACGTATTAAGGAGAGATCAAAAATGAAACCTGACAGGTGCAGTTTTTGTAAAGGTAAACTCGTCGAAGGTAAAACCGAGTTTGTGGCAAAAGTTGGAGAGCAGTTCATTGCCATTAAAGATGTTTCCGCCTATGTCTGTGAAAACTGCGGAGAAGCCTACTATACTCCGGAAGTTTCAAGAAAAATAGACGTGGTCATGAAAAAGTTCCACGAGTCCAAACTACTCTTGCATCCCGTAGCCGCCGGAGAACTGAGCTTTGACGAGATTGTTGCATAATTTTTATACCCAATCGTCATTCCTTTTTAGCCGATCGCTTTTTCTTTTCCCCGCTCGCTTCGCTCCCTCAAGAGGATTACTATAACTTTTTTTATATATTTCTCGGGCGGCTCCTCCTACCCTCCCTCCCGGCTCTTCATTTTCCGCTGATCACTTTCTAGTACTGCGATTCCAAATTATATTCATAAATAACGAGGTAGCAAAAAATTCTCTAAATAATCTCAAATTAAGATTAAAACCACGGAAGACACGGAAACACACGGAAAAAAGAACGGCCTGAAGACGGCAATTAAGGTTTCTATGGCATTTTTCAATCTGTTTGAGTGTAGCAGAATTCGGGTTTTGAAATAGTCATTTCAGTTACCCGGTAATCCACTGTCCGACGGGCCGGTTTCCGTGTCCTTCCGTACTTTTCCGTGGTTTATTCTCAAATTATGTAATCGATGTACTAGTTCCGCCGCCCTTCCCTGCCTTATTTTTCACAACAATCAGTCTTGACTCAGCTTTCGACCCCGCTTTCAAAATAAAGTTATTTTTGAGACAACTGAATAAATGTGAGTATCAAAACTACAGTTTATATTTTATAGAAACCGTAATCTTTACCCGTAGATAACATGGCTGAAGTCAAAGAAACCCTCGTCCGAAGCAAAAGGAAAAACCAGACAAAGGAACTTGAGCGCTGCAAGTCGATCTATGGGGAAGAAAACGCCGTCACAATCGACCGTACAACGAAATGGGGCAGCCCTTTTGCAATCGGCAAGGACGGGACCAGGGAAGAAGTGCTGCAAAAGCACCAGGCCTACCTGAGAAAAAAGCCGGACCTCCTGAGAGCAATCCCCGGGGAATTGTCAGGCAAGGTTCTCGTCTGCTGGTGCTGGCCTGATCCATGCCATGGGGACATCCTGGCATACCTGGCTAACAACCCGGACAAGATCGAAGAATTCAAGCAGGGGAAAAACCCGATGAAGGGGAAGGTTCAGACTACTTTTGGGAATTTTGAGTGATTAACCGTTGTTACAACCTCAATACTCCTCAATTTGTCCATGAGTTTGAAAGGGCTTCAGCTTGTTTCAGTACTAATTCAATGGCTTCCTGTGCCTTATCCGGCGGGTACTTGTAGCGTTGTAATGTACGGCGGACAAGAATGCGTAATTTAGCCCTTACACTATCGCGCACCTGCCAATCCACGGTTGTGGATTTGCGCAGTTTTTCGGTAATTTCTATGGCAATCTTTTTGAGAGTTGCATCACCCAACTCACGCACTGCACTTTCATTATTCGCCAGAGCGTCATAAAATGCCACCTCGTCCGGGTTCAGACCAAGCTCAGCATCGCGCTTCAATACCTCTTGAAACTCCTTGGCCATCTGAATAAGTTCTTCAATCACCTGGGCAGTTTCAATAGAACGGTTGTTGTACTTCCGTAAGGTTTCTTTTAAACGGTCACTGTATTTCTTTTCCTGCACCACGTTATTGCGGGTTTTTGAATATATTTCGTCTTTCAACAGTTTTTCCAGTAGCTCTACTGCCAGGTTGTGATACTTCATCTGCCGAACATCTTCCAAAAACTCATCCGACAGCAGACCAATATTAGGTTTCTCTAACCCCGCCAGATCGAACACGTCCGCTACACCTTCGGCAACCACGGCATTATCCAGAATCTGCTTGAGAACCGAATTTTTCTCTTCCTGAGTGAGCTTTTTATCGACAGAGGTGAATTTACTAATAGCGGCTTTAATGGCTGAAAAAAAGGCTATCTCAGCACGTAATTCTTTGGCTTCATCCAGAGTGCCACACAATGAATAGGCTTTGTTAATCGCCAGTACCGCATCTAAAAAGCGTTTTTTACCATCTTTAAGCTCTAAAATATGGTTTGCTGCTGGTACCAGTAGTTGGTAGGCCTGGGATTCAAAGCCGCTGTAATCAAAACCATGGAAGAGCCCACGTACCACATCCATTTTTTCCAGCAAAACCGAAAAAGCCTCTTCGGCGTATAGCGTGGGCGCGCCTCTCCCCTTGGCGTCTGTATAGGATTTCAATGCTTGCTTTAAATCATTGGCAATGCCAATGTAATCCACCACCAGACCACCGGGTTTATTCTTAAATACCCGATTTACCCGCGCAATTGCCTGCATCAGGTTGTGACCTTTCATCGGTTTGTCGATATACATAGTATGACAACAGGGCACATCAAAACCGGTGAGCCACATATCCCGCACAATCACTAGCTTGAGAGGATCATTAATATCTTTAAAACGTTTTTCCAATTTTTTCTTAGTTTTCTTATTGTAGATGTGCGGCTGTAACAATTTTCGGTCAGACGCCGAGCCGGTCATCACGATTTTAATCGTACCTTTGTCGGGGTCGGGATCATGCCAATCCGGGCGCAATTCCACTATGGCATCGTATAAATGCACGCAAATATCGCGGCTCATGGCTACAATCATGGCTTTGCCATCCATCGAGTCCGTGCGTGCTTCAAAGTGTTCCACCAGATCAGCAGCTACTTGCTGAATGCGCGGCTCAGACCCCACCAGTTTTTCTAAGCGGCTCCATTCACCTTTTGTTTTCTCGCGGTTAGACACATCTTCTTCGTCTTCCACCACTTCTTCAACTTGATCAGACAACTTTTCAATTTCGGCATGGTTTAAATCGAGCTTTGCCAAACGTGACTCGTAATAAATAGGTACTGTTGCGCCATCATCTACAGAGTCTTGAATGTCGTAAATTGAAACATAACCCCCAAATACTGATTGAGTGTCTTTGTCTTCAAGGGCAATTGGCGTACCCGTAAAACCAATAAACGAGGCATTGGGCAAGGAATCACGCATGTACTGGGAAAAACCGAATACCAGCTTTTTACCTATAACATTTTTGTCTTTATCTTTCACATTTATATAGCGGCCTTTATGACCATACTGGCTGCGGTGTGCCTCATCGGAGATAACCACAATATTGTGGCGGTCGTTTAAGATGGGATGGCCATCTTCGCCCTCCAAAGGTGAAAACTTTTGTACCGTGGTAAAAATAATGCCGCCAGATTCCCGCACAGAAAGCAGCTGACGCAACTCCTCCCGGTCGTTGACTTGCACCGGCGTTTGCTTAAATAGTTCCTGGGCGTTCGAGAATGTTTGGAACAGCTGACCATCCAGGTCATTGCGATCTGTTACCACTACTATGGTAGGGTTATTCATCTCCGGTTGCTGCAACAACTTACCGACATAACAACACATGGAAATGCTCTTACCCGAGCCCTGGGTATGCCAGACCACCCCGGCCTTTTTGCTGCCAGGCACCACCTCATCGCCAAAGCTTGCCCGCTTTTCTGCCACCCCCAGCGACTCCTGTGCAGCAATTATCGTGACTCTTACAGCTTCTCGAACCGCATGGAACTGGTGGTAACCGGCAATTTTTTTGATGATTGCTCCACCATCATTTTCAAAAAGCACAAAAAAGCGGATGTAGTCAAGCAACATCTCACGGTCGAAAAAACCCCGCACCAGGGTTTCCAGCTGCCATTCTAACAGTGGCTTATCGTCTTCGTTCTTAACAGCACGCCAGGGTGAAAAGCGTTCCTGGTTTGCCGTCAACGCGCCAACACGGGCGTTATAGCCATCACTTATAACCAGTGCTTCATTAAACACAAAAAGGTCGCTGATTTCATCTTTATAAGTTTGTAACTGATTAAACGCATCCCAGATATCGACGTTTTCATCTTTGGGACTTTTAAGTTCCAATACCGCAATAGGCAATCCATTTATAAAACAGACTATATCAGGGCGACGTGGCTGTTTTGTTCCTTGAATGGTGAACTGGTTGACCGCCAAAAACCTATTATTGGTCAGATTTTCAAAGTCAATTAAAAAAGCACGGTCATAAATTGTCTTTTCATCTTTGCGATGTTCGATAGGTACACCTTCCAATAACAGGCGGTGAAATGCGTGGTTATTGGTTTTTAAATCCAGGCTATCGGACTTTAAAACAAGAGCTACGGCCTGCTCAATGGAACTTTTGGGCAGGTGTGGGTTAATGCGCTCAAGGGCTTCTTGCAGATAACGATTTAGCACCACCTTGTGGTAATCACTGCGTTCGGGTTTGTCTGAATCGGGAGCAATGTCAGGGCCATATAAAACATCCCAGCTGTTCTCGTGGAACCAGTCGAGGCAGAGTTGTTCTAGTTGGTCTTCGTTCATTTTATATTCTCCCCTCTCCCAATTTATATAACAGGGCTTCGATGCATTCGTCATGACCCTCATCAGCATGATACCAAATCGGGAAAATATTGGCTTTTACTAACTCATCCCGCCGTCTTAGTCGATCTTCTTCTTCGCTAATGCTGAGAAAAGCATAATGTCGAGGTATGATATCATGTCCTCTATCCTCTACCAGTTGGGTTAAAGTCTGAATTGTACGGTCAACGCCCAAACTGCATCCTAAAAAAAGAAGTGTTGTTTTAGTGCTAATTGCCTCGATTACATTTTGAATACGCGGTGGAGTTCCATAGTGTTTCTCATACTCTAAATAGGTTAGTACCCGATGACGGCCAGAATTGGCTTTACCATGTAATTTAACCAGCACTTTATTTCCTTTCCCAAGGTATCTTGGTAGCTCACAAGCATCTGTTCCCAACAAAATTTCTAAAAAATATGAATCTGTGGCTTCATAGCAACGTTTTATAACATCATCAAAATTAGTGGTAATAACACTGGTATCAAAAATATAAGGCAATAGTTGTATCGGACCTTCTAAATCTTTATCATCACCAAAAGCGTTCTCTATGGCTTCATCGAAACTTCCTGCGGGCATGTCGTCAGCCAGGGTTTGTGCAGCTTCCTCGTATTTCCCCTCAGATAGTAAAGTGCTTAAACACTCTTCAGAAACTCGCGTTTCATTACGAAGGTTATTTAGAAATTTCGTCCACCCCGAATAACCACATGGTACCGACATTCCAGCACCAATAAAAGGAATGACAGCCCCCCGCCGATAGGATTCTCTCAGTCGATTAAAACGTGGCCGGTTGTCATGTAATTCAAGAATCTCGTCAGCTTTTGCTAAACACATTTCTTTTCTTTGCTCAAGCCAGTCAGAAAATGCCGCATCGTAACTTGTAGGGTCCATTTCCTTTAAAAATACGTCAGGGGTACACGAATAACCTGCCACTTTCACCTTACCGTTTTTGGGATTAATCTCAGCGGCGAGCTCTTCATTAAATTTTGGTTTTAGAAAATCCATTTTTAACCCTCCGCTTCATTAATAGCATTTACTTCAAGCTCACCGGAGAGAAGTTTTGGGAGAAGGATGTCACTGAGATTTCTTAAACCTTTAATCTCTTCCTCATCATTTCTCTTAAATGCATAGAATGGAGCTATCGAGAAGTAAAAGGCATCATTAATAGGTTTACCAGCATTAATAAACGGAATGCTGTTCATGTTCTTTTGGTTTAACTTCAACTGAACTGCGCCTGTTACATAAGCAGTTATATTCTGGCTTTGCATAAACAGCATCAGATGTTCAGTAGATACACCATTAGCCCCTTGCAACACATGCGCATGATTATTTACCCAAGATTTCCCCCAAATATATTGAATAAATGGCGAACCATCATCTTTTAGAACTGAACCGTCTTCACCAAGTAAAAGGTAAATATCATCAAATATAGATTCATCGACATAATCCATTACGGATGTAGCACCGTAATATGGAATTAAGCCTTTTTTTTGCTCTCTCTGCCTTTTCGAAAGTGGTATCCGATTTTTGTCAAAGCATGTAGACACTTTTCCAAAATTTGAAATTTCCCATCCATCAGGAACTTTTCCTAATTCCGAATCCTGCATGGCGGAGGGAAAGAGTTCGGCGGTGGTTTTGAGTTGGGTGTAGTGTTCTGGCTGTTCGGCTTGCAGTTGGTCTAACTCTTCATCGGTCTTGCCGGAGATGGCACTCATGGCGGCGCGGATTACACCCTCTGCATCTTCACCTGCTTCAATGGCGGCGATTTTGGCTTTGACCGGCTCAAAATCCACAAACCAGCTTTTGAACATAGCTTGCGCCATGGTTTCGAGGGTTTGGTTGATTTGGCGATTTTTGTGAATTTTAGTATCCAGACCGAGGATAATTTCTACGACTTTATTTTGAATTTCCTTTTCAGGATAAGGAACCATAATACTTTTCACTGACGTCGATGCTTGTGCTATGGCAGGCACCCCAACTTGAGAAGCATTCATTAGTAAACGATGCTGACCCACCGGAGAGCGTAAAAAATAATAGATAAAATAAGGGTTAACTTTTTCTTGATCCAAAGTGACTTTTAATTGGCTTTGAGAAACAACGTAACGCTCAAACTTAGAATCATCAGGAATAATCCCTACCTGACCTATTGTGCCACGGTGTGTTATTACGATATCTCTACGAAATGCATTTGATGCTTTTAATTCATCGGCCTTTTCTTCAGTTAAAAAATCGAATTTATCTTCTACGATAAAATCTCCTGTTAAATTTCCCCCTTTAATTACGGGAACCCCATCTTCAACGAAATTTTCCACTTTAATACGAGAACCAAATGGTCCCATTGCAATAGCATTCTTTGAAGAAGCTTTTAGCTCGTCAATCGAAACCTCTGGCCAATTAGAATCCATAACCCAACCCCGCCAAATTCTTTTTAATCTGGTCCTCCAGTTTGTCATTATCTTCAAACTGAGTTTTCAACTGGCTGGTGAGTGAGTTCATTTTATCGGCAAAGGGAATGCCGTCATCTTCCTCCGCTTCTACGCCCACATAACGGCCGGGGGTGAGTACAAAGTCGTTCTTTTGAATCGTCGCTAAATCTGCCGAAAAACTAAAGCCAGCCTGGTTATCTTCCTCTGACCATTCTCTTTGCCAATTATGGAAGGTACTTGCGATTTGCTGGATATCTTCAGCCTTAAAATCCCGCAGTACACGGTCTTTCATGTAACCCAGGTTACGGGCATCAATAAACAGTATTTCACCGCTTCTGTCTCTTTTACCGTCCTTTGCACTCTTATCTTTGGTTAAAAACCAGATACATGCAGGTATTTGGGTGTTGGTAAAGAGTTGTCCCGGTAGTGCTACCATACATTCTACCAGGTCTAGCTCGACCAGAGATTTACGGATTTCACCTTCATTATTGGCGTTACTGCTCATAGAACCGTTGGCCAATAACAGCCCCATGCTGCCGGTGGGTCTCAGGTGGTACAGCATGTGTAACATCCATGCGAAGTTAGCGTTACTCGCCGGTGGGGTGAGAATGCGTTTTTCGCCGTTGTGATTAACGGTCCAGCGCACGTCGTCAGCCAGCTTTTCGTGCCACCATTCCTTCATATTAAAGGGTGGGTTTGCCATCACGAAGTCCGCGCGCAGGTCGGGGTGCTGGTCGTCTAAAAAGGAGTCGGCGTTCTTTTTGCCAAAGTTAAAGTCAATACCACGAATGGCCAGGTTCATGGCAGCGAGTTTCCAGGTGGTGGGATTGGATTCCTGGCCGTATATGGAAATTTGTTTTCTCTGTTCGGCAGCTTTGTAGTGTTTTACTCCGGCGTGTTCTTCAATGAATCTGTCACTGGAAACAAAAAAACCGCCGCTGCCCATGGCTGGGTCGAATACACGGCCTTCGTAAGGTTCCAGCATTTCCACGATCAAGGTAACAATGGCTTTGGGTGTGTAATATTGACCACCCTGCTTGCCTTCGGCAAGGGCAAATTGACCCAGAAAGTATTCGTAAACGTGGCCGAGTATGTCTTTGGACTTCAGGCTAAGTTTTTTGCCTTTGTACTCCGGGTTATGAAAACTGGTAAGGCTAAATCCATTGATCAGGCCAATAAGTTTGTCGTCATTCAACTGGTATTGGCTGATGCGGTTGAGAATACCTTTGAGCTTTGGGTTGGCTTTTTCTATGTCGTCGAAGGCGTTATCAATCAACCATGCCACGGAGCGCAGTTTGACATCTTCACCATTTTCGTCTTGCCAGAGCACACTGCTGGTGGGAAGGGTGGCTTTTTCTTTAAGGATGTTCCAGCGGGCGGTTTTGGGTACCCAAAAAACGTTTTTTTCGGTGTAGTAGTCGACAATTTCCAGCTCGGCTTCTATGGCTTCCTTGTATTCTTCGTCGCTGTCGTAATCTTCGCGGGGCAGATAATAGATGTTGTCTTCATCGTCTTTTTTAAACAGCTCGATAAGTTCTTGCTGGCGCTCTTCGAAGGCATCGGACACGTATTTAAGGAAAATTAGCCCAAGCACTATGTGTTTGTAGTTGGCGGCATCCAGGTTAGATCGCAATTTGTCGGCGGCCTTCCAGAGCTGTTTGTCGAGATCATTTAAAAAATCCTTTTCAATATTGGTCATTTTTAACAACTTCCATTATCTAAATTGTAATCGCTTTGATACATGGTGCAAGTCCATCATCTTTGCAACACCTTTCCTTCACCATATAATATCTATGCTTGTGACAGACTCCATTTTCTCGGCTTTCCTCTGCAACACTATACAAATTTTCCATTAAATTTGTTTCGCTATTTTTTGAGAAGTTCTTTTGTGGATCTTTACCGCAAATTGTATCGAAAAGAAAGTTTTTTAAAAAAATGTGCTAGTTGACTATCAAAATTAAGAACTGTAGAATTAATTATAGTTCAATTTCGTCATTTTTGATGAAAACATGTTTGGGAAACCTATTGAAATGCAGAAAAGATGTTAGAGGTTTGGATTATAGGGTTTTTGGGGACGGTAAGCGGGGAAGTTGGAGAGCAGTCCGCCGGAGAAATATAATAAAACAGTTATGCATTAGTCGGTTTTCCCCTCTCTTTTCCCCTCTCTTTTCCCCTCTCTTTTCCCCTCTCTTTTCCCCTCTCTTTTCCCCTCTCTTTTCCCCTCTCTTTTCCCCTCCCCCGAATTTTCAAAGGTTTCGCAACCTACAACAGCCCCTCCTGCGAACGAAACTTCCCCAAACACAAAACCAGGCACAACTTAAAATTTCCCGGTTCAATTCCGAGCTGCCTTTCAATCGGTTCTACTCCAGGCAGTTCGGAGAGCCCGGGGATAGGAATTGCTATGTGATCAGGACCGGAAAGGGCAATTTCCCTATTTTTGATGAAAACAGGTTCGGGATAGCTATTGAGGTGCGGGAGTGAGGCTCAGGGTTCCGGGTTTTTCGAGGTTCCGGTTGTTGGAGAGGACGGTAGGTGGGGAAGTAAGGGAGCAGTCCGCCGGCTAAATATAATAATACAGTTATGCATCAGGCGTGATTCTCCTCCCTCTTTTCCTCTACCCTCGAATTCCTCAAAGAACTCTCCACCCACGACCCCTTCCACGAACGAAACTTCCCCATACACAAAATCAGGCACAACTTAAAACTGCCCGGTCCCACTCCGAGCTGCCTTTCAATCGGTTTCTACTCCAGGCAGTCCGGAGAGCCAGGGGATAGGGTTCGGGTTTTGGAGGACGGTACTCGGGGAAGTGGGAGAGTAGTCCGCCGGCGAAATATAATAATAAAGTTATGATTCTTGCGGGTTACAATAATTCAGGCATATCTCAACCCCCTCACATCTCCATTCTACCTCCCCTTCACCCCCTCTACTTCTCCATCAGATCGTCCCTCCACAGGTGTAAATAACAATGGTCAAAATTTTAGGTACTAAATTTAAGGCAGATCTCCAGATTAACACCCAAATCCCCAAGTGATATAATTTTTATACAAAGTTAATCATAACTGTACTAGATAGCGTCGGAAAAGTCCATAATTTCCTAAAATTTGCCCAATTTGATCATTGTACATATATTTAATAATTCCGCATGATGTCGGTTTACTACTTTAAATTTCAATGACTGTGTGCAATAAGTTATAGATTTCAGACTTTTCCGACGCTCTCGTATTATGTTTGAATTCAATCGTGGCATGTAGGTTCTGTAGGGAAGCGTGGCGGGTCCCCATTGAGGACGTGCTCGATTTCATCAGGGATGAAGAACTGAGAAAAAGGATAAAGGTGTATGTAGAGGAAGAAAAGCAGTGAGGAGGAAGTGAAATGACAGATAGATCAACGGTGTGTACATGTGATAACCCGAGATATGACAAGTCTTGGTGTTTTGGGCGGTGGACAGGGCTCGGATGCCATACAAGGGGCAGGCTCTGGGACATAGATAAGGACGGAGAGCCTTTCATCATTCCGCAGGATTGGGAACTGACCTGTGAAAACTGCGGAACAGTCCATGCAAAGCGGGAGCAGAAAACCCGCAGACCCCGGAAAATCGTACTCTACGGTCCCTGCCCTGTGTGCGGGGGAGACAACGAACAGATCAAATGGGTCAGAATCGAAGGAGGGAAGCACTCTTCTCTAAAGATCGAGACGTTTGAGTCGGAGTGTTGCCCGGACTGCGAAGAGGCGGAAAACTGCGGGTATCCGAAGCGGTTTGACTGTCCGAAGTTCAAGGGATGGGAAAAACAGCAGGAAAAAATCATAAATCAGAAATTTGCCAAATTACGGAATTGCCTGCGAAAATTTCAGACAGTCTGAAGAACCAGGGGATAGAGTTCGAGTTTTAAGTGAACGGTACTTGGGGAAGTTAGGGAGTTGCATACAGGATAAGTATAATAAAAAATTTATAATTCTTGCAGGTCATAACAGACAGATAACAGGCAGGATCAGTTCAAAAAGCAAGTGCCATATCGGGCCCAGGGGAAACAAGAACTCCGTTTTTGACGTGCATTTCAAAAGTGAGAATCAAAAAACACTCGCTCATTTCTATATGTTGCCAATGATGAAAACGGGTGTGCGTGGGAAGCGCAAAAGCGTTCAAAAAATTCGCCTTACCTATATCCCCAAAAAGTTCTACAAAGAACGAGATCCAATCCCACAAATCCCTTCAGTACCGAACACCTCAAGAAAAGCATATATAACCAATCAAATCTATTTTCCACTACCTGATCTGAAAATCAAAAAAGGGGATTAAATCAAACACTTTAAAAGCGTTTAATCATTAACCTGAGGTCAGGGACCGGACAGTTCACCCTAAATAACACTAAAGTTTTTCCCGAAGCTGCCCGGAATCTTATACCAGTTAAAAAATTGACTCTTCATAAATATCCTGAATGGGGTAGGATAGGATTATACAGGAAAGGATGATAAATGTCAAAAGCTAAAATTGCAGTAAACGGATACGGGACCATCGGTAAGAGAGTAACTGATGCTGTCCAGGCACAGGACGATATGGAGATCATCGGGGTTGCCAAGACCAGGCCTAACTATGAGGCTGCGGTGGCTGCCCAGCTCGGCTATGATATTTACACCCTTGCCGACAGGGTGGAGTCTTTTGAAAAGGCCGGGATCCCGGCAGCAGGGACTCTTGAGGACATGATCGGGAAAGTCGACCTGGTCGTGGACTGCACCCCCGGAGGGGTGGGGGAAAGTAACAAGGCGGTGTACGAAAAGGCAGGCGTCAAAGCTATCTGGCAGGGTGGGGAAGACCATGAACTTACCGGTTTTTCTTTTAATGCGGTCTCCAACTATGAAGGGGCTTTCGGGCTTGACTTTGTGAGGGTTGTTTCCTGTAACACAACCGGGCTTTGCAGGGTCATATACCCGATAGACCGGGAATTCGGGGTAAAGAAGGCGAGGATCACTCTGGTGCGCAGAGCCGCTGACCCCAATGATGCAAAGAAGGGGCCGATCAACGCAATTGTCCCGAACCCCATCAAGCTGCCTTCCCACCACGGGCCTGACGTAAAGAGCGTGCTTCCGAATATCAACATCAGCACGATGGCCATGAAGATCCCGACAACTCTCATGCACCTGCACACCATAAATATGGAACTTGAAAAGGACTGCACGGCTGAGGACGTCAAAGAAGTGCTGGGAGCCCAGTCCAGGGTCCGCTTTGTCGGGCAGGGCATTACTTCCACTGCCGAGATCATTGAAGTTGCAAGGGACCTGAAACGCCCCAGGAACGATATGTGGGAAAACTGTGTCTGGGACGAGTCCATAACCATCGACGATGGGGAACTCTACTTCTTCCAGGCAATCCACCAGGAATCCGATGTTGTCCCCGAAAACGTGGACGCAATCCGGGCCATGATGGAACTGGAAAGTGAAGGTGCAAAGTCCATTGCGAAAACGAATAAGGCAATCGGACTCTGAGCCCCCTTCCGGGGCTCCTTTTTTCGGAACCCGAAACTCCGAAAACGAAAGGTCTGACCCGGTCCTGACAGATATAAACTCTGACAGAAATGAATCCTGGGATATGAGTCCTGGGATATGAGTCCTGGGATATGAATCCTGAGATATGAATCCTGAGATATGAATCCTGACGGATATAAGCCCTGACAGATATGAATCCTGATTTCCATTTTTTAAAACTTTGCAGAGAATCTTTTAAAGCCGCCTCGGACGCCACCTGCGACCTTGCCGGGACCGAGGCTGCAGGCAAGTATGTCTGCATGGGAGCCGACGGGACCCCCACAACGAAGATCGACATTGCGGCCGAGGACGCTATCGTGGAGGTTCTTAAAGCCGACGGCAGGTCCATGAGAATACTCAGCGAGGAACTGGGTGAGCTGGTAATAGGGAAGTCCCCGGAATTTGCCCTTGTCCTGGACCCCCTGGACGGGACCTACAACGCCTCGACCGGGATTCCCTTCTACAACGTTTCGATAGCCGTGGCTACCCCGGACCTTTCGGATCTAAACTTCGGCTATGTAAAGAACCTGGCAATTGATGAGGAATACTATGCCCAGGCCGGGAAAGGGGCATACCTGAACGGAAAACCTATCCGGGCTTCCGGGAACTCCGACCTGAAAAAATCCTGCATCAGTGTTTACGGCTACCGGCAGAACTCGGAAAAGACGTTTAACCTCTACAGAAACGTCCGGAGGGTTAGGCTTCTGGGCAGTGTGGCGCTTGAACTCTGTTATGTGGCGTCCGGAAAGCTGGATGCCTTTGTAGACGTCCGGCAGGCCCTTCGCCTGACTGATGTGGCTGCAGGGCAGCTCATTTTGACGGAAGCCGGGGGGCTTGTTACGGACGGATACGGAGAGGATTTAAATCTTCCGGACAATGTTATGAACAGGGTGGATATGGTCGCTTCCAACGGACATGTGCATGGGAAACTTTTAAAACTGATTTCAAGGGGATAATTTGTCTATCAAAAAAATAGGGGTCGCATCCCGCTGTGACAGGCCTGAAGTGCTGGGGATGGTCAGGAAAATCCTGGACGGTTTCAGCCAGAAAGTGGAAATACTCGTCTCCACTGCCACTGCGGACGTCCTGGGCATCCCAGGGGTCTCGGTTGAAGATATGAGGGCCGAGGGAGTGGAACTGCTCATAAGCGTAGGGGGAGACGGGACCGTTCTCCGGAACATTGCCAAAATGAAAGACCCTTTGCCCGTCCTTGGTATCAATATGGGCACTCTCGGCTTTCTGGTGGATGTGGAACCCGAGGACGCGATTGAAGCTATAGAAGAAGTACTTTACGGTTTTTCCTATATCGAAAGAATGCGGGTTGACGTCTACCTGAACGGAGAAATTCTCGATACCGCCACCAACGAAGTCGCAATCATGTCCGCAAAGCCCGCAAAGATCATCCAGTTCGAAGTAAACGTGGATGAATGCCCCCTGGGAGAAATGCGTGCGGACGGCGTGGTTTTTGCAACCCCCACCGGTTCCACCGCCTATGCCATGAGCGCCGGCGGCCCGATCGTAAACCCCAGGGTAAATGCCATCGTTGTCGTACCTGTGGCTCCTTTTAAACTTTCCTCAAGGCCCTGGGTCATCCCTTCGGACAGTGAGTTCACCGTGCGCCTTATAGCCTCAAAGGAAGCTGTCGTCGCTATCGACGGGCAGAAGTCCTACAGGATCCGGCCGGAGGATGTGGTGAAACTGAAAAAGTCGAAGTTTCCGGCACGTTTTGTGAAGGTCTCAGATACCTGCTTTTATGAGCGGGTACAGCGGAAACTGTCCTGATAAAAGGCCTTTTTTCTTCCCTTTTATTTCATTTTGATTTCATAATGTACGTTTATGCTGTTAACTGGCTGTAAAAGGGTCCTTTTTTACTTCCTTTTCACTTCCTTTTCACTTCGTAATGTACGTTTATGCTGTTGCCGGAAATTACTTTCCCCTCGGGATAACGTTTATATACATGCAGGTTAAGCTATCCTTAATCTTACTAAAATAGTACATTTTTTGCCTTTAAAAGAATTTTCCAGCCCTGAAAGGTTTCCACTCAAGCATTAGGGCGATAGCAGGGGCAAATTGCGATCTATCATTAAAATTAATTAAATATGTCCTCACAAGCAGCAAAAACAAGCACAGGAATCAGTACCATGTCAGAGAGCGAGCAGTACTCCAGAAACACGCTGATGGACTTCATCGATCACCGCCCCCTTGATATAGAAATCTGTGATGTTACCCTCCGCGATGGAGAGCAGACCCCGGGAGTCGTATTTGACCGGGAGCAGAAGCTGGCGATGGCCAGTGAGCTGGATTCGATGGGAATCGAGGTTATTGAAGCAGGTTTTCCCGTAGTTTCAGCCAACGAAAAGGAGATTGTCAGGGAAATTGCAAACCAGGGGTACGATTCAAGAATCTGCTGCCTCTCCAGGTCCGTAAAAGGGGATGTTGACGCTGCTCTGGAATGTGACGTTGACATTGTTAGCATTTTTATCGCCATGTCCGATATGCATCTCCAGCACAAGTACCACCGGAGTCTTGAGGAGATGCTGGGCTGTGCTAAAGAAACTATCGAATATGCAACCGATCATGGGCTGAAAGTGCGTTTTGCAGCCGAAGATGCTACTCGGACCCCCGTGGACCGGCTCAAACAGGCTTTCCTGGAAGTTGAGAGGGACTACAAGGTGGCTTACGTAAGCCTTGCCGATACCATAGGCATCCTGAACCCTTCCAGTACCAGCTACCTGGTAAGTGAGATTTTCAAGACGGTCAAAACCCCAATCTGCATCCACTGTCATGACGACCTGGGCATGGCCACCGCAAACACCCTTGCCGCCGCCGAAGCCGGGGCAAAACAGCTCCACACAACCGTTAACGGAATCGGGGAACGGGCGGGCAATGCCTCTCTTGAAGAAGTGATGGTAGCCCTCAGGGTGCAGTACGGCATCGACCGCTATGACACTACCAAACTGACTAAACTTTCCAAACTGGTCGCGGAATACTCCGGCATCGCTCCCGCCATAAACAAGTCTGTGGTCGGGGAAAACGCCTTTACCCACGAGTCCGGGATCCACGTTGCTGCAATCCTGGAAGAGCCCAGGACCTACGAACTCTTCCTCCCCGAAATGGTGGGCGGAAAGCGCAACCTGATCGTCGGCAAGCACACCGGCACAAAAGCCCTCAAAGGCATAATTAACAGCATCGGTTTCTGCCTTGAGCGGGATGAACTCTGTGCCCTGATCGATAAGGTCAAGATCTGTACCGAAGAAAAGCACAAGAGTATCCCGAGAGATTACCTTGAAAAGATGATAAATGAAGTAAAGCAGGAAAAAGTCCACACGATTAAGGAAGAAGGGAAGGTTTCGATCTGAAATGCATAAGAAATGAGAATTTCTCTAACTCTTCTTCATTACTTATTTCTAACATTCAGCATAGGTAAAACAGAATCTTTAGACTGATTTTGGATGTGCTGAACAATCCCTTTTCATTGTTATTTTTAGAAGTGTTATTTTTAGAAGTGTTATTTTTAGAAGTGTTATTTTTAGAAGTGTTATTTTTAGAAGTGTTATTTCTATAATTATTTTTAAGCTTTCCTAATATAAATTAAATAGAAGTTACGCACTTGAGAAGAAAAACAAGCACTTGATACCTTCCCATGAACATTATTGGTTAGATAGTTTGGTGTCTCATGCCACTGGTTTTTGCTTCAACTGCGTAAGTCCTATAAACAAAAATAAGTTACGTTTTTTAGGAGGGAACCCCGATGTAAATTTTATGAAGTTCCTCGGCGACATCCTCAGAGTTATTGTATTCCTTGTCCGGAAGCATGCCAAGTCCCCTTAGTATGTCCGGGATTGCTCCACTCTTCCTTGCCTGCTCAATAATGCCGTTTCTTTTTACAGGAAAATCTGTATTTTTTAATATCTTCTGAGCTTCCATAGGAAGTTCTGTAATAAATCCGCCTTTACCCTCAGTTTCCATGATATTTCCCCTTTACTTTTGTTTAGTCTCCTTTCAATTCCCTGGCAACATCTGCAGCGTTTGTATACTCCTTTTCCGGAGATTATTTATTTCCGCAGAATGCCGTCTCTAGCGTTATTATTCTTAGCGCTTAACAACATCTTCCTTCTTTGCAGGAAAATCGATACTTTTTGGAGCTTTCTGAAGAAAGCCAAACTTTTTTGTCAGTATGAATATAAATGACGATTTACTATTTAAATCTTAACATGATTTTATCAATATATGTTAAATATTAATACTTTTCTGTAATTAAGTATTAATTTATTATGTTTATTAGTAATAGTATATGATTTAATTAACAAAAAAGAACCCTAAATTCAAAAATAGATGTACTTAAAAGAAATGGTCTCCGGTATTATTCGGTTGATATTTTTTATTAAAAAAGTAATGGCTTGCTCTGAATCCTTAGTCATGTCCCATACAACCGGAACTGGCCACCCCTCATCTTTTTTTTCGTTATTGTCCCCGGGCGCCGAAGGCGACCGGCTTTTGCAGAATAAAGAGTAGACAGATAAAATGATGAGAAAAAAGGCAAAAAAGAGCGGTTGGAAGAGGAGATAAATCAAAAAAATAAAAGTAGCCTAAAAACCTGTAAGTGCAAAAAAGAAATAAATGCAATCTGCAAATACTGCTTTTTCATATCTCTTTATTATTTTTTTGTGTGAGGGCCGCCAGGCAAGCTGGCGGAGGCATTTTTACAATCTATAGTCAAAGACCCAAATTCCTTCCCCGATCTCAAATGAAAGTTTAACCACAGAAAGCACTGAAAACACTGAATAAAGGAAATAGGGGTACAATCCTTCCGTGCTTTCCGTGTCTTCCGTGGTTAGTAAGTGTAAATATTTACGTCCGGGACCATAATTGAAAAACGGTTTTCTGGGACAGTGAAATATTTCTCTGACCAGGCGAGCATTCCTCGAGCTTATAAGGGCAAGGAAGATGCAATTTTTGGGAATTTTGGGAACAACATCAACCGATGGAACAACATCAACCGATAATGAGGGAGCACCGTTTTTTCATTTTAATAAAAAAAGTTAAGAAATGTATGTGGAGGTCCACTCCGGCCTCTCAGGCGGGTTTTCCTCCAGCATTTCTCTCCATTTTTCATCGGTCAGGCGGTCGTCCATGGGCTGCTTGAACTCGTAGTGGCTCATTACGGGGCCCGCGCCAACAAGGATGCGGCCGTCGGGGAGTTTGTATGCGACCACCGTCATGTCCACGTAGCCTACGCCTTCTTCGAGCACCATGCCGCTGTTCCCTTCGGTGTGGACGTCAGCCACTATGGTGGTTTTCCGGGCTTTTTCATCTACTTCTGCTATGACGCCTTCGAGCTGGTCTCCGAAGGTCTTTATGAACTCGTAGTCGCTCTCGGTGAGCTCTTCGTTTTCAAGTTCCTTTTCCGAGATTTTTAGCAGCCTTTCCAGGACGGATTCAAGGTTTGTGAGCCTGTGTCTTGAGGCGGAATCGAGGACACCCATTTCGTCCAGTCCCTGGTTCGTCATCCTCGTCAAAGCCAGCAACCGGGCGTAAAACTCAGGCACGGGTTCTACGTAGCCCACGACAGGTTTTTTTTCTTCGGGGCGCGGGGGTGCTGCTGTAGAGCGCATTATGTAGCTCTGTTTGGCATAGAGGATTGTGTCGTGGCGGAGTTCGGTCCAGGAGGCAAGAGAGGTTGCAAGCTCCTTATCCTGCCAGCCTTCGGTCTGCATGAAGGTCGGGTAGCCCTCCCCGTGGTTTTTCAGGAGGGGCCGGAGGGAGTAGAGCCAGGCCCAGTAAAGGTTTCGGTTCCAGTCGCTTTCGTTGAAGGAGGAAAATTCGGCATTTAGCTCAGCATACCTGGCGCTGTAGTCTTCGTAGTCCGAATCGTCCAGTTCGTCCAGCCAGTAAATAGCTCTCTCCGAGCCGAGCAGGGCCATGACATCAAGCCCGCGGGGAAAACCCCTGATAGGCCGGCCTGCTTCCGAGATTACAAGGGTGAAAGGCGGCTGTCCTGTATCTTTCCGGTATTCTCCGGTATATGCCCCAACAAGGCTTGAGAACATGTAGGAGTCCGGGATAAGGCGCTGGCCCATGAAGCGGAAACCCCGGGTATCGTTCAGGCACTCGTTGGCCTGTTCCGGGGAATAAGGGGGAGGTATGGTGCAGTTTCCTGTGCCTCCGTAGATTTCAGGGCCCTGGAATTCGGCAAGCTTTGCTTTCATTTCCGCAACACTAACTTCATTTAGCTTTCCGGGCTCGAAGTCCCCGGCAAATACGGTATCAAGGGCTTCAACGTACTCATAGGGCCCGAGGTCATCGGAAAAGCCCACATAGAACGCCGTAACCGTGTAGATGCGGTCCCATTTTCCAAAGAGTTCCGGGTCTGATTCAAACTCCGAGGCTATCAGGCTTGCCTGCATGGTCTGGATCCTGGCTTCCTTTTCGGGGTCTTCGGCCCGGATAAGCTCGCCCTTAAGCAGCATGCTCATCCGACCGTGCCACATGAAGGTCCTGAAATAATTTCTCAGCATCTCCGAACGGGTATAATGGCCTCTGGGCACGTACTGGGAATAGTCCTCCTGGTACAGGAAAATCGGGGAGGCTGCAAAGCCAGCGTGCCCTTCGATAAGGGCCAGTTCGGAAGCAACTTCTTCTTTTACAAACCCGGGGACCTCAAACTGATACCGTTCTTCTGCCCCGGCAGGGAAAAGGGACTCATCGTACTCGAAAGAAAAGAGTTCATCGGCCTGTCGGACCTGTTCAGGCTTCGGCTGGAGAAGGCTCAAAGCCACGGAAAAATAGGCCGCATTTCTTCTCGCGGCTTCCTTTACCTCTTTCGATGAGCTTGCGTTATTGTACTCTGCCACGGAAGCATTCAGGAGATCCCTGTCGATTTCCCAGAGCAGACCGTAAAATTCCTGTTCCTCGATCCTGCGCAGGGCCTCGTCAAACTGGATGTGGTAGAGGTGTAGCAGGGAGTCGGTGGTGATAAAGATCGGGACTCCCTCTTTCTCAAGGCTGGAATACATCCCTGTTATATCCTCTCCCCCGGAGTTGTAGGGGTTTTCGATTACCACAAAACCGTTAGTTTTCAGCTTTTCAAGTGCCTGTGCGTCCAGCTGGATTTTACCTGAAAAGTTTTCATAGTTGGAGATCTCAGCTTTTTCCAGGGGCAGTTCATAGGGAGGCACTTTTAATTCTATATCAAGGGCTTCCAGGTGGTAGTTTTTTGTGAGTGGAAAATCCCCTGCCCCTGAGCCGGAAAAGCTTACTGCTTCGGTCTTCAGGTGCCCTGTGGTGGTATTTCCATTCCTATCTCCATTCTCTTCCAGGCAGCCACCTACAAAAATGGAGACTGAAAATATTATGCAAATAACGATTGTTTTAATTCTGCGATTCATTAGTTTCATCTCAGCCGCTTTGCAATTCTTTCTTGACCGGAGTTATGTTTCTCCTGAATAGGTGGTTCTTACCTTCTCAGCCTTATTGGGCCAGTGTAATTCCGGATTTGCGACCGAAAGTGCGGGTATGGGGGATTTATAGAGTGATAAGTTTTTATGAGTGGGATTTTTTTATATTTCTTCAAAATATCAAATTTTTTATACATATTTCTCCAATAATCCATAATGTATTAAAATTTTTCCACCTGTTCGCCAACAAAACCTGTTTCCTATAAATTTCTCCTGCCAGGAATCTATCTGTCAGGAACCCTATAACAGTCTCTAACTAAAGATGGAAATTAAAAATGGAAATAAAAACTAAAAGAAAAAAAGTTAAGAAATGTATGTGGAGGTCCACTCCGGCCTTTCCGGCGGGTTTTCCTCCAGCATTTCTCTCCATTTTTCATCGGTCAGGCGGTCGTCCATGGGCTGTTTGAACTCGTAGTGGCTCATTACGGGCCCTGCGCCCACAAGGATGCGGCCGTCGGGGAGTTTGTATGCGACCACTATCATGTCCACGTAACCTACGCCTTCCTCGAGCACCATGCCGCTGTTCCCTTCAGTGTGGACGTCAGCCACGATGGTGGTTTTCCGGGCTTTTTCGTCGACGTCCGAGATGACGCCTTCCAGCTGGTCCCCGAAGGTCTTTATGAACTCGTAGTCGGCTTCGCTGAGCTCTTCGTTTTCAAGTTCCTTTTCCGAGATTTCCAGCAGCCTTTCCAGGACGCCTTCTAAGTTATCGAGCCTGCGTTTTGAGGCGTGGTCGAGCACTTCCATTTCGTCCAGGCCCTGGTTCGTCATCCGGGTAAGGGTGAGGAGGCGGGCATAGAACTCGGGCACAGGTTCCACATAGCCCACAACCGGTTTTTCTTCAGGAGGCATCGGGGCTGCGGATTCTACCATGGTATAGCTCTGTTTGGCGTAGAGGATGGTATCGTGCCTGAGCTCGGTCCAGGAAGCAAGGGCTGTGTTCAGTTCTTTGTCCTGCCAGCTTTCGGTCTGCATGAAAGTGGGGTAGCCTTCCCCGTGGTCTTCGAGCAGGGGCTGGAGAGAGTAGAGCCAGGCCCAGTAGAGGTTCCTGTTCCAGTCGCTTTCATTGAAAGCGGAAAATTCGGCGTCCAGCTCATCATAACGGGCGCTGTAGTTTTCGTAGTTCGAATCGTCCAGTTCGTCCAGCCAGTAGCCTGCCCTTTCCGAGCCGAGCAGGGCCATGACATCAATTCCGCGGGGAAAACCCCGGATAGGCCTGCCTGCTCCCGAGATTACCAGGGTGAAAGGCGGCTCTACATCTCCCTGATTCCCCGCATCTCCCCGGTATTCCCCGGTATAGGCTCCCACAAGGTTCGAGAACATGTAGGAGTCCGGGATAAAGCGCTGCCCCATGAAGCGAAAGCCCCTGGTATCGTTCAGGCACTCGTCAGCCTGTTCCGGGGTAAAGGGTGGTTCAAGCACGCAGGCTCCGGTTCCGCCGTAGATTTCAGGGCCCTGGAATTCGGCAAGCTTTGCTTTCATTTCCCCAACACTGGCTTCGTCTAGCTTTTCGGGCTCGAAGTCCCCGGCAAACACGGTATCAAGGGCTTCGATGTACTCATAGGGCCCGAGGTCATCGGAAAAGCCTACATAGAACGCCGTAACCAGGTAGATCCTTTCCCAGTTTCCAAAGAGTTCCGGGTCCGATTCAAGCTCCGAGGCGATCAGGCCCGCCTGCATGGTCTGGATCCTGGCTTCCTTTTCGGGGTCATCGGCCTGGATAAGCTTTCCTTTCAGGAGCATGGTCATCCTGCCGTGCCACATGAAGGCTTTGAAGTAGTTTTCCAGCATCGCAGAGCGGGTATAATGGCCGCGGGGCACGTACTGGGAGTAGTCTTCCGTGTACATGAAAATCGGGGAAGGTGAAAAACCGGCATGGGCTTCGATCAGGGCAAGTTCGGCTTCGACCTCCTCTTTTACGAAAGAGGGGACTTCAAACCGGTAGCTTTCTTCTGCCCCGGCAGGGAAAAGGGACTCGTCCTCCATGCCGTAGGGGTCTTCCGCATCCTGTACCTGGTCGGGTTTAGGCTGGAGCAGGCTCAAAGCAACGGCAAAATAGGCTGCGTTTCTCCTTGCGGCTTCCTTCACTTCCCCTGAGTTGCCATTATACTCCTCGACTGAGGCATCCAGCAGGGCTTTATCGGTTTCCCAGATCGCAGCATAAAATTCCTGTTCCTCGATCTGGCGCAGAGTCTCGTCAAACTGGATGTGGTAGAGGTGCAGCAGGGAATCGGTGGTAATAAAGATTGGGACTTCCTCTTCTTCCAGGATTGAGTACATCCTTGTTATGTCCTCTTCCCCGGGGTTGTAGGGGTTTTCGATCATAACAAAGCCGTTTTCCTTCAGTTTCTCAAGGTCCGAAGCCTCCAGGTTTATCTTTCCCGAAAAATCCCCGTAATTCGCAATTCCCGACTCGCTGAGAGGCAGGGAGTAGGCAGGGACCTTCGCTTCGAATTCAGCTTTTTCGGGACTATAATATTTTAAAAACCCCGCACTTTTATCCTCAAGTTCAGGCAATGTGGGTCCCTCTTCCCCGGAGGGCTTTTCTTCCCCGGAACCTTCCCCGTCTACCTCATCAACCTCTTCCCCTGCTCCTCCTTCCCCTGTTTCATCTTCATCCTCAGCCGGCTCCTGGTCAACACAGCCGGCAAAAAGAGTAGAGATGAGGAGCATCAAACATACTGCAGTAATCCTGATCTTCCGTTTCATAAGTTTCATCCCGAATCAAATCTTAACTTTCGTCCGGAATCCTGTCTTGAATCTGAAAAATAACTTGAAAATAACTTGAAAATAACTCCGGGAAACGACTGTAGCAAACAACTCCTGGAAAACAACTCTTTAATTATTCTGTAACAACTACGAAATAATCTGGAATAACTCTGAATAACTCTGAAGAATAATCCTGAAAACTACTACTAAAGGTTAAACGGGGGTATTTACATTAAATTTTCAGGGGTAAAAGTCCCGTCTCTTTCTCTTTCTTTCTCTTCCTCTCTTTTCTTCCCCGTTCTTTCTCTCATTTTTCTTCAGGGCTGAGAGGGTCTATCCTGAAAAGTAAGACCATAAAAAGCACAGCGACGGCTCCCGTTCCCCACAGCAGAGGGTTCTGGGTGAAATACGTGAATGCTCCGACAAATAGCAACAGAGCTACAACTGCCAGTAAAATCTGAAATTTCTTATCCAATATATTTTCTCCCCCTTTTCTGTCCCATATTTGAGTTCAGATGTCCCATAGTATTGTTTCCCGGTACAAATATAAACATTCTTCGTCTAAACATTCTTAGTCTGTTTCTTAGTCCGTTTGATAGAATATCCCGGTTCCATTATTTTTCAGAAGGGTTCCATTTATACTAGTTTTTGCAAGGGATTTATATTTTTATTAAGCTTCAAAATGGTTCGAAGTTATTTTTTAGGGAGCTGTTTTTCTCTAACTTTGGGAATAAAGGGAATGCTTCCTTTTTTCTGCGTGAAAACTGTGGAAGAAACAAAATTTGGGAAAAGGGGACGTTTTGGGAATGAATAAATTTGAAAGAAATGGCCCAAAGTTAAAATGGATAATCCAGTCGAGGAAAAAAGGCTAAAAAAGGATAGATTAGGTTAGAAAAGCCTGGAAAATGCCGGATCAGGGAAAGATCCCTGAAATCAATACTTTGTGCATTTTCCTTTGACAAAAATAACTGAAACTCCGGGAAGGGCAAGTTTTTCGGAGATCAAATTCGAAAGTTCCGAATTAGGACTTTTGTTTTCATTTTCTCTTTCATGTCCATTTTTGTTTTCGCTTTCGTCACCTCTTTCATTTTCCCCGTTTTTCCCGTCAAGGTCGATAAGCGAAACATCCGGCACTATAGCTTCAACGGCTTTAGTGAGGTCCGGGACTTCCTGTCCTCCGGTCATGGCTGCGACCTCGTTCAGGAGTACGAGCGCGAGCACGTCATATCCGGAGTTCACGGCAGTGAGCAGCCCCAGGATGCCGGAATGCGCCAGGGCAAAGTCCCCGATCACGGCTATTCCTTTTTTCTCGAAACCGCAGGCAACCGAGATTGCGGAACCCAGGGCAAAACTCACGTCCACTGCCGCAAGGGGTTCGGGGGCGCTCCGGATGGAACAGCCCATGTCTCCCGCAACCCTTACATCGAGGGAACGGAGGAAGCGGTAGAGGGGGAGGTAGGGGCAGTCTTCGCAGATGGAAGTCCTGCTCTGTTTCCGGGTTTCTGAAATTCCGCTCTCCCCGGGTTTTGAAGGTTTTTCCTCCCCGATATGCTCAAGGGCAAATTCGATATCTTCCGCAAGGACCTGCCCGTAAGGGACGTGCCCGGTGTTTTTCCCGTATACTTTTCCTGCGATACGGAGCTGGTCTTCAATAACGGGCTCTGACTCCTCGACCACGAGTACTCTGTCGTTTTCTTCCAGAAAGGCTCCGATTTTCCGGAGTGGAAGCGGGTTTACGAGGTTCAGAGATAAGTGCGAAACCGTGTTGCCTTTGTTTGATTTTCCCAGGACTTCTTCCACCACGGTTGAAGCAAAACCCGAGGAAATGATACCCATACTTGTCTTTTCCGAAAGCTTCCCTGCTTCTTTTTCTTTTCTTTTTCCTTTTTTGAGGATATTCAGTTCCGTAGTTTCGGCTTCTTCTTCCAGCAGGGGGTACACTTCTTTATGGAAGCGCTGGTGCTTTTCCCGCATCCGTATGTTCCAGGCCGAGCGGTCGAATTCGGGGTGGGTTTTTCCAGAAGGTGGGAGGCGGGTAACCCCTCCTGTAATTTTATCGAGCCCTGCGGTGACCCGGACGATGACCGGAGTCTTTGTTTTTTCCGATAGCTCGTATGCCTCCCTGAGAACCCGGTAAGCGGTCGTCGGGTCATGCGGGTCAAACACTGCGACCTCGGCAATTTTGCCGTACCAACGGGAGTCCTGTTCGTTCTGGGAACCTTTCACGCCGGGGTCGTCCCCTGCAATAATCACAAGGCCAGCCCCGATAGTGTGCGTGACCGAAGTGATAAGGGGGTCCGAAAGGAGGTTCATGCCCACATGTTTAACAATCACAAGGGACCTTCGGCCCGAAGAAGAGGCTCCGAGGGCTATTTCCAGGGCAACCTTCTCGTTCGTAAGCCATCTGGCATCAAAATGTGCATTTTCCAAAAAAAGTTCCATTAGGGAGGTGATAGGGTAGCCGGGGACGGCTGTTATGAGTTCCACGTCGCTGTCAAGGGCTGAAAGGTAAAGGGCTTCGAACCCGGTGCATTCGGGTCTTCCTGTTTCTTTGCTCACGTCTCCCATCTCTGTTCAGGATGTTTCCGAATGTTAAGGATATTTAAGGATGTTTCCGAAGGTATCCGAAGGTATCCGAATATTTCCGGTACTTTTTAAATTTTAATCGATAAGCGGTTTGATTTCGGTACCCGGAACGATTGATTCCTGTGGCCTGGCAAACCAGGGCAGAGCACCCAGGGCTCCGATTACGCCGTTCCCGTCCAGGACGACTTCCACGCCGTTTTCTTTGGCACAGCTAAGGGCATATTCTTTCGAGACCCGTTCTGTCCGGCAGCGGTTGCTGTATTCGTAGAGGCCTTTAGCATAAAAGTCAGTGAGGACAACCATCCCGGTTTCGCTGGAAGCGCTGTATTTTTCGAGGGCTTTTTTGAGGGCTTCGACAAGCTGTTCTTTTGCTTTTTCGTCCTTGCAGCCAAACTCCAGGACCGTTGACATGCAGTTCTGGGTCTTTTCAGGGACCGGGAAGAGCTGTACAAGGGCGTGGGAGAGGTATACGGCGTCCGGGCAGTCGAGTTCGCTTGCGATGTTGTGGGTCAGGGTCCAGGTGGCTCCCGTTTCCTTGGAATCCGTGTCATCAATGCCGATCAGCACTCGGTTCCGCCTCGGGATAATGATAGTGCCTTTTGCGCAGCGTTCCCCTCCGGATTCGGTCAGATTATAGCGTAAAACCCCGTCTGCAAAAGCCCGGCAGCGGGTCGCACCGACTCCTCCGCCTCCGAGTCCGGCGTATGTGACCTGAACCTCATCCCCTTCCACGATTACGGATTCGATGCCTGCGGCGGCAACTGAGGCCTTGAGTTCGAGATTCGAGGTTCCGGTTTTCACGAAGTAACGGATCATGTTCCCGTTCGAACGGGCTTTAAGGATAAGAGGAGCTTTTGCATAGTGGTAAAGGGACCAGGAAGCCCCGCTGTAGCAGTTGGAGTGCTCAATGATCTCCGCATATTCGTTCTTCGCGTCGCAGACTGCGTATATGCCCCTGTAAGGTACGGTATATGGATCGTTCAGAGTAATATCTCCAGTCTGCATGTTATCAAGTGCACAAGCGTTTATGTGTTTTGTAATGCCGAATACCTCCTTTTTTCCGCAGGGATGAAATGGTGAAAAGTGAAGTCATGAAGTGAAATCTTGATTTAATCCGAAATGCCCATTTCTTGTAGATATATATAGTTATCGTGGATTTAGCAAGTTGACAGAGAGCAATTACCCATAAGTATTTAAATATATATGATTCCCCCCTTCAGGGACATGGGCTCTGAAGAACAGCGTTTCCTGTACATCCATGCCTGTTTTTAAGCTAAATGCAGGATAAACAAATATCAAAGTTCACACTGTTATTAAATATTTGTCTTTTTCCTTTAATCCGCTCATCTGTTTTTAACTTATCTTTATTAACCTGTCTTAACCTGTCAAATGGACGCCTAAAAACAGAATGGTCGGAAAAATAACGTCTGAAGACAGAAAGCTCAAAAATAACGCCCAGAAACAGAAAGGGCAAGAATAGAACACTCAAAAATAAAACACCAAAAAATAGAACGCTCAAAAACAGAAAGCTCAAAAACAGGATCCTGGAAGAATGGAATCCTTTCTGGAAAATCCTCCGCTTAAATTCTTTGTTTAAATTTTCAATTTTAATCCTTCGTGTAAATCTTCAATTTATAGTCCTGAACGTAAATATTTACACTTAGTTTAAACCACGGAAGACACGGAAAGCACGGAAAGATTGTACCTCCTTTTTCTTTATTCCGTGTTTTCCGTGCTTTCTGTGGTTGAATTCTCACCTGAGATTTATGAAAGAATTTGGGTTATTGACTATGAATCCGCAGTTCAACCCCGTCCCTTACCTGACGAACCCTTCGTCTTTCAGGCTCACGTACCTGCCGTCCCCTATGATGATGTGGTCGAGGACGTCGATTCCCAGGAGCTTTCCCCCCTCAACCAGCTTTTCCGTGACCATGATGTCTTCCCTGCTGGGGCTTGGGTCCCCGGAGGGGTGGTTGTGGATCATGATGACGGATGCCGAGGACTCCATCAGGGCTGATTTGAAAACTTCCCGCGGGTGCACGATGCTTGCGTTCAGGCTGCCTATGGATACGGTCTCTTCTTTCAAGATCTGGTTTTTCGTGTCCAGGTACAGGGTTATGAATCTCTCTTTCTTCTGCTCACGCATTTTAGGGTACATGAGGGTATAGACGTCTTTCGGGGAACGGACTTTTCTCTTAGGTTCCTCCACAAAAGTCTCAAGCCTCCTTGCCAGTTCAAAGACTGCGGAGATCTGTGAGGCCTTTGCCTCCCCTATGCCATGGATCTGCATGAGCCTCTTTATGTTTGCAAGGCTGAGCTGCTTGATGCTATACTCCGATAAAATCCGGCTGGACATGCTAACAACATTCTCTGCCCGCGACCCCGTCCTGAGGATGATCGCCAGCAGTTCGGCGTTGGAAAGAGACTCCGGCCCGTTCTGGACCAGCCTCTCCCTCGGTCTTTCTTCCTCGGGAAGGTCATGAATCCTGACCTTAGCTACCTCCATAATGGCACTCCCATCTTATTTTCCCCCTTGTTTCCCATCTGGTATTCCCCCTGGTCCAGCTTTCTGGATGGATAATCAATTCCGGATGGATAATCAATATTAGTATCAATATTATTATCAAAATTTATATTATCAAAATTTGTTTTAATGTGAATATGTAATATCGACTTTTTGATATTTGAAAATTTCTAACAATGGTGAAACTTGTTTATTTTTAGAAAGAAGTTCGTCTGAGGATTTGCCTCTTTTTCCACTTCTACTCTTCCCCGGAGCCCTTGTCTGGCTTTTCGGCCCGGTTTACGACCTGACCTTCCGGCCCTTTCTTATACCGGGAAATTCATAACGCTCCCTGATGAAGGTCATTTCCGTAGTAGGCTACAAGAAATCAGGCAAGACAGCTCTCGTCTCCGCCCTGGTCCAAAAACTTTCCGGCTTTGGCTCGGTGGGCACGGTAAAGCACATGGGGGAATTTCGCTACAACCCCGAGGACACGGACACTGGCAGGCACTTTGATGCGGGTGCGGACACGGTAATCGGGCTTACTGAAACCGAGATGGTCAGCTTCTCAGGAGACCCCGACCTTGAGCGGGCTCTTGACGCCCTCTGCGACCGGGGCCTTGATTTTGCGGTAGTCGAAGGCTTTAAGGAGAGCAAGCTTCCGAAAATAGTTCTCGGAGACCTTGAAGACCTCTCCAATGTCCTGATAAGGCTTCCGGAAAACCCGGACCTGCACGAGACCCTTTCAGCTTCCATTTTCGGCCTGATCCTGGCCCAGCCCGACCGCTACACCCTTGACGACCTCATAAAACGGATCCGCCAGGAACCGCAAATAAGAAACGCAGGCGCAATTGGCACCTTCACCGGCATCGTCCGCGAACTTGAAGGGGACACGAAAACCGACAGGCTCGAATTCGAGAAATACGAACCCGAAGCCTCAAAAGTCCTGGAAAAGATCCGGGAAGACCTCAAGCAAAAAGAAGGCATCCTTGAAGTCCTCATCCACCACAAGACCGGCGTCCTCGAAGCCGGAGAAGACATCGTCTACATCGTGATCGCATCCGCCCACAGGACCGAACTCTTCCCCGCCCTCAGCGAAGCCATAGAACGGGTAAAAGCCGACGCCCCGATCTGGAAAAAAGAATTCACGGAAAAAGAAGAGTTCTGGGTCCACGACCGGGAACACTGAAACCGGGAGCACTGAAGGCTGTAAATGAGAGTGGATATAAAGGGCAGAAGTAGGGTAGAAGTAGAGCAGAAATAATAATTAGAAATTAGGATCAGAAATTAAGATCAGAAACAAAAAGCGGAAACAAAAAGCAGAAAAAACCGGGCTGGGTATTAAATGAGTGAAAAAACAGAAAAAAAAGCATCTAGAAGCGCAATCGTCCTTGCAGGAGGCAGGGGCCGCCGGATGGGCATGGTCGAAAAAGCCCTCCTGGAATTTGAAGGAAAAACAATCCTCGAACGCCTGCTCGATTCCCTTTTCCAGGCTGTGGACGAGGTCATAATCTCGGTCAGGGACCGAACCCAGGAAGCCCGCCTGAAGCCCGTAATCGAAAAATTCCCGGACCGCGAGATCCGCTTCTGCTTCGACACCAGGGAAGACTTCGGCCCCCTTGAAGGCATCCGCGCTGGCCTGCTCGAAGCAAGCTCCGAATATGCCTTCGTCTGCGCCTGTGACATGCCTTTCGTAAACAGCAAGGCTGTGAATTTCCTTTTCGAAAAAGCCGAAGGACATGATGCTGCCCTCCCGAAGCAGGAAAACGGCAGGTTCGAGACCCTCCATGCGGTTTATTCCAGAAAGATGGTTCCTGAGATCGAGAAGGCTTTCGAGAAAGGGGAAAGGTTTGTGCTTGCACCGATTTATGCGATGGGGGATGTGGTGCAGGTCGAGGTTTCGGAGATCAGAGGAATTGATCCTGAGCTGGTGACTTTTGAGAATATTAATACGGTTGAGGATATTGAGAGGATAATGGGGTCAGCAGCGGGGGAGAAAGTGGGGTTGTGAGAGATTCCGGTTAACCGTAGTTTTTCTGTTTTTTTAGTGGTCAGAGTAACCGGAATGGTGTATTCTGTCGTTATTGTTCCGCGCCTCGGCGCGGCTTTTCCAGTGTAATTTCTTAAAATCGAAAGTTATTTAGTCAGCAACACCCTCTATTTTTCAGATTTAATTATTTTTTTATGTAGGGACTATCTCCGGATAGCGGCTGCAATATTGTATTGAATTTTTCATTGGATATAATGGCAAACTCGTGAAGACAGTGAGGCAGGGATATATAGATGGAATCGAACGAGATTAAGGATCTGATTAGAGAAGCTCAAAGAAATAAAGTAACCACATTAGACCTGTCATACAAAAATCTTACTTCGCTGCCGCCGGAAATCGCAGAGTTGAAAAATCTTACTGAACTTGACATATCTGATAATCAATTGAGTTCGCTGCCGCCGGAAATCTCAGAGTTGAAAAATCTTACTAAACTTGACATACAACATAATCAATTGACTTCGCTTCCGCCGGAAATCTCAGAGTTGAAAAATCTAACTCAACTTGACATATCTGGTAATCAATTGAGTTCGCTGCCGTCTGAAATCTCAGAGTTGAAAAATCTTACTCAACTTTACATACTTAGTAATCAGTTGAGTTCGCTTCCGCCTGAAATATTAAAGTTGAAAAATCTTACTCAACTTGACATGCGTGAAAATCAATTGAGTTCGCTGCCGTCTGAAATCTCTGAGTTGAAAAATCTTACTGAACTTAACGTATCTTCCAACATATTGAGTTCGCTGCCGTCTGAAATCTCTGAGTTGAAAAATCTTACAACATTTGACATATATGATAATCAATTGACTTCTCTGCCGCCTGAAATCTCAAAGTTGAAAAATCTTACGACACTTGTCATATTTTATAATCTATTGACTTCGATACCGCCTGAAATCTCCGAGTTGAAAAATCTTACTAAACTTGACATATCTGGTAATGAATTGACTTCTCTGCCGCCTGAAATCTTCAAGTTGAAAAATCTTACAACATTTAACATATATGATAATGAATTGACTTCTCTGCCGCCTGAAATCATAAAATTAGATCTGGCTATAATGTGGGAACATCAATTCGGAAAAGAAGGAATAACTTTAGGAGAGAATCCTCTTGAAAATCCTCCTGTGGAGATTGTGAAACAGGGCAGGGAGGCAGTTTTCAATTATTTCAAGTCGCTAAAAGGTGAAAAGAAGCCATTAAACGAAGTTAAAGTTTTGCTGGTAGGAGACGGCGGTGCAGGCAAAACTTCACTGGTAAAAAGGATCCTTGGTGAAGGTTTTGATGGAAATGAGCATCAAACCCAGGGGATTAATATCAAGGGATGGGAATTCAAAAATAAAGATAAGAAAATAAAAGTTAATTTCTGGGACTTTGGTGGCCAGGAAATAATGCATGCCACCCACCAGTTTTTTCTTTCCAAGAGGAGTCTTTACATTCTTGTTTTGAATTCAAGGAGGGATGAAAAAGCCGAGTACTGGCTCAAGCATATACGGAGTTTTGGAGGAGATTCACCGGTACTGGTTGTTTTGAACAAGATTGATGAAAATCCTTCTTTTGAGTTGAACAGGAAGTTTTTACAGGAGAAGTATCCCTCAATAAAAGGTTTCTTCCGAATTTCATGTAAGGATAACAAGGGAATTGAGGTCTTTTCCAGAAAAATAAAAAAAGAAGTTTCAAAAGTTGAACATCTGCAAATAGAATGGGCTAAAAGCTGGTTCAACGTGAAGACCAGATTAGAGAATATGAATTGTGATTTCATTACTTATGAAAAATATAGAGATATGTGTATGGAAGAAAACGTGGGTGATAAATCATCCCAAAATACCCTTGTTGATTTTCTTAATGATCTGGGAGTAATTTTACACTTTAAGGATATATCATTGCTTGATACGCATGTGCTTGAGCCTAGATGGATTACTGACGGCGTATACAAGATCATAAATTCGGAGACTCTGGTGAATAGAAAAGGAGTTCTTCAGTTCGGTCTGCTGGATGAAATTCTAAAGCAGAAAAATGAAAATGACTATTACTATCCCCCAACTCGCTATAATTACATTATCAATTTAATGAAAAAATTTGAGTTATGTTATACAATTGATGAACAAACCGTGCTCCTTCCTGACCTGCTGGCGGTTCCTGAGCCCAATTTTGCTTTTGACTCTAACGGAGCCCTGAAGTTTTTCATCGAATACGATTTTCTACCACGTTCAGTTATGCCCCGCTTTATAGTGAAGATGAACAGGGACATAAAAGATAATTTGCAGTGGAGAACAGGTGTGGTTCTGGAAAATAAGGACTTTAATTCCTGTGCGGTGGTTAAATCTGATAATGAGGCAAAGAGAATCTACATTAGTGTGAATGGCGGCCAGAAACGCGATTATTTTTCAAGTATATTGTTCAATTTACGGGAAATTAACCGGAGTTTTGAGAAGTTAAAAGCTGTCGAAAAAATTCCTGTTCCTGATGAACCCGATGTAGCTGTCAGTTACGACCATCTGGTTTACTTGGAAGAGGTTGGTGAAGAGAAGTATAGGCCTGAAGGATCAAGAAAAGCATATACCGTTAGGGACTTGCTTGGAACGGTTAACAATGGGAGTAAACAAGAAGAATTGTTGGAAGAAATCCTGCACATTCTTAAGAAGAGAAATGAAGAAGATAAAATGGAAGAGATTGTCCTAATTTTGAGTAATCTAACAAAGACTCAAGCAAGAGAATCTGACGACAGGGCAACTTTATCAAGGAAATTAAATAAAACTATCACACTTCAACCTAACGTGATGGGATTTGGATTCGATTTTAATGCAGCTATTGACGAAGCATTGGATCGATATTACGATTGGAAGAATAAAAAGATGTAAAAACTTCCAATTCCTCGATAAAGACCCTCTACCCTTCTACGTGCGTATAATGCAACTCCTCAACCCTCCTGACGCTGCTCTCCCGAAGCAGGAAAACGGCAGGTTCGAGACCCTTCACGCGGTTTATTCCAGAAAGATGGTGCCTGAGATCGAGAAGGCTTTCGAGAAGGGGGAACGGTTTGTGCTTGCGCCGATTTATGCGATGGGGGATGTGGTGCAGGTTGAGGTTTCGGAGATCAGAGGAATTGATCCTGAGCTGGTGACTTTTGAGAATATCAATACGGTTGAGGATATTGAGAGGATAATGGGGTCAGCGGTAAGGAAGAAAGTGGGTTTGTGAAAGATTCCGGTTAACCGTTGTTGATTCTTTTTTTAAGTGCCGGAAAGACCTGAATGGTGTATTCTGTCGTTTTTGTTCCGCGCCTCTGCGCGGCTTTTCCAGTGTAATTTCTTAAAATCGAAAGTTATTTAGTTAACAACACTCTCTATTTTTTAGTTTTAATTATTTTTCTATGTAGAGATTGTTTCAGGATAGTGGTTGTAATACTGTATTGAATTTTTCTGGTCACTATTATAGTTGATATTTAAGGAAAGGGTAGAACAAAAATGGATACAAATGAAGTTAAAGATCTTATTAGAGAGGCTAAAAGAAGCAAAAAAACTGTATTAATTATCTCAATTAAAGAACTAACCTCTCTGCCGCCTGAAATTTCAGAATTGAAGCACCTCACTGAACTTTCAATATACAATAATCAACTTGCTGTCCTTCCATCTGAGATTTCGGAGTTGAAAAATCTTATTAAACTTTCCATCTGTGGAACTCAACTTACTTCCCTGCCACCAGAATTTTCAGAGTTAATAAATCTTATTAAACTTGATCTCTCAGGAAATCGATTTGCTTCGCTACCACTTGAAATCTTTGAGTTGAAAAATCTTACTGAATTATCCATTTCTTTTAATCATTTGACTTTTCTGCCACCTGAAATTTCAGAATTGAAAAACCTTACTGAATTGTCAATATATAATAATCAACTTACTTTCCTTCTGCCTGAAATCTTTGAGTTGAAAAATCTTATCAAACTTAACATATATAATAACCAATTGACTTCGTTACCTCCCGAAATCTCAAAGTTGAAAAATCTTACTCAACTCGATATATCTGGAAATCAGTTAACTTCATTGCCACCTGAAATCTCAAAGTTGAAAAATCTTACTACACTTAACATATCTGGTAATCAATTGACTTCGCTGCCTCCTGAAATCGCAGAGTTGAAAAATCTTACTCAACTCTCCATATATAATAATCAATTGACTTGGCTGCCTCCTGAAATCGCAGAGTTGAAAAATCTTACTCAACTCTCCATACGTAACAACCAATTAACCTCCATACCACCTGAAATCAGCAAGTTGAAACATCTTACTATGCTCGACATCTCTTTCAATCAACTTACTTCGCTACCTTCTGAAATATCTAAGTTAAAATACCTTGCTGAACTTTACATATCAGGAAATCAATTGACGTCTTTCCCTTCTGAAATCTTGGGACTGAAAAATATTGAGAAACTTGATTTGTTTGGCAATAAATTAAGTTCTCTACCTTCTGAAATCTCCAAGTTGAAAAACCTTGCTGGACTTGACATCTCTGGAAATCAATTGACGTCTTTACCTTCTGAAATTTCCAAATTGAAATATCTTACTATACTTAACATCTCTGGAAATCAATTAACTTCTTTACCTCCTGAACTCTTGTTATTAGGTTTGGATATAGAGTGGATGTTAGGTCTGGATTTGGAGGGAGAATTTGGGTTGAAATCCAAAACAGTACTTTTAGAAAATAATCCTTTTGAAATCCCTCCAGTGGAGATTATAAAACAGGGTAGAGAGGCAGTTATTAATTATTTCAAGTCGCTAGAAGGTGAAAAAGAACCGTTAAATGAAGTTAAAGTTTTGCTGGTTGGTGAAGGAGGTGCAGGCAAAACTTCACTTGTAAAGCGGATTTTTAGGGAAGACGTTGATGGAAATGAACCACAGACACAGGGCATCAATATCAGTAAATGGGCAGTGAAAAACGGGGGGCGGGAAATCAAAGCTAATTTCTGGGATTTTGGCGGGCAGGAGATCATGCACGCCACTCATCAGTTCTTTTTGTCCAAAAGAAGTCTTTATATCCTGGTGCTCGACGGGAGGAAGGATGAAAAACCTGAGTACTGGCTCAAACTCATAGAAAATTTTGGTGGTGATTCTCCGGTTCTGGTTGTGATTAATAAGATCGATGAAAACCCTGCTTTTGACCTGAACCGGAAGTTTCTGCTGGATAAGTATCCTTCAATCAGGGGATTTTACCGGCTTTCCTGCAAATCGGACGAGGGAATTGAGGATTTTTCGAAAACTCTGGATGAGGAATTGAAGGCAGTTAAGCATCTTGAAATCAAATGGCCAAAAAGCTGGTTCAATGTAAAAAGAAAACTTGAAAAAATGTGCCCGAGTTGCACTTCTTATGTTGCAGATGAGGAGGAGTGTGCACACTGCAATTTCATCCAGTATGATGATTATAAAATGATGTGCGATGAAGAAGGGATAAGCAGCGAATCAGAACAGAATACTCTTGTTGACTTTCTTCATGATCTGGGAGTAATATTGCATTTCAAAGATATCCCTCTCCTGAATACGCATGTTCTTGAACCCGAATGGGTTACTAATGCGGTGTATAAGCTGGTTAACTCAAAGGAGCTTGCCGAGTCCAGAGGAATTCTGAAACTTGATATGTTCGCTGAGATTTTAAAGAAAAGTACTGAAAAGGATTTCCATTATCCTCCTCATCAGTATGGTTTTTTTATCAGTTTGATGAAGAAATTCGAACTTTCCTATGACCTTGATGAAAGCACTGTGCTCCTCCCAGGTTTACTGGAAATTCAGGAACCAGATTTCGAGTTTGATTATGAAGGGGCTTTGAGATTTGTAATTGACTATGATTTCCTTCCACCTTCCGTAATGCCCCGTTTTATCGTGAAGATGAACAGGGACATAAAAGATGATCTGCGCTGGCGTACCGGGGTGGTTCTGGAGGACAGAGGTTTCAATTCTACTGCTGTAACCATAGCAGACATTGAAGCAAAACGAATAAGCATTTATGTAAATGGAGATCAAAGAAGGGATTATTTCTCCGTTATCCTCCAAAGGTTCCGGGAAATAAACGGCAGTTTTGAGAAGTTGAAAGCCATCGAAAAAATTCCGTTGCCTGATGAACCTGAAATAACTGTTGGTTATGAACATCTTATTAAACTGGAGTTAAGGGGAATTGAAACTTACATGCCCGACGGTTCTGATAATGAATACAAAGTAAGTGAGTTACTTGGAACGGTCATCGGTGGAAATGGTTTGATGGAAATTTTGAAGGAGCTACTGCAAAAAACAGAAATGAATGAAAAGGAGATCCTGAAGATCCTTCCAAATCTGCAAAAAATTGAATCTGGATCTGATATTAGCGATTCTTTATTGGAAAAAATTAATCGAAGTTTTACAATGAACCCTAACATTTGTGGTGTAGGGCCGAACTTTACTGAAATGATCAATTTATATTTGGAGAAAAAGAAGAGGCGGTCTTAACTAGACGTCTATTTGAAGTTTTTTGCGTGGAAAATAAGTCCGATCAACTGCAAGGTTGCAATGTTCATTTTTCACGTTTCTTTCTACAAATTTTCATGGAAAAGCCGGTCAGCAAGCTGACCGGTGAGAGCCCGGGGTTCTGAAATCCATTCGAAACCCGGCTATTCCGGATCGAGTAAAAAACCGATCATTCTTTTCCACACCGGGCTTTCTTCTTAATTTCTCCTCACTTTCTTCCCCTGCGGGCGTCTTCTATTTCAAAAATCACTTTCCTTCTTTTCAGCTCCTTCTTTATCTCCTCGATAAAAACGCCCGACCCTTCCACATGCGTGTGATGAAAATCCTCAACCCTTCCGGGTTCGCCGCCGACACTGGTTACTTCCACTCCGCAGGAGGGGCTTTTCGGGACGCCGAGGATTTTGATTTTTGCGCCGTTTGCTGCGAAGTCTTCGAGGAGGTCGGCGTAGTGCCTGAAGATTTCCCGGCAAAAGCGCCTGTAGGCGGGGTGGTCGAGCTGGTCTTTAGTGATTTCCCTTCGCCTCATGCCGAAGAACATGGCTTCGGGGCAGGGGAGCTGGATTACGTTCATTCCTGTGACGTCAAGGGGCTGTACGGGCTTTACTCCTTTGATCCTTGCGGGGGGGTTCAGGAGGCAGTGGCCGAGGACGAGGATTTCTTCGGGGGTGGTGGGGGTTTTTGGGGTTGGAGTTTCGTTATAGGTTTCCAGGTTTTTCATGTTTTCACGCTCGGTGGTTTTTTAGGGGCATTTCTGGATATTTCGGGGTTTTTCGGGATATTTCTGGATATTCCGGGATGTCAATCTCTTTGTTGAAAGGTTTGTCAGCTTGAAATAATTTACCTGATTTGTGCTGAAGTTATTTTTCGGGTGTTTATGGGTTTTTGTTTTTTGGGGGTTTATGTGGTTGGATTCGGCTCGCGGTTGTTTGGGGAGTTCACGCAGGTGACCCGAGACTGGCTAAAAATAAAAATTCAGATTTGAAAACCGGCAGCTTTATAGCATCAATTGATCGGTTTTGTTTTAATCCCTAACCTGCGCCACTATTTCAGGTTTAATCGGATCAGAACAAGAGAATATATATTTACCCTCTGCATATTATCAGAAAATAATGCAAGTGGTTCTGCAGTCTATCTCAAATTCTGCATCCGGTCAGGTGCAGTATTCTCTGTTGCAGGATGCTGCTTTCGTCCGACAGTTGTCTCTGTCAGTTCCTCTTTACGGATTTTGCTGAGGCGTCGGGATTTTCAAGTCATCTTGCAGTTTCAAGTCATCTTGCAGTTTCAAGTATCTTGCAATTTACTATTCAAAGTCAGCTTTTAATCAGAAGGTCCTGTCACATGCCTGAAGATATAGGAACAATAATCAATAAAGGATTCAAAACGTGGGTTCGAAATCTTAAAATAAGTACCCCATTTGTACTTAATTCGATCGTGGGAGGAATAATTTCTTTCTTTTTCTTTGCCCTGATAGGTCTCCTGCTCCTGGGTCCCGAATTTGAAAGTGGGGTTGACCCTACCCTTCTTCCGCCAGAACAGCTTTTCAGTATTATGGGGGCTGCGGTTCTTGAAAATATAAGCACGGTGCTGCTGCTGGGGCTCATCTTTTACCTGCTGGTCACTTTCGTGCAGGCTTTCTTTACGGCAGGGGCGATCGGGATGGCAAAGAAGGCTGCCGAGACCGGGGATACTGGCCTTTCGGACATGGTCAATGCGGGGAAGATAAACGCTTTCAGGCTCTTCCTGGTCTCGGTGCTGATGGCCCTCCTGGCCCTTGTGGGAATCGTATTTGTTGTTCCCGGAGCCCTGGCTGTGGGAGACCTGAGCCTTTTCCTGGACAACCCGGAGGCTTCGCTCAGGGGGGCAGGGATGTTTTCCCTTGGCATTCTGGTCTGGGTGCTCTATCTCCTCATCCTCAATCTCAGCCTCTCCCTGGTTGGGTATGCGCTGGTAGTGGACGAGCTCGATCCTATTGAGGCTATCAGTATGGGGCTTCGGGTCTTCATGGGCAACAAGCTTGACGTCATCATCCTCTGGGTGCTTTCCCTTTCCCTCTCTTTCGTGGCCAGTTATGCTCAGGAGTTCATAGGTTCTGACAGCGGTTTCGTTTTAATCCTGACAACCCTCTTTTCGCTCATAGTCATCGCCCCGCTTACGGCTGTCTGGTGGACGCGCCTCTACCTCACCAAAACCTGCAGGAACCTTTACGACCACACCGAACTGCTCTGTGACCCAAATGAGTTCATGAACAACAACAGGGGTTTCTGAACCGCATTTGAGAGGGATTCCGAACAGCTTCGGATGTAAAATCAGAGAATTGGAAAATTAGAGAATCAAAAAAATCAGCAAATCCGAAGAAAAGAAATTCAGGGAGAAGGCTTCAGGACCGAATCCCCTAAATTTCATCCTAATTTTTATTTATTTTCATTTGTTCTTGTAGTCCTGAACGTAAATATTTACACTTACTTTATAACCACGGAAGACACAGAAAGCACGGAAGGATTGTGCCTTATTTCCTTTATTCCGTGTTTTCCGTGCTTTCTGTGGTTAAACTTTCACTTGAGATTGAGAACAGAGTTTGGGGCATTGACTATAGTTATTTCCACTTCCTCTTTCAAATGCTGTTCAAACCCTTTCAGGCTCTGCCAAGCAGTTTGCAGGCCTGGCAGACGTCTTCGGTGCAGGTTTCTCCGCAGATCCGGCATTTTTCGATTTTTGCGGGGGGAAGTTCTTTTGCAAGGGCTCCGACCAGCTTGTCAAAGCCGCGGAGCAGGGAGTGCCTGGTTCCTGGGTGCTTTGCCTCAAAATCGTTTAGCATTTCCCGGATTTCTTTTCTCATGGCTTCTCCCACGTAGGGGCATTCGCTGAAGTCCACGGGCAGGTCGTTTACCAGGGCGTAGAGGGCTACTTCCTTTTCAGGGATGTTCCTGAGGGGTTTTGCCCGGAGCACCAGCCCTTCCACGGCAGCCGGGGGGGCAAGCCTTACCATGCGCTCCATATCTCCCCTGAAGTGGTTCAGGAGGATGGTCTGGGCTTCGTCGTCCAGGTTGTGCCCGGTGACAAGCTTTGTTGCCCCGATATCCAGGGCTACCCTGTTCAGGATGTTTTTCCGGAGCACCCCGCAGTAGGAACAGGCTCCTTTTTCCCTTTCCTGCAGGGCGATCTCGTCCATGGTGGTCCCGTGCTCTTCTTTGAAGGACTTGATGATATGGCGCACCCCTAGCTGTTCGGTCAGTTTCTTTGCGGCCTCAAGGGACTGCGGGCGGTAGCCGTGGATTCCCTCGTCCACGGAGATTGCCACAAGCTCGATGTCGGGCCTTTCCCCGAGGATCTTGTGCATTATATAGAGGGCCGCCGAACTGTCCTTTCCGCCGCTCAGGGCCACGGCGATCACGTCATTTTTCCGGATGCTGTAGCTTTTCCGGATGGTAAGCTTTATCTTCCGCTCAACGTCCTCCACAAAATGCTTCTTGCAGAGGTGCATCCCTGAATATTTTTGAAAAATGATTGCTTCACTGTTGCATTTCTTGCATTTGATAGTCATGCGAAATCCTTTTTTCTTCCGGGTCCCCGGTATGGATGTGAAAAACGGGAAAACGTGTTAAGAAGTCCGTATTGAATAATCCGTTTTGATGGGTTTTCCGGTACTGAGATTTTTCTTTATGATCGATATTTTACTAGGAAAAGGACCGATTCTATATATGGCTTATTATGTTCTATTCCTCATCTTTCTATTCCTCATCCTTATTCTCTTTACTTCATCCTATGGCTTATTATGTTCTCTTCACTTCATCCTTATTCTCTTCATCCTGCAAATGTTCTTCAAGTATTGGGGCAATCTTATAGTATTGAAGGAGTAACGTCAATTTTGTAAGCAATTAACAGGGGTCATTTTATGCTCAGAATAATTCCGGCAGAGATGAGGCATTTTTCGGATTTCGGCTGGCTGAAAAGTTACTGGCTCTTTTCTTTTTCAAACTATTATGACCCGGACAATACCAGGTTCGGAGATCTCCGGGTGTTCAATGACGATACGGTGAAACCGGGCAGGGGTTTTCCACCCCATAGGCATTCAGAGATGGAAATCGTAACGGTAGTGCTCGAAGGGGAGATTACCCATGAGGACAGCAGGGGCAATTCAACGGTCCTCCAGGAGGGAGAGGTGCAGTGCATCTCCGCAGGTCCCGGGATCGAACACTCGGAGTTCAACCTGGGCAGCAAGCCTCTGCGCTTCTACCAGATCTGGATCTGCCCTGTCCGGAGCCTCCCGGAGCCGGCATACTCCCAGAAAAAGTTCGAGGCTTCGGAATGGAAAAACCGGTTTTTGCCCCTGGTTTCGGGACAGGGACTTCCGGACGTCATGCCGATGAACGCCGATGCGACAGTTTACAGGGCAGGGCTCGAACCGAAAAAAACCCTTCATTATGAGACCAGCGAGTGCCGCCGTATTTTCATCTACCCTGGTTCGGGAGAACTCCTCATCAACGGGCAGAGGCTCAGGCAGGGGGACCAGGCCCGCGCAGACCTTGTAAAGACCCTCCACATTGAAGCAGTAAGTTCCGGAGAAGAGCCTGCGGATTTTATTTTGATTGATGTCCCGTCCTGCAAAGGCTGGGGACTTGACGAAAAAACGCTTATGGGTGGGAGATACAGCGTAATAAAATGAGCTCCCCCTCCCTAAAACCTTCGTCTGACGGCTCAAGTTTTTGAGAAAGGGGTCTTCCCACCTTCGGAGAAAGGCCGAGTGTGAGTTTAGACTGGATTGAGGATTGTAGAAGAGTTAATGCAGAGTTGTAGACTGGATTGAAGATTGTAGAAGAGTAATGCAGAGTTGTAGACTGGATTGAAGATTGTAGAAGAGTAAAATGGAGTAGAAGTGAGAGGGAAAAAAGTTTGAGAGAGGGTTGTCTCACTTCTACTACGGGTTTTGACGATTTTCGGATCGGAGAGTAAGGATATGGCAAACCTCATCTTCCCGGTTTCCGCCTTGAGTCCATCTGACTTTGGGGGGCAAGGAATGGCACACCTAGCCAGCCCCTCATCAGGGACTTAATCGCCTATGGAGGTAAGGGGTTGAGGAATGGCGAACCTCATATTCCCTTATTCTGCTGTTTTTCAGCTAAAATGCTCTCATGAACCCCTTCAATAATAGCATTTAAAACTGTATTTAATACTTTATCTATAAGATATAAAACATAAATGGAATTAATTTTTCTTTTTCCTTGATGTGATAAATCGCATTCAAAATTTTCAAGTCACTGATCTGATCCGGAAACTTAAATTGTTTGCTGTTACAAATATTATTATTTATATATGTGGGGCAGAAAGGCATCGGGTTTGGAAAACCTTCCTGAACAAATCGAAAACTTTTTATACACAAAAAATTCCCTAAATCCTCCGGATTTCCGGTTTTATTCAAATTTACTTTACTTGCCAGAATCATTCCAGCGCCTGTCTTTTTCTGTCACCCGATATGCATTTTTTTGTCACGGGACCAAGTATAATTTATTCAAGTATCACTTCACAATGTCATAAATAACTATATATAGAAAAAAACTTGAATATGTTTGGCGCATATTCAGGCAAATTGCTTTTCAGCCGGGTCCTGCTCCTCCCTATAAGGCGGAGTTGCGGCAGCCGGGGACTTAATTCCAGGGCCGCAGGGCTAAGGTTGAACTGATACCGCAGCAACGGGGTGCCGCGCGAATGATTGACGCAACGATCTAACATTTACATGGGGGACCAGCAGGCAGGCCTTAAGGGGGTACAGCTTTGCAGGCAAGCCTTAAGGGACATAGCTTTGCAGGCAGGACCTCAAGGAGGTACATGCTTGATCGGGGGTATAAACTAAATGCCGGAAATTTCTTTTGCTTTGCTTTTTATCGCTGTTTTCGGGGGCTACCTGCTCGGGATCTTTTCGGGACTTCTCCCGGGGGTTCACACGAATAACTTCGCCCTTGCTCTTGTAGCCTTTGCCCCCTTCCTGGCAGACCAGGGCATTCTTCCCTTTTACATCGTAGTCATTGTCCTTTCGAATGCCATCTCCCATACTTTCCACGATATCATCCCCTCCGTCTTCCTGGGAGCTCCCGACGGGGACACAGCCCTTGCTGTCCTCCCGGGACACAGGCTGCTCCTCGAGGGCGCAGGGGCGGAAGCGGTCCGGCTCTCAGCCCTGGGAAGTGCGGGTTCTGTAGCCGCTTCCCTCCTCTTCGTACTGCCCCTCTCCTTATTTTTCAAAGCTGCATACCCTTTCCTGGAAGAATACATGGCCTGGGTCCTGCTCTCGGTTGTGTTCATAATGCTCGCCGGGGAAAAAGGGGAGCAGGTGCCAGGGCAGGGCCTCTTTGCAAAATACAGGTACAAAATCTCCGCTCTCTTTCTGTTTTTGATCACAGGTTTCCTGGGACTCTTTGCCTTTGCCCGGGAGGGTCTCCTTTCCCCGGTCATCAATTTCGGGACAGCAACCGTACTCCTGCCCCTCCTCAGCGGGCTTTTCGGATCTTCCCAGCTGGTCATAAGCCTGTTTACGGGTTCGGAAATCCCCGAGGAGTCCACTTCAGGGTTGAAGCTTTCCCGAAAGAGAATCATGAGGGGAATTTTTACGGGCAGCGCCGCAGGTTCCCTGGTCGCCTGGCTTCCAGGGGTCTCTTCCTCCATTGCTGCTCTTCTGGCACGGCTTTTCGTAAAAGAGGATTTCGACCGGAAAGATCTTGGCCTGGAAGGTTTGGGTCCGAAAGGCGTTAAAAAAGCTGCAGAAACCGGAAAAAGCGGGACATCTCTCTTCTGGGACCCCGAAGCCGATCCTGAGCTCCTTGACAGCTCAAAGGAATTTATCGTCTCGGTCTCCGGGGTAAACACTTCGAATGCGATTTTCGGACTGGTCGCCTTCCTGGTCATAGGAAAGACCCGGAGCGGGGCAATGGCAGCAGTAAGTGAAATCCTGGGTGTAGGAGCTTTCGACCTTCCGACCGTACTCCTCTGTTTTTTTGCAGTTCTCCTGGCTTCCCTCTTTTCCTACTTTTCCACGGTTTACATAGGAAACAACGCCCACCGGGTGCTCCGGAAACTCGATTATTCGAAACTCTGTGCAGGCGTCCTCTTCGGGCTTGCCGTTATGGTCTTGCTCTTTACAGGCCCCTTCGGGTTTTTCCTCTTCCTGATCGCGACCCCGATCGGGATGCTCCCCTCTTTCATGAAAGTCCGAAAATCCCATGCCATGGGCGTTATTTTGCTGCCTGTGATCCTGTATTTCCTGGGGTACTAAGACTTCCGGAGTGCTAAAGTTTCCGGGGTACTAAAGCTTCCGGGGTGCTAAAGTCCAGAATTTGTGTTCCAGGATTTTGCTGCCGGCCTATGAGATTTTTTAAACCATGGACTGTTTTACGGCATTGTGTGAGAAAGAATTATACGGGGCTGATTATTTCGGCCCCGGGCCTTCCCCGACAACCGCTCTCAACCCCTCAACCAGGTCTTTGAGAAGTTTGGCAGGGAGACCCACGGTCAGTTCGGAGTCCTCTATATTCGTGTACCTCCGACTCCCGCTGCAGCCCACGGTTATTCCCATCTTGCCGGTAAGGTAAGGTTCGGCAACGGCATCGGAGCAGATGCTCTGTTTGCCCGCAAACTCAGCTTCCACCCTGCCTCCTTCGTTGTAGAGGATTGCCTGGGTCAGGAGCATCATCTGTTTCGGAGAGCAGATTATCACCACCACGTCCGGCACGAAACTTGCGCTTTCCAGGGGTGCGTAAATTGTCCCTACCATGGACTCTGCTTCGAGCATCGGAATTCCCTCAATTGTCTTTTGGGCGGCTTCCAGGGTCCTGAAATGTTTCAATTTTTCGTAGTAAAAATCCCCGCTGGCAAGTTTGGGGGGCATGTGCCCGAGGCCCAGGGCAGCAGCGCCTCCTTTGCAGGTCTGGTCGTCCAGCAGGGCATAGAACTCTTCTCCGGAACTTCGTACCCGGTCGACCATCTGGCAGTGCTTCATTCCCCCTTCGGTCCTTTTGATCCCCTCGGGGATTTTCCCGTCTTTCGGGACGAGCCCCACCGCAACAGGAGAGGTCTCAAGTTTCAGCAGCTTTATTATCTCTTTTCCGTATCCGTTTATTTCCTCGATTTGCTCAGGACTTGCAGCTTCCGTATTGTAACCCCCTTATGAAAATGACTGGAATGTGGAATTTTGAGTGGCGACATGGTGGAATTTGAGCGACGTATGCTGCCTTCTCCTATAGCGCTCTGTCCTGATCAAATAAAAAGAAATCAGAAGCAAAGGTTCTTTTTTATTTCCTCCTTTACCTGGACTATTAGTTGGATTCGTTGGATTCGTTGGATTCGTTGGATTCGTTGGATTCGTTGGGATAGTTGGGCTTCAGGGGGTGTTCTGACTGGTGCATAAAAATATAAAACTTAAAATGGGTTGGATGATAAGGAAGTATAGCGGATAGAATCAAAAGGGTTGAATAAAAAGCCGAATTATTGAATAAAACTAATAGTTTGATAAGAGGCTCAACCGGAATGTATCAAAATTTGAATTTACCAAAATTTGAAATTATCAAGATTCGAATGTACAAAATTCGAACTTATCAAAATCTGAATTTACCTAAAATAGAGGGGTTCGTAAGAATATGAAGGCGCAGCTGGAACAGCGTTTAAAGGAACTCAAGAACGAATACGGGTCCGGGCAAAAAACCCTGGGCAACATTGAAACAGCTCTTGCTGAGCTCGAAGCCCGGAAAGAGAAACTGAATGAAACTCTTCTCCGGATCAGTGGCGCGATCGAGGTGCTGGAAGAGGTGCTGGGAGTGGAAAGTGAAGTCAGCGCTCCGGAAACCTCAGGAACCGGGGAAACCGAGTCGGAAAACAGCGTTGAAGTTCCCAGTGTTATAAGGAAACCTCTTGACCATGCCCGGAAAATATTGGAAGATGCCGGGTTGACCGTTGGGGAAGTTACCGAAAAGAGCATTTTTGTAGCCGGGATTCATTTCGGGGACGTGGTTCAGCAGGAACCTAAAAGGGAAACGAAAGTGAAACCCGGTTCAACCGTGAATCTTGTTATAGCGGCAAAGGGAAAATTCAAACCCGATTTAAGTGCGGATTCCACACTATGTCCTTTTAGCAAGCACTGAAAATCACTAAAATGTACTGAATGATGTTGAAAGGCACTGAAAGGGACTGAATGAGACTGAACAGAACTGGGCCGAACTCAACCTAATTGGATCGTACTGAACAGGACTAAACAGAATTAAACCTGACAGAATAGATCTGAACAGAACTGTGCAGCTCTTAAAATATCTTTCAATTGCCTTTTTTACCTGAACTTAATTTGTTGTTTTCAAATACGTTTTATCCGGAATAAGGGAAATTATTTCCGAATAATCCGGAAAGAGAGGAAGTGAACCATGAACGATGGAAAGGGGACAGGAACGGGGGCAGCAGCAGGTAAAGCCGGTCCAAAATCAGAAAGGTATCTGGAAGACCTCAGGGAACACTGTGCAGCTGCACTTGGAGCCTTCAGGGAGCTGAACATTCCTGCAGGTTCCCGGAATACCTGTGAAGCAGTCCGCAAATTCTGTACCGAATTCAGGCAAATCTCAGGGGTATTCTGGGTTAGGAATAATAAAAAGCAGCGGAAAGAAATTAGGTATGTACTTTCGATCGCGGAAGAATCCCCTTTCAACCTGAAAGCGCTTCCCTGGCTTGATTCTTTTTTTCAGGAGTTTCTGGACAGGAAAAATAAATCTGTCGACGAGGCTTCCGGAGAACCTGTGCCGGATACCTGCACCTATGAGGCTTCCACTGGCATTTTTACGTTTAACGGCAAAGAATACGGGCTTGCGCCCCTTTTCCGGGCTGTCAGGGACCTCTACGCTTCCCTCCCGCTTTACGGGGAGCTGAAAACCTGCTCTGAAATCCTTCAAGAAGACCCGGAAAACGCCACCGCCCTTTTCCAGAAAGCCGTGTTGCTCGACAGGGCCGGAAGGTTTGAAGCTGCCCTGCAGCTAACAGGGGAAGTGCTGGAAATCGTTCCTGACGACTACAAGGTCTGGTACAACAGGGGAGTAATCCTCGGGAAGCTGGGCAGGCTGGAAGAAGCGCTTGAGGCTTATGACCTGGCAATCAAACTCGAACCGGCTTTTGAGATAGCCTGGGACAACAAAGGAGTTATCCTGACGAGACTTGGCAGGTATGAGGAAGCCCTGGAAACCTATAGCCGGATCCTCGGGAGGAACCCGGACTATGCCGAAGCCTGGGCAGGGAAAGGCTCGGTTCTTTTAACCCTCGGCCGGAAAGAAGAAGCCCTGGAAGCCTATACCTCGGCTCTTGAAATCAGGCAGGACTACCTGGAAGCCCTTGCGTGCAAAGGTACTCTTCTCTCCGGGCTCGGGCGTTTCGAGGAAGCTCTGGATGTATACGACCTTGCTCTCGAGTCCGTGCCTGCCGAGCCCGGGCTCTGGTACAACAGGGGGCTTGTCCTTTCCGAAATGTACAGGTATGGGGAAGCTCTTCAAAGTTACAATAAGGCCCTGGAAATCAAACCGGGTTTTCTTCCTGCCCAGGAAGCCAAACTCAAGGCCCTTTCAGAAATCAGCCGGGAAAAAAGAAAAGCTCAGGAATGAATTTTTGTAAGCATTTCCAGGCAGCGTTTCGAGACCAGGGTTTTGTGCTCGAAGTTTCCCTGCCCCCACGGGAATCTTGGACCTGCGGCCTGTGCACCACAGGTCGTTAAACACACGGATTGCTCTGCTTCAGGTCGTTAACCCCGAGGTCGCTGCACCTGCAGGTTGGTCTTCATTTACGCTGTACCGGGAATCTGCCTCAATATTCCGGTTTTCAAACTATGCTATTATAAGACATGACCGATATAATTCAATATTAACTGAATCGGGAATGTATAAGCCTAAGGAAACATGAGTTAAAGCCTCTATTCATATTCCAAAAACAGTATGAAAAATGGAAAATGGAAAATGAATTTTACGGGGGTCCTGATAGAACTCAATTCGGGAAACATGAGGGTTGCACAATGACAGAAGATAATTCAATGGATGAACAGGACCGGATTGAACAAAGCCGGACAAATGAGACAGGGAAAACTGCCTCAGAGTGGGAATCCGAGGTCGGGTCCAGGGTAATGAGTCCCCCCCAGCTGTTAAAAAAGGCAGGGGAAGCCGATGATTACGATGAAAAGCTCAGGCTCTATGATGAAGCCCTGAAATTAGATCCTGTCTGTACCGATGCCCTGCTCCAGAAAGGTTTTTCTCTGGACAGAATAGGGAAATCCGAAGAAGCCTTAGACTGCTACAACAGGGCGCTTGAGATCGATCCTGATAATATGGGTATCTGGTGCCTTAAGGGGTTCGCCTTCAACAATTTAAAGAATTTCGAGAAAGCAGTAGAATGCTATGATGAGGTTCTTAAAATCAACCCCAGGGACGTTTTTGCCTTGTGTCAGAAAGGCATTTCTTTCGAAGCTATGGGAAAGTTAGAAGATGCGGTTGAGTGTTACGACAAGGCTCTAGAAATCGATCCGACTGATGCCCTTATAAGGGAGAAAAAGCTGAAACTCCTGTCCATCCTTTATAGTGAAGGTGGAACAGGGGATTCTCCTGATAAGTATTTTAATTGAATCTCGACGAACTCTCAACTGAATCGCACCCAAATTATCTTTGGTCAGTTTCGACTTTGGTCAGTTTCGACTTTGGTCTAATTCGGCTTGAAACAGGTTAAAAAAGAAGGATTAAAAAAGAAGGATTAAAAAAGAAGGATTAAAAAAGAAGGACCGGAATCTTCCAGTCTTTTCACTTCACTTCACTTCGCTTCTTTTCCTCTTCCTTCTCTTTCTTTTCTTTCGCTTTCTCGGCCCGGATTTCTTCAACGATTACCGTCAGCTTTTCTTTGATCTTGCCGATGGCTTCCACGGCTTCGCCGCCTACTTCAATGGGGGCTTGCTTTTCCAGGTCGGCATGCATGAGCTGGGTGTCAAAGGGGATTTCCCCGAGGACCGGGATACCGAGCTTATTGAGCATTTCAATAACTTTTTCGGACCCGCCTTTGTTTATAACGGCGAAGAGGTTAGTTACCCCTATTTCAGAGGAGAGCTTCTTTATCCTCTCTGCGGTTTCCAGGGACCTGGCCCCGGGTTCCACAACCACGATCATAAGGTCCATGCCCCGGGTTGTGCCTCTTCCCAGGTGCTCGATTCCGGCTTCCATGTCCAGGATCACGGCGCTCTTATCCTTGAGCATCAGGTGGCGCAGGAGGGCTCGCAGGAAAGCTGAAGCCGGGCACATGCACCCGCTGCCTCCACGGTCCACCGTGCCCATGACGAGCATCCTGACCCCGTCAGGCCCGATGACGCCGTATTTGCTGGCAATGTCGTCGACCTTTGGGTTGTAGATAAAAGCTCCTCCCTCCTCCCCGGCCCGTTCCTGGATCAGGTCCTTGTACTCTGCCAGGGGTCTCGGAGGGGTCTCGACTCCAAGTGAGGACGCCAGGTTCATGTCCGGGTCCGCGTCTATTGCCAGCACTTCGTATCCGTCCCTCGCAAGCATTCTTGCCAGGGTACCCGAAAAAGTTGTCTTTCCAACGCCGCCTTTTCCAGTAATTGCTATTTTTATAAGGAATTCCCCCTGATATCTTGATTATAAATCTAATGTGATAATTTTCTATGCAGAATATAACAATTAAACTGTTTATAGTTATTGATTTGCTTCTGCTTTTTCACTGATGCCTTGAAAAATTAAAATTGTTTCGGTATTCCGGTCCCTGGACTACAACTCCCGTTTTTTTCTGCAGTTTAAACTCCGGTTAAATTCTGGTTAAGCTTGAAAATCGGTTAAAGCTCGAAACCCTTTTCCCTGGCGACCGTGACCAGGTATTTTTCTATGTGCTTCCCTTCTTTTTTTGGAAATCCCGCATCCCGGGCAAGCTTATCCAGGACTTTCTGGACCCCGGTCCCGTATTGCATAGCTTTCTTTTCCTTCCGGAGAAGTTCGGGAGAGAGGAGCCCTTCAGCCGCTTTTCTCAGGACGTGTTTCCTGCTGTATCCTTCGTCCGTTTTCAGGACCTTCAGTTCAGGGCGGATTGCAAGCCCCACTTTTATCACTTCCCTGTCCAGAAAAGGTACCCGCAGTTCCACGGCGTTTGCCATGGTGACCATGTCGTCCCTTTCGAGGTTGATCGTGGAAATGTTTTCAAGGTCAGAACGGATCTCCCTGTCAAGCAGATTCGCGCCCTTTTCAAGGAAAGCCTCATGCCGCCTGTATCCGCCAAAAAGCTCGTCGGCTCCCTGTCCTGTAAGGAGCACCTTCACCCCGTTTTCCCGCGCAATTTTTGAGACTATGTAGAGCGGGAGCCCGATGGAAATTTTCATGGGGTCTGTGGATTCGGTTGCGTAAATTACCTGCGGGACGGCAGCTTCGATTTCCTCAGGCGAAAGGAGATGGGTTATAAGGGTCTCTTCCAGTCCCAGGGTTTCTGCCGCGTACTCTGCCTGTTCTATATCATGGGAACCCGGAAGCCCCACCGCATAGAGTGGAAGGTCCGGCTTTCTTTTCCTTGCCAGGGCAGCCAAAAGGGCACTGTCAATGCCGCCGGAAAACGCAATTCCCGAATGGGGGGTGAGGCGGAGTCCCACCGCTTTTTCAAGGGCTTCTCTGAGGCTTGTAACAGCTTCCTTTTCTTTGGAAATCCGCCTTTCAGGGGGCCGGATTTTCAGGGATCTCTCAGCGGTTACCCCGCTTTCGGTATTGGTGCTCAGGACAAGCCCCGGGGGAAAAGGTTTGAACCCGAAATCTTTCCCCTCTGTCCCGGAAGCCAGGGCATGGTGTGCCTTTTTTTCGGACGCAAAGACAATTTCAGGTATCCTCGTGTTCCCGGTGTTTCCAGTGATCTCGCTGCTTTCGCTGTACTCAATATTGTTCTTGAAGCAGTAAAAAAGAGGTTTTACCCCAACGGGGTCACGGGCAAGAACCAGCTCGTTTCCGCAGGCGTATGCCAGGGCAAAGTCCCCGTTTACACGGGAAAGGACGGAATAAACGGCTTCAATGTGAGTCTTTCCCTCTCCTACCCGGGCTTCTATCATTGAAAAAAGCAGTTCGGTATCAGAATCGGTTCTGACTCCTTCTTCGGATGCCAGTTCCCGGAAATTAAAAGCCTCCCCGTTAAGCACAAAGGCTCCTCTTCCAACCAGGGGCTGGGGCATATCCCCTGTAATTTTTAGCAGGGTGTTCCCGATGCTGATCTTTCCTGCAGTATGGATTCCGCAGGCATCAGGTCCCCTGTGGCCGAGGATTTCAAGCATCTTTTTTACTCCGGACCTGCTATCCGGGATTCCTGTAGCGCCGGCAATTCCGCACATTGTTTGCACCTTTATGGGGATCAGTTTTTTGAGGATCAGTTTTTTGAGGATCAGTTTTTTGAGGATCAGTTTTTTCAGGTTCCTTTTTTGAGGATCAGTTTTTTCAGGTTCCTTTTTTGAGGATCTGTTTTTAGGAACAGGATCTTATGAGGGTGCAATAAACTCTAATTCCATATTTATTACTTTGCTTCAAATGAGCTTACGGAATATGATATATAACTTACATTTTTCGTCAGAGGAATAATCTTTAAGGGGCAACCGTGTTCCTGGCATTTACTTATCCAATAAACCTTTTTTGATCCGCTTTTTAGATACCGACACTCTCACCGGTCAGCTTGCTGACCGGCTTTTTCAACATTGAAAATTGAGTTTAAGTGCAGTAACGTTTTGTATTTGAAGATAAATCACAGCACAGTTCAATTTTGCATTAAAATACCAATCATGGAAATCATGGCACAGTACAATTTTGCATTAAAATACCAATCATGGAAATCATGGCACAGTACAATTTTGAATTTAAATTCCAACCACGGAAAAGTATAATTTTGAATTAAATCTCCTCTTTTCTACTCATGAACTTTATGAAAAAGCCGCTCGTGCAGGCACGAGCGGTGAGAGGTCGGGGTTTCGCGAAGCTATTAATTTACGGAGGTTTCGGTTTTCTCCCCTAAACTTCCTTACCTGAAGGAAAATCTTTTGATCAGTGGAAAAGAGGAAATTTGAATTTGAATTTGAATGATAAGCAGAAAAGAGGGATTTTGGACTTGAATTGCATGCGGGTTACTTTTCGGAACTTTCCGGAGGGCATATGAACTATAAAAAAAAGATTCCGTTTTTATTCGCTTTAATTTTGGTATATTTTTGATTCCTTTTATCGGGCTGTGAAACCAAATCCTGCCTCAACTTCTTTAACCCGGGGACTTTTCCCGAACCACCTCAACAGCATAGGTGGGGTCGCTCGCCAGGGCTGCGAAGGGGTTCCTCGCGCTTTTCTCGTCCCCGAGCCAGATAGAATTTGCACAGTACTGGCAGCAGCAGCGAGTGGTGTACAGGTTGTTTTCTGGCCTGTACTTCCGGCAGCAATTACTGCCCCGCAGGACGCCGTGTTTGCAGAGCACGAGCTGCCTGGTCAAATGCAAATCCTATTCCCAGTTTTCCTTTTCACCTGAGTCCAGTATATCACCCCGTTTATATATATGGGCTATATACTCTTAAAACTTTCTATTTCTGTACATCCCTTTTATAATAACTCTGACTTGAACCCCCAGGGCAGGAGGAGCAGGTTAAAAACTTTGGAGCTGAACCCTCGGGTAAAGGAAGCTTTTTATCTCTGCCCTCCAATATACGCAACGTTTTTAAGCAACGTATATTTATTATGGTGCAACCGGTAATTGCTTACCTATAAATTACCTGCAGAAGCTCATCACTTTCAAATGATCCTCGCATCACAGAGATTATCCAATAACGATCCTTAAATGACGATCTCGAAATAATGATCATTAGATAAAGGATCATTAAATATCTCAAAATAAAGATCTTTAAATAAATATCTTCAAATAATTAATAATCCAGTAAAAGATCATCAATAAAAAATCACATAGATCATAAAATAACTCAGAATATTGAGGCTTACAAAAATGCAGTACCAGGCAACAGTGACCATTGAACAGAAGGCAGGCATGCTTGACCCCGAAGGCACAACCATCAAAAGAGCACTCGACCACCTTGGCTATGCAGCCGAGAGCGTGAAGACCGCAAAGCTGTACACAATCGTGCTCGAAGCCGAATCTGCCGAAGCTGCGGAGCAGAAGGTCGATGAGATGTGCCAGAAGCTCATCGCAAACCCCATCGTCCAGAACTACAGAATCGAGCTCGAAGAGCTGAACTGAGCAGGTCACGGATAGTACAAAAGAAGTGCTTAAAGGGTCCAAATGCTGAGAAGGCTTTGAAAAGGCTGAAAGTAAGATTTGAGGGAAAAAGATGAAGATTGCCATTGTTCAGTTCGGAGGCACTAACTGCGACCTGGACGTCCTGCACGTCCTGAAAGAGGTCATCGGTGTGGATGCCGAGACTGTCTGGTACAAGGAAGAAGACCTGAGCGGTTTTGACGGGGTTGTGGTCCCTGGCGGCTTTTCTTACGGGGATTACCTGAGGGCGGGAGCCATTGCCGGCCGTACCCCTATTATGGATTCCGTAAAAAAACTGGCAGCTGAAGGAAAACCCGTGCTCGGGATCTGCAACGGCTTCCAGGTACTCACCGAAGCCGGGCTTTTAAAAGGAGCCCTTACCACCAACGAATATCCCAAGTTCAGGTGCCACGGGTCCTATCTCAGGGTCGAGACCGCGGACACTCCCTTTACCTCGAAATTCAGGAAGGGCGAGGTCGTCAGGATGCCGATTGCCCACATGGAAGGCCAGTTCTACGCCGAAGAAGCCACCCTTGCAGACCTTGACGACAACGAAAGGGTCGTATTCCGCTATGCTGATGAAGCAGGAAAGGTGACGGACGAGGTCAACCCCAACGGCTCCCTTGAAAACATCGCAGGTATCGTGAATGAGAGCAGAAATGTCCTCGGACTCATGCCCCACCCCGAAAGGGCATCCGAAGCCGTGCTCGGCTCCGATGACGGACGCAAGATCTTCGAGTCCATGGCTGACTACATAACCGAAAAATTCTGAAATAACTTTTTTTCTTTTCTTATTTTTTTCATTTTTCTTATTTTTACATTTTTCTTAACATTTCTTCACGTTTCTTCATTTCTATTTTTACATTTTTTTTCTTTATTCATTTTTTCATTTTTCTTAACATTTTTTCATCTTGAATTTTAATTTTCCAAGACTATTTTTTAATATTTTTTCAGTATTTTATTTTGTCCTACCGGGCACTTTTCAGCCAGCTTTTGACAGAGGAAATAGGTGAAGGGGGATACAATGAATCATGTTCAGGCACACTTTTCAGGAATTAAAATTCGAAGTCTTTTTATTGTCATAAATTATTATTATCTCACGTTATTATATATATTAAATTTATTTTTACACATGAATACTATTTTATTGTATGTATTAAATAAGTAATTTCAGGGGAGTTTTATGAATAGAAAATGGGTTCAAAAAATTTGTTTAGTTTTTCTTTGCTTGTTCGTAACGGCTGTAATTCAGGTAGAAGCTGCCTTTATAGCCGTTGACGATGACGGAGCCGGGGACTTCAGTTCGATTCAGGAAGCTGTGGATAATGCGCAGGAAGGGGACACAATTCTTGTGAATCCGGGAATATACCGGGAAAATGTGGAAGTGTACAGGGAGCTGGCCATTGTTGCCGATTCCTCGCTTTCAGGCGATGACGGGAACCGTACTTATGTTATAGGGGACGTTCCGGAATATAACGTCTTTAACGTAAATGCCAGCAATGTCACAATAGACGGCTTCTACATCACAGGAGGCCCTTCCGGTATGGAATGGTACGAGGTGGGAATATATCTCGAAGGGGCTGAGAACTGTTTCTTGAAAAACAACACCCTTGTGCTTAATGATATGGGAATTGTTCTCAATGATTCCGAAGGAAACTATCTTGAAAATAATAACGTAGCCCTTGGATACTATGGAGTCGCCCTTTTCAACTCCGAGGAAAACACCATTTTAAATAACCGGGTTCTGACAAACGGACAGGGCATCGTCCTCCAGGGTTCTGTAAACAATACTCTTAAGAATAACACCGCAAGTTCAAACGGAATGGGTTTCATTCTCTCTAGCTCCGTGGGAAACGTATTAGCCAACAACCAGGTTTCAAAGAATGAGTGCGGGATCTACGGTCAGATGGCAGAATCCAATGCTCTTATTAATAACATCATATACCTCAACCGTGTGGGACTCTACCTTAACGAATCCGAAAACAATATGATCTACGCAAACCGTTTTTACAACTTCCGTAACGCCGTGGATGAAGGCTTCAACATCTGGAACAACTCCGTGGGCAACTTATGGAGTGACTATTCCGGAGAAGATACCAACGGAGATGGTATAGGGGATCTCCCGTACAGCATCAACGAAAGCACGGGGAGCATAGACTACAAACCTTTGGTCCCCCAGCCTTCTTCCGGGGATTCGGAGAACATGAGCAGCATTTCCGGAGTGGAAGTCTCTCTGGCGAATAAGGTTAATAAAAAAGATAAGGTAGATAAGGAGAATAAGGGGGGTATACCCCCTATAGAAGATGCCGAGTATTTCAAGATAAATAATGTGCTTTTTATCTTTAAAGACAACAAGTTCCTTTGATCCTTTTTTCTTTTATGGATCTTCTCTATTTTTCCGGATTTCTTTAATTCATTTTTCAGGATCTTTCCTATTTTCAGAGGGTCTTTAATTCAGATCCATTTATCCGAAATTTTGATTCAAAATCTATATTATGATCTAATATAATTATAAAATATATAATTATTTTTAGCGGAGCATAAAGTTTTTTACATGAACTCGTCGGGGGAATTTAATTATGAAAATCACTAAATTGCTGTTGAACCTTTTTGTGATCCTGTTTTTCCTGGGAAGTGCTGCAGCCCCGGGGGCTGGAGCAACGCTTACCGTAGATGACAGCGGCGATGCAAGTTATACAACAATTCAGGAAGCTATTGACAACGCAGAAGATGGAGATACAATTCTCGTTTATCCCGGAATATATGCCGAGAATGTGGAAGTTTACAAAGAGCTGAGTATAGTTTCCGAGTCCGGGGAATCTGAAAATACGTTTATCATATCCAATAGTCCTGAAGCTGATGTACTCTATGTGGTTGCTGACAATGTAACCATTGAAGGTTTTTCCGTGCTTGGCTTACTGAGCGATACCGGTAGCATCTCCGATGCGGACTGGCCCGATGTCTTGGCAGGAGTTTTCATTGACGGGGCTGAAGGTTGCAGGGTGTCCAACAGTACCTTCATATCAAATGATGTGGGCATATTCCTTCAGGAAGCTGACAACACTGTCCTGTACAACAATGTTTTGACCCTTAACTATTGGGACGGGATAGACCTGATTGACTCCAGCAACTGTGTGCTGTCAGGCAATGTTGTTGCAAGAAATGACTGGGGAATCCATATCGAAGGTTCGGTTGACAACGTTCTGCTGAATAACATCATATCTGCCTGCACCAATAAAGGTCTCACTTTACTGGAATGCAGCAACAGTACGCTTGAAAACAACATGATATCCGGGAGTGAACTGGGGATATATTTCGAGGGCTCTGATAGCAACATAATGAGCAATAGCACTGTAGAATGGAATTATGAGGGAATCTTCCTGAGCAATTCTACTGAAAACCTTTTCTACGGAAACGAGTTTGCAAACGATGTCAACGCCGTGGATTACGGAACAAATTCCTGGAACACTACAGTGGGCAACTCATGGAGTGATTACGCAGGTGAAGACGCGGATGGGGATGGAATAGGAGATACCCCTTACGTCATCAACGAAAGCACGGAAAGTATTGATTACCTGCCCATAACGGGACTGCCCGTATCGGATCTTTTGCCTGGAAACAATTTAACGTAACTTGCAGCAGACAACTTAGCGGCGGAAATGGAGCCAGGTTAGAGAAATTAGTCAGCTCTTTCCCGGCTCCATCTCTGGAAAGTTTTTCTGCCCGCAGATTGAGAAAAATAACTAAGTGAATAACTAAGTAACCGGGTAATACCCCAACTAGCCAAATATTTTTTCCGCTCTTTACATTTTTACATTTTTTGTTTGTTATTACTTTAGATCCGGCTTTATGGATCAGGTTTTATACTTCAGTAACAAATATCCGGGTATGAAGCTTACAGTCCTGGTCGACAATAACACCCTGATAGACAGGTACTTCCTGGCTGAACCCGGGCTCTCCTTCCTGATTGAGGATTCCGGTTTGAAGGTCCTTTTCGATGTGGGCTACTCAGACATTTTTATTACGAACGCCCGGAAAATGGGCATCAACCTGCTGGACATAGATTACCTTGTTTTGTCCCACGGGCACCTGGACCATACCTGGGGACTTGACCCGCTGGTCAGGCATTTTACGGAAGCCCGTATAGAAGGCCTTCCCCAGGGGTCCCCGGGCCTGGTCGCACACCCCCTGGCTCTCAGGAGCAAACGGATGGATGGGGTAGGAGAAATCGGAAGCCTCCTTTCCCGTGAAAAACTTAAAGAGCATTTCGAACTCCGGCTTTCTTCCCCACCTCTCTGGCTGAACGAAAACCTCGTGTTTCTGGGAGAAATTCCCAGGAGATACGTTTTTGAGGGCAGGGACGCCCTCGGGGATGTGCTGAATGCCGAAGGGTGCGAGGAACCTGACCTTCTTTTTGACGACACTGCTTTGGCCTGCAAGACCCGAAAAGGCCTGGTGGTCATCACCGGCTGTTCCCATTCCGGCATCTGCAACATAATCGAATATGCAAAAGAAGTTTGCAGGGAAGAAAGAGTTCTTGACGTCATTGGAGGCTTTCACCTGCTGGAACCTCCTGAGATACAGGTACAGGGGACCCTCGAATACCTGCAGAACCTGAAACCTGAATGCGTTCACGCCTGCCACTGCACGGACCTTTCCTCGAAAATCGAACTTGCAAAAGTTGTCAACCTGAAAGAGGTAGGGGTGGGACTGCAGCTGGAATATGGCTGAACTCTTTAATAAGTCTCAATGATCAGAAACAGTTTTCAGAACATGTACTTCAAAAACGTTATCTCTTTTAAGCTAAGAATTTATAGTATTTATATTAATTTTTTTATAATTTAAAAAATTTGTAGCCGGAACTCTGCTTCTGGTTTGGGGGAATTCAGGACCCGGAGTTTCTGCTAACCGGGTATCTGGAAAACAAAATCGCATTTGGAGGGTTAGAGGGGTGATTTCCGGAAAACGCCGTACTTTTTCAGTCATACTTTTTGTTTTTTTGCTTTCAAGCATTCCCTGCACTGCAGGGGTATATCTAAATACGGAAAATAGAAATGTTACCGGATCGGCTGCAGCCGATGGTCCATTTGTAGCTATTGAATCACCTGTTCCCCGCGGATTCCCTGCAGCCGATATGGAGAATTACACGGGCTCTTCAGATCTGATTTTAGATCCGGGTGTAATTAACCCTGGCACAACAAACCTATCATCCCTTACGGAAGCCAGGAAAAAATTGTCAACGGACCTGCTCCAGTTAACTGATGATAGTTTCCTGCCTCCCGGCATGACCCGCGAAGCCCTGATAGAGCAGATGGAAAGCTTAAACCAGATAACCCGTGTTGACGAGCAGCCCATCTATGCCAATGACCATTTTGTCTATTCTGATGACTATAATGCCAGTGTTAACGATATGCACATTGAAGGAAATGTCGAAAACGAATCTGCTGAGGGCGAATCTGTTGATGGTGGACCTGTTGAAGGAGAAACAGATCCGGGGCTTCAGGGAGACGACCTGGTCCATGTCTATGTGCGCTTCTATCCGGGAAACGGGACTGACAGCGCTGACTCTTATGTGGAGATGGTCACGGGCAGGGACGAAGAAAACCACCTTATGGCGGCATGGGTGAGGGTTGATTCCTTTGAACAACTTGCTTCTCTGGAATCCGTGCAGTGTGTAAGGACGGTTATGCCTCCGGTTATAAGGACAGGTACGTACACCACGGAAGGGGATGCAATCCTCAACTGTGATGAGTTAAGAGTCCTCCACGGCCTGACAGGAGAGGGGGTCAGGATCGGGATTATTTCTAACGGGGTTGACAACCTTGCGGATGCCGTGGCTTCCGGGGACCTGCCGGCCAATGTAACCGTTTTAAGCAATTCCGAAGGAGGGGACGAAGGCACGGCCATGCTTGAGATCGTGCACGACATAGCTCCCGGGGCAGAACTGTATTTCCATGATTCCGGAAATAATGTCATAGCGTTCAATAATGCGGTCGATGCCCTTGCAGGGGCGGGCTGTGATATCATCTGCGACGATATCGGCTGGATTTTCGAACCTTTTTTTGAGGACGGGGTTGTTGCATCGCATGTACGGGGCGTGGTCGAAAGCAATGATACCCTGTATGTGAGTGCTGCGGGGAACGATGCCCTTACTCATTACCAGGGAGAGTTCGCTCCTGTAGGGACAAATTTCAATGATTTCAGCGGAGGGACCGGGGAGACGGAATGGCTGTACGGCTTTATCCCCCCTGGTGGGTCGATTATCATTGTCTTTCAGTGGAACGATGAATGGGGAAAATCCGAAAACGATTACGACCTCTATCTGGGTGACATGGTTAGCGGGAGAATTATTTCCTGGAGCACTGATATACAGGACGGAAACGACCTCCCGATAGAGGCATTGACCTACCTGAACACGGAGCAGACAGGAAAAAACGTTGCAGTGCTTGTCCAGAAAGTTACCGGGGACCCCGGGGTGCTTGAAGTCTTTGTCTATCCTTTTTCCGGGGCTTTCCTGTATGCCAACAACCTGGTTGCGGAAGACTCCGTTTACGGGCACCCCGCAGTGCCCGGGGTTGTAAGCGTGGGGGCGATCAATGCTGCTGACCCGGGAAATGACAACATACAAAGATCCTCTTCCCGGGGCCCGGTTTCGATCTATCACAGTTCTTTCGAACTCCGGGAAAAGCCGGATATCGCAGGCATTGACGGGGTGCAGGTCTCGGGAGCTGGCGGTTTTCCTCCTGTTTTTTTTGGGACAAGTGCAGCAGGTCCTCACATTGCAGGACTTGCAGGGCTTGTCTGGAGTGGGTTTCCGGAAAAGCCGGGAAGTGAGATCCGGACAGCCCTCCTTGAGAGTTCGGTGGATCTCGGGGAGCCCGGAAAGGACGGAAGCTTCGGGTACGGTCGGGCGGATGCTCTTGCCATGTACGAGTTTTTGCTTCCTGCCGTGCCGCCGCCGGTCGCCAACTTTACTGTAAATCGGACGGGAGGACCTGCGCCTCTTAAGGTCCAGTTCACCAGCCTTTCGGAAAATGCAAGCTCTCTTTCCTGGGACGTCAACGGAGACAACGTTATCGATTATACCGACCCGAATCCGGTGCACACCTACACTGAACCCGGCCTGTACACGGTCACCCTGACCGCCAATAACAGTGCAGGTTCGGATACCCTGACAAAACCCGATTTAATCAATATCATGAAACCCCGGCCTGTGAATACCGGAACCCGTGGAATGATCCTGCCTCTCCCGGGGGAGCCATCATTACGCTTACCTAAACTCCAGGTTGCGATGAACGCCTGGATGGCCGGTACGCCCGTGCCCGGGACAGGAGCAGAACTAAATCAGGAAATACTGCAGGAACTGAACTGATCTATCTCTGGCTAGGCAGCGGGTGATGGTGAATAAAGGGACGTGATACGTGAATAAAGGAGAGAAAGCTGTGGATAAAGGGGGGGTGAAACGTGAATAAAGTTGAAAATGGGAGAAAAGCCGAAGATGAGCATAAATCTGGAAATTGGAGAAAAGCAGGACAGACAGGGGGGAAAAGGAGAGGAAGAAGAAGGGCAAAGTTTGTAATGGGATTTTTCCTGCTCTTTACTTTCGTATTTTCAATTCTGCTTCTGGCCGTTCCCGGACTGGCTCCAGGAGAAATTAGTGCTAACAGGAGCATGTCCGCAAACTACCTGGCCCCCGGGGACACTTTCAGGGTTACTGTTAACATGACTGCAGGCGCTGAACTGGTTGCCCCGGCTCTGGACGAAAACCTTCCCGGAGGCTTGAGCATAACTGAGGTCGAGGGTGGCGGAGCTATTTTCAAACCTCTCACAGTGCAATGGGTCTGGATAGGGAGCTTTGCAGCCGGAGAAAGCCGTTCTGTGGCCTATGAAGTGGAACTGTCCCTGAAGCCGAGCGAGGACACATACTCCATCAATGCGAATGTCTCGGCTATCGAAGCGGAGCCGATTCCTATTCAGGGGGACAGCGAGGTAACTGTTTCAGAGCCTGTTCCAGAACCCGTGTCAGAACCTGTTCCGGAACCCGTGTCAGAACCTGTTTCTGAACCTGTTCCAGAACCTGTTCCAGAACCTGTTCCAGAACCTGTTTCAGAGCCTGTGTCAGAACCTGTTTCAGAGCCTGTTCCAGAACCTGTTTCAGAGCCTGTTTCAGAGCCTGTTCCAGAACCTGTTTCAGAGCCTGTTCCAGAACCTGTTTCGGAAGAGGACGGAATCCTGCTCTATCCTGACTGGAGCTTCATATCCATCCCTTACCCGAACAATACCTCAGTGAACAATGGACTTGACGGGGCAGTATGAACTACCCCTCCTTGCCTCCTTCGGAGTCAAGGAAGAGAACTTCCCGCCTGCAAAGTAAAAAAGTTTGGGATTATTTTTAATATAAGAATTTAACCCTTCTTCAGCTCAGCCCTTATATTCTCCACCGTCTTCCAGGACTGCCTGACAATTTCCGGGAACTCGCCCCCATGTTCTTTTCCCCATTTAAGCAGGAAAGCTTTTGTTTTCGGGTCAGAAGGGTATCCACTTCCGAAATCCGCTCCCCATTCTGTTTTGAGTTCTTCGATCAGTTCATCCCGGCGGACCTTTGCGATAATGGATGCTGCTGAGACCACGGGGTAGACGGCATCGGCCTGGTGCCTGGAAATTATTTCGATTTCCTTCGCTTTTCCCGGGCAGCTTTTTGCGTACTGTTTGCGCAGGTTTTCGCCAAAACGTTCGGCTTTTACGTCAGCGGCATCGGCGTAGACGGTATCAGGCTGGAGTTTTTCAAGGACCTTTGAAAAGCAGATGACCATTATCTCGTTCATGGTAAAGAGCTTCCGGAGTTCGTCGATCTGGGAGGGGCTGACTTCCAGGACAAAGCATTCATCGGCATACTTCCTGATCTGGGTTGCTAGCTGCTCCCTTTTTTTCGGGGTCAGTTTCTTGGAATCCGCAACCCCGAGCACTTTCAAAGCGTGAGCTCTGGATTCATCTATTTTGACGCCCCCTATGCACATGGGCCCGATTACCGGGCCTTTTCCGGCTTCATCGATTCCTGCAATCATCAAAGGTATGCTGCCTCCTGAATAGGGGGAAAAGAAGGTTTTGTTTATTAAAGATGTTTCCCTTCCGGAAACGTGTATTATATATCTGTCATATATCTGTCCTTCTTCCTTCCTCTTCCACCCTGTCTCCTGAAAAACTACAATATATTTTACAACAAAATTTATATCTGGGTATCCATATTCTATATATAAATATATACGGAGTCTCCAGCAGTACAATATTCAAATTTTCAGAAGGTTGTCGATAATCTTACCTTTGGTGATATCGATTATATTTTTTTCCATCTTCTGCTTTTGATTCCAAGAGGCGGCAATATCAATAATTTATTCCCAAGGTGATGGCTCATGGGCAACATGGCTCTGGAACTTATAAGTGCTTTAACTCTCTTATCCATCATATTTTATTTATGGAGTTTTGGGAAGAAAAGTGCGGAAATTTCCAGAAGTGGGTGTCTCCTGATTATCACAGGTTTTTTCCTTATCTTCGTCGGCCGCCTGGTGGACGCAGGTGATGATTTCTGGCTTCTGGAAGAATACCTGGAAGGCACCGTTTATGAAACTTTTCTGGAAGATGTCCTGGGGGGGATAGTCAGCTACCTGTTGATCGGAGCCGGACTGCTTAAATGGATGCCCACGCTCTCAAGTGTTGAAACGTTGAAAAACGAAGTTTTGGAAAGGGAGACCGCTCAGGAGAAGCTGGGCAGGGAAAGGTCGCTTTTGTCCGGGCTGTTAAAATCAATTCCGGATGCTGTTTTTTTTAAGGACGCTGAGGGGACTTACCTGGGATGCAACCCTGCTTTTTCAAAGCTTGTGAGGAGGCAGGGAGAAGAGGTTGTGGGAAGGAAGGCCCGCGACCTTTATCCTGAAAGTATGGCGAACTTTATCGGGGACGTGGATAAGGAATGCTTCGAAAAGGGGAAGGTCAGCACGGTTGAAAAATGGGTCGATTCCCCGGATAACAGCCACGTCTTCCTGCAGACTGTCAGGGCCCCTCTTTATGATGAGGCGGGAAGCTTTATCGGGATTGTGGGGGTTAGCCGGGATATTACCGGTAAGAAACTGGCAGAAGAGGCGGTGTTAAAAGCCAGGCTTGCCGAAGATTCCAGCAAGACTAGGAACGAGTTCCTTTCCACAATGAGCCATGAATTGAGGACACCCCTGAATTCCATCATAGGTTTTTCGGATCTGCTACTTGAAGGCTCTTTCGGGCCCCTAAATGAACGCCAGACCAAATATATTCAGAACGTACACAACAGCGGAAAGAGGCTCCTGAAAGTTATAAATGATATCCTTGACCTCTCCAAGGTTGAAGCCGGAAAAACAGAACTTGAACCCGAGACCTTCAGGGTTGCAAATGTACTGGACGAAATTAATAGAGTTTCCGGATCGCGGGCATCCGCAAAGAAATTGACCCTGAAGTTCAGGGTTGACAAAAGGCTCACAACCATCACCGCGGACAAAATGAGGTTCAAACAGGTCCTTTATAATCTCATGAGCAATGCCATCAAGTTCACGCCCGAGGGAGGGAACGTGACCGTCTCGGCGGAAAAGGCAGGCAATATGCTGCGGGTCTCAGTAGCGGATACCGGGATAGGGATCTCTAAAGAAGACCAGGAATACCTTTTCCAGCCTTTCAAGCAGCTCGACTACTTCCTGAACCGCCGCTATGAAGGGACAGGACTCGGCCTGGCCCTGGTCAAAAGGTTTGTTGAAATGCACGGGGGAAAAGTCCGGGTGGAGAGCGAACCCGGAAAAGGTTCTGTTTTTACCTTCGAATTGCCTGTGGACGGGGTTGTTTCTCCGCAGAACGCTTCCGGTTCACAGGCTCCGCTAAATTTCTCATGAAATCTCTCATGAGCAGTTTTGTACTTTATTGGGGTTGGGGGAACAAAAACATTAAATCTGAAGTTGATTATTTTTGGGGTTAAGTTAGCTAGAGACGAGATGAATTCCACATGCCGATAATAACCTTGCATTACGAAGACCTTGAAAAACTCACAGGAACCGATAAGGAAACCATCATCGAAAGGGTGCCCATGATTGGGGCCGATATTGAAAGGATCGAAGACGAGTCCATTGATATCGAGTTCTTCCCGGACAGGCCGGACCTCTACAGCGTGGAAGGGGTTGCCCGGGCCATGCGGGGTTTCCTGGGCCTCGAGACCGGGCTTCCCGAGTACGGGGCAAAGCCTTATGAGGTCTCCATTACCGTCAGCGAGGAGATTTTAAAGATCAGGCCTTTCCTTGGCTGTGCTATTGTCCGGGGCGTTAAGTTCAATTCGGAATCCATAAAGTCTCTGATGGACCTGCAGGAAGACCTGCACTGGGGGCTTGGCAGGAACCGGAAAAAGGTTTCTATCGGGGTGCACGACCTTTCGAACGTGACCCCTCCATTCAGGTACACCGCTGTTGAGCCGGGTTTCGAGTTCGTGCCCCTGGATTACACCGAAAAAATGAGCATGACCGAGATTCTGGAAAAGCACCCCAAAGGCACGCGCTTTGCTCATCTCGTAAGGGACTTTGAAAAATACCCCATCATCTTTGACTCCGAGGACAATGTCCTTTCCTTCCCACCCATCATTAATGGGACCCTCACCAGCGTGACCGAAGCCACAACCGAGCTTTTCATCGACGTAACAGGGCTTGGGGAAGCCGTCTACACGGCCCTTAACATCGTGGTCACAGCCCTTGCCGAGCGCGGCGGACAGGTCGAGTTTGTCAGGGTCATCCGGCCTGATGGCGAAGAAATGGTCCTCCCGGACCTCTCCCCCGAAGTCAGGACCCTTACCCGAAGTGAGGTAAACTCCCTTATTGGCATGGACTTTTCCGTGGAAGAGATCGTAAAGCAGCTTGAGAAGATGCGCTGCGGGGCAAAAGCCCTGGACGACGAAACGATCGAGGTAAAGGTCCCCGCTTACAGGGCTGATATCTTGCACAACTTCGACCTTATCGAGGATATAGCAGTTGGTTTCGGCTACGGCAACATAGAGATCAAGGTCCCTGAGACTTACACCGTTGGAAAATCCCATCCCATATCCCTCATGCGTTCCGCATTGAACGAGATCATTGTGGGGCTTGGTTACTACGAGGTTATGCCTTTCACCCTAACCAGTGAAAAAATCCACTTCGAAAACATGCGCAGGCCAAAGACCGATGATGTGACCTATGTCCTCCATCCCATCAGCGAAGATCAGACCCTGGTCAGGACAACCCTGCTCCCGAACCTAATAGAAATCCTCTCTCTGAACCAGCACCGGGAACTTCCTCAAAAGATCTTTGAGGTCGGAGAAGTCGTGGTCAACGAAAAAACCGGGCAGCACGTGGCAGCCGTCTCTATCCACCCACAGGCGAACTTCACGGAAATCTACGAGGTCGTGGACGCCCTCATGCGGGAACTGATGCTTGAGTACGAAGTAAAAGAGTCCGAAGACCCGGCTTTCCTGGAAGGCAGAAGAGCTGATGTCTATGTCAAAGGCAAAAAGATAGGAGTTTTCGGGGAATTCCACCCCGAGGTCATAACCAACTTCGAACTCGGTTATGCCGTTGTCGGTTTCGAGCTCGAGCTTGAGGACCTTATTTCTTAAATTTTTTAATTTTTTTGATTTCTTTATTTTTTGATTAAAAAATTGAGAAATCAACTCAACTTTTTTCTTTTTTACTTCAACCTATTGTTTTCTCCCTCAGCAGTTTTTCCATCTCTGTCGCGATCAGTTTTGCTTTGGAAAGGTCATCCGTTTCCAGCAGCCGGACCAAAAGCTCCTGCAGCTGCTCCCTCAATAATTCAAGGTCTTCGAGGACAAGGGCGAGTTCGTAGTGAAGGGTCCCGAGGCTTTTTATTTCCATGAAGCCGGCAATCTTTTCCTTGCTGGCCCTGACCCGGAGGAGGGTTTCGGGGGAGTTCAGGTCAACGTCGTATTCTTCTTCGAAGTCCCCTTTCAGAAGCGTTTTCAGCCACCTTACATTCCGGACATGGCTCATAAAGGGGCTGACTTCCCTGTACTCGTAGTCTCCGCTAACCTTCCCGACAATCACTTCGTTCCGGGTCTTGAGCGGGACGGCTACAAAATCCCCCAGCCTGAGCTCTTTTATGAAGGTGTTTATTTCCCCTGCCCATGTTTCGCAGCGTTCTTCCTGCATTCCGGGGTATTTTTCAAGCATTACCTGTTTTACCTGTGCTTTATTTTCGGTACGTGATAAATCCGGAAATTCGGACCACCCTATGGTTATCACGTTGTTTTCCAACATCGCTTCTTCGTCTTCTAACGTGCCTGCGGCTTTGAGTAACCAGAGATTCACATTTTACCTCCCCTTTCCGGGTTTTTTCCTGATCTGATATGATTCCCGAATACGTTTGTACTGGTAATTAATTATTTCTCTCCCACAAGGTCTCCCACATCCCACAAGGTCTCCCACATCCCACAAGGTCTCCCACAAAATGCCCCACAAATCCTGAATAAATCTTTAAACAGGAATCCCCTATGAAACCTGTAAGCATGAACAAAAAGGTCTTTGTGGGTGTGGACGGCTGCAGTGCGGGCTGGTTTGCCGTATTTCTGGCAGAGCCGGATGCTGATGAATATGATCGGGACAACTGCAATTCGGAGAAATGGAGCTGGGAACCGGGCGTTTTCCCCGAGTTTTCCGCTCTCTGTGCCTTCCTGAAAAGCAATTATGAAGCTTATGAGCCCCTAATCCTGATCGACATCCCCATCGGGCTGAAAGCCGGGGGTACCGGGGAGCGACTCTCGGACCTCGGAGCCCGGAAAATCCTGAAGGCCAGGAAGTCCAGCATTTTCCCCGTACCCTGCCGGGAGGCGGTTTATGCGGAAACGTACGGGCAGGCCTGTGAGATTAATGAGAAGCTTACGGGCAAGCGCATCTCGAAACAGGCCTGGAACATTCTTCCCAGAATCCGGGACGTTGACGGTTTCCTTATCAGCAGCCTGGAAAGTAGAGGTAAGAGTGCGGGTGCGGATGAGAGTGGGGGTGAGGGTGTGGACATCAGGGACTTAATATGGGAGACAGGGCCGGAAATCTGTTTCCAGGCTTTTGCCGGCCGGCCTATGAAGTATTCGAAGAAGAAAGAAGAGGGTTTTCTTGAGAGAAAGGAGGTCCTGAAAAAGATCGAGAAGACCCTGAAAAATATCGGGCCTTTAGCTGATAAAACTTTTTCGGGTGAGGTACCTTTTTATGAGGTACCTGTTGATGAGATTATCGAAACTGCCCTTTCAAGGTACAGGCGAAAAGACCTTGCAAAAGATGATATTCTGGATGCTCTTGTAGCGGCCTTCACGGCAAAAATAGGGCACAGGTATGGGTTTGAGTATGTGCCTCCTGAACCGGACACGGATGCTGAGGGGCTAAAGATCCAGCTGGTTTACTGCAGCCATTTTGAGAGGGATACGGACTCCGAAGGCTGAAAATTCAGAAAGGATTGGCAGGAAATTCGGTTGCTTCAGCCCGAAGTTTTTGACATTAATTCTTTTTCGTCCAGCGGTTCCGAAATTTCCATGTAGTGGGTGAAAAGTTCCTTTCCCCACCTTAAAGCCTCTTCCTCGAAGCACAGGAGTATCTGGTCCCTTAATTTTCCGTCATTTTCCATAAGCTTGAGGGTCATGAACCGGTCTGTCACGACTATGGAGGGCAATTTTACCGGCTTGCGGCAGATAAGGAGCTTTGAATTTTCCATCCCTGCCAGCTTTCCGGCTTCTTGCGGAAAATCCTTAAACAGGCGTTCTGCAACGATTTCCGTCATGCAAAGGGTCAGTTCCGCATATTTCTCCACAAGGCTTGCATAGAGTTCGGGGGATTCGGGATGGAAGTAAGAAACGAAGGTGCAGATTTTTTTTGAACTCTTTATATTTTCCAGGAACAGGTCCGGGGTCTCAAACATGTGCTCTGCATTGGGTTCCAGGATCTCATACCTGCCCAGTTCTTCAATCCTGTCCAGCAGGAAGTCAGGGATCGGGCTCAGGTCGTGGCTTACCCAGTAATCAATATGCTCTTCCAGAACTCCCAGTGTACTCAGGAGATGCTGCATGTTTTCAACTATTATTTCCCCGATTTCCGATAACCTGTATGACCTGTTTTTTTCGATTATCAGATTGGCATTTTTCATTCTTTTAATATGGGGCTGTATCGAAGCGGCGTTGACGCTAAGTGACTCCTTGATTTCATCGATATTTTTCGGGCCTTCTTTCAGGAGAAGGAGAAGGTCTTTCCTCTTCTCGGAAAGGAGGGCAAGGTCAATCAGAGGCTGTGTCATTTGTTCTCACTTTTCGGGCACCTGCCTTCTTGTTTGTTTCTATTTAAAAAACTTTCTCGTTCCCCCCATTAACTATCCGTCTATTCATATTTATTATTTTTTATATGTTTGGGTGTTTAAGGGGGGTGTGGAAAATAAAGACACAATCGTCAAGACTCGCGATGCAGGAAACAAAGTTCTATTTGCAATAATACAAAAAAAGGGACAAGAAACTATAATAAGTAAACGAAATAAGGAACTTTAACATAGTTCCCCTACATTTACTTCACGTTTACTTCACGTTTACTTCACGTTTACTTCACGTTTACTTCACGTTTACTTCATGTTTACTTCATCTTCCTCTGTCTTCTTCCATATTTCAGCCGCTACCAGGAAATGCTGCGGTGAAAATTGCTGCATTGAAAGCTGCTATGGTGAGTACTCTGAACACGGACAAAAACTGGCCTGAAACTATTATCAACTCTTCCGAAATGGAATTCATCCTGGTCCCTCCGGGAGAATTTGACATGGGTTCCCCAATCCGGGAAAAGCGCAGGAAGCTCTGGGAGAGCCCCGTGCACAGGGTGAAGCTCGAAAGGCCCTTTTACCTGGGCAAATACCCGGTCACCCAGGCCCAGTGGCAGAGAATCATGGGAAATAACCCTTCATTTTTTAAGGGAGAGAGACTCCCTGTTGAAAGTATCTCCTGGGAAGAGGTGCAGGAATTTCTGAAGAAACTGAACGGAATGGAAAACACATGCAGCTACCGCCTTCCTACCGAAGCCGAATGGGAATGCGCAGCAAGGGCCGGAACCACGACAGGCTACTCCTTTGGGGAAGAGGCCCCGGAACTTTATGAATACGCCTGGTTCCTTAAAAATTCCGGGCTCAGGACTCACCCCGTAGGCCTGAAAAAGCCCAACCCCTGGGGTTTTTACGACATGTACGGAAATGTCGGGGAATGGGTGCGGGACGAGTACCACATCAGCTACAAAGGCGCTCCCCAGGACGGAAAGGCCTGGGAAACTCCTCTTTCTGCAGCCGTATCAAAGCCTGTCAGGGTCAGGCGGGGCGGGGGATGGAACGGAAACGCCGGCTGCTGCAGGTCGGCTGAGAGGCTTTTCGCAGCACAGGACCGGCGCTTCAACAGCCTCGGCTTCAGGGTAGCAAAGGAATTGTGAAGCGGCTGAATGAATAATCAGTTGAGAGGATAGTTGGTTGAGAGGATAGTTGGTTGAGAGGATAGTTGGTTGAGAGGATAGTTGGTTGAGAGGATAGTTGGTTGAGAGGATAGTTGGTTGAGAGGATAGTTGGTTGAGAGGATAGTTGGTTGAGAGGATAGATGAAAGGGCGTTCGTTCACTTTTTCAGGAGAAACGGGGCTACTTCCTCTGACATATTTTCGTAATGGTCATACAGTTCTCTTCCCCACTCCAAAGCTTCTGCTTCATGGCTAATCATGAGCCGGTTTCTTAGCCTTCCGTCGTGTTCATTGAGCCTGATTGCCATGAAACAGTCGGTTGCCACAACTTCGGGCATGGCTGAATTTTCGTGGCAGATTAGGAGTCTTGAGTTTTGGGCGGCAAGTATTCTTTTTATCTCCCCGGGAAAGTCACTGAGGTACCTTTCAAAGATATCCCGGGTCATACAGAGGGAAAGGTCAACGTCCTTTTCGGCAAGACGAGCGTAGAAAGAGGGCGTATCCGGATGGAAATAGGAAAGAAATGCCAGTACTTCTTTAGAGTTTCGGATATGTTCCCGAAATGCCTGCGGAATATCAAACATGTATGCTGCATCGGGTTCGATAAGCTCACAGCTTCCCAGCTTATTGATTGTATTTAGGAGGCAGGAGGGTATGGGATTCAGGTCATGGTTTTTCCAGTAGTCCATGTTTTGCTCGAAGAAATCCAGGACATCAAACAGCTCCTTCAGGTTTTCGGCCAGTATTTCTCCCATATCCGAAAGCCTGAAAATCCCCTCCTCCTCAATAAGGAGACCGGCTTTCTCCAGTTTTCTGACATGGGCCAGGGCAGAGGCTTTGCTCAGGGAAAGCAGGTCTTTGATTTCTTCAATGTCTCCAGGTTTGCCCCTCAATAATAAGAGCAGGTTCCGCTTTGTCTCGGAGAGTACAGTCAGATTGGTAAGTGAAAGCCCCATTTTATCCCCTCCATACTTATGTTTTTTATACCCTCAAGTTGTGCAATGATTTTTGTTGGACTTCGTCGAGTCCTCTTTACTAATATATCTAGAATATTATATAACCTGACCCAGGTTTTTTTTTCAATACCTTTGCAAAATAAAGGTCGATATGTAACTGCCAGGGTGCCGGAATTTTTTTACGTATTCAAAAGAAACCTTGCCTGGCTATTTTTTTATGCCGGCAAATCGGGTCGCCTTATTTCGGAAAATGAGACCCCTGCTCCCTGAAATGTGGGCGCAGGAAAATATTTGAAATTCTTTTTTCGCTGTTCAGGTTATTCGCTTCTCACAAATAAGGTAGTTAACAGGAGCATGATAACAGCGCCGAAAAGTTCAATGCCCGGCAGGGAAGGTATTTCGGATTTGGCATGGACATCCCTTATCGAGCTTAAAGTGACCATGTGCCACTCGGCTTTGTTCCCGTCAACGAAGTCGGCATTTGAATCAACGATTTCCCCCGGCATTTCCAGGTAATAATGGATTTTTATAGCGGAATCCATGGCATCCCTCATCCCGAAGGGGTCTTCGGCGTCATTCTGATAATCTGAGGCAGAATTCCCTATAGGGTCCCTGTATATCAGGAATTCCCCGCTTTTTTCAGTGTATGCATTTTCAGGGGGCAGGCCTTTTATGATTATTTTGACGTCGTCCCCGTCCCATATTTCTTCATATTCTCCACCCTCAGAAATTACGTTCTCTCTCAGGGTTTCCCCTCCCTCGGAAGCCTCCGAGTTCAGTATCGAATATACGTAAGAGTTCGTGTCTATTATCATGTGATATTGAGTGATTTCCCCTTCCTTATTTACCTTCGAATCTACTGACAGGGTAATGCAGCCGCTAACGAGAATCATAAGGACAAGAGAAAGTCCCAGTGCTATTTTTTTCATCACATCACCTTACTTTTTACGGATAACACTATCTCTATTTATATAGTGTAGGAGCGGCTATTATATATTTTTTCACGTATTTTTCGTTTTTCGGAAACTCTATTTTATGATTTTTTGTGGCTGGGTGCTGCGATCAATCGGGACGATGATTGGTTACTTTAGGTTGCCTGAAAATTAAAATCTGGAAAAAAAGATGGTTCTGGTAGCTGTTTACAGGCAGTAGCATGTCAGTTACAGGTCAATTGCCGGCGCTGGTAGTCAGTTACAGGCAGTGGCAGGTCAGTTACAGGCATATGCTCCTTTTTTGCACCTTCTGCCCCCGCCTGCTCTTTTCCACAGGCAGGGGCAAAAACAGAACTCCGGTGCTTTCGACAAATCCAGGAGGCGTATAGGGGGATTTGTGTCTGTACCAGGTAGAGCATATATCTGTACGACCAATTAGTATTTAATACTTTTGTTTATTTTTGTATTACTTGGTGTCATTTATTTCAATTTTAGTTATATCTATGCTATTTCATGGTTTTCGACTTTTTTCCGGGTTTACGTTACTCTTTCCGGGAAAAACTCTATTCATCGAAGGAATTTTTCCCTTTGGATACTTTTGCGAAGCGGGAAACTGCCGTAAGGCAAGCCGGATCCCGGGTATTCCAGGAACCGGCTGACCCTACAGCTAAAGCTACAAGCTTATCTGGCGGTCTGCTGAGCCACGACGAAACCGACAGTGACTTCAACGTCTTTGCCGGTTGCCTTTTTCAATCGGTCGTCAGCTATTCTGGCAATATCCGGAGGAATTTCGTGCCCGGCTTGATACCCCACGAACAAACCCACACTTACCGGATTATCTAACAGGAGGTCTGCAGGTTCATAGTTGATCTCTATATTTTCACCCCGTATAATCCCCGCTTCTACATATTCGGGTTCCTCAAACATATCATTTAGCTCCTGTTCAACCTGCTGTTCAACCAGAGCGGTCTGGAAGGTGGCATAAGTGACAAGAGCGAGAACTATGGAGAGGAAGGCAATCGCAATGCCGAGCAGTGCCGCACGCGAGATCACCGCGGCGCGGGCACGACCAACGTCCCCTTCCTCAGCAGGGCGAAAGCCTGAAAGCCAGAACATAATGAGGGCAGATATGTTGATGACAAGCAGGTTTACGAGCACCAACACAGCCGCTGTCGTCGCCATACCGTAGAGTCCCCAGGCGAGTCCGAGCCCCGATGTTGCTGCCGGGGGGATAAGAGCCACTGCAATTGCTACCCCTACAAGGGTAGACCCCGAACCCCGCATAATGCTGATGCTGCCGGCGAGCCCTGAGCCCAGCGCCAGGAAAAGGGACAGGAAGTTAGGGCTTATACGCTCGGCAACCTGGCTTATTTCGCGGATATCGAGTCCTGGCG